>NZ_JXAG01000048.1 GCF_000814905.1 Enterobacter sp. Bisph1
GCAGAAAGCAAAAAACCCAACCTTACGGTTGGGTTTTTTAGAATTTGGTCGGTGATAGAGGATGATTCGCCACTGCGTGGCTCGCCCTGCGGGCCGTTGCTAAAGCAACGTTCTCTCGCTTCGCTCGAGTCGAACCTCCCTGCCCCCGGAGGTTCTCATCCTCTTTTCGGGCGCAGAAAGCAAAAAACCCAACCTTACGGTTGGGTTTTTTAGAATTTGGTCGGTGATAGAGGATTCGAACCTCCGACCCCTTCGTCCCGAACGAAGTGCGCTACCAGGCTGCGCCAATCACCGAATGCGGGGCGCATCTTACTGCCGCCGACATGCCCCGTCAATCCCTTAAGGTAAAAAAGCTAACTGACTGGTGATAAAGCCATCAAGAGGCTTACTTCGCCGCCTGTGCTGGCAAATGGCACCAGTTATTGTTCTCGTTAATCCCACCGTTCGGCGAGGTATAACCCAGACAACCCATAATGGAGTCATACAGCTCAACGTGGCGGCGCGGGGTTTTATCCGCCGCTTGCTGCTTGAGCTGCGCGAACATCTGCGCTTTCTGCGGATCCTCAAGGTACTTATCCGACATCCACACCATCATCGGTACGCGGAACTGCTCCGGCGGGGCCATTTTGCGTGGCGTGCCGTGCAGATGCTGCTTCTCGTTTATGGATTCACCGTGGTCGGCGGCATAGAAGACGATCGCTTTGCGGTCGCGCACTTTATCAATCACCGTATCGATAAAGGAATCCACATAGGAGACCGAGTTATCGAAGGAGTTAATCAGCTCTTCCTTACTGCATTTATCATCCACGCCCACGCATTCCGGCGTCCACTTCGCAAAGCTGCGCGGATAGCGCTGGGTGTAGTTAAAGTGCGAACCCTTGGTATGCAACACAATCATATGCTTACCGCTGGTGCGGCCCAGCGAACGCTGCATTTCATTGATAAGCAGCATGTCATCGACGCTTTTACCCCGGTTGCCCGGCTCAGCGCCAATCTGCTCGCGATAGGCGATGTTGTCGGCCATAGTGTTGCTGTAGAACCACATCTCACTCTGCATGGCGTACAAATCGCTGGAAAAGCCCAGCTGTTTTAACACCGCAAAGACGTTTTGCTCTTTCAGCGTACGCTGTGGGTTATCTTCCACCCCGCCTTCGCGCACGAACATACAGCGCAGGGAGAGTTTGGTCGCGGTATCGCAAGAATAACCGCGGAACGCTACCAGATTTTTCTCCTGCGCCAGTTTCGGCGTGGTATCGCGGGAGTAACCTAATAATCCCATATGATCCCAACGCGTGGTTTCGCCGATAATAAACACCATCAGCGTATCGTCGATATCTTTCGGCGCGACATAGGTAAATTTTTTCGCCGGATTAATCAGCGATTTGTAATCAGAAGATTCATCTACCTGCGCCCAGGCATACAGGCCCAGCGCCGATAGCCAGTTTGACGGTAAATAGGAGTTTGCTACCACGCCGCCGTAGCTTGGCATATCAACATTCGAGGTGCGCTCGGAGGTTTTTTGATGCATATCGAGCAGGCGAATCGGCCCCCAGACCATTAAGCCCGCCAGCAGCACCACGCCGACGCTGCGAATGCGCGCGCCCGGCGTACTTAGCTGGCGCAGCAGGGTGTCACGACAGCGGTTATTCCAGATGGAGAGCAGCGGCAGCGCGCTTAACAGCGCCACCCACGCGATAAGCTGCCAGCCCACCACCTCTTTAGAGAGATCGATATCCGTGGTCATCACCGAGGCAATAATGCCGTAGCCAATCACCACGTTAAGAAACGTCATGTAATAACTGGCAGCGGCGGAGAAAATAACCACCAGCGACGCCAGCACGCGCCAAACCCGGCGGCCAAGCAACGACAATACGCGCAGCAAAAAGAAGGTTACCAGAACCGTACCAATGAGTTCGACAGCCGCAGAGAGTCCTTTCAACACGGTGAACGCTTGCGCAAAGCCGTCGAACCGACGGTAGAACACAGCGCTATTCATAAACAGACCGATATAGATCGCCAACAGAAAGCTCAGCTTCTGCTGGGTCATCGCTTTGATATAAGTCATGCAAGCAACTCTGAAGAAAGTAAAAAGCACCGGGCGAGGCGTGAATAAAGAACGTCCGCAGGGTGAGATGTCGCGAAGGAAGTCTTTCCCGGAAACTTCTGAAGCGCGCTAAGTAGACCATAGCGAGAACGAAAAGTGTCATCCGGAAGTGCTAACCGGCCATATATTTACAAAAAAATATGGCCGGCATCAGAAAAAAGTCACCAAAGTGCGCTATCAGGAGGTGATCACATTCAATTTCACATCGATATTGCCGCGGGTGGCATTTGAATAAGGGCAAACGATGTGCGCTTTCTGCACCAGCGCTTCTGCTTCCTGGTGATCCATACCTGGCAGGTGAATATCCAGCTGCGCTTCAATACCAAAACCGGTCGGTAGCGGACCAATGCCAACCTGCCCTTCAATCCAGGCTTCCTGCGGCACTTTCTTTTTCTCGACCGACGCGACATGTTTCAGCGCACCGAGGAAACAGGCGGAGTAACCTGCGGCGAAGAGTTGCTCCGGGTTGGTCACTTCGCCACCGGCACCGCCCATCTCTTTAGGTACGCCAAGTTTGACATCAAGCACGCCATCAGAGGAGGTCGCACGACCATCGCGGCCGCCGGTTGCTTTTGCCTTCGCACGATAAACCACTTTTTCTAAAGACATTTAAGACTCCTTTTGTCGGTATAACCTGACCAATAAGGATAGTCGCTCTGAGGGCAATGTGCGGAAGATAGCCAAAAACCGCCGATTTTTCGGCGGCTTCTGAATGCGTAAGTTTCAGGCGTGGGCTTGTTGATAAACCTGACGCTGCGGCTGGCGAATCGTGGTGGAGAGCGCCAGAGAGACGATAAGCAGGGCGAAGATAACGCAGAAGGTGACATAAAAGCCGCCGAACAGCGAAGCGATAATCGAACCGCAGATACTGCCGATACCGAAGCCGAGATAAATCACACCGTAATTTTTCGCCAGATTATTCAGACCAAAGAACTCACTGACCAGCGACGGGAAGACGGTAATGGTGCCGCCAAAGTTAAAGGCAATGCAGGCAATCGCGGCGAAAAAGGTCACGGCGTTGAGCGGGGCGAAAAGCAGTGCCGCCATGCCGACCAGCGAAATAAGCTGCCCCAAAGTTATCACGCGGATACGGGACATTTTGTCCGACAGCACGCCCAGCACCAGCCGACCGCTCAGGTTAGCGATGGCAATTACGGTGACGGCGTTTGCCGCTGTCGCCACGTCAAGATGCACCATACCCTGGGCGATATCTTTCGCGACACCAATCACATACAGGCCGCTCATGCAGGCGGTCAGGAACATCACCGCCAGCATCCAGTACTGGGGTTTACGCATCGACTGCGCCAGCGTGAAGTCATTTTCCACCACGCCATTCACCGTCGAGACTTTTTGCAGCGGCGCATCGGTCATCAACATCGCGCCAAAGACAATCATCACCAGCACCATCGCGCCCCAAATCATAAAGGTCTTTTCCAGACCGACGCTTGCCAGCAGCTGGCTGTCGATAAATTTAAAACCGAGGCTGCCAAGGCCATAAGCCCCGATAGAAAACGCGGAAATCAGACCCTTGCGCTCCGGGAACCATTTCACACAGTTGGAGAGGGTCAGCAAGTAGCCTGCGCCATCCGCCAGACCGACCAGCACACCGGCGCTCAGCCACAACATCATCAAATTATTAGAGTGCGCGGTCAGGAAGAACCCCAGCCCCAGCAGCACGCCGGAAGCGATGGTGACGCGTTTAACACCAAAACGTTCCTGTAATTTCCCCGCCACGGAGGATGAAAGCGCCAAACCCAGACTGAGCAGGCCGAAGGAGAAAGCGACCTGACTTACCGGCTCGCCCAGCTTCTGCGCCAGCGCGCTATTAAACAAACTCCAGGTGTAAACGGACCCTAATGCAAATTGCGTAATAATGGTGCCGAACAGTGTCAGCCAGCGTGTGCGATAAGCAAATGATGTATTCATGGCAGTCGTCCTGCAGAGAAAAGAGGGAAATCACTGCCGACAACGATAACGAAGCGCATTTCATGCCGGGGTAAATAAGGCATGAAATGCGCGAGAGAAGGAATGAACTGCACTTATTACGGAATGAATGGCGCGGGAATATATTCCCCTTTGTAACCGCCACAGTAAGTTAGTACATACTATCAGCGAAAAACCCGTGCTTATTGTTTCTCACTTGTAAAAAGTTTGTTTTAAATAAGCCTTAGAAACGCGCGCTGACGCCCATGCTATAAAGGTAATTCTGCCCATAGGTGGTATTTTCTGACTGCGAAAACGCCGCATACGCCGCCATATGAGAATTAAGCAGCATATCCGCACCCAGCGTGACATCCATCCAGTTTCCATATTGGTTGGCGGCGGTCAGGCGATAAAGCCCGGACTGGCTTTTCCACACATTTTCGCCAAATTGTTGATTGAAGCTAATTTGCGCCCACGGACGGAGACCGCCCAGCCGGCTATCCACGCGCCAGCCCAGCGAGCTGACGCTGGCGTGCCACAGGGGATCGCTGTAATGCACATTGGTCGCGCTATCGCCATATTCGTTATACATTGAGGTCGTTGAGCCATCGTAATGCCATACCGCGACCGGGCCGGTAGTGATATTGCTGGTAAGGGGAATATTCCAGCCAATGCTCATGGTGCTAATAGCATCCAGCGGCGTTTCATCGGGCAGATTAAAGGCCACGCCGGGGGAATTTTGCGTCGAGCGAATGCGTTCTTCGAGAATATCGTTATAACGCGGTTGCCGATCGCTATCCCAGATATAGCGTTCGGTAGTCGCAGTAACAGGGTCATTTCCAATATATTCTTGTTGCCACGCCGCCGCTGTCTGACAAAAAAACAGACAAGCAGGCAGCAGCGCCAGAGTGCAGCCACTGCGGATTATGTTCATCAATTTGCGACTCCAGAGAAGAGCCGAATTCGGCGTAATTGTTATCGTTGTTTATTGGAGCTATGCCCCTCTACTAAATATTGTCTTTCTAAGGCGCGCGTCAAGATGGGCAGACATTTATTTTACTTATTATTGACGGAGTAAGGGTATGCAGCGTTGTGGTTGGGTTAGTCAGGATCCGCTTTACCTCGCTTACCATGATTCTGAATGGGGCGTGGTGCAAAAAGACGGTAAAAAGCTGTTCGAAATGATCTGCCTCGAGGGGCAACAGGCAGGGTTATCCTGGATAACCGTGTTAAAAAAGCGCGAGAACTATCGCCAGGCCTTTCACCAGTTTGATCCTGAGCGCGTAGCGGCAATGACCGCCGACGACGTGGAAAGGCTGATGCAGGACGCCGGGATTATTCGCCATCGCGGCAAAATTGAGGCCATTATCGCTAATGCCCGCGCCTTTATGGCGATGGAACAAAACGGCGAGCCGTTTACCGACTTTGTCTGGCAGTTTGTCGATAACACTCCGCAGATAACCACGGCGGCAACGCATGGGGAGATCCCAACCACAACGGCCGCATCGGAAGCGTTATCAAAGGCGCTGAAAAAACGCGGCTTCAAATTTGTCGGCGCCACCATTTGCTACTCCTTTATGCAGGCCTGCGGACTGGTTAACGATCATATTACCGGCTGCTTTTGCCATCCGGGGGAAAAGGCATGATTCGTGGGTGGCGTAACAAAAATGTGTCGCCGCTGCTGTCGCTGTGGATGGAGAGCACCCGCTTTGCCCATCCGTTTATTGATGTGCGTTACTGGCAGGAGAGCGAAGCGCTGGTGCGCGACGATTATCTGCCGATGGCAAAAACCTGGGTCTGGGAAGCGCACGGCGAGCTACAGGGTTTTATCAGCGTGATGGATGAGCAGTTTATCGGCGCGCTGTTTGTACGCCCTGCTGCGATTGGTCAAGGAATTGGCAAAGCGCTGATGGAACATGTCAAACAGCGCTATAGCCGGCTCAGCCTCGAGGTGTATCAGAAAAACCTGCGGGCGGTGAATTTCTACCACGCGCAGGGCTTTCGTATTGAGGGTAGCGCCTGGCAGGAGGAAACTCTCCACCCGACGTGGATCATGAACTGGCGGGCGGATCAAACGCCGTTAGCGTAAGGGCCGGGCCCTGATATTTCTCCACCCACGCAAGGGCCGTATTTCCGGCGCAGCCATTGCCCAGCCGCGAGCTGGGGAGATCTTTGGTCAGCACATTCACCGCGCCGTTTTTACAGATACCGCCCGCCGCGCTATCCAAATCAGGCCATGCGCCTTCATGCAGGCAGATGACGCCGGGCTTAATCCCTGCACTGACCACCGCGCCCGCCAGCACCTGTCCGCGCTGATTCCACACCCGCACCACATCACCGGCGACAATCCCGCGCGCCTGTGCATCCATAGGATGCAGCGTGATGGGTTCGCGACCGGCGACGGCGTATGCTTCGCGCAGGCGGCTGTAGTTAAGCTGACTGTGCAAGCGATGCGCCGGATGGGCCGATAAAAGCTGCAGCTGCTCCGGCTGCGCATTACCGTGCCACTCATCAGGCTCCAGCCACATTGGATGCGGCGGGCAATCGGCATAGCCAAAGCTTTTGATGCGATCAGAGAAGATTTCAATTTTACCGCTCGGCGTTTTCAACGGATGGCCTTGCGGATCGCGACGGAAGTCCGCATAGCGTATAAAGCGCGCATTCTCTTCGCTTTCCGGCATCTCAATCAGCTGATTGGCCTGCCAGAATTCGGCGAACGGCGGCAGCGTTACCTGCTGGCTGGCGCCGCGCTCGGCGGCAATATTGTAAAAGGTTTCCAGCCACTGCAGGTCGCTTTTCCCTTCGGTGAAACGCGCACGCCCGCCGGTTTCCCAGCGTTCACTCAGCTCGGCGAAAATCTCCCAGTCGTCGCGCGCTTCATATTGCGGCGCAACCACCTGCTTCATCGGCACCAGATGCTGGTTGCTGTAATCGCCGGTCATCGTCAGATCGTTACGCTCAAACGAGGTGGTTGCCGGTAATACGATATCCGCGTGTTTTGCCGCCGCCGTCCAGAAGCACTCCGAAATTACCACCAGCTCCGGTTTTTGCCAGGCGCGAATCAGCCGGTTGGTATCCTGATGATGCGTAAAGTTTGCCCCACCCGCCCACCAGACAAACCGGATATCCGGGAAGTGGCGATCCATACCGTTGTGCTGGTACGCGCCGCCGGGGTTTTCCAGCGCTTCGACGATGCGCGCAACGGGGATTTTATCGACCGCGTCAGTGCCGCCTTTCACCGTGCCCTGCATTGAGGCCAGCACCGCCGCGCGACGCGTCGGATTACCGCCGTTGGCAAAATGGTACGAAAGGCCAAAACCGCCGCCGGGCGTACCAATCTGCCCGAGCATCGCCGCCAGCGTAACCAGCATCCAGTGTTTTTGCTCGCCATACTGTTGGCGCTGCATCCCCCAGCCGGACATCAACATCGTGCTATTTTCATGAAAGATGTGCGCCAGTTGGCGAATTTTATCCGCCTTAATGCCGCAAATCTCCGCCGCCCACTCGGCGGTTTTCGCCACGCCGTCGCTTTCGCCCGTCAGATAGCGCGAAAATATTTCATAACCCACGGTACAGCGGGAGAGGAAATCCTCATCCTGCCAGCCGTTTTCCACCAGCGTATGGGCGATACCGAGCATCAGCGCCACGTCGGTTCCCATATGCGGGGCGATCCACTCGATGCTGTCGCCAAAGAAATCGACGGTTTCCGATCGCATCGGATCGATACAGATCACCCGCTTGCCGCTTTTGCGCAGCGCATCAAACCAGGCAATGCCCTGCTCATCGCTGGCGTTCCAGGCAATTTTCAGCGTATTAAGAGGGTTCGCGCTCCACAGCACCACGACATCGCTATGTTCGAGAATCATCGGCCAGCTGGTCTGCTGCTGATAAACTTCATTGCCGCCCACCACATGGGGCATGATGGCCTGCGCCGCACCGGTGGAGTAATCGCCTAAATGGCCGGTATAACCACCGGCGAGGCTCATATAACGTTGCAGCAAGGTCGCCGCTTTATGCAGCACGCCATTGGATCGCCAGCCATACGAACCGGCAAAAATGGAGGCCGGGCCATAGGTTTGACGAATGCGTTGATGCTGCTGATGAATAAGATCGAGGGCTTCGTCCCAGCTGACGCGAACAAACTCATCCTGGCCGCGTACCCCTTGCGGGCTGTGCGGCGAGGCGAGAAAACCTTTGCGCACCATCGGATAGCGCACCCGCGCCGGGCTGTGCACCTGATCCTGCACCACCGTTTGCAGGGAATTAAGATGACGGGACGGCAGCGCGCCGCGCGATGCGAGGACGTTTTTACCGTCGGTGTCGACCAGCATCGGTCCCCAGTGGGCCGCCGTAAGAATCGTTTTGATTGCCGAGTTTGCCAACGCGCGCTCCTGAATAGCTTGCAGATGATGTTTTTGTTTTGCGCTCTATCATCCACAGCGGCGGCATAATCGCAAATTTAAACGTCATTACGCTCACAGTCAGAGGGATAAGCCGCGCTTAGTGCTTGATTGCGCGCCGTTTCGCGCTAAGGTGTGGACAACCATTCACGGCGAGGGAAGCAACCATGGCGAAAACGGCGCGGCCAACCATTAGTGATGTCGCGAAGGCGGCAAAAACGGGCAAAACCAGTATCTCACGCTATCTGAATGGTGAAAAACATCTGCTTTCCGCCGCGCTGCTGGCGCGCATTGAGCAGGCGATTGCCGAACTCGATTACCGTCCAAGCCTGATGGCGCGTGGGCTAAAGCGCGGACGTACCCGCCTGATTGGCCTGATTATCGCTGATATCACCAATCCCTATTCGGTGCATGTGCTGAGCGGCATCGAAGCCGCCTGTCGCGAAAAGGGCTTTACCCCATTGGTCTGTAATACCAATAACGAAGTCGATCAGGAGCTGCATTATCTCGACCTGCTGCGCAGCTATCAGGTGGAAGGTATTGTGGTGAACGCGGTCGGTATGCGCGAAGAGGGGCTCAACCGCCTGCAACAATCCTCCCTGCCGATGGTGCTGATTGACCGCAAAATTCCCGATTTTGCCTGCGACGTGGTCGGGCTGGATAACACCCAGGCAGCGACCACCGCCACCGAACATCTGATTGAACAAGGGTTTGAAGCGATACTGTTTCTCAGTGAACCGCTGGGATCGGTAAATACCCGCCGCGAGCGGCTGGCTGCCTTTCGCGCGACCCTTGCCCGCTATCCCGGCATGGTGGCGGAAAACGCCGAAGTTGTGCTGCATGAAGCCGCGCAGCTCGATAACGCGCTGCGCCAGTTCCATTCTCGCCACCGGGGAATGCGCAAAGCGGTGATCTCCGCCAACGGCGCGCTCACCCTGCAGGTGGCGCGCTCCCTTAAACGCATCGGGCTGAACTGGGGCAGCGATATCGGCCTGCTCGGTTTTGATGAACTGGAGTGGGCGGAACTGGCGGGCCCAGGTATTACCACCCTCAAACAACCGACGTGGCAAATTGGTTTTGCCGCCGTTGAACAGGTGGTACGGCGCATTGAAGGCCAGAGCAACACCGTGCGCGAGCAGGTTTTTTCCGGTGAACTGATCGTCCGCGGCTCGACGGCACGCTAAATAAGCTTCGTGATGATGATCATAATTTCGGCACGGTAAACTTTTCTTTGGAACCGGTTCCATCTAGCGTTAATGATATTCGCAACCGATATCACCGCCGGGGAATTGATTCATGCCAGCAAAAATTATCGTTGTCACTGCCGCCTACGGCCACGCGCAAATCGAGGCGCTGGGCGGGCAACTGGCGCTGCTGCCGATCGTTGCCGAAGCCGGGGCCGACGGCGTAGAGATCCGCCGTGAGCTGTTAAATGAAGAAGCCTTAAAGCATCTGCCCTCGCTGGCCTCCGCTATCGATTTGCATAACCTGCAGGCTTGCTACTCCGCGCCTGAAGCGCTGTTTCAGGAAGACGGTACGTTAAACCCGCGCTTACCGGCCCTGCTGCTGGAAGCGCAGGCGCTGAAAGCCCTGTGGCTCAAAGTCTCCCTCGGTCATTTTACTCAACACAGTCATCTTGAAACCTTGCGCGGCTGGCTGGCGGCAAGTCCGGTGCCGCTGGTTGTGGAAAATGATCAGACGTCGTGCGGCAAACTCGCGCCGATGCTGCGTTTTAACGCCGCCTGCCACACCCTGGCGCTGCCGGTGAGCCTGACTTTCGACACCGGTAACTGGCTGTGGGTGGGCGAGCAGCCCGAAGAGGCCGCGCGCCAGTTAGCCCCGGCGGTCAGTTATATCCATGTTAAAGCCGCCGTTGCTCACGGTGACGGTTTCCGCGCCGTGCCGCCGGACGCTGCCGATAGCCGCTGGCTGGCGCTGCTGAAAGACTTACCCGCCGATGTGCCGCGCGGTATTGAATTTCCGCTGGAAGGTGAGGATCTGACCGACGTCACCCGCCATTACGTTAACTTGTTACGCGAGGAGGCTCCTTATGCATAAGGCGCTGGATGTCATCACCATTGGCGAAGCGATGGCGATGTTTGTCGCTAGCGAAACCGGCGATCTGGCCGATGTCGGGCAGTTTATTAAGCGGGCGGCGGGAGCGGAGCTAAATGTCGCTACCGGGCTGGCGCGCCTTGGTTTTCAGGTCAGTTGGGTCAGCCGCGTGGGCGACGACAGCTTTGGCCGCTTCATCCTCAATACGCTGCGTAATGAAAATATCAGTACGGCGGGTGTGACGATTGATACCCGTTACAGAACCGGTTTTCAGCTGAAATCTAAAACCGAAGATGGAACCGATCCCATCGTCGAGTATTTCCGTAAAGGTTCGGCAGCCAGCTACCTGTCAACGGAAGATTTTCACGCCGGGCTGTTCAGCGAGGCGCGCCATCTGCATTTAAGCGGCGTGGCCGCCGCGCTTTCCGCGTCCTCCTATGGGCTGCTGGAACACGCGGCGCAGAACATGAAATCCCACGGCAAAACCATTTCCTTTGATCCCAATCTGCGCCCGGTGCTGTGGAGCAGCGAAGCGGAGATGATCGACAAGCTCAACCGTCTCGCCTTTCAGGCCGACTGGGTTCTGCCGGGGTTAAAAGAGGGAATGATCCTGACGGGTGAACAAACCGCCGAAGGCATTGCCGATTTTTATCTGCAACGCGGTGTCCAGGCGGTAGTGATTAAAACCGGTGCCGATGGTGCCTGGTTTAAGAGTACTAACGGCGAACAGGGGAACGTTGCGCCGGTCGCCGTCGAGCATGTTGTCGATACGGTCGGTGCCGGGGACGGTTTCGCCGTCGGGGTGATAAGCGCCCTGCTGGAAGGAAAAACCTTGCCCGACGCGGTGCGGCGCGGCAATGCCATCGGCGCACGAGCTATTCAGGTGCCGGGCGACAGCGAAGGATTGCCAACACGCGCGGAGCTGGGCGCGCTATAACGCCGCGCTTCGCCAAATAATAGAATGCCGCGCTGTACCCTACATGCAGGCGGTTAACAACCTCAACCACAGAGGCAACCTTATGAACGCCACAAATCCGACAAAACGCTGGCTGTATATCATGCCCATCGTGTTCATTACTTACAGCCTGGCCTATCTCGATCGCGCCAACTTCAGTTTCGCCTCTGCGGCGGGCATTAATGAAGATTTAGGCATCACCAAAGGCGTCTCCTCCCTGTTAGGCGCGCTGTTCTTCCTCGGCTACTTTTTCTTCCAGATCCCCGGAGCGGTTTACGCCGAAAGACGCAGCGTACGCAAGCTTATCTTTATCTGCCTAATTCTGTGGGGCGGCTGCGCCTCATTAACTGGCGTCGTGAGTAATATCCCGATGCTGGCCGCCATCCGCTTTATTCTTGGCGTGGTGGAAGCCGCCGTCATGCCCGCGATGCTTATCTATATCAGCAACTGGTTTACCAAATCCGAACGCTCGCGCGCCAACACCTTCCTGATCCTCGGCAATCCGGTGACGGTGCTGTGGATGTCCATCGTTTCCGGTTATTTGATCCAATCCTTCGGCTGGCGCGAGATGTTTATTATCGAGGGTATTCCGGCGGTGATTTGGGCCTTCTGCTGGTGGGTGCTGGTAAAAGACAAACCGAGCCAGGCGAACTGGCTGTCGCAAGAAGAGAAAACCGCGCTGCAAACGCAGTTGGATAAAGAGCAGCAGGGAATTAAAGCCGTACGCAACTACAGCGAGGCGTTCCGTTCCCGCAATGTGGTGCTGCTGTGCCTGCAATATTTCGCCTGGAGTATTGGCGTGTATGGTTTTGTACTGTGGCTGCCGTCGATTATTCGCAGCGGCGGTGAGAATCTGGGCATGGTAGAAGTGGGCTGGCTCTCCGCCGTGCCTTACCTGGCGGCAACGATAGCAATGATCCTTGCGTCCTGGGCTTCCGATAAGCTGCAAAACCGCAAACTGTTTGTCTGGCCGCTGCTGCTGATTGGCGCTTTTGCCTTTATTGGCTCATGGGCGGTCGGGGCGAACCATTTCTGGATTTCCTATTCACTGCTGGTGATTGCCGGTGCGGCGATGTACGCGCCTTACGGGCCTTTCTTCGCCATTATTCCTGAAATGCTGCCGCGTAATGTCGCGGGCGGCGCGATGGCCCTGATTAATAGCATGGGCGCGCTCGGCTCGTTTTGCGGCTCGTGGGTGGTGGGCTATCTCAATGGCGCAACGGGCAGCCCGGCAGCTTCGTACATTTTCATGGGGGTAGCGCTTTTCGCCTCCGTATGGCTTACTTTAATCGTTAAGCCTGCTAACAATAAGCAGATTTCGGCAGGCGCACCATCACAAGGGAAAATCGCATGAAGCCATCCATCATCTTGTATAAAGCCTTGCCCGATGACCTGTTACAGCGTCTGCAAGACCATTTTAACGTCACCCGCGTCGAGAACTTAAAGCCGGAAACGGTGCAGCAGCACGCTGAGGTCTTTGCCAGTGCGCAAGGGCTGCTGGGTTCCAGCGAAACCGTTGATAGCGCGCTGCTGGAGAAGATGCCGGCGCTTCGCGCCACGTCGACCATTTCGGTAGGCTATGACAACTTTGATGTCGATGCGCTGAACGCACGCAAAATCTTACTGATGCATACGCCGACGGTACTGACGGAAACCGTCGCCGATACGATGATGGCGCTGGTGCTCAGCAGCGCACGCCGGGTAGTTGAAGTGGCGGAACGGGTGAAAGCGGGCGAATGGAAATCCGGCATTGGCGCAGACTGGTTCGGCATCGATGTGCACCATAAAACGATGGGCATTATTGGTATGGGCCGTATTGGTCTTGCGCTGGCGCAGCGCGCGCATTTCGGCTTCGGCATGCCGATTCTCTACAATGCGCGCCGTCATCACGCCGAGGCGGAAGAGCGCTTCCAGGCACGCTATTGCGATTTAGACACGCTGCTAAAAGAGTCTGATTTTGTCTGCCTGGTGCTGCCGCTGACGGAAGAGACTCACCATCTGATCGGTAAGAAGCAGTTCGAATTAATGAAAAAGTCAGCCATTTTTATTAACGCCGGGCGCGGCCCGGTGGTCGATGAAGCGGCGCTGATAGAGGCTCTGCAAAGCGGCGAGATCCACGCCGCCGGGCTGGATGTGTTTGAAAAAGAGCCGGTGGCGGTAGATTCGCCGTTGCTGTCGCTGCCGAATGTGGTGGCGCTGCCGCATATCGGTTCTGCGACCCATGAAACTCGCTACAACATGGCCGCCTGCGCTGTCGATAACCTGATTGACGCCCTAAACGGCAAGGTTGAGAAGAACTGCGTTAACCCGCAAATTTTGCGCTAAATCCGGCGCAATAAAAAAGAGGCGAACCTGTCGCCTCTTTTTTTGCCCGCACCAGATTACTGCTGGGTGGCGGAAACCGTTGCGGTCCAGGCCTGGGTAAACGCCTGATGCTGCGCCGCCAGCGGCCCAATCAGCGCATTATACTGGCTGGCCTGCTGGGAGGTCGGGAACTGAATACCGTTCGCGACAAAGCTCACCTGCGTGCCCTGCTGGGCAATAAAATCGCCCACCTGCACCAGCTGCTGCGTGAAGACCTGTGCCGCCGGAATCAGCGGTTGCAGCGCATTCGCCGGATTGGTCACCACTTTGGTATAGATCTGATCGAAGACCGGTTTTAAATCGTCAGCCTGTTTTAACGCCGCACGTGAGGTATCCGCCTGCATTTTGGCGTTTTGCAGCTGCTGGCTCAGCACCCCCAGCGAACCATTGGCCTGGCGAAGCGGTTCACGCTGCGTCATATAATCCTGCGGTACGCGGATGGCGTTAACGCTGTCCACTACCGGGCGCAGACCGGAATCCATCGCCTGGTTAACCTGCTGGGAATAGCCATAGATAATGGCGTAGTCAGAGACAAACGGGCCAAACTGTTTTTTCTGATCTGCCGTCAGCGCGGGCAGGCGTTCGCTGCTGCGCATTGCCGTATTTTGCAGGAAATCGATAAACGCCTTGCGCTGATCGCCCTCTTTATCAAAACACCCACTCAGGCTAACTACCATTAATAACGCCGCAAGAGACGCGAACCAGCGAGAGCAGGACTTTCCTGTCGCCATTTTGTTACTCCTTTCACCCAAAAATCGCATACCGGCACACGCGTGCCTGAAGGCTTACAAGGATAGTCCAGGTCAGGCTCGCAAGATACCCCTGCGATGCATTCTTAACTTCACTAATCCGACCTGGCATGAAATTTTCCGCGAAGCGGTTCAGATAATTCTTAATCGATAATTTTGCATTAGGTTTACAAAAATATACTAAATATTCTCACTCTGATAATTATCAACTAATTAAGCGCAAAGAAAGTGCCAAAAGGTATATTTCATGCACATCAATAAACCTTTACCAGGCGATTAGTCACTGCCGCAACTACACACCAGGAATTTTCACGACTATTCTTAACGAGCTGTATCACGATCCCGCTGTGTGATTTTACGAGGAGTTCTCAATGGAGTACAAAGATCCACAATTTGAACTGCTGAGCAGTCTGGAACAGATTGTTTTTAAAAATAACGTAACGCAGCCGGTAACCCTTAGCAAAAAGCCGAATTCTTTTAGTGACTTTGAACAATTGCGACGTGGAACCGGGCTGAAAATAGATGACTTCGCGCGCGCGATGGGCGTCTCCGTTTCTATGGTGTACGAATGGGAATCACAACGTATAAAACCCACCGCTACCGAAATGAAACTGATGCGACTTATTCATGCGAACCCGACGCTCAGTAAGCAGTTAATTGATTAAACCGTTTGCTACCCCCGTCATCCGGGGGTTTATGCTCTTCTTATTCCTCTTCGCAAAGCCAACCTTCTTCCCGCCATACCAAACTATGCGTAAGTTTTAATCCCTCAAGAAACGCCTCATCGTGAGAAACCACCAATATTGCGCCCGGAAACGAGGCCAACGCCGCTTCAATAGCCTGGGTTGATGCCAGATCGAGATGATTTGTCGGCTCATCCAGCAACAGCAACTGTGTTGCGTCACGCCGCCATAGCACACAAGCAAGTGCCGCTTTTAAGCGCTCGCCGCCGCTCAGAGCCGCCAGGGGGAGCGTAATTTTGTCTGCACTCAGCTGCAGCTGCGCCAGACGGCTGCGCAACATGCCCTCTTCTAAAGGCGTATCGCCGAGATTAAGGTGCGCCATAACGGATAATGAGAGATCGAGCTGCGTTAAGTGCTGATCGAGGTACGCACAGGTCACCGACAGCTGGCAGCGCCCGGCACGCGGTGCCCGCTCACCCAACACAACTTTCAGCAGCGTCGATTTACCGCAGCCGTTTGGCCCGCGCACCGCAACGCGCATAGGGCCATCCAGCCGCCAGCTAAAGGGCGGGAGCGCGCTATGGGGTAGACAGAGTTCTTCCATCACCAGCACCTGTTTGCCCTCGGGTAACCGGCTGCCGGGCAGCGTAAACAGGATTGGAGCTTCATCCTCTACCCGTTCCCGCGCCTGGTTCACGGCGCTGTTCAGAGTCTCATTCTGCTCGCGATGCTGCTGTCGCCAGCTGCCAGGCCGCTCTTTGGCAGCCCCTTTGTATTTCACCCGTTCAAACGACGCAATATTTAACGAATCGACCGTGCGCAGGGTATGCGCCGAGCGCCGCTGGCTGGCATCATGCTCTTTCTGCATCCGGCTGCGGGCGCGGCGACGTTCATTGGCGGCGTGCTCAAGCATTGCCCGTGCGGCGAGCTGCTCCGCATCGCGCTGCTGCTGATAATCCGCATAATTGCCGCCGTAGCTGCGCAAGCCGCCGGGAGCGAGTTCAAGGATGCGCGGCATTTGTGCCAGTAGTTCACGATCGTGAGTCGCTACCAGCGCGCCGCCGTTTCGCCGCGCCAGCCAGGAGTAAAACCAGATGCGTCCCTGCCTGTCGAGATGATTGGTGGGTTCATCAAGCAGTAAATAGTCCGCATCGGCGATAAACGCCCCGCAGAGCAAGGCCCGCGCGCGCTCTCCGCCGCTCAGCGTGGCGGCGGGTGTATTCGGGTCGAACGCGGGCAGTCCGGCGTCCGCAAAAGCCGCCGCCAGCCGCTCCGCAAGATCCCAGTGACCTTCAAGCTTGTCGAGATCCTCCGGCTGGTATTCACCCTGCTCCACGCGCCGGCGGACGGCAAAAATATCGCCATAGCCCAGCAGTTGCGCGAGGGTTGTCTGTGCCGCGACGTCATGCTGCTGCGCCACATAAACCATTGAGCCGGCACGTTCGATATGACCGCTGGCGGGCGCTGCCAGCCCGGCGAGCAGACGCAGTAATTGTGTTTTGCCCGCGCCGTTGCGCCCCACCAGACCGCAAAGGGACGGTTCAAGGGCAAGATTTAGCGGGCCAAAAAGGGTCTCGCCCGACGGGAGCTGACAGGTGAGTTGATGCAAAATAAAGGCGGGGATACGGGCACAATGAGCCATAAGCACTCCTGAATGAAATCAAAAATGTCCCTGCGGCTGCCTGAGCAGTGAGCAAGGATGAGGATTCATCAGTCGTGTTTGTTCATTTTTAGCGTGCACTCCGGTGCGACGAGACGTTCGTCGCTGCAAAGAATAGAGGCATTATTGCGCCTCTTCAAGGTTAAATTTTCACCGCTTCATCGCAACAGGCTAATTATTTGCCCATGTTTGCCGATGAATAGTGTGACTTAACCGAAAGTAGCAGACCGTGCAGGTAAACCGGAAGGCGATTTTTAGCAGGGAAAAGACGACGCGGCGCGTGAAACAAAACCTAACGCAGCCCGGACGTCGAGCAACATTCATCAGGGAGGTGAACAGCCCGCAAGCCGTGCATGGTGCTGGTTTCAGGCAATGCATAACCAGACGAGAATGAATGATGTCGAAATATATCCTGATTGTCGATGACAGCCGCCTGTCACGCATGATTTCACGCCAGTATATGCTTAATCTGCATAGCGACTGGCAGATCGACGAAGCAGGAACCGGCGAAGAAGCGATTGAACTGGCATCGGCGAATGCACCTTACGCCATCCTGCTGGATCTGAATATGCCCGGTATCGGTGGCATAGAAACCGCTTCGCGTATCCGCCAGACGCATCCAGGTACGCACATCATCCTGCTCACCGCTAACGTACAGAACTCAATTCAAATCGCTGCGGACAAGCTTGGTGTGGGTTTTTTGCCCAAACCGTTGAAAGAGCCGCAACTCCACGCCCTGCTGAACGGACTGGAGAGCCATCCATGAGTGAATTGCCAGATATCAGTGAGATTGAAACCGACAGCCTGATGGAGATTTTCAATATCGGGGTCGGGCATGCCGCCGCAGCGATGAGTAATATCGTCAATGAAGAAGTGCGTATGTCAGTGCCGAAAATCCGCTTCACACCGCGTTCCGAAGCCGCTAATGAACTGGGCGCCGGTATGACTTTATTCGGCATCAGCCAGCACTATCAGGGCGCTTATGCCACCGAAGCGATTTTAATGTTTCCTGAAGCCGCCAGCTTTGAAATTGTCCGCATGATGGTGGGCGATCTGATCCCCGCTCATGAGCTGGGTGAGATGGAACGCGAGGCGATGAGCGAAATTGGCAATATCGTACTCAATGCCTGCGTCGGTACGCTGGCCAATATGTTCCAGAAAGAGCTGCAAGGCTCGCTGCCGGTGGTTCGCGTGGGCAGCAGCAGGCAGATTCTGAATCCGAATAAAGAGGAAAACGATCCGCTGGTGATGATGCTGCGCATCGATTTTGCCCTTGAACGTCAGCAAATAGAGGGCTATCTGGCGTTTATCCTTGATATGTCGGCGCTGCGTGACTTACGTGAACAGATCCGGATTTATATCAGCCGCTTAGAAACCGGCAGTGTTCCAGACGGAATGCATTGAATATGAAAGATAAGTTGTTGTTTGATGCCTTTTCAGCCTTAAGCCTCGGCGTAATCATTGTTGATGCGCACTACCGTATCGTCCTGTGGAACGCGTGGTTAGAAACCCATAGCGGACGAGCGGCTTGCGAGGCGGTGGGCGAGGATTTTTTTAGCGTCTTTCCCGACATGGCATTTCACCGCGTCGGCGATGCGATTCGCCAGGCTATTGGTCACAATTTATCTTCCCTGCTTTCGCAATCTTTGCACCGTTCGCCCTTTCCGCTGTATGCCGAACCAGCGCGTCCGGCCGCGCGTCTGAGCCAGGCGATAACCATCGTGCCCCTCGGCGACTGTGAGCGCTACTGCCTGATTCAGATTGTCGATGTTACCGCCGCGGTACATCGCGAATTGTTGCTGCGTGAACAGGCCCATGAGCTGCTGTCACAATCCCTTTCCGATGGTCTGACCGGCGTGGGCAACCGCCGCTATTTCGATCTGTGCATCGATCGCGAGTGGCGCGCCAGTAAGCGCAATAACAAGCCGCTGTCGCTGCTGCTGATTGATGTGGATTATTTCAAACTCTATAACGATTGCTATGGTCACCAGCACGGTGACGAGTGCTTAAAGCAGATCGCCACTGCGCTTCGCGGCGCATTGAGCAATCCGGCCGATGTCCTGTTTCGTTACGGTGGCGAAGAGTTCTGCGCCCTGTTACCTGAAACCCGCAGTGCCGATGCCGTTGAAGTGGCGGAAAAACTGCGCACCAGCGTGCAACTGCTGGACTTGCCCCATGCCGGCTCACCCGACAGCCTCGTTAGCGTCAGTATTGGCGTTGCGAGCCTGTGTCAGCAAAGCCACGCCGAGTACGGTCAGCTTATCCAAAGTGCCGACAATGCGTTATATGAAGCCAAGCGCGCCGGTCGCAATACGGTTCGCGTCAGTACAACTTATAAGAAACCGATCCCTGTGCCCCCGGCGCAAAGAGGATAATGACGCTATCCGTGACAGTGCCGGGGAAAGTTCTCTTTTACACAGTGTGGGTGAGGGAGAATGTCTCTTTTTACCCGAGAGGAGATGGGCTGGAAAAGTGACCCATCCCTTTTGCATAACCACATCGCTTAAACGTGGTTATTTAAACAATTTTTGGCAGGCTCTTCATTAAACGCGTCCATTTCTCATCCTGCGCCATCCCTTCCAGCCGGTGGCTATTAAACTGCGCAACATGATTCTGCTGGTCATCAAAGAGCTCTAGACTGGTAATCGGACCTTGAGCAGAGAATTTATTCACTACCCAGGCTTGAGAGAGTTTGCTGGTGGTAATTTTAAAAATGGCGGTTTCCAGCTCACCGGTTTGACCATGCACAACCAGCCGGGTTTGGCCGCAGTTATTTAGGGTCAACAATTTATTGACCGGCCCCGTATAGACATGAAAAACCGCGCCATTACCGGTAAAAATCATAAAATTATCACGGCTCAGGGCTATGGCTGAAAGCACCTGCCAGACGCTGCTGGTATCGACCTGGTACGCAAGATCGGAAGGCACCTGGTTGAAAGCCTCAAGTTTAGACAGACCGAACTGGGTTAACATCGGATAAAAATGATGAATATCTCTTAGGCTTCGCCATGCATGCGCAATGCCCTTACTGAGATCAATGGGTTTAAGCCTGCCTTGAAATGAATGGATATCATATATCCCCGTCTGTAATTCCTTTTTGGCTACAAAATTAACTTGTAATACGATTTTGTCATCTCTATTAAAAAAGGCCGCCCTGTAACCCTCGGCGGCCACTTTTTCTAATGTTACTTTGATAACGGTTCCCGGCGCGATACGTAGATCAACGCCGTGAGGATTGAGCACCAGATGCCCATTATTGGTGATTTTCTTCAGACGCCCCGTCACGCGCAGCAGCGAATTGCCTGATGGCCCGTGGGTGGTCACCTCGAAGGGTGAAGCGGCGTTAAAATCGATCAGTTCAAACAGAGCCTTTAAGGAATTTGCCGTCGATTTAACATCATGCCTGACGCCCCATGCAGCACCAGATTCATTAATAGAATAATTATAGCGAGGAATGAGCATACAACCTCCAGTACAGGACAGGTCGAGTGTTTAAAAACGTAAATTAAATGAGAATTTTCCCGCATCAGAATAGATGCGTGGCAAAAACAATACTGTCGTTATTAAATTGCAAACGTTGTGATCTCTATTTACAAGCGCCGACAGAGATGTTTATTAAATAATAAAATCAAAATTCATCACTTTAAAATTAAGAAAATAAGAAGTGAAACAATAAACTTCAGGTTCTATGAATGACGATTTATTAAAAAAATGGCAGAGAGATAATATATTTAATTTTTACCGCCGTCAGGTCAGGTAAAATCGGTTGCTTATATTACAAGAAGAGTCTCCCTCGCCAACGATAGCCTTAGCTAACCCCCTATTTTGCTCATAAGAAAACGCAAAACCTTCCAACATATTTTCGGCTGAACGCAGGGAAAGAGGGTCTTACCGGTAAACAACATGAGCAACGAAGCAGCGTCGCGGTGGCAACAATAAGCGTACAGGAATAAAAACGCCCCCGGTCATCATGGCCGGGGGCGGGAGTCTCTCTGTCGCGATGATAAGCCCGGCAGCCGTTCAGCCGGGCTTGTACGCTTACTGCAGCAGCGAAATATCCGCCACCTGCAGGAACAGCGCACGCAGTTTAGACAGCAGCGTCAGACGGTTGATACGCACTTCTTTATCGTCGGCGTTGACCATCACGTTTTCGAAGAACTCATCCACCGGCTCGCGCAGGGCCGCCAGTTCAATCAGCGCTTCCTGGTAGCGGCCCTGGGCAAAGTACGGCTGCAGCTTATCTTGCAGCACCACTAAGTTACCGGCCAGCTTGATCTCCGCCGCTTCTTTTAGCACCGAAGCCTGAACGGTATCGTTCAGTGTTTCGTCGGATTTCGCCAGGATATTGGAAACACGCTTGTTAGCCGCCGCCAGCGCCGCCGCTTCGTCAAGAGTACGGAAGTGCGAAACCGCCTTCATACGCGCATCGAAATCTGCCGGTTTGGTCGGACGACGCGCCAGCACCGCTTGAATGGTATCAACGCTGAAGCCTTCATCCTGGTACCAGGCGCGGAAACGACCGAGCATAAAGTCGATCACCTCATCGACCACCTTCGCGTTGGTCAGCTTATCGCCGTACAAACGCACTGCCTCTTCGGTCAGGGTTTGTAGATCCAGCGCCAGGTTCTTCTCAACGATAATACGCAGCACGCCCAGCGCGGCACGGCGCAGGGCGAACGGGTCTTTATCGCCTTTCGGATGCTGACCAATACCAAAGATACCGGCAAGGGTGTCCATCTTATCGGCAATCGCCAGCGCGCAGGCAACCGGGTTTGACGGCAGTTGATCGCCGGCAAAACGCGGCTGGTACTGCTCATTCAGCGCTACCGCAACGTCTTCGGCTTCGCCGTCGTGACGCGCATAGTGCATGCCCATCACGCCCTGGGTGTCGGTAAATTCGAACACCATATTGGTCATCAGGTCGCACTTACTGAGCAGACCCGCGCGCGTCGCGTGATTGACATCCGCGCCAATCTGCCCTGCAATCCAGCCCGCCAGCGCCTGAATACGGTCGGTCTTATCACGCAGCGTACCCAGTTGCTGCTGGAACAGCACGGTTTGCAGACGCGGCAGATTGTCTTCGAGGCGTTTTTTGCGGTCGGTATTGAAGAAGAATTCGGCATCCGCCAGACGCGGGCGCACCACTTTTTCATTACCGGAGATAATTTGCTGCGGATCTTTCGATTCGATGTTAGCAACAAAGATAAAGTTCGGCAGCAGTTTGCCGTCATTGTCATACACCGGGAAGTATTTCTGGTCGCCTTTCATGGTGTAAACCAGCGCTTCAGCCGGCACGGCGAGGAACTTCTCTTCAAACTTCGCCGTCAGCACTACGGGCCATTCGACCAGCGAAGTAACTTCTTCCAGCAGACTGTCGCTCAGATCGGCATTGCCGCCAATCTTACGCGCGGCCTCTTCGGCATCCGCTTTGATTTTGGCCTTACGCGCAGCGTAATCAGCAACGACTTTGCCGCGTTCCAGCAGAATTTGCGGGTACTGGTCGGCATTATCGATGGTGAATTCCGGCTCGCCCATAAAGCGGTGGCCGCGAATCACGCGATCGGATTTGATACCCAGAATCGTCGCCGGAATCACGCTTTCGCCCAGCAGCAGCGTCACGGTGTGTACCGGGCGCACAAACTGCACCTCTGACGCGCCCCAGCGCATCAGTTTCGGAATCGGCAGCTTGCCGAGCGCGTTAGCTACCATGTTTGGCAGCAGCGTTTCCACGCTTTCGCCTTTAACGTGGGCGCGGTAGAGCAGCCATTCGCCTTTGTCGGTGGTCAGACGTTCCGCCTGATCGACGGTGATACCGCAGCCGCGCGCCCAGCCTTCGGCCGCTTTGCTCGGTTTACCTTCCGCGTCAAACGCCTGGGCGATAGCCGGGCCGCGTTTTTCAACTTCGCGATCCGGCTGCGAGGCGGCAAGCTGCGCCACTTTAACCGCTAGACGGCGCGGCGCGGCGAACCACTGTACGTCGCCGTGGGTCAGACCCGCCGCATCCAGCTCAGCGGTTACGTTGGCAGCGAAGGACTCGGCCAGGCTGCGCAGTGCTTTTGGTGGCAGCTCTTCGGTGCCGATTTCCACCAGGAAAGTTTTCTCAGACATGGCCGCCTCTTATTTATTTCTGTTACACATCGGGAAGCCGAGGGCTTCACGGGAAGCGTAATACGCTTCAGCCACTGCTTTGGTCAGCGTGCGGATACGCAGGATATAACGCTGGCGTTCCGTCACCGAGATGGCTTTACGCGCATCCAGCAGGTTGAAGCTATGGGCGGCTTTCAAAATACGCTCGTAGGCAGGCAGCGGCAGTGGGTTTTCCAGCGCCAGCAGCTGCTGCGCTTCTTTTTCATACTGCTCGAAGCAGCTGAACAGGAAGTCGACATCGGCATATTCGAAGTTATAGGTGGATTGCTCCACTTCGTTCTGATGGAACACGTCGCCGTAGGTGGTTTTACCCAGCGGGCCGTCGCTCCAGACCAGGTCGTAAACGCTGTCTACGCCCTGAATGTACATTGCCAGACGTTCCAGACCGTAGGTGATCTCACCGGTAACCGGTTTGCACTCCAGGCCGCCAACCTGCTGGAAGTAGGTAAACTGCGTCACTTCCATGCCGTTCAGCCACACTTCCCAGCCCAGCCCCCAGGCGCCCAGCGTCGGGTTTTCCCAGTTATCTTCCACGAAACGAATATCGTGGATGGTCGGATCCATACCCAACTCTTTCAGTGACCCGAGGTACAGCTCCTGGATGTTATCCGGCGACGGTTTAATGACCACCTGGAATTGATAGTAGTGCTGTAAACGGTTCGGGTTTTCGCCATAGCGTCCGTCGGTCGGACGGCGAGAAGGTTGCACATACGCGGTTGCCATCGGTTCAGGCCCCAGCGCGCGCAGGCTGGTCATCGGATGGGAGGTACCGGCGCCAACTTCCATGTCCAGAGGTTGAACAATGGTGCAGCCCTGACGAGCCCAATAATCCTGTAAGGTCAGGATCAGACCCTGAAAGGTCCTGGTATCAAACTTTTGCATATTCTTTTGTGCTGGATACGTGTGGATTTAAAGGAAGCGCTCAGTATACCCGCTGACTGCGAGATATACAGTACGAAACCGGATTGTTTAAGGAAAATTGAGGAAAGCGCGCGCCGTGCGGCGCGAAACCGGCGGCTTAGCGCATCGAAAGGTGTAAAAACTGGCCTTCTGCGTCAAAGGCGCAGACAAAGGCTTCGTGGCGCGGCGTAGTGCCCCGCATTTCAAAGCTACCCTGAAATTGCTCAAAGCGGGTGACAGCAATTTTTTCAGCGACGGTGTTGTAGCGATGCGCCGCGTTTTCCCTGCATAGCGTTTCCATATCCAGCGAATGTACCGCATCGGGCCGGGCTTTTTGCGCCTGTTGCGCGGGAATATCGGCGCTGGTGCTACAGCCAGCTACCAGTAACACCAGCGCGCTGGCAATCCATTTCATCATTTTTATCACTGCCTGCTCACGGGCTGTTATTTTTAATGGCGAGAGAAACCTATTTTGCAAAGCTGCGCAAAACGCACAAGCGAGAGCGATAAAACTCAGAATTATCTAATGAAACAGGGGGATAATCTCTCAGTCTCAGGAGATTCGCGTTTACGATGAAAACAGAGGAACAGATGCCGTCGAAAATTAACTGGATTGATAATCTGCGAGGGATCGCCTGTTTAATGGTGGTGATGATCCATACCACCACCTGGTATATTACCAACCCGGCCAGCATCACTTCTTTTGACTGGAATATCGCTAACTTTTTAAACTCCGCATCGCGCGTTAGCGTCCCGCTGTTTTTTATGATCTCCGGCTACCTGTTTTTCGGCGAACGCAGCGCCCAACCGCGCCACTTTTTGCGTATCGCGCTGTGCCTGCTGTTCTACAGCCTGGTAGCCCTGCTCTATATCGTATTCTTTACTTCTATTAACAGTGAGTTATCGGTGAAGTACCTGCTGCAAAAACCGGTTTTCTATCACCTGTGGTTTTTCTTTGCGATTATCGTTATCTATCTGGTGTCGCCGCTGATTCAGGTAAAAGCCCTGAGCGGGAAAATGCTGCTGGCATTAGTGGTGGTGATTGGCATTGTCGCCAACCCGAATACGGTAGCGCAGAAAATAGATGGTTTTACGTTTCTGCCGGTCAATCTCTATATCAACGGTGATACGTTTTACTACATTCTTTACGGCATGCTGGGGCGCGCTATTGGCACGATGGAGACGCAAAAACGCGCCATCAGCTGGGCCTGCGCGATGCTGTTTGTTGCCGCCGTATGGGGGATTTCGCGCGGCACGCTCAACGAGCTGAAATGGCGCGGAAACTTCGCCGATACCTGGTACCTCTACTGCGGTCCGCTGGTATTCCTCTGCGCCATGTCGCTGTTTACGCTAGTCAAAAATACCCTTAATAGCCGCACGCTGCCCGGGCTGGCGCTTATTTCGCGGCATTCGCTGGGGATATACGGCTTTCACGCCTTAATTATTCACGCACTGCGTACGCGCGGCGTCGAGATCCACGCCTCACCGCTGCTCGATATTGTGTGGATTTTCACCGCCACGCTGCTGTCAAGCCTGGCGCTTTCGATGCTGGTACAGCGCGTCGACAGACGCCGTTATGTCAGTTAAGGGCGCGCAAACGCGCACGCTGTAGCTGGCGCGGCGAGGAAAAACCGGCGGCAAGTGCGGCCTGTTCCATGCCGCGTCCCTGCAACAGATACTGCTCGGCGATCACCAGCCGCAGCTGCTCAAGGTAGTCGCGTACGCTGATGCCCAGATGCTGCTGAAAGAGCCGCGTTAAATGCCGGGGGCTAACGTGGGCCTGGCGGGCAATATCGTCGAGTTGCCAGGCCCTTTGCGGCTCGGCCGTCAGCGCATCCTGCGCGCGATGAACCGCCGGATGCAGGTGGTTGCGGTAGCGCAACCACGGCGAGATTTGCGGATCCTCACCGGAACGACGAAACCAGACCACCATTTCCCGCGCCACCGCCAGCGCCATTTCCGGCCCACAAAGGCGGCTAATCAGATGCAGCGCCAGATCGATTCCCGAGGTGATGCCCGCACTGGTCCAGATGCTGCGATCTTCAATAAATATCCGGTTCTCTTTCACCAGCGCTGCCGGGGCCACCGCGCGCAGGCGCGCAATCACATCATGGTGGGTGGTGCAGTGAATGCCGTTTAGCAGACCTGCTTTCGCCGCCAGCACCGCGCCGGAACAGACGCACATCAAAGTGATGCTTTGGCTGTGGATCAGCGGTTGCAGGCGCATTAGCCAGTGGCGCACCACGTTCGCCTGCGGCGTATCAAAGAACAGCGTCGAATCAGAGACGCCGGGTAACACCAGCAGGCTTCCTGCAGGGAGCGAATCCGGTAAGGGCGAGATATTGCCCATCGTCAGGTGAATTGATGTCGGGACGATCGCCTCCGGGCCGATGTAGTGCAGGCGAAAGGCATTGCCCGCCAGCGCGAAGGTTTCCGCCGGACCAGCCATATCCAGCGCCAGCACGCCGGGAAGCATCACAAACCAGACATCTGTGGTCATTAAAGTTCCAGAATTTCGTGGACGGTTTTAATTTCGGCGAAGCGGCCTTGCAGCACGGTTTCGGTATGATGGCGCAGCGCAGTGCAATCCAGCGTAACCCCTTTATGGGTCATCGGAAAGGTCAACGTCGCTTCGCTGACAAAGGTGACGCGATAGCCCAGATCTGACGCCACGCGCGCGGTGGTTTCACAGCATTGCTCGGTGCGGATGCCGCAGATAATCAGATGATTAATATCCCGCTGCCGCAGCCAGCGATCCAGCCCGGTATCGGTAAAGGCATTGTGGACATACTTATAAAACGTCACGGCGGCCCGGTGCTGCAAAAAGGGCATCGGTGTGACAAAGCCGCTCTCCAGCGAAAACGGCCCGCTGTCGGCGACGTGAAAGATATCCACTACCGGCACGCCGCGCGCTTCACAACCGGCAATTAACGCGGAGATGGCCTGAGTAAACGCCGGGAAATCCGTCTCTTGCCAGTAGTCACGATGGAAGAAAGATTGCTGGGTGTCGATATTAATTAGCGCGGTGCGGGTCATTTCAGGACTCCTTGCTCAATGGGGTTAAGGCTATTCTGGCAAGGCTTTATGCGTCTGCTAAGACCAAAAACGGACAACATTATGATGATTCCGGCCCACTTAACGGTGGGCCGGAGAAGCAGTGAAAATTAGACCATTAACGGCAGGAGCTGCTGGTAAATACGACGGAAGGTTTCACGGCGCGGCGCATACAGCGCATGGCGCGCAGCATCCGGCATGTGCTGCTGCTCAACGGGGAGCTGCGGCAGAAGCGTCGCCAGCGGCGTGTGCGGGTTAACGGCAATTTGCGCCAGCCGCGCCGCGCCCAACGCAGGCCCAACATCGCCGCCGGTGCGGTAATCAAGCTGTAATCCACTGATATCCGCGAGCATCTGACGCCACCACGCGCTGCGCGCCCCGCCGCCGATAAGGGTAATGCTTTGCGGCGTTACGCCACAGGCGTGCACCACATCCATCCCGTCCGCCAGTGCGTAACCGACGCCTTCCAGCACGGCGCGGGCGAGTTCTTCCCGGCCATGTTGATGAGTGAGGCCGAAAAATACCCCTTTCGCCTGCGGGTTGTTATGGGGCGTGCGTTCGCCGGAAAGATAAGGCAAAAACCACAGCTCACCGGCATTTTCATCCGCCTGTTGCGCAGCGTTAATCAGCGCCGGAACCGACTCCAGCCCCGTCAGCTTCGCCGCCCAGTCCAGGCAGGAAGCCGCACTCAGCATGACCGACATCAAATGCCAGCGGCCCGGCAGAGCATGACAAAAACTGTGTACCGCGCTTTCAGGTTTGCTAAGAAAGCCTTCGCTGACGGCAAAATAGACCCCGGAAGTACCCAGCGACAGCATCGCCTGCCCGGCATCCGCCATGCCGACGCCAACGGCACCGGCGGCGTTATCACCACCGCCCGCGACTACCGGCACCACCGGCATTGCCCAGCGCCGCGCAATCTCCGGCAGAAGCTCACCGGTGATGTCGCTGCCTTCAAATAAATTCGGCATATGCGCACGCGTAAGCGCGCAGGCGGCCAGCATCTCGTCGCTCCAGTCGCGCTTCGCCACATCCAGCCACATCGTTCCCGCCGCATCGGACATATCGCTGGCGAACACCCCGGACATTTTAAAGCGCAAGAAATCCTTCGGCAGCAGCACTTTCGCCACACGGGCGAATATGTCTGGCTCGTGGCGCTGCACCCACAGGAGCTTCGGCGCGGTAAAACCGGGCATCATCAGATTCCCGGTGATAGCGCGTGAGTTTGCCACCTTCGCTTCCAGCAGCGCGCACTCTTCGCCACAGCGACCGTCGTTCCACAGAATCGCCGGGCGCAGCACCTGATTCGCACTATCGAGAAGCGTTGCGCCATGCATTTGCCCCGCCAGGCCAATGGCTTTTACCTGCTGTAGCGAGTGGGCCGCGCCTAATGCCTGTACGGCGCGGTCCGTCGCCTGCCACCACGCTTCGGGATCCTGCTCTGACCACAGCGGGTGCGGTCGCGATACGCTGAGTTTTTCCGTATGGGAGGCCAGCACATCGCCCTGCTCGCCGAGCAGAATCGCCTTCACGCCTGAAGTGCCGAGATCGATCCCGATATACATAGTGACCACTCCTTTTTAGTGCGCCGCATAGCCTGCGGCGCAGAACGGGTTACTTATCAAACAGGTAGTAGTTGACAAGGTTTTCCAGCTGCTCCTGATTGCCGCTCTGGTGACGCGGTGCCAGGTTCTGTTGCTCAGCGTACTTCGCCAGCTCCGCCAGGCTAAGCTGACCCTGCAAAATTTGCTGGCCCAGTTCACCATTCCAGCCCGCATAACGCTTCGCTACGCGTTTATCCAGCTCGCCCTCTTCCACCATGCGCGCCGCCACTTTCAACGCCAGCGCCATGGTATCCATCGCGCCAATATGGCCGTAGAAGAGATCGTATTTATCGGTGCTCTGGCGACGCACTTTGGCGTCAAAGTTCAGGCCGCCGGTGGTGAAACCGCCCGCTTTGAGAATTTCATACATCACCAGCGCGTTCTCTTCGACGCTGTTCGGGAACTGGTCGGTATCCCAGCCTAGCTGCGGATCGCCGCGGTTCGCATCCACGGAACCAAACAGCCCAAGGGCGATAGCGGTGGCGATTTCATGATGGAACGAATGACCGGCGAGCGTAGCGTGGTTCGCTTCGATGTTCAGTTTAATCTCTTTTTCCAGACCGAACTGTTTCAGGAAGCCATACACCGTGGCGGCGTCATAATCGTACTGGTGCTTGGTGGGTTCCTGCGGTTTCGGTTCGATAAGCAGCGTGCCGCGAAAACCGATTTTGTGTTTGTGCTCAACCACCATATGCATAAAGCGGCCAATCTGCTCGCGCTCCTGGCGCAGATCGGTGTTCAGCAGGGTTTCATACCCTTCGCGACCGCCCCACAGCACGTAGTTTTCACCACCGAGCTGGTGGGTAGCGTTCATAGCGGTGACCACCTGCGTCGCCGCCCAGCTGAACACTTCCGGATCCGGGTTGGTCGCCGCACCGGCACCGTAGCGCGGGTTGGTAAAGCAGTTCGCCGTACCCCATAACAGCTTCACGCCGCTCTGCTGCTGTTTTTCAGCCAGCACATCCACCATCTGCGCAAAGTTGTTCAGGTACTCTTTCAGCGACGCCCCTTCCGGCGAGACATCCACATCGTGGAAGCAGTAGTAAGGCACATGCAGTTTATGGAAGAACTCGAAAGCGACATCGGCTTTGCGCTTCGCCATGGCGATGGCTTCACCCGGCTGCTGCCATGGGCGATCGAAGGAGCCCACGCCAAACATATCTGCGCCGTTCCAGCAGAACGTGTGCCAGTAGCAGGCAGCAAAACGCAGGTGATCTTCCATGCGCTTACCGAGCACTAGCTCATCGGGATTGTAATGACGAAACGCTAAAGGATTCGTGGTTTTTGGACCTTCAAAACGAACCCGATCCAGCTGGTCGAAATAAGCTTGCATAATGAGCTCCATTGGCGAGTGTATAAACCTGCAGTAATACTGGATTCTCTCCCTGACTCGCTCAATTACGTTATTTCACACTGCTATTAAGAGAATGCACAAACGTGCGCTGGCTCGCAAAATAATGAGAACGCTGGCTGCAATCTTCCTCCCTGATTTTTATGCAAAATCGGTTTTGCTTTTTTTAAAATAAGATCGCGGTCATAAATCAGGAAATAAACCAAAAAACGTAACGCCCGGATAAAAATCTGTAATTGCCAGCCTGGATTTCTGCGTTAAGAATTTGCTCGTCTAAAGCTGTGCATGTTTCTTTTATCTCGCCCTTCACCCTACAAAAGGTATTCCTATTATGAAGATAAAGAATCTTTGCCTTACACTCTGCGCCTCCCTGCTGCTGGCAAGCGCGTTCGGTCATGCTAAAGAGGTAAAAATCGGCATGGCGATTGATGATTTACGCCTCGAGCGCTGGCAAAAAGACCGCGATATTTTTGTGAAAAAAGCTGAATCCCTCGGCGCAAATGTCTTTGTTCAGTCTGCCAACGGCAACGAAGAAACCCAGATGTCGCAAATTGAAAATATGATAAACCGCGGCGTCGATGTGCTGGTTATTATTCCCTACAACGGTCAGGTATTAAGTAACGTAATTAAAGAAGCGAAGCAGGAAGGAATTAAAGTTCTGGCATACGATCGCATGATAAATAATGCCGATATCGACTTCTATATTTCCTTCGATAATGAAAAAGTGGGTGAATTACAAGCGCAAAGCCTGGTGAGTAAAGTGCCACAGGGCAATTACTTTTTAATGGGCGGATCGCCGGTTGATAATAACGCCAAGCTGTTCCGCGCCGGGCAGATGAAAGTGTTAAAGCCCTATGTTGATAGCGGCAAAATTAAAATTGTCGGCGATCAATGGGTCGACGGCTGGCTGCCGGAGAACGCGCTGAAGATTATGGAAAACGCCCTGACCGCCAACAATAACAAAATTGACGCGGTGGTCGCTTCCAACGATGCCACGGCGGGCGGTGCGATTCAGGCGCTGAGCGCTCAGGGCCTGGCGGGCAAAGTGGCGATTTCGGGCCAGGATGCCGATCTTGCAGGCGTTAAACGCTTGATTAACGGTAGCCAGACCATGACGGTTTATAAACCGATTACCCAACTGGCCAATACCGCCGCCGAGATCGCCGTCGAGATGGGTAATGGCAAAGATCCGAAAGCGGACACCACCCTTAACAACGGCCTGAAAGATGTGCCTTCCCGCCTGTTGACGCCAATTGAAGTCACGAAAGACAACATTGACGCCACGGTTATCAAAGACGGCTTCCATCAAAAAGACCAGCTCTAAAAGCACCGGCGCGCCTGTCTCAAGCCTGCCAGGCGCGCTGGCCGCTCTTTCTTTCAGGCGCTACCTGCCAATGATGTGGAGCAGCTATGCCTTATTTACTCGAAATGAAGAACATCACCAAAACCTTCGGCGTGGTAAAGGCGATTGATAATGTCAGCCTGCACCTGAACGCGGGCGAGGTGCTTTCGCTGTGCGGCGAGAACGGTTCTGGAAAATCTACGCTGATGAAGGTGCTGTGTGGGATCTACCCGGCGGGCAGCTACGAAGGAGAGATTATTTTTGCCGGCGAAACCCTGCAAGCCAGCCATATCCGCGATACCGAGCGCAAAGGGATCGCCATCATTCACCAGGAGCTAGCGCTGGTGAAACATTTAACGGTGCTGGAGAACATCTTTCTCGGCGCGGAGATCGTCCGTCACGGCGTGATGGATTACGACATGATGACGCTGCGCTGCGAAAAGTTGCTCAAGCAGGTGAGCCTGATGGTTTCGCCGGATACCCGCGTCGGCGATTTAGGGCTTGGGCAACAGCAGCTGGTGGAAATCGCTAAAGCGCTGAACAAACAGGTGCGGCTGCTTATTCTTGATGAACCTACCGCGTCGCTGACGGAGCAGGAAACCGCCGTACTGCTGGATATTATCCGCGACCTGCGCAATCACGATATCGCCTGCATTTATATTTCCCACAAGCTCAACGAAGTGAAAGCGATATCCGATGTGATCTGCGTTATCCGCGACGGCAAGCATATTGGTACCCGTGATGCCGCCGTGATGAGTGAAGACGACATTATCACCATGATGGTGGGGCGCGAACTGACTGCCCTGTACCCCAATGAACCCCATACGACAGGCGAAGAGATCCTGCGCGTTGAACACCTGACCGCCTGGCATCCGGTCAACCGTCATATCAAACGGGTGAACGATATCTCCTTTAGCCTGAAACGCGGCGAAATTCTCGGTATCGCCGGGCTGGTCGGCGCGGGGCGCACGGAAGCGGTGCAATGCCTGTTTGGCGTCTGGCCGGGGCGCTGGGAAGGCGAGATCTACCTTGATGGCAAGCGGGTCAAAATTAACAACTGCCAGCAGGCTATCGACTTTGGTATTGCGATGGTGCCCGAAGATCGCAAAAGGGACGGCATTGTGCCGGTAATGGCGGTGGGCAAGAACATTACGCTGGCAGCGCTGAATCAGTTTACCGGTGCGTTAAGTAGCCTGGATGATGCCGCCGAGCAGGCCTGTATTCTGCAATCGTTGCAGCGGCTGAAGGTGAAAACATCTTCGCCGGAGCTGGCGATTGGTCGTCTGAGCGGCGGCAATCAGCAAAAGGCGATCCTTGCCCGCTGCCTGCTGCTCAACCCACGCATTCTGATCCTCGATGAACCCACGCGCGGCATCGATATCGGCGCGAAATATGAAATCTACAAACTGATTAACCAACTGGTGCAGCAGGGGATCGCCGTCATTGTTATCTCATCCGAACTGCCCGAAGTGCTGGGGCTGAGCGATCGGGTGCTGGTGATGCATGAGGGCAAGCTAAAGGCCGACCTAATTAATCGTAATCTGACCCAGGAACAGGTCATGGAAGCGGCGCTGAGGAGCGAACATCATGTCGAAAAGCAACCCGTCTGAAATCAAGTTAACTACCGCATCCCCGGGGCCTTTCTCCGGGCTTAAGTCGCTTAATTTGCAAGTGTTTGTGATGATTGCCGCCATTGTGGTGATTATGCTGTTTTTCACCGGCATGACCGATGGCGCCTATCTGAGCGCGCGTAATGTTTCTAACCTGCTGCGCCAGACGGCGATTACCGGCATTCTGGCGGTGGGAATGGTCTTCGTTATTATCTCGGCAGAAATCGACCTTTCCGTCGGCTCGATGATGGGGCTGCTGGGCGGCGTGGCGGCGATTTTCGACGTCTGGCTTGGCTGGCCGCTGCCGCTGACGGTAGCCGTGACGCTGGTGCTCGGCCTGCTGCTCGGCGCGTGGAACGGCTGGTGGGTGGCCTATCGTAAAGTACCGTCGTTTATCGTCACGCTGGCGGGAATGCTGGCGTTTCGCGGCGTGCTGATTGGCATTACTAACGGCACCACCGTTTCGCCCACCAGCGCGGCGATGTCGCAAATTGGCCAAAGCTATTTGTCCGACAGCGTCGGTTTCGGCGTCGGCGTGCTCGGCCTGTTAGCCTTTGTGACCTGGCAGTGGCGCGGACGTCAGCGCCGCCAGGCGCTGGGGCTTTCGACCTCTGCCTCGACGTCAGCGGTGGGTCGCCAGGCGATAATCGCCGTGATTGTCCTTGGTGCCATTTGGTTGCTAAATGATTATCGTGGCGTCCCAACGCCGGTGCTGCTGCTGGCGCTGCTGCTGCTGGCGGGCATGTTTATGGCGACGCGTACCGCCTTTGGCCGCCGTATTTATGCTATCGGCGGCAACCTCGAAGCAGCGCGTCTTTCCGGGATTAACGTCGAGCGTACCAAGCTTGCGGTATTTGCCATTAACGGTTTAATGGTGGCAATAGCCGGCTTGATCCTCAGTTCGCGTCTCGGCGCGGGTTCCCCTTCCGCCGGTAATATCGCCGAACTGGATGCGATTGCTGCCTGCGTAATTGGCGGTACCAGCCTTGCGGGCGGGATTGGTAGCGTGGCGGGCGCGGTGATGGGGGCGTTTATCATGGCCTCGCTGGATAACGGCATGAGCATGATGGATGTGCCGACGTTCTGGCAATATATCGTTAAAGGTGCCATTTTGCTGTTGGCCGTGTGGATGGATTCCGCGACCAAACGCCGGGCTTAAGCTGCGTGAATTCAGGCCCGATCACACTGCCGGATCTTTTTTATTTATCAGCATGATGAATATGATAAGCAGTACGGAAAGAGAGTCAGGAAGCGAACCAACATGTTTGAGAAGCGCCACCGTATCACGCTGTTATTTAACGCCAACAAAGCCTATGACCGCCAGGTTGTCGAAGGGGTCGGCGAATATTTACAGGCGTCGCAATCCGAGTGGGATATCTTCATCGAGGAGGACTTTCGCGCACGGATTGAAAATATCAAAGAGTGGCTCGGCGATGGCGTGATCGCCGATTATGACGACCGGGAGATTGAGCGGCTGCTGGCGGATGTTGACGTGCCGATTGTCGGCGTCGGCGGCTCGTATCATCTCCCGGAGCACTATCCGCCGGTGCATTACATCGCGACGGACAATTATGCGCTGGTTGAGAGCGCATTTTTGCATTTGAAAGAGAAAGGGGTGCACCGTTTTGCTTTCTACGGCTTACCTTCATCCAGCGGTAAGCGTTGGGCGATGGAGCGCGAACACGCCTTTTGCCAGCTGGTGGCGCAGGAGAAGTATCGCGGCGTGGTTTATCAGGGGCTGACCACGGCGCCCGAGAACTGGCAGCATGCGCAAAACCGGCTCGCGGACTGGCTGCAAACCCTGCCGCCGCAGACTGGCATTATCGCCGTTACCGATGCCCGCGCCCGTCACGTGCTGCAAGTGTGCGATCATCTGCATATTCCGGTGCCGGAGAAACTGTGCGTGATCGGCATTGATAACGAAGAACTGACCCGCTATTTGTCGCGCGTTGCGCTCTCTTCCGTGGCGCAGGGAACGCGGCAAATGGGCTACCAGGCGGCGAAGCTGTTGCACCGTCTGCTGGCGAATGAAAATATGCCGCTGCAGCGGCTGCTGGTTCCGCCGATGCGCGTGGTGGCTCGGCGTTCCACGGATTACCGCTCCCTTAACGATCCGGCGGTGATTCAGGCGATGCATTACATCCGGAATCATGCCTGTAAGGGAATTAAAGTCGACCAGGTGCTGGATGCGGTGGGTATTTCGCGCTCAAACCTGGAAAAACGCTTTAAAGAAGAGGTCGGCGAGACGATTCATGCGGTGATTCATGCGGAAAAACTGGAGAAGGCGCGCAGCCTGCTGGTCTCGACAACGCTTTCTATCAACGAAATCTCCCAGATGTGCGGCTACCCGTCGCTGCAATATTTCTATTCCGTTTTTCGTAAAGAGTACGAGAGCACGCCGAAAGATTACCGCGACCGTTACAGCGAAATTCTTATCTAGCGCAGGCTTTAGCGCAAAGAAAAACGCCTTCCTGCTGGAAGGCGTTATTTGCGATTACATATGGGCGGCGATTAACTGCTGATTGTCCTGATACATGGCAAACAGGTAGTTGTTGTAGCTGGTGCCGCGGGTCGAGTAACCCTTAAGCTTATGAATCATATTGGTCGCCGTCACTTCCTGATCCGCTTTACGCAGCTGCGCGCGGGATTTACGGAAAGAGGCATAGGCCGCGTGGGTATTCAGATTGGTGACGTAAGCGTCAACGGATTCCTGCACCGACTCAAAGCGAGAGTAGCCTTTCACTTTACCCGCCCCGTTTTTACAGGCCCCTTTGGCACATTTCATACCAAACAGGTTGTTGTTTGAACGCGCCAGTTTTGACGTACCCCAGCCGCTTTCCGCAGCCGCCATTGTAGCGACCATGCTGTCCGGGATAATGTCGACGCGCTCCAGCAGGGAATTCCACGGAATACGGCGCGTATTTCCGTTCCAGCTGATTTTATAGCGCTTAGTAATGTCTTTTAGACGCGTGCGTTCAGCAGATGACCATTGGCTGTCATACTGTTTTGACATCAGCCAGTTACGCTCGGCGGTAATCGCAGAGTTTTTACTGGTGATATAAGGCATTACTGTCCGGAGAAACGCTTTTTTCCTTGGTGTTCCGGAAGGGTATTTTCGCAAATCAGGAAGTGAACTGCTATTTACACTATTGCGAGAATACTCTTGTTTACTGCTTGCCTGTTTTTTTACGCTTGCCTTAGTGACGTGGGCTTTGTAACTCGTTGTTTCTGCGTGCGTCTTTGCCAGCACCCCCCCTGAAAATATCAGAGTGGAAAACATGAGTATCGTCGCCCCAAGTCGTCGCATGGGTATCGATATCATTAGGTCTCCTGGTCGGATTTCAACATTCCAACACCTTCTTATTGGCCCGATTTTGAGAGCTGAATCTCAAATCATACCAAAATTAACCCTTCAGAGCACTAACAGAAATAATCCAATTCTGAAATGATGTCATGGGTAAACTGCTTGAAAAGCGAACAATCGGCCAAAATTGTGGCGGTTATCGCAAATCTGCCTTCACAACAGCGGCGCAATCGCTCACCCTGCGCCCTCCTCCCTGGCGATAACGCGCACGGGATGAGTTCGCCCGGCAACCGGCGTGGCAAACTGGGGAAATATCGCCATCACAGGGACTTCCGATGAAACACTCCGCGCTGTTACTGCTGTTGCTTCCCGGCCTCGCCCTCGCCGACTGGTCCGCGACCGGTTTTCCCCCTTTAACCGATGACGGCACCGGCCTCTGGCGCAGCCAGGCGACGCTTACTAAAGGCGAGCATCAGATTGCCTTACAGCAGGGCCAGCAATGCTGGCAGCCTGTTGGTAACATCAAGCTGAACCAAATGCTCTCTTTGAAGCCCTGCAGCGACGGCGCACCGCAGTGGCGGATTTTCCGTGATGGCGATTACCAACTCCAGCTTGATACCCGCTCCGGCACGCCAACGCTGCTGCTGAGCGTTAAAAATGAGGCCACCAAAGTCACCGCCAGCGTGGCGCGCCAGTGCCCGGTGCGTGACGATAAGCCGTTGACAGTAGCCGTCGGCGACACCTTCGCCGAAGGCAGTGTGGTGCGGGACTTCTACAGCCAACAAACCGCCACCGTGCGCGACGGGAAAATCACGCTGCAGCCTGCGCCAGAGAGCGACGGGCTGCTGCTGCTCGAATCAGCGCAAACCCAGCGCGCAGCGCCCTTTCAGTGGCATAACGCCACGGTCTATTTTGTTCTTACCGACCGTTTTATGAATGGCGATCCCGCTAATGACAATAGCTACGGGCGGCATAAAGATGGCCTGCAGGAAATTGGCACGTTTCACGGCGGCGATCTGAAGGGGCTTACCAGCAAACTCGATTATTTGCAGCAGTTGGGCGTCAACGCATTATGGATAAGTTCGCCGCTGGAGCAGATCCACGGCTGGGTTGGCGGCGGCACCAAAGGGGATTTCCCCCATTACGCCTATCATGGTTATTACACCCTCGACTGGACCCGTCTTGATGCCAATATGGGCAACGAGGATGATCTGCGCACGCTGGTGGATGAAGCCCACCGGCGCGGCATTCGCGTGCTGTTTGATGTGGTGATGAACCACACCGGCTATGCGACGCTGGCCGATATGCAAACCTACCAGTTCGGCGCGCTCTATTTGAAAGATGACGAGCGCAAAAAAATCCTCGGCGAGCGCTGGACCGACTGGCGGCCCGCCGCCGGGCAGAGCTGGCACAGCTTTAATGATTACATCAACTTTGGCGATAAAAGCGCCTGGCAAAACTGGTGGGGCAAAAACTGGATCCGCACCGATATTGGCGATTACGACAATCCCGGTTTTGACGATCTCACCATGTCGCTGGCGTTTTTACCGGATCTGAAAACCGAATCCACTACAGCTTCCGGTCTGCCGCTGTTCTATCGACACAAACCGGATACGGCCGCGCGGGAAATCGCCGGCTATACGCCACGGGATTATCTCACCCACTGGCTTAGCGCGTGGGTGCGCGAATACGGCATTGACGGTTTTCGCGTTGATACCGCCAAACATGTTGAATTGCCTGCCTGGCAGCAGTTAAAAACCCAGGCCACACAGGCGTTGGCGGCGTGGAAACAGGCCAATCCGCAGAAAAAAATCGATGATGCTCCCTTCTGGATGACCGGTGAATCCTGGGGACATGGCGTGATGCACAGCGACTATTACAACCATGGCTTCGACGCGATGATCAATTTCGATTATCAGCAGCAGGCCGCCGATGCGGCAACGTGCCTGGCGAATATGGATAGCGTCTGGCAGCAGATGGCCGATAAGCTGCAGCAATTTAATGTTCTCAGCTATCTCTCTTCCCACGATACCCGGCTGTTCCGCGAGGGCGGTCAGCAAGCGGCGGAGCTTCTGCTGCTTGCGCCGGGAGCCGTGCAGATCTTTTATGGCGACGAAAGCGCCCGCCCGTTTGGCGCAACGGGGTCGGATCCGTTGCAGGGTACGCGATCGGATATGAACTGGCAGGATCTCGACGGCAAAAGCGCGGCCACGCTGCGCCACTGGCAAACTCTTGGCCAGTTCCGCGCCCGCCATCCGGCGCTGGGGATGGGCAAACAGACAACCCTTTCCCTGCCGCAGGGTTACGGGTTTGTCCGCGCGCAGGGCGACGACAAAGTGATGGTAGTGTGGGCCGGCGCGCCTCGCCGCTAAGCATTATTAGCGTTTTATGCTAACTATCTCGATAAGGTTGGGATAAAAGTTGGCAAACCTCATGTAACGGCGATTTGCACCCCGCCGTTCTGAGCGTTATGGTTAGCCACTTTGATCCGCAGCCCGACAGAGCAGTAGCAATGACATTTTCACTTTTCGGCGACAAATTTACCCGCCATGCAGGCATTACGCGCTTGATGGAGGATCTCAACGACGGTTTACGCACCCCTGGCGCGATTATGCTCGGCGGCGGTAACCCGGCACAGATCCCGGCGATGACCGATTACTTCCAGCAGCTTCTGACAGAGATGGTGGAAAACGGTAAAGCGACTGAAGCACTGTGCAATTATGATGGTCCGCAGGGTAAAACGGAGCTTCTGACCGCGCTGGCGGGGATGCTGCGTGAAGAGTTAGGTTGGGATATTGAGCCGCAGAATATTGCACTGACCAACGGCAGCCAGAGCGCGTTTTTCTACTTGTTTAACCTGTTTGCCGGCCGTCGCGCCGATGGCAGCAGCCGAAAAGTGCTCTTCCCGCTGGCGCCAGAATACATCGGCTATGCCGATTCCGGGCTCGAAGAGGAGCTGTTTGTCTCCGCGCGTCCGAATATTGAACTGCTGCCGGACGGCCAGTTTAAGTACCACGTCGATTTCGAACATCTGCATATTGGCGAAGAGACCGGCATGATCTGCGTCTCGCGCCCGACCAACCCAACGGGTAATGTCATCACCGATGAAGAACTGTTGAAGCTGGATGCGCTGGCCAATCAGCACAATATCCCACTGGTGATTGATAATGCCTACGGCGTCCCTTTCCCCGGCATTATCTTTAGTGAAGCGCGCCCGCTGTGGAATCCGAACATTATTCTGTGTATGAGCCTATCGAAGCTGGGCCTGCCGGGCAGCCGCTGCGGCATCATCATCGCTAGCGAAAAAGTGATCGCTGCCATTCGCAATATGAACGCCATTATCAGCCTTGCGCCCGGCGGTATGGGTCCGGCGATGATGTGCGAAATGATCAAACGTAAAGACCTGCTGCGTCTCTCCGAGCAGGTGATTAAGCCGTTTTACTTCCAGCGTGTTCAGGAAACTATTGCCACGCTGCGGCGCTATTTACCGGCGGAGCGCTGCCTGATCCATAAACCGGAAGGGGCGATATTCCTCTGGCTGTGGTTTAAAGATCTGCCGATCTCCACCGAGCTGCTCTATCAGCGTCTGAAAAAACGCGGCGTGCTGATGGTGCCGGGAGATTACTTCTTTCCAGGGCTGGATAAACCCTGGCCGCATACCCATCAGTGCATGCGCATGAACTACGTACCGGAACCGGCGCTTATCGAAGCGGGAGTGAAAATTCTTGCCGAAGAGATCGAACGTGCCTGGCAAGAGAACTAACGCATCAGTATTTAGCCCTCAATTGAGGGCTTTTTTACGGCACCAGATGCAGGCCTTGCAGGCGACTCGCCCGCAGCGCTGCCGGGTTAATACAGCTAAGCGCTTTGGTCGGGCAGGCTTCAACACAGGCCGGGCCGTTATCGCGGTGCTGGCATAAATCACACTTTAGCGCCTGCGCCCGGTTTTCAATGCGCATAACCTGCATCGCGCCAAACGGGCAGGCCATCATGCAGCTCTTGCAGCCGATACAGCGCGACTGTTCAACCTGTACCGCGCCGTTAACCCGACCGATCGCGCCGACCGGGCAGACATTCGCGCAAGGCGCATCTTCGCAATGATGGCAGGTAACCGCGGTTGAAAACGCGCCCGTTTTTACCACGCGGATACGCGCGGCAAAGGTCGCAGGTTTGACGACGGAGCAGTCCTGATTATCTTCATGGGACACCACGCACGCGACTTCGCAGGTGCGACAGCCAATGCATTTTGCCGCATCGGCGATAATAAAACGGTTCATTCCCTGGCTCCCCTCAACGCAAAATGCCAAGGGTGCCAGAAAAAGGCGCCGCATTGCTTTGATCGCACGCGGGGAAGCGGCCAGATTGGTCATTTGCATAGACGTTTCTGGCAGCCAGGCTCAGGCGAGCCGCACAGCCCTAAAGGCGATCACTCTTCTTTGAGAAACAACGCCTTGTCACGCAGGATATGGTCGTTGCCACGGCGGCGGGTAAAGCCGATGCGGTCGAAATACTCCAGAATTTGAATCGCCAGTTTGCGACCGACGTTCAAGGTATCGCGGAAATCTGCCGCGCTGGTAGAGCCACGGCCCTGATCGAGGGAGCGGATCATACTGGCGAAGGTGACAATTCGATCGTTACGGTAATAACGATCTTTCACGATCGCCGTAATTAGCCCCTGCTGCGCTGCCTGCCGCAGCACGCCACGCATCACCTGCTCATCAACGCCGACTTCCCGGGCAACATCCCGCACCCACCAGGGCTCGTCGCCAAACAACGGCGCAGCTTTTTGCCAAAGCGCGGCCTGCTCGTCGCTGAAACCCGCTTTATGATCCGGTAAGTGCAGCCAGCCGTGATGGCTATGGATATCGCCGTGTTCGCGCATGCGCTCAATCAGCGTTAACACTAACGCTTCATCTTCCATCGGCAGCGCCATCCGCCGCAGGCGTTCACGCCCCGGTCCCGGCTCTTCGCGGTGCTGTTGATGGTAAGTCGCCAGGGTTTCCAGCAGCTTACGCTGCCAGCGCGCCGCCACCGGCGCGTTAAGCAGATTATCCCCGGCGCGGATAAAGCCCGGATTGTCCAGCAGCTGTGCCAGACCGCTGCCGCTGAGCTGGCGCGCCCAGCCGAAGGTACGCAAATTCACTGACCCGCGCGATAAGTGTACCGCCAGCGCTTCACCATCATCTTTGGCCTGCGCCAGTTCGCCGATCCATGCCAGGTAATCCGCCTTGCGTTTGCCGCGTCGCGGTGAGTTCAGCGTCACCACGCGCGCCCCGGCAAGGGTAGTTCGCGCGCTGATGTCACGCAGCACCAGCAAATCGTTATCCGCCAGCCACAGCGGGGTATCGAGCACCAGTTCGGCAAGACCATTTTCCAACAGCGAGACGCGCCCGGTCACGTGGCTGGCGGCATGGTGAATATGCAGCGGTTGCCACTGACTGAGCGGAACGTGGGTTTGCAGGGCGACAATCAGCCGCTCGGTCGGTTCATCCGGCTGCTGCGACAACAGCCAGTCGCCCCGGCTAAGAGCCTCTTTTTCCGCATCCCCGGCAATATTCAGCGCAATGCGCTGCCCGGCATGGGCGTGCTCGACGGGTTGGTTTTGCGCATGTAACGCGCGCACGCGCATCGGTTTGTTTGCGCCGGTAAGCCATAACGTATCGCCCACGCGCACATCACCGGAGAGCGCCGTTCCCGTCACCACCAGCCCTGCGCCTTTGACGGTGAATGCGCGATCCAGCGCCAGGCGAAAACGCTGCTGCTCCGGGTGCGCGCGTTCGGGCAGCTGCAGCAGGTGTTCACGCAGCTCAGCAATGCCGCGCTGTTGCGTGGCGGCGGTAACAAACAGCGTCGCCTGCGGATAACCAAATTCCTGCAGTGTGTTTTCAACCTGCGCACGGACTTCCGCAATGCGCGCGTCGTCGACGCGGTCGGCCTTGGTCAGCGCCACGGTTAATGCCGGATTGCCGGTTAAGTGTAAAATCGCCAGATGCTCGCGGGTTTGCGCCATCACGCCATCGTCACAGGCCACTACCAGCAGCGCATGATCAATGCCGCCGACGCCCGCCAGCATATTAGAGAGAAATTTTTCATGCCCCGGAACATCGATAAAGCCCGGCACGCGCCCGTCCGGCTGTGGCCAATAGGCGTAACCGAGATCGATGGTCATGCCGCGCTTTTTCTCTTCCGGCAGGCGATCCGCATTGACGCCGGTAAGGGCTTCAATCAGGGTGGTTTTGCCGTGGTCGACATGCCCGGCAGTGGCAATAATCATTTCAGCAACATCTCCAACAAGCGCGATTCATCATCAAGGCAACGGCAGTCGAGCCACAGCCGACCCGCGTAAATACGACCAATAACCGGCTGCGGCAGCGCCCGCCACGCCTCGGCCAGGGTTTCCAGCCGACGTCCGCTGCCGTCGCGCGGGGTAAAGGTCAACGCCGCGCCCGGCAAGCGGTCTACCGGTAGTGAGCCGCTGCCGATTTGCGACAGGCAGGCTTCAACCCGTAGCTCAAACTCGTCATATCGTGCCGTAAGCGCCGCGCATAAGCGCTGCGCCTGCTGACGAATGTCGGCTTCCGGGCGCGTTAAATAACGCAGCGTCGGTATATTTTGCTGCAGCTTTTCCGGGTGCAAATAGAGGCGCAACGTCGCTTCCAGCGCCGCGAGGGTCATTTTATCCGCCCGCAATGCGCGTTTTAACGGATGCTGCTGCAGCTGGGCAATTAGCGCTTTTTTGCCGACGATAATCCCGGCCTGCGGGCCGCCCAGCAGTTTATCGCCGGAGAAGCTCACCAGGCTAACGCCGGCGGCAATCAGCGTTTGCGGCATCGGTTCTTGCGGTAAACCGTAGCGGCTTAAATCGATCAGCGATCCGCTGCCCAGATCAACAATCACCGGCAGGCCATATTCTTCGCCAAGGGACACCAGCTCGGCTTCATCCACCGCTTTGGTAAAGCCTTCAATCTGGTAATTACTGGTGTGCACCTTCATCAGCAGCGCGGTCGCGTCATTGATCCCGTGGCGATAATCTTTTGCATGGGTGCGGTTGGTGGTGCCCACTTCATGCAGCACGCAGCCAGCCTGGCGCATCACATCGGGAATGCGAAACGCGCCACCAATCTCCACCAGCTCCCCGCGCGAGACAATCACTTCCTGCCCGGCCGCCGTGGCCGCCAACATCAATAATACCGCTGCGGCATTGTTATTAACGATGCAGGCATCTTCCGCGCCAGTAAGCTCGCAAAGGATCTCCGCCAGCGCGCGATCGCGATGGCCGCGTCCCGCGCCGTCGAGGTCATATTCGAGGGTCACCGGCGAGCCCATCGCCTGCGTGACGGCATCAATGGCGGCCTGCGGCTGTACCGCACGGCCTAAATTGGTGTGCAGCACCGTGCCGCTCAGGTTAAATACCGGGCGCAGGGCGGAGCGGTCGCTCTGTTCCAGCCGTTGTTGCGCCGCCGCGGCCCAATCATGGCTCCAGGCGGGTAATGTCTGCGCTTCGCGGATCTGCGCGCGCGCCTCGTCCTGCAGCTGGTGCAACGTGTTGGTCACGCGGCTGTGGCCGAAGGTGATTAAGAGCGTGGCGAACGCCTCGTCACGCAACAGACGATCGGTTGAGGGGATCTGGCTGTAAAGAGTTGTCATGAAAAGGCCTGGCTATGAATTGCCCCCGCCCGTCAGGGGTTTGACGTGGGGGCATTGTAGCGTGAGTTGCTCAGGCGGACATAATAGTTATCAAGCCTTGGGTGGCTCGGTGCGGGCAAAACTCTCGCGCTGAAACAGATTTTCCACCAGCTTCACCAGCAGCGGCCTGTCGACGCACCAGCCGGGTGAAACATGACGGAAATTGATATAGCCGATAGCGCAGGCAATGGCGATGGTGGCCAGATTTAGCGTATCGACGCTAAGCGTACCGCCTTGTAAGTAGCTTTCGAGCGCATCCAGCCCGCGCATCACTTTTTCCCGCTGACGCAGCAGTTCGGTTTGGGATTGCTGTTCTACCGGGCGTGTCAGTTCGCGAACCGATACCAGCGCCGCATCCATAATGCCGTCGGCCAGCGCTTCCAGTTGGCGAATTTTCAGCGCCGCTTTCGCGTCGGCAGGCAGCATGGCCGGGGCGATGTTTAGCGAATCAATATATTCGGCAATGATCGGTGAGTCGTACCACACTTCTCCGTCATCGGTAATCAACGCCGGTACTTTACCCAACGGATTGTACTGACCCACACTATTGACAGCGTTATAAGGTTGTTCATTGACAAATTCGAAGGTGATGCCCTTTTCCAGCAGGATCACCGAGATTTTCCGTACAAAAGGGCTGGTATAGCTGCCGATCAGTTTCATTGCCTTCTCCATTTTTTGCCAACAAGACTCTAAGTATGAACGAGCGAACGAAGATTGGTTCATCAGGATGTAAAGTTCTGCCGCCACAGTAATTAAGTGCGTCCCGGTGAAAGGAAGTTACACGCGCTGCAAGGGGCAAAAATCCATTTTGCTACAGATCACACTCAGAAAAGTCCTGGGGAAAATATCTTGTGATCTAAATCACAAATACATAACAAACAACCAACGATAAAACGTGAATAACCTCACATTTATCGCCTTATCGAGTGCATATTTTGTTCATTGTTCTTTTTTTACACGTAATTTTTGTGATCAAAATCACACTAAACGGTGGCATACCCCCTGTATTAGTGTGATCAATATCACATAAAAAGTTCCCATCTGGACAGTTTACTGATTCGGTGCGAGATTTCGCGTCATGGATAACCAGGTCCGGCTACCTCTGCCGCCACGTTAACAACAAAACCTCGGGCTTCCGGCCTGTGCGATAGCAAACATAAGAAGGGGTGTTTTATGTCATCCGATATCAAGATCAGAGTGCAAAGCTTTGGTCGTTTTCTCAGCAATATGGTGATGCCGAATATCGGCGCGTTTATCGCGTGGGGGATTATCACCGCATTGTTTATTCCTACAGGGTGGTTACCTAACGAGATGCTGGCGAAACTCGTTGGTCCAATGATTACTTATCTGCTGCCGCTGCTTATCGGTTATACCGGTGGTCGTTTGGTGGGTGGCGATCGCGGCGGCGTGGTCGGTGCCATCACCACGATGGGCGTTATCGTCGGTGCGGATATGCCGATGTTCCTCGGCGCGATGTTTGCAGGTCCGCTGGGCGGATGGGCTATCAAACATTTCGACAACTGGGTTGATGGCAAAATCAAATCCGGCTTCGAAATGCTGGTGAATAACTTCTCCGCGGGCATCATCGGGATGATCCTCGCCATTCTGGCGTTCCTCGGCATCGGTCCGGCGGTTGAAGTGCTGTCCAAGGTTCTGGCGGCGGGTGTTAACTTTATGGTTGCCCACGAAATGCTGCCGCTGGCGTCCATCTTTGTTGAACCGGCGAAAATCCTGTTCCTCAATAACGCCATCAACCACGGTATCTTCTCACCGCTGGGTATTCAGCAGTCCCATGAGCTTGGCAAATCCATCTTCTTCCTGATTGAAGCCAACCCGGGTCCGGGTATGGGCGTCCTGCTGGCCTATATGTTCTTCGGTCGCGGCAGTGCTAAACAGTCTGCTGGCGGCGCGGCTATCATCCACTTCCTGGGCGGTATCCACGAAATCTACTTCCCGTACGTACTGATGAATCCGCGTCTGCTGCTGGCGGTGATCCTCGGCGGTATGACCGGCGTGTTTACCCTGACCATACTGAACGGCGGTCTGGTTTCTCCGGCTTCCCCGGGTTCTATCCTCGCGGTGCTGGCGATGACGCCGAAAGGTGCCTACTTCGCTAACGTGGCGGCTATCTTCGCTGCGCTGGCCGTCTCGTTTGTTGTCTCCGCTATCCTGCTGAAAACCAGCAAGGTGAAAGACGAAGAAGACGATATCGAAGCGGCTACCCGTCGTATGCAGGATATGAAAGCACAGTCTAAAGGCGCGACTCCGCTGGCGGCTGGCGATGTGGCTAACGACCTGAGCCACGTGCGTAAAATCATCGTGGCCTGTGATGCAGGTATGGGCTCCAGCGCCATGGGCGCAGGCGTGCTGCGCAAAAAAGTGCAGGATGCGGGTCTGAGCAGCATCTCTGTCACCAACAGCGCCATTAACAACCTGCCGTCTGACGTTGACCTGGTGATTACGCACCGCGATCTGACAGAACGCGCAATGCGCCAGGCACCGCAGGCGCAGCATATCTCCCTGACCAACTTCCTGGATAGCGGCCTGTATACCAACCTGACGGAACGTCTGGTTGCCGCACAGCGCCATACGGACAACGAAGCCAAAGTGACCAGCCGCCTGCAGGACAGCTTTGATACGCCGAACAGCAACCTGTTCAAGCTGGGCGCGGAGAACATCTTCCTGGGCCGCACCGCGAGTACCAAAGAAGAAGCGATCCGTTTTGCCGGTGAGCAGCTGGTGAAAGGTGGCTACGTTCAGCCGGAATATGTGGATGCGATGCTGGAACGTGAAAAACTGACCCCGACCTATCTGGGTGAGTCTATCGCGGTACCGCACGGCACAGTGGAAGCAAAAGATCGCGTGCTGAAAACCGGCGTGGTGTTCTGCCAGTACCCGGCAGGCGTTCGCTTCGGTGAAGAAGCGGAAGACATTGCTCGCCTGGTGATTGGTATCGCGGCGCGTAACAATGAGCACATTCAGGTGATTACCAGCCTGACCAACGCACTGGACGACGAGACAGTGATTGAACGTCTGGCGCATACTACCAGCGTTGAAGAAGTGCTGGCGCTGCTCGGCAAGTAATCGGTTTTCCTCCCTCTCCCCCCGGGGAGAGGGCTAGGGTGAGGAGAAGTCGCTGCGGTTCCTCACCCCAGCCCTCTCGGGTAAAAACATTGATGAAGGTTAAGACTATGAAAGCATTACATTTTGGCGCAGGTAATATCGGACGTGGCTTTATCGGCAAACTGCTCGCCGACGCGGGGATTGAACTGACGTTCGCCGATGTGAATCAGGTGGTACTCGACGCCCTGAATGCCCGTCATAGCTATCAGGTGCATGTGGTTGGCGAAAAAGAACAGGTCGATACTGTTTCCGGCGTTAAGGCGGTAAGCAGCATTGGCGACGAGGTTATCGAACTGATTGCCCACGTCGATCTGGTCACCACCGCGGTTGGCCCGGTGGTACTGGAGCGCATCGCGCCCGCCATCGCTAAAGGGCTGGCAAAACGTAAAGCGCAGGGTATTAACACACCGCTGAATATTATCGCCTGTGAAAACATGGTGCGCGGCACCACGCAGCTGAAAGGTCATGTCATGGCGGCGCTGGCGGATGCTGACAAAGCCTGGGTCGAAGAGCACGTGGGTTTCGTCGATTCCGCCGTTGACCGTATTGTTCCGCCGTCAGCCTCCGCGACTAACGATCCGCTGGAAGTCACCGTTGAGACCTTTAGCGAGTGGATCGTCGATAAAACCCAGTTTAAAGGCGCGCTGCCGACTATTCCGGGTATGGAACTCACCGATAACCTGATGGCCTTTGTTGAACGCAAACTCTTCACGCTGAATACCGGGCATGCTATAACCGCCTACCTTGGAAAACAGACCGGCCATCAAACCATTCGCGACGCTATCCTCGATGCCGATATCCGGGCAGTGGTGAAAGGCGCAATGGAAGAGAGCGGCGCGGTGCTGATTAAACGTTATGGCTTCGATGCCGACAAGCATGCCGCCTACATTCAGAAGATCCTGGGCCGTTTTGAAAACCCCTATCTGAAAGATGATGTTGAGCGCGTAGGCCGTCAACCGCTGCGCAAATTGAGCGCGGGCGATCGCCTGATTAAACCGCTGCTCGGCACGCTGGAGTACAACCTGCCGCACGCCAATTTGCTGAAAGGGATTGCCGCTGCCATGCATTATCGCAGCGAGCAGGATCCGCAGGCGCAGGAGCTGGCTCAGCTTATTGAAGAGAAAGGCCCACAGGTGGCGCTGGCGCAGGTTTCCGGCCTGGAGGCCAACAGCCCGGTGGTAAACGAAGCCGTGTCCCTCTATAACACCAAGGCATGATGCCGACTATGGCGCGGGAAACCCCGCGCCAGCTAATGAAAATTGTCAGATATGCAGGCAATAATGGAAAAAACGCAGGCTTTCGAAAACCGGGTTCTCGAGCGTCTGAATGCGGGCAAGACCGTGCGAAGCTTTTTGATTGCCGCCGTAGAGTTACTCAACGAGGCGATCAATATTCTGGTTTTGCAGGTGTTTCGCAAAGATGACTACGCGGTGAAATACGCGGTAGAGCCGTTGCTTGACGGAGATGGACCGCTGGGCAATTTGTCCGTACGTTTAAAGCTGATATATGGTCTGGGGGTAATTTCCCGCGCGGAATATGAAGATGCGGAGCTTTTAATGGCGCTGCGTGAAGAGCTGAATCACGACGGGACAGAATACGCCTTTACGGATGATGAGATTCTCGGGCCGTTCGGTGAGCTGCACTGTGTGGCCGCCCTGCCGCCGACGCCGGTTTTCGACACCAGCGATACCAGGCTTTTGTCCATGCAAAAACAGCGCTATCAACAGGTCGTACGTTCAACGATGGTGCTCTCGCTAACTGAACTTATCTCGCGTATTAGCTTAAAAAAAGCTTTCCAGAAATAACCTTCGCCATAAATACTGTATCCTTATCGTTTTACTCCCCAACGAACTGAGCCTCATGAAAGAAGTTGAAAAGAACGAAATCAAGCGTCTGAGCGACCGTCTCGACGCCATTCACCACCAGCAGGCGGATCTCTCCTTAGTCGATGCCGCAGAGAAATACGCTGAGCTGGAAAAAGAGAAAGCGACGCTGGAAACCGAAATCGCTCGTCTGCGTGAACAGTACAGCCAGAAGCTGAGCAAAGAGGCGCAAAAGCTGATGAAAATGCCTTTCCAGCGTGCCATCACCAAGAAAGAGCAGGCGGACCTCGGCAAGCTGAAGAAAAGCGTGCGCGGGATTGTCGTCGTCCATCCGATGACCGCGCTGGGCCGCGAAATGGGCCTCGACGCCATGACCGGCTTTGCCAACACCGAGTTCTGATGCCGAAATAGCCCTGGTCGCTCCACCGCGCCAGGGCTGTTAAATTGGCCCTACCAATTATTGCCAATTCTTTTTCCTGCTTCACAGATTCATCAAATCTTGTCACAGACTCATTGCCAGTTGATAACAATTGGATAACCATTCATTATCGCAAACCCTACACAACCCCACTGGCAGGACCACTTTTACACACCGTGTGACGCAGAGCGAAGCGAAGACTTGCCGCCCGCCGGTGCTGTTGTGGTTCTCAGGAGACCTGCATGAATCTCTGGCAACAGAACTATGACCCGGCTGGCAATCTCTGGCTTTCCAGCCTGATCGCATCGCTACCGATCCTGTTTTTCTTCTTCGCGCTGATAAAACTCAAACTAAAAGGCTATGTCGCCGCCAGCTGGACCGTTGGCATCGCCCTTGCCGTCGCGCTGCTGTTCTACGATATGCCGCTGGATCGTGCGCTGGCCTCGGTGGTGTATGGCTTCTTCTATGGATTGTGGCCGATTGCATGGATCATTATCGCCGCCGTATTCGTTTATAAAATTTCCGTCAAAACCGGTCAGTTCGACATTATTCGCTCGTCGATTCTCTCAATAACGCCGGACCAGCGTCTGCAAATGCTGATTGTCGGTTTCTCTTTCGGTGCGTTTCTAGAAGGGGCTGCTGGCTTCGGCGCGCCGGTGGCAATTACCGCAGCCCTGCTGGTGGGCTTAGGTTTTAACCCGCTCTATGCCGCAGGTCTTTGCCTGATTGTGAATACCGCGCCCGTCGCCTTCGGTGCGATGGGGATCCCGATTCTGGTGGCCGGGCAAGTCACCGGGCTGGACAGCTTCGAAATCGGCCAGATGGTAGGCCGCCAGCTACCGTTCCTGACGATTATCGTGCTGTTCTGGATCATGGCGATTATGGATGGCTGGCGCGGCATTAAAGAGACCTGGCCGGCGGTAATAGTGGCGGGCGGCTCGTTCGCCATCGCGCAATATCTGAGTTCCAACTTTATCGGCCCGGAACTGCCGGACATCATCTCTTCATTGGTTTCGCTGGTCTGCCTGACGCTGTTTCTTAAACGCTGGCGTCCGGTACGCATCTTCCGCTTCGGCGATATCGGTGCGGCGCAGGTCGATCTCGATTTAAAACGCACCCACTACAGCGCCGGGCAGGTGCTGCGTGCCTGGTCGCCGTTCCTGTTTTTAACCGCCACCGTAACGCTGTGGAGCGTACCGCCGTTTAAAGCGTTGTTCGCCCCTGCCGGCGCGCTACATGATTGGGTATTCACCATTGCCGTGCCGCATCTCGATAAGCTGGTGGCGCGCATGCCGCCGGTGGTAAGCGCCGCAACCCCGTATGCGGCGGTATTTAAGTTTGACTGGTTCTCCGCCACCGGCACCGCCATTCTCTTTGCCGCGATTTTGTCGATTATCTGGCTGCGCATGAAACCAAAAGATGCTGTGACCACCTTTACCGGCACGTTACGCGATCTGGCGCTGCCCATCTATTCCATCGGTATGGTGCTGGCATTCGCCTTTATCTCGAACTATTCCGGGCTCTCATCAACGCTGGCGCTCGCACTGGCGCATACCGGCAGCGCTTTTCCCTTTTTCTCACCGTTCCTCGGCTGGCTGGGGGTATTCCTGACGGGTTCGGATACGTCATCTAATGCCCTGTTCGCCGCGTTACAGGCAACTGCCGCTCAGCAGATTGGCGTGTCGGATGTGTTAATGGTCGCGGCGAATACCACCGGCGGCGTCACCGGTAAAATGATTTCGCCGCAGTCGATTGCCATTGCCTGTGCGGCGGTAGGACTGGTGGGTAAAGAGTCGGATCTGTTCCGCTTTACCGTGAAACACAGCCTGATTTTCACCTGCATGGTCGGGGTGATCACCACGCTTCAGGCCTATGTTTTAACCTGGATGATCCCATGAAAATCCTGCCCAGACGCCTGACAGACGAGGTTGCCGATCGTGTGCGGGCGCTGATTGCTGAACAACAGCTGGAAGCGGGCATGAAACTGCCCGCCGAACGCCAGCTTGCCGTACAGCTTGGCGTATCGCGTAACTCTTTGCGGGAAGCTCTCGCCAAACTGGTCAGCGAAGGGCTGCTGCTAAGCCGTCGCGGTGGCGGCACCTTTGTCCGCTGGCAGCATGATGAGTGGTCGGAGCAAAACATTGTCCAGCCGCTGAAAACCCTGCTGCATGACGACCCGGATTACAGTTTCGATATTCTTGAAGCGCGCCACGCCATTGAAGCCAGTACCGCCTGGCACGCGGCAATGCGTGCCACCGAGGCCGATAAAGAGAAAATCGTGCTGTGCTTTGAGGCGACCCAGGCCGACGACCCGGATTTGGCGTCGCAGGCCGATGTCCGTTTTCACCTCGCCATCGCCGAAGCGTCACATAATGTGGTGTTGTTGCAAACCATGCGCGGTTTCTTCGATCTGCTGCAATCGTCGGTGAAACAGAGCCGCCAGCGCATGTATCTCGTTCCGCCGGTCTTTTCACAATTGACCGAGCAACATCAGGCGGTGATGAATGCCATTCTCGCCGCAGACGCCGAAGGCGCGCGCCAGGCGATGATGGCCCATCTCGGCTTCGTGCACACCACGATTCGCCAGTTCGATGAAGATCAGGCCCGCCAGGCACGCATTACCCGCCTGCCCGACGAGCAGCACATTCACTCCAGGGAGAAAAAAGCATGATTATTTCCGCAGCCAGCGACTATCGCGCGGCGGCTAAACGTATTTTGCCGCCGTTCCTGTTTCACTATATCGACGGCGGCGCGTATGCCGAATACACCCTGCGCCGTAACGTTGAAGATTTATCCCAGGTGGCGCTGCGCCAGCGGGTGCTAAAAGATATGTCGGAGCTAAGCCTCGAAACGACGTTATTTAACGAGAAGCTGTCGATGCCGGTGGCTCTGGCTCCGGTCGGGCTGTGCGGCATGTACGCCCGACGCGGCGAAGTGCAGGCAGCGGGTGCAGCCGATGCGAAAGGCATCCCTTTTACCCTGTCGACGGTTTCGGTCTGCCCGATTGAGGAAGTCGCCCCAACGCTTAAACGCCCGATGTGGTTCCAGCTGTATGTGCTGCGCGATCGCGGCTTTATGCGTAACGCGCTGGAGCGGGCAAAAGCCGCCGGTTGCTCAACGCTGGTGTTCACCGTGGATATGCCCACTCCCGGGGCGCGCTACCGCGATGCCCACTCCGGCATGAGCGGCCCGAACGCGGCGCTGCGCCGTTATTTGCAATCGGTGCTGCATCCGCAGTGGGCATGGGACGTTGGCGTTAACGGACGCCCGCACGATCTTGGCAATATCTCCACTTATCTCGGCAAACCGACCGGGCTTGAAGATTATATTGGCTGGCTGGCGAACAACTTCGATCCGTCGATCTCCTGGAAAGACCTTGAGTGGATCCGTGAGTTTTGGGATGGCCCGATGGTGATCAAAGGGATCCTCGACCCGGAAGATGCCCGTGACGCGGTGCGCTTTGGCGCAGACGGTATTGTGGTTTCGAACCATGGCGGCCGCCAGCTTGATGGTGTGCTCTCATCCGCCCGTGCGCTGCCGGCGATTGCCGATGCGGTAAAAGGCGATATCACTATTCTGGCCGACAGCGGAATTCGTAACGGGCTGGATGTAGTGCGGATGCTTGCTCTGGGCGCTGACTCGGTGCTGCTGGGCCGCGCTTATCTGTATGCACTGGCGACGCACGGCCGCAAAGGCGTGGCGAATCTGCTGGATCTGATTGAAAAAGAGATGCGCGTAGCGATGACGCTGACCAGCGCCAAATCCATTCGCGACATCAGTAAAGATTCGCTGGTTCAGGGGCTAAACCAGCTCCCCGCCGCGCTGGCGCCGCTGTCACATGGCGACGCGGCGTAGAGAGTGCTATTCTGCCCCCGCTATTAAGGGGGCAGTATGTTAAACATCGTTTTATTCGAACCAGAAATTCCGCCTAACACCGGGAATATCATTCGCTTATGCGCCAACACCGGCTTTCGTCTGCATATTATTGAGCCGATGGGGTTTACCTGGGATGATAAGCGCCTGCGCCGCGCGGGACTCGATTACCATGAGTTCACCGCCGTCCAACGCCATCACGATTACGCCGCGTTTATCGCCGCCGAACAGCCGCAGCGACTCTTTGCCCTCACCACCAAAGGCACACCGGCGCATAGCGCGGTGAGTTATCAGGACGGGGATTACTTAATGTTTGGCCCGGAGACGCGCGGCCTGCCCGCCACTATTCTCGACACGCTGCCGCCTGAGCAGAAAATCCGCATTCCGATGATGCCGGACAGCCGCAGTATGAACCTGTCGAACGCGGTGTCGGTGGTGGTGTATGAAGCCTGGCGTCAGTTAGGTTATCCGGGGGCTGTGTTGCGCACATAAAGAGCTGCCGGATGGCATGACGCGCATCCGGCAGTTGAAAAGCCTTGGTTCGCAGGCTGAGAATTAAATCCCGTCGCCGTACTCGAAACCCTGCTTAATACCGTTGAAGTGCTGATCCATATCCATTGCCGGTTTTTCACTTTCGGGTCTACCGACAATGCGCGCCGGCACGCCGGCCGCCGTGGTATGCGGCGGTACCGGTTGTAAAACGACCGAGCCGGCGCCGATTTTCGCACCGCGACCGACTTCGATATTGCCGAGAATTTTGGCACCCGCGCCAATCATCACGCCCTCGCGGATTTTCGGATGGCGATCGCCGCTGGTTTTCCCGGTGCCGCCTAAGGTGACGGATTGCAGAATCGACACGTCATTTTCAATTACCGCCGTTTCGCCCACCACAATGCCGGTGGCATGGTCGAGCATAATACCGCGGCCAATGCGCGCCGCCGGGTGAATATCCACCTGGAAACTGACGGAGACCTGGTTTTGCAGGAAGATGGCCAGCGCTTCACGCCCCTGGCCCCAAAGCCAGTGACCAATGCGGTAAGCCTGCAGAGCGTGGAAACCTTTCAGATAGAGCAGCGGCGTGGAGTATTTATCCACCGCCGGGTCGCGGGTACGCACGGCCTGAATATCACAGGCGGCGGAGGCGATCATTTCCGGGTCGGCGGCATAAGCTTCTTCCACCACTTCGCGGATGGCGATAGCGGGCATAATCGGCGAGGCGAGCTTGTTCGCCAGCATATAGCTCAGGGCGCTGCCGAGGTTTTCGTGCTTGAGTAACGTTGCGTGGTAAAAACTGGCCAGCATAGGCTCACAATCCGCCAGTGCCCGGGCTTCGGCTTTGATATTTTTCCAGACCAGATCCAGTTCTTCACACGGCATTGCTTACTCCAGACGCGATAAGACGACAGGCTGGGTTGCGCCAGCCTTATCGTGAGTTCAAAAAGAGTCCCTGCGACGAAAGAGTTAGTGCTCTTCTTTTCGGGCACGACCTAATAAGGTCAATGCTGCCTCGCGCGCATTTTTTCCGCAATACAATACCTGATAAATTTCCTCGGTTATTGGCATTTCGACGCCAAACCGGTGCGCCAGCGCACGCACTTCTTTGGTATTGCGGTAGCCTTCGACCACCTGGCCAATCTTCTGCTGGGCGCTCTGAACGTCCAGGCCCTGGCCAAGCATCATGCCGAAACGGCGGTTACGCGATTGGTTATCGGTACAGGTCAGGACCAAATCGCCCAAGCCCGCCATGCCCATAAAGGTGGCCGGATCTGCGCCCAATGCAGCGCCAAGGCGCGACATTTCGCTCAACCCGCGGGTGATCAGCGCCGTACGCGCATTGGCACCAAAGCCAATGCCGTCGGACATGCCTGCGCCAATGGCAATCACGTTTTTCACCGCGCCGCCTAATTGCACGCCGATAATGTCCGGATTGCTGTAAACGCGGAAGCTTTTGCCGCAGTGAAGAAGCTGCTGCAAATCGTCGGCGAACTGCGCATCGGTAGAAGCCAAAGAGATAGCCGTCGGCAGACCCGCCGCCAGCTCTTTGGCAAAGGTGGGACCGGAAATCACCGCCAGCGGGATAGCCGCGCCGAGGACTTCGCGCGCCACTTCTTCCAGCAGACGCCCGGTTTCCGCCTCCAGACCCTTGGTGGCCCAGACGATACGCGCATCGTCACGCATTAATGGCTTGATACGCGTCAGCACATCGCCAAACACGTGGCTTGGCACGACCACCAGAATATTCCGGCTGGCGGCCAGCGCGCGGGCTAGATCGCTCTCTAATTGCAGCGTGTCGGGGAAAGGCACATCGGGAAGGAACGCGACATTGCAACGGTCATGTTGCAGAGCCGCGATATGGTTTGCATCATGGCCCCACAGCACAACCTGGTGGCCATTTCTTGCCAGCGTGATGGCAAGAGCGGTGCCGTACGAGCCGGCACCGATCACAGTCATTGCAGCATTAACGGCGTTCATCAGGCATCCTGATGCGGTTCGGCACCTTCGCCAGTCTGCTGCTGCAGGTAGTTCATAAACAGCGCATCAAAGTTGACTGGCGCAAGGTTGAGCTGCGGGAAAGTACCGCGGGAAACCAGGCTGGTGATGCACTCGCGGGCATACGGGAATAGAATGTTCGGACAGTATGCACCCAGGCAGTGCGCCATCTGCGTGCCTTCGATACCGTCGATAGAGAAGATACCGCCCTGCTGTACTTCACACAGGAAGCCCGTTTCTTCGCCCAGAGAAGCGGTTACGGTCACGCGCAGAACCACTTCATATACCCCTTCGCCCAGCTGCGAGGAGGCGGTGTCGAGATCCAGTTTCACTTCCGGCTGCCACTCTTTCTGAAAGACGTGTGGCGCATTCGGCGCTTCGAAAGAGATATCTTTCGTGTAGATACGCTGAATCTGGAAAGTCATTTCGGTGTTATTTTGTTCAGACATGAGTGAAAACCCTTTAATGTTGTAGTGCTAAAGCGTTAACGCAACAGCGGATCCAGCCCGCCACGCGCGTCCAGCGCATATAAATCGTCGCAGCCGCCAATGTGCTGCGCATCAATAAAAATCTGCGGAACTGTGGTACGGCCGCTACGTTGAATCATCTCTTCACGCTTGACCATGTCGCCATCGATCGGCAGCTCGGCAAAAGCGACGCCTTTGCTGCTCAGCAGCGCCTTTGCCCGGTGGCAAAACGGGCACGTGGCTTTCGTGTAGATCTCAATATTGGCCATATCTCTTTCTCCGATGTTTACCCGTAGGTAACTTATTTACCGCGAACTAACGGCAGGTTTTCGCCCATCCAGCCAGAGATACCGTCTTTCAGTACAAAGACCTTCTCGAACCCGGCTTTCACCAGTTCGTTCGCCGGCGTCTGCGCCTGCATGCCGGTACCGTCAACAACAATGATCGGCGCGCTTTTGTGTTTTTCAAGCTCACCTACATTATTGGCTTTGATCTCGTTTGGCAGCAAATTCACCGCGCCTGCAATGTGACCTTTGCGGAAATCATCACGCTGACGCAGATCGACCACTACCGCATCTTCTTTATTAATAAGATGCGTGGCTTCGCCGCGAGAAATCACTTTCACTTTAGACATCAGTCCCTTGAAAGTGGTGAACAGTACCGCACCGAACAACCCAACCCAGGCGAGGCAGAGGATTGGATTACGGCCAATGAATTGCATAATTTCTTGCATCTGGGGTAACAACTCCCGACATAGTGATTAAAAACCAGCAAGGAGTATACCTGCGCAATGTGGCAAATACAGCCAGCGAGCGCGATGGAATGCATTTTATGCGGCGCGTCACGAAAAAAATCATCATGAAGCGGCTAACCAGAGGGCTATTCAGCGGTTTTCTTTGATCTTCTGCGGCTATTTGATCGATTCAGCTGTAGTAAAATTACGCAAATTTTTTTGTCTTCTGAGCATGAGGTTGTCGCAATGTCGGTTTCTAAAAAACCTATGGTACTGGTGATTCTTGATGGCTACGGCTACCGTGAAGACCAGCAGGATAATGCTATTTTCAACGCAAAGACCCCGGTAATGGATAGCCTGTGGGCAACGCGTCCGCATACGCTGATTGACGCTTCCGGCCTCGAAGTCGGTCTGCCGGATCGCCAGATGGGTAACTCCGAAGTCGGCCACGTAAACCTCGGCGCGGGCCGTATTGTTTACCAGGATCTGACTCGCCTCGATAAAGAAATTAAAGAACGTACTTTCTTCAGCAACCCGGTACTGAGCGGTGCGGTTGATCAGGCGGTTGCGGCGGGCAAAGCCGTGCATATCATGGGTCTGCTCTCCGCAGGCGGCGTGCACAGCCATGAAGACCATATTCTGGCGATGGTGGAACTGGCGGCAGAACGCGGCGCAGAAAAAATCTACCTGCACGCCTTCCTCGACGGTCGCGACACCCCGCCGCGCAGCGCGGAATCTTCCCTGAAAAAGTTTGAAGACAAATTTGCCGCATTGGGCAAAGGCCGCGTCGCCAGCATTATTGGTCGTTACTTCGCTATGGACCGCGATAACCGCTGGGATCGCGTTGAACAGGCTTACGACCTGATGACCCAGGCGAAAGGCGAGTTTACGGTGGATAGCGCCGTGGCGGGTCTGCAAGCCGCTTACGCTCGCGATGAAAACGACGAATTTGTCAAAGCGACCGTGATTCGCGCCGCAGGCCAGGCCGATGCGGCAATGGAAGATGGCGATACGCTGATTTTCATGAACTTCCGCGCCGACCGCGCACGCGAGATTACCCGCGCGTTTGTGAACGCCGATTTTGACGGTTTTGCGCGTAAAAAAGTGGTTAAGCTTGCTAATTTCGTCATGCTGACGGAATACGCCGCCGACATCAAAACCGCCGTTGCCTACCCGCCCGCTTCTCTGGCGAACACGCTGGGCGAATGGATGGCGAAGCATAACAAAACCCAGCTGCGTATTTCCGAAACGGAAAAATATGCTCACGTTACCTTCTTCTTTAACGGCGGCGTTGAAGAGCCGTTCCCGGGTGAAGACCGCATTCTGATTAACTCGCCGAAAGTGGCGACCTATGATTTGCAACCGGAAATGAGCTCCGCTGAACTGACGGAAAAACTGGTCGGCGCCATTACCAGCGGTAAATACGACACCATTATTTGTAACTACCCGAACGGCGATATGGTCGGTCACACCGGCGTGTTTGACGCCGCTGTTGCCGCGGTTGAAGCGCTGGATCACTGCGTTGAGCAGGTGACTAAAGCGGTTCAATCCGTTGGTGGCCAGATGCTGATCACCGCCGACCACGGTAACGCGGAACAGATGCGCGACCCGTCAACCGGCCAGGCGCACACCGCGCACACCAATCTGCCGGTGCCGCTGATCTATGTTGGCGACAAAGGGTTGAAAGCCGTTTCCGGCGGTAAACTTTCCGACATCGCGCCGACCATGTTGACGCTGATGGGCATGGAAATCCCGCAAGAGATGACTGGTAAGCCGCTGTTCATCGTGGAATAATCGCTCCCCATGAGGGGAAAGGCGATTTTTTCAATTACATGGGCCGGGATCCGGCCCATGCTCTGCGCCAGCGCACTCAGCGCTGGCGTTTTGCTGTGCGCCGTTTCCGCCCACGCGGATGACCGCGATCAGCTCAAATCTATTCAGGCCGATATCGCCGCGAAAGAGCGCGCGGTACGCCAGCAGCAACAGCAGCGCGCAGGCCTTCTGGCGCAGTTAAAAGCGCAGGAAGAGGCTATCTCTGCGGCTACTCGCCAGCTGCGGGAAACACAAAACACCCTCGCTCAGCTCAACAAACAGATCGACGAGATGAACGCCTCGATCGCCAAACTGGAACGTCAGCGCATCTCGCAGGAGCACAACCTTGCCGCTCAGCTCGACGCCGCGTTCCGTCAGGGCCCCCATACGGGTATTCAGCTGATTTTAAGCGGTGAAGAGAGCCAGCGCGGCCAGCGTTTGCAGGCCTATTTTGGTTATTTAAACCAGGCGCGGCAGGAAACCATCGCCCAGTTAAAACAGACGCGTGAAGAAGTCGCTACGCAAAAATCAGCGCTGGAGGAGAAGCAGAGCCAGCAACAAACGCTGCTGTACGAACAGAAAGCACAGCAGGCGAAGCTGGAACAAGCGCGCAGTGAGCGGCAAAAAACCCTTTCCGGCCTTGAATCCTCCATTCAGGAAGGCCAGCAGCAGCTGAGCGAAATGCGCGCTAACGAATCCCGTCTGCGCGCAAGCCTTGCCCGCGCCGAAGCCGCGGCGAAAGCCCGTGCCGAACGCGAAGCCCGCGAAGCGCAGGCCGTGCGCGACCGTCAAAATGAAGCCAGCCGCAAAGGCACAACCTATAAACCCACCGAAAGCGAACGTTCGCTGATGTCCCGCACCGGCGGCTTAGGTTCGCCATCGGGCCAGGCGTTCTGGCCGGTTCGCGGCCCGCTGCTACACCGTTATGGCGAACAATTGCAGGGTGAACTACGTTGGAAAGGGATTGTTATTGGTGCCTCTGAAGGTAGCGAAGTCAAAGCGATTGCCGATGGCCGCGTGATCCTTGCCGACTGGCTACAGGGTTACGGGCTGGTGGTGGTGGTTGAACACGGTAAAGGCGATATGAGCCTGTACGGTTACAACCAGAGCGCGCTGGTCAGCGTGGGCACCCAGGTTCGCGCCGGTCAGCCGATAGCGCTGGTAGGGAGCAGTGGCGGTCAGGGCCGACCTTCACTCTATTTCGAAATTCGCCGTCAGGGTCAGGCGGTCAATCCACAGCCGTGGTTGGGAAGATAAGGTTTGCTTCAATTTCGTCGTATTGTTTTCACCCTCGCCAGCGCGCTGGCGTTTTCCGCTCCGGTCCTTGCCGGGAAACTGGCTATCGTTATCGACGATTTCGGCTACCGTCCACAAACTGAAAACCAGGTGCTGGCGATGCCGCCGGCGGTTTCCGTTGCCGTGTTGCCTAACGCAACCCATGCACGCGAGATGGCGACCAAAGCGCATAACAGTGGTCATGAAGTGCTAATCCATCTGCCGATGGCACCGCTGAGTAAACAGCCGCTGGAAAAAGACACCCTGCGCCCGGATATGAGCAGCAACGAGATCGAACGCATTATTAGCGATGCCGTAAGTAAAGTGCCATTTGCCGTAGGGCTGAACAACCATATGGGCAGCGCAATGACATCAAGCCTGTTTGGTATGCAAAAAGTGATGCAGGCTCTCGATCGGTATAATCTCTATTTTCTCGATAGTATGACCATCGGCAACAGCCAGGCGCTGCGTGCCTCTACCGGTACCGGCGTGAAAGTGATTAAGCGCAAAGTGTTCCTCGACGATACGCAAAACGAAGGGGATATCCGTCGCCAGTTTGACCGCGCGGTACAGCTGGCGCGCCGCAACGGCTCCGCTATTGCCATTGGTCACCCGCATCCGGCTACCGTTCGCGTATTGCAGCAGGCGCTCAATAATCTGCCGGCGGATATTACGCTGGTGCGCCCAAGCGAGCTGCTGAACGAACCTCAGGTCGATACTTCAACACCCAACGCAACGCCGCCCGGCAGCCCTGTGCCGCCGCCGCGCAACCCGTTTCGCGGGGCGAAACTGTGCAAAGCGAAGCATAAACCTGAGCCGGTGTATGCCAGCCGCTTCTTTAGCGTAGTGGGTGAAAGCGTGAGTGAAAGCACGCTGGTGCAGTATATGCAGAATCAGTGGCGTGGCTGGGCTGCGCAGAAAAAGTAATTTCAATTTTTTACGCCGGTCAGGTGCGCGGCAACAGACGGTGCCCGGCGCGTATTACGCAGGGTTAAAGTAAATAATCAGAAGGTTAAGAGATGGCGCAACGCTATAAGATACTGCTGCTCGATACGGGTAAAGAGTGGGGTGGCGGTACTAACAGTATGCTTGAGCTTCTGAAGCGTATCGATCGGCAGAAGTTCGATATAACCTGCTGTTTTTACAGTAACTATGCTCGCGCACAAGGGCAAACCATCGAGCAGGTTTTACACAGTATCGGCATCCCGCTGGTGGTTATTCCACAACGTAAACAGCCCTGGTGGGCCAAACTCGCGAAAGAAGCGGGCCGTGGCGTACTCTTTTTCTCGCGAAACGGGCGTAAATCCCTTACCCGTTATATTGACCGGCTGTGGCGCATACAGCCGAATGTTCAGCGTATCGAGAATCTGTTGAAACAGGGCGGCTACGATACGCTCTATATGAACAATCAGCCCGGCTCCAACGAAGAGGGCTATCTGGCAGCGGCGAGATTGCCCATCCGCCTGATTCAACACTGCCGTATTGAGCCGGTGTTGAATGACGCACTGGTAACGTTGGTCAACCGTCATGTCTCGCAGGTTATTGCCGTGTCTCACGGCGTTGAACGCGTTTTATTGCAGCATGGCGTTAAGCCAGAATTGTGCACAACGGTAAACAATGCGATTGATATTCATCAGAAAATGCCCGACCGCCTCGCGATGCGTCAACAGTTGGGGCTGGATGATGATACCTTTATTTTTGGCAGTATTGGCTCGCTTATCCCACGCAAAGCCAACCATCATACTCTGAGCGCCCTGAGCACATTTAGCCAGCGTCATCCTGAGGCGAAATGGAAGATGATCATTGTCGGTGAAGGCGCGGAACGCAACGCATTGATGAATCAGGCACAATCGCTGGGGATTGCAGATCGGCTGGTGTTCACAGGTTTTCAGAACCAGCCTTTTGATTACCTGTCCACTTTCGATGCTTTTATCCTGGCATCGCAAAGCGAAGGTTTACCGCGCGTTGTGCTGGAAGCCATGCTGTTAAAAATCCCTGTTATCGGATCCGCCGGTACCGGCACGGCCGAGCTTATCGAAGATAAGGTCACCGGATTATTGTTTCCATGGAGTGATATCGCACAGCTTTCATCCCATCTGGAGCAGATCTGGGCCAGCGAAACGCTACGCGCGCAGCTGGTCGCCCGAGCCTTCGAAAATGTGTGCCGTCATTACGCCATTGAACATTACGTGGCGGGCGTTGAAGCCGTGCTAGCAAACCCATCTTTCGAACGAGAGCGCCATGTTTAAATTTCTCAACTCGCGATACCGCCATCTTACCGGCCGCCATAATATTCCTTACGCAAGCCTTTCGCAGGACGAGAAACGCGTCGCGGTGGATTCCGTCGTCATTCCCTGCACCGGCGCGGATTACATTGAGGAAGCGTTGTTGTCGGCGATGTTTGCCGAGCGTTATGCGAAAGAGATGGCTGAAATTGTTATCGTCAGCGACCAGCCGGCATCGGCATTTGGTCAGCTTCCGGCTAAAACACGCGTTGTAACCCTCGATTTGCCGAAGCGTGAAGAGACCTATCGCTATAAACAGATTTACCTGAGCCGTCTGGTTAAGCTTAATGCCCCTCTCCAGGCAAAAGGTGAAGGTATTTTGATGATCGACTCCGACCTGAATTTACTTAAAATGCCTGAGATTCAGATGACGGACATGTCCATTTATTCCAGCTTCCGTCAGGGAAAAATGATTGCCAAGCTGGATGGTGCCCCCACAGAAAAGGTGCCGGCTTATTATAAAGAGACCGTGCGCCCCTATTTAGTAGATCACGTTAATGGCGCATTCCTCGCTGCAACGAAAAAAACCTGGCGGCGTATTTGCCCACTTTGGCTGACATTGTTTCAAGATACCTGGGAACTGATGGATGACAGCCAGCCGCCAACGGATCAATTACCCCTGGCTGCGTTACTGGATCTGCTTGATCTTAAAACCATCAATTTAGGTGACTGGATGAACTGGCCAGTTTCCAAAAAAATCGGCGGCCAGGAATCCATAATCCCTAAAGAGGTTATTGGTGCCCACGGCGGTTTCCCGCTTTCCGAATGGCAAAAATATCTCGACTCGGTAGAGCATAAGCTGCTGTTTAAAGGCCAGGATTATACGCGCAAAGTGCGCTACCTGACCGATGCCGAAAAGTTGCAGAAATAGTACAGGGGCTGCGGCCCCTTATCTTTGCAGCAAAAAGAAAGACTTATGGTGACGTTTTCTGCCGCTCTCCCGCCGTAGCTGAAGCTTGTGCTTCCCTAACGGCATACCAGGCTTTGAAGTATTTCATAAAGCTATACAGCGTGGCATACAGCCCCGTTGCCGCGCCGACTTTACCTGTGCGCCATGCGCCGCTGAACAGATACCATTTAAAAAAGGCACCGATAGCGCTGATAATTCCCCGGGTCAGAGAAGGTCTGACGCGGCGATATTTCACCAGCCGCGTGGTGTAGCCATTCACCTTATTAAACATTTCATGCAGCGTATAAAAGGTGTCATGGCGAACGCGCCCCGGAATTCTGCTGCTGCTAATGCTGCCGACAACCTGGTCATCAACCGGGCGGTCATTAAACTGCGCATGCTGACGGTTAAATAATCGTACGGGGAAATCGGGGGATGAAATAGGGTAAATAGTACGAACTTCTTGCCCCAGTACATACCAGTAGCGCGGCAATCGCCAGCTGCAATCCGCGGCGGGTTCCTCGCCTGCTTTCAGCTGGAGAAGATACTCCACCACTTCTTCATTAAGAATTTCATCGCTGTCCATACATAACACCCAATCATAGGCAGCGAGCTTAACGGCATGATTCATCTGCTGACCATGCATATCAAAAGGGCGATGGTGAACCTGCAAGCCATACTGGCGGCAAATATCAATGGTTGCGTCGCTGCTGCCGGAATCGAGCACCACAAAGTCGTCAGCAACGATAAGCAGAGGGGGTAAAACTTCCTGTAACAGTCGGGCCGAATTAAACGTTAAGAGACATACCGAGAGTTTTAACATAAGGAAAACCTCATGCAGAAGTTAAACGCTTGCTCAACAGAGTAGTCGCCCCGGCGAGAAAGAGGAGGAATATTTTACCTGGTGGGTGAAAAGGTCCTGAATAAAAAAGGGATAAAAAAGGCGCCTGACAGCGCCTTTTTCATTATTAATTCCAACTGAGAATGACTTTCCCGGACTGACCCGAACGCATCGCGTCAAATCCCTGCTGGAACTCATCGATACTGAAATGATGGGTAATGATAGGGGTCAGATCCAGACCAGACTGGATCAACGCCGCCATCTTATACCAGGTTTCAAACATTTCGCGGCCGTAGATCCCTTTGATAAACAGCCCCTTGAAGATGACCTTAGTCCAGTCGATAGACATATCGGACGGCGGAATCCCCAGCATGGCAATGCGGCCACCGTGGTTCATGGTATCGAGCATGGTACGAAACGCCGGCGGCGCGCCGGACATCTCCAGACCGACGTCAAACCCTTCCGTCATGCCCAGCTCCGCCATCACATCCGTCAAATTCTCTTTGCTGACGTTAACCGCACGGGTAACGCCCATTTTACGCGCCAGATCAAGGCGATACTCATTCATATCGGTGATCACCACATGGCGCGCGCCAACGTGTTTTGCCACCGCGGCCGCCATAATGCCAATCGGGCCTGCGCCGGAAACCAGCACATCTTCGCCCACCAAATCAAAGGAGAGCGCAGTATGAACCGCGTTACCGAACGGGTCGAAAATCGACGCCAGATCGTCAGAGATATTGTCCGGGATTTTGAAGGCGTTAAACGCCGGGATGACTAAATACTCGGCGAAGCAGCCGGGACGGTTAACACCGACGCCGGTGGTATTGCGGCACAGATGGGTGCGCCCGGCACGGCAGTTACGGCAGTGGCCGCAGGTAATATGACCTTCACCGGAAACGCGATCGCCAATTTTGAAACCCTTCACTTCCTGACCGATACCCACCACTTCACCGACATACTCATGACCGACAACCATCGGCACTGGAATGGTTTTTTGCGACCAGTCGTCCCAGTTGTAGATATGCACATCGGTGCCGCAAATCGCGGTCTTGCGGATTTTAATCAGCAGATCGTTATGACCGACATCCGGCTCCGGTACGTCGGTCATCCAGATGCCTTCTTGCGCTTTCAGTTTAGACAACGCTTTCATTACACATCCTCAGGCAATCACACCCAGTTGTTTACCAATGCGGGTAAAGGCAGCTACCGCACGCTCAATTTGTTCAGGCGTATGCGCTGCAGACATCTGCGTACGAATACGCGCCTGGCCTTTTGGCACCACCGGGAAGAAGAAACCGGTGACGTAAATCCCCTCTTTTTGCAGCTCACGCGCGAAGTTTTGCGCTACTACCGCATCCCCCAGCATCACCGGAATAATGGCGTGATCCGCCCCCGCAAGGGTAAAGCCTGCGGCGGTCATTTTTTCGCGGAACAGGCGCGCGTTATCCCACAGGCGCTGACGCAGCTCGGCGCCGGACGCCAGCATTTCCAGCACCTTAATAGATGCCGCAACAATGGCCGGTGCCAGCGAGTTGGAGAATAGATACGGGCGCGAACGCTGACGCAGCCATTCCACCACTTCTTTACGCGCCGCGGTGTAACCACCGGATGCGCCGCCGAGCGCTTTGCCCAGCGTGCCGGTGATAATGTCTACCCGGCCCATCACTTCGCAGTATTCATGGGTGCCGCAACCGTTCTCACCGACAAAACCCACCGCGTGAGAGTCGTCGACCATCACCAGCGCGTCATATTTATCCGCCAGATCGCACACGCCTTGCAGGTTGGCAATGACGCCATCCATGGAGAAAACACCATCGGTGGCAATCAGGATATGGCGCGCACCGGCGTTACGTGCTTCCTGCAGACGGGCTTCCAGCTCCTGCATATCGTTGTTGGCGTAGCGATAGCGCTTCGCTTTACACAGACGAACGCCGTCAATGATCGACGCATGGTTCAGGGCGTCGGAAATAATGGCATCTTCAGCGCCGAGCAGGGTTTCAAACAGCCCGCCGTTGGCGTCGAAGCAAGAGGAGTAAAGAATCGAATCTTCCATACCGAGGAATTCGGCCAGTTTTTTCTCCAGCGCTTTATGGCTGTCCTGCGTACCGCAGATAAAGCGGACCGACGCCATACCGAAGCCGTGACTGTCCATGCCGGCTTTCGCCGCAGCAATCAAATCAGGGTGGTTGGCAAGGCCAAGATAGTTATTGGCGCAGAAGTTAATGACATGGCCCGCGTTCGCCACGGTGATATCAGCCTGTTGAGCCGACGTGATAATGCGTTCTTCTTTAAACAACCCTTCCGCACGAGCGGTTTCCAGATCGTTCGTTAACTGTTTATAAAAATCCCCACGCATCGCAATTCTCCAGACTGGGCAAATTTCGGCACATATTACCGAAAGGTATACGCTGATACGAGATGACACATCATCCGTTACTCATTTTGTAGCATAAATCACGCATAGCCATCCCCTTCACTGGGTGAATGGCTGTAGGGTCGCTAATGTGATGGTATGATAAGAGTCATTAGTGTCTGAGGTAGTCTCAACGCTCCACTTTTCAAAGGTACAGTTATGATCATCGTGACCGGCGGCGCAGGTTTTATCGGCAGCAACATCGTTAAGGCTCTGAATGATAAAGGTATCACCGATATTCTGGTGGTGGACAACCTGAAAGACGGCACCAAGTTCGTCAATCTGGTCGACCTGCATATTGCCGACTATATGGATAAAGAAGATTTCCTGATCCAGATTATGTCCGGCGAAGAGTTTGGCGATATTGAGGCGGTGTTCCACGAAGGTGCTTGTTCTTCTACCACCGAGTGGGACGGTAAGTACATGATGGACAATAACTATCAGTACTCCAAAGAGCTGCTGCACTACTGCCTGGAACGCGAAATTCCGTTCCTGTATGCCTCCTCTGCTGCCACCTACGGCGGCCGTACGTCTGACTTTATTGAATCCCGCGAGTATGAAAAGCCGCTTAACGTTTACGGCTACTCAAAAATGCTCTTCGACGAATACGTGCGCAGCATTCTGCCGGAAGCGAATTCACCGATTGTCGGCTTCCGCTATTTCAACGTGTACGGCCCACGCGAAGGACATAAAGGGAGCATGGCGAGCGTCGCTTTCCATCTCAATACGCAACTGAATAACGGCGAAAGTCCGAAACTGTTCGAAGGCAGCGATAACTTCAAACGCGATTTCGTCTACGTGGGCGATGTAGCGGCGGTAAACCTGTGGTTCTGGGAGAACGGCGTGTCCGGTATCTTTAACCTGGGCACCGGGCGAGCGGAGTCTTTCCAGGCCGTTGCCGATGCGACGCTGGCTTTCCACAAAAAAGGCAGCATCGAATACATTCCCTTCCCGGATAAGCTGAAAGGCCGCTATCAGGCGTTTACCCAGGCAGATCTGACTAACCTGCGCGCCGCCGGCTACGACAAGCCGTTTAAAACCGTGGCCGAAGGCGTAACCGAATATATGGCCTGGCTGAACCGCGACGCGTAAGTATGAAAATTTTGGTTATCGGCCCCTCCTGGGTCGGCGACATGATGATGTCGCAGAGTCTTTATCGCACGCTTAAAGCGCGCTTTCCCCAGGCGATAATTGATGTGATGGCACCCGCGTGGTGCCGTCCGCTTTTATCACGCATGCCGGAAGTTAACGAAGCGATCCCGATGCCGCTCGGTCACGGCGCGCTGGAAATTGGCGCCCGCCGCAAACTCGGTATCAGTCTGCGCGAGCGCCGGTATGACCGCGCTTACGTGCTGCCAAACTCCTTTAAATCGGCGCTGGTGCCGTTCTTTGCCGGAATCCCGCACCGTACCGGCTGGCGCGGCGAAATGCGTTATGGCTTGCTCAATGACGCTCGCGTGCTGGATAAACAAGCCTGGCCGCTGATGGTGCAGCGTTATGTCGCGTTGGCCTATGACAAAGGCATAATGAACTCGGCGCAGGATCTGCCGCAGCCGCTGCTGTGGCCGCAGTTGCAGGTTAATGACGGCGAAAAATTGCAGGTCTGCGCGACGTTTGCTATTTCCGCCGAGCGCCCAATGATTGGCTTTTGCCCCGGCGCAGAGTTCGGTCCGGCCAAACGCTGGCCGCACTATCACTATGCTGAGCTGGCAAAACAGTTAATTGACGAAGGCTACCAGGTGCTGCTGTTTGGCTCGAAGAAAGACCATGACGCAGGCAACCAGATTCTGGCTTCTCTAAGCATCGAGCAGCAGGCCTGGTGCCGCAATCTGGCAGGCGAAACAGAACTGGAACAGGCGGTAGTGCTGATTGCCGCCTGTAAAGCGGTGGTCTCCAATGACTCCGGTTTAATGCATGTCGCCGCCGCCCTTAATCGCCCGCTGGTGGCGCTTTATGGCCCCAGCAGCCCGGATTTCACGCCGCCGCTGTCACACCAGGCGCGCGTCATTCGCCTGATTTCCGGCTACCACAAAGTGCGTAAAGGCGACGCGGCCGAAGGCTACCATCAGAGTCTGATCGATATTACGCCGCAGCGCGTGCTGGACGAGCTAAATGCGCTATTGCTGGACGCGGAAGGATAACCGATGCGGGTACTGATCGTTAAAACCTCTTCGATGGGCGATGTGCTGCATACACTGCCCGCCCTTACCGACGCCGTACAGGCGATTCCAGATATCCATTTTGACTGGGTGGTGGAAGAGGGTTTCGCCCAAATCCCCTCATGGCATGCAGCCGTGGACCGCGTTATTCCGGTAGCGATTCGCCGCTGGCGCAAAGCCTGGTTCTCCGCGCCCATCGCGGCAGAGCGCAAAGCCTTTCGCGAGGCGGTACAGGCGATAAAGTACGATGCGATTATTGATGCGCAAGGGCTAGTAAAAAGCGCCGCGCTGGTCACCCGACTGGCCCGTGGCGTGAAGCACGGTATGGACTGGAACAGCGCACGCGAACCGCTGGCGAGCCTGTTTTACACCCGCCGACATCATATTGCTAAACAGCAACATGCGGTTGAACGTACGCGCGAGCTGTTCGCCAAAAGCCTCGGCTATGCTAAACCCCAAACGCAGGGCGATTACGCCATTGCCCGCCACTTTGCTGACGGGGCTGCCGCGCACTCGCCGTATGCGGTTTTTTTACACGCCACCACGCGCGATGATAAACACTGGCCGGAAGCGCGCTGGCGCGAATTGATTCAACTAATGCAACCAACCGGTATCCATATTAAACTGCCGTGGGGCGCTGAACATGAACGCCAACGCGCTGAACGTCTGGCGGCGGGTTTTACCCATGTCGAGGTTCTGCCTAAACTCTCTCTGGCGCAGGTTGCAAAAGAACTGGCGGGCGCGCAATGTGTCGTTTCCGTCGATACGGGACTGAGCCATTTAACGGCCGCACTCGATCGTCCAAATATCACCCTGTTTGGCCCAACCGATCCGGGATTAATTGGCGGATACGGTAAAAATCAGCACCAGGTGGTAAGTCCTACAAAGCGGATGGGAGATATAACAGCGGATGAAATTATCACGATGCTTCAGAACTTTCAGCCATTGCCGGACAGAGATCCTTAACCAATGAGCTATATTTTTCTGCTGATTTTAATGCTGCCGGTGAAAATTATCGGCAACTTTTTCCGGAAGGAAACCGGACGGAATTTGGTCATTCAAACGGCTAAAATCGGCGATTTTATCAACGTAACACCGTTGTTGGCGTATTTGCAGAAAAGTGATGTTTTGATAAGCCGTAGCGTTAGCCCACTTGCAAAGCATGATGAGACCATCGAAACGGTTTATTTTATTGAGCAGCAAAAACGCAATCTGTGGCAGAAGCTCAGCTTCGCCTGCCATATCATGAACCGCTACGATAATATTTATCTACTGCAACCCAATAACGCTAACCTGTTCTTTGCCGCTGTCTGTAACGCGCGTAATAAGCAGTTTCTCAGCACCTACGCGCGCAAATGGTATCACTGGATTTTTTACCGCACCGCCGACGGCATCGTCAAACATGGAAAGAAGACGCTTTCGGTCAACAATTACCTGCAGCTGGCTGACCGTTCCCTGTGCTGGGAGAGTTCGCCCAAACATGCAACAAAACCCCTGTTCCGGCCTGCCGTTTATCCGGACATTCTCGATAAACCCGACGTCATTCGCATCGGGATTAGCATCTCTGCGGGGAATAAAGCCAAAACGGTTCCCCCGATAATCTGGAAGCGTATTGTCGATCGCCTTGCCGCGCTGCCCTGTCTGTTTTATGTGTTTGGTGCGCCTAACGAACAATCCTGGATGGATGACATCACCACCGCCTACGGCGAGATCCCCAATTTTATTAATATGATAGGGAAGATTGCGCTGGAAGAACTGCCCTGGGCTATTTCGCGGATGGACTGCTACATCGCCTCGGATTCTGGAAATGTGTATATCGCCGATGCGGTTAATGTCCCGGTGATATTGCTGTTTGGCCCCTGTTGCCATTATGAACAGCGTCCGTTAGGAAAAACGCTGTTGATTGGTGATGATAAGAATATCTGTTCTTACGTATTTGAAACGCAAAACTATTTTCAGCAGGATCGTGAAGAACTGTTTGCCGTTACCGACACCTCGCTCGAGCAGATGGAACACTTCATTCGTGATTTGCCCAAAGCTAACGCCTTACTAAATACCGGCGACGCATAAGGACACTTATCTAATGGCTTTTCTAAGCGTCATTATTGCCGCACATAACGCTGAAAAAACACTTCCCGCGACTCTTGAAAGCCTGCTGGCAGCTATTGGTGGCCGCGCGAAAGCGCTCGAAGTGATTATTATCAATGACAGCTCACAGGATGCAACCCAGGCCATTATTGACGCCTGGGCAGATAAATTACCGCAGCTTATCGTCCGCCAGGTCAATTACCGCAATGTGGGTCAGGTGCGTAACTGCGCCGTATCCCTGGCAACAGGCGAGTACATCACTATGCTCGATAGCGATGATCTATTGAAAGCAAATAGCCTGGCTGACGCGGTGGATTTCCTCGAAGTACAGCGGCCAGATATGCTGTTGACGCGGTTGCTGGAAATCCGCGATAGACGCAAAATATCCCCGTCATGGCAAGGCTTTAGCCCAATTCCATTATCAACCAATGATGCCGTGCGGCGTTTTCTGCAGCATAAAGATTTTCAGGCGCATCTTATTGGGCAATTTATCCAGCGTAAGTTGTATACCGAAAATCCGATTCCTGCGATGATCTGTTACGAAGATTTTGCGATATTTCCTGCGATGTTGATGCAGGCAAAGAAAATATTTTATCAGCGTCAGGGCCACTATTATTACATCAAACGTAGCGACAGCCTTTCCAGCGACCTGAATGCCAGTAAGATCGCGCCGCTGGTTGAGTGCACATTACGCATGGAACAAACCTTTCCTACGCAGTTCCGCCATTTGATGAATTGCCACTGGTTTGATATTTACCGCAATCATAAAAAGCATCTCTCTGCCGATCAGCTTCGAACAGTAAAGCAGCGCGTCGATGCGCTTTACTCGCTTTCATTTTTTCTCTCGAAAGACGTACGTTTCAGCTATAAAAAAAGGGTTATTAAGGCGTTGTGGAAAAAGTAAGATTACGGCTTTATCAACATTAGGTTACTGTTTGAAAAAAGGATTCCCTTTCTTCCTTTTACCATTGCGCTAATCATTGTTTTGCCAGGCGTGCTCAATTAATAACGAACCGGCTGAAAATGAGATCATGATAAATACGGCCCGATTTCTCGGGCCATGTTTATTTTTGCTGCTGATAAAACTCCGCCAGCGTCATTCCCTGCGTTCTGCCCGCCAGCCATGTAAACAACTGCTCCAGATCCTGATACAACCCGTCAATGGCGGCCTCATCCTTAAAGGTTGGGCTGCCGCCCGGCATAAATTCTGAAGAGTGCAGCATAAATTCGACGTAGCCATTGCCCTGATTCAGGCATTTTTGCGCCACATCAATCATCTGTGCCGCGTTTCCACCCGCAGGACGAAGCCAGTTGACTGAAGGTGAACGGTATTTACCGCGCAGCCGGTCATAGCTCTGTTTAACCGCATTAAGCCAGCCTGGATGTTTATATTGAATGCTCATGGGAACCTCAAGCAGCGTGCTGGTTCCCGGCTTCGAAATATCGTCAACGTCAATGAAATAAGCATGCTGTGGGAAATGCTGATAATCCGTACCACCGGAACCTTGCGGCGCGCCTTTAGCGTTACGCCAGTTCACACGAGGCGTCACCGAGCAATCCACCTGGTATCCCAGCTCGATAAGCAATTTGGCATAGCGGCTGTCGAACGCCCAGCGTCCGGCGCGATGACTCAGCATTTTGGTATTGAACGTCTCTTCCAACAGCTGCGTCATAAAACGGACTTTTTCACGCATAACGTCGAGAGGGTATTCAATCAGATAGGGTTGCCAGCGCCAGTCATCGCCCGTTAAGTCATGATCGGGCGGACTGTTCCAGGCATGCAGATGCATGCCAACCTCGCCTGCACCACGGGCAATAACGTCTTTTGCGAATTCGACAAAGAACGGATCCGTTGCCATTTCATAATTGGTTAGCCACACGGGCTTGAACCCGAAGCGATCGCACAATGCCTGGAAACGTGCCAGGTAGCGCGCGTTCTCGGTTTTGATCTCACGCCGATTTTGCCAGAGGTTATCGCCCTCGGTATCAATCGTGATGATAAACGCAGGTTTATCCATATTTAGCTCAGATTTTATAAAAGTCAGCGCTATGTTAAGCATTCCTACAACATTGAGTAAACCAGAATAGATAAATTCCTGAGAGTATGGAGAAAGAGTGCAAGAGCCCATCAGGTCTATTAGAATTGCAGGTACGTTGTTGCCGATAAAACGATGATGAATAATTTACACAACACGCCAGATTTACGCATTTTACTGATTAAATTACGTCACCATGGTGACATGTTACTGACAACGCCATTGATTAACTCGCTTCGCCAGCGCTGGCCCGCTGCGCAGATCGATGTGCTGTTGTATGAAGAGACACGCGACATGCTGGCAGCGCATCCGGCGATTCACAGGGTTTATGGGATCGATCGTAAATGGAAGCAGTTGGGTGCGGTTAAACATATGCTTAAAGAGTGGCAGTTGCTGCGCACTCTTCGGGCACGCCACTATCATCTGGTGATAAATCTCGCCGATCAATGGCGCAGCGCGATTGTAACTCGTTTTACCGGCGCGCCGGTTCGTCTTGGCTTTGGCTTCAATAAGCGTAAAAATGCTTTTTGGCGTTTTTGCCATACGGAGCTTGCTTCGGTCAAAAACCATCAAGCGATGCATACCGTGGAGCAGAATTTATCGATTCTCGCCCCGCTAGCCATTCCTGCCGTCTCAAATGTGACCATGAGTTACAGCGCGGACGACTGGGAACATGCCCGTCAAAAGCTTATCGCCCACGGCATTGACGATCGCTACATTGTGATTCAGCCAACATCGCGCTGGTTCTTCAAATGCTGGGACGAAGGCAAAATGGCGCAAACTATCGCCGCGCTGCAGCAGGAAGGACATACCATTGTGTTGACCGCCGGGCCGGATAAAAAAGAGCTTTCGATGATTGACCGTATCCTCAGCGCCTCGCCGCAAAGCGGCGTGGTTTCGCTGGCAGGCCAGCTTTCGCTGCGCCAGTTGGCTTCCCTTATCGATCATGCCGAGCTGTTTATCGGCGTTGATTCCGTGCCGATGCATATGGCCGCCGCGCTGCAAACGCCTTGCGTTGCCCTTTTCGGCCCGTCAAAACTCACATTCTGGTCACCCTGGCAGGTCAATGGTGAAGTTATCTGGGCGGGTGATTATGGTCCCCTTCCCGATCCTGACGCCGTCGATACCAAAACCAGTGAACGCTATCTCGACGCCATACCTGTTGATGCGGTGGTCGCTGCCGCGAAGAGGTGCCTGGCATGAAACGTCATCGTCTGGCGATTGTTCGGCAAAAATACCGTCCTGATGGCGGTGCGGAGCGCTTTGTCTCCCGCGCGCTCATGGCCCTTGGCAATCAGGATCTGGAATTAAATGTCATTACCCGCGAGTGGCAAGGGGAGCGCCAGCAAGATTGGCATCTCCATATTTGCAATCCCGCGAAATGGGGGCGCATCAGCCGCGAACGAGGCTTTGCTAAGGCGGCACGCGCGCTCTGGCAGGCGCAGCAGTTTGATATCGTGCAGAGCCACGAGCGCATTGCGGGCTGCGATATTTATCGCGCTGGCGACGGTGTGCATCAGCGCTGGCTGCAACAACGTGCCCGCATTCTTCCCGGCTGGCGGGCAAAAATGCTAATGCACGATAGCTATCACCGCTATGTGATGCACGCCGAACACGAAATGTACCAGGCACCAGAGTTGAAAGCGGTGATCTGTAATGCACAGATGATCAAAAAAGAGATCGTTGAAGACTTTAGTGTTGACGCAAAAAAGATTCATGTCATTTATAATTCGATTGATTCCAGCCGTTTCGTTCCAGCAGAAAGCACCCAGCGCGCACTGTTGCGCCAGCAGTATGGGTTGCCTGCCGCGGCCACTGTTTTTTGTTTTGTAGGATCCGGTTTTGAACGAAAAGGCCTCGCCGCGGCGATTGAGACGGTAGCTGGCACCCCAGCTTACTTAATCGTCATCGGCCAGGATAAAGCAGAAAAGCGCTATCAGGCGCTCGCCCAATCTTTGGGCTGTAAAAATCGGATCCGTTTTATGGGTATGCAAAAAGAGACGCTGCCTTTTTATCAAGTTTCCGATGGGCTGTTACTGCCCACGCTATATGATCCTTTTCCCAACGTCATTCTGGAAGCGATGGCCTGCGGTTTGCCCGTCATCACTTCAGATAGCTGCGGTGGGGCGGAATTTATCGAGCAGGGCAGAAATGGTTTCTTCTGTGACGCGCTGGATATCAACCGGTTACGAGACGCTGTAATGGCCGTTCCGGCACTGGAAAAGAGTAATGAAATGGGCATGAAAGCCCGGGATAAGGTTAAGGACTCAACCCCAGAAAAGCTGTCGACCCAGCTAATTTCGCTTTATAAAAATATTCTGGATTAATATGCGCATCCTGATGATTATTGATGGCTTACCCGGTGGAGGCGCTGAAAAGACTGTCCTCACGCTCTCCAGCGGCTTAGTGAAAATGGGACACCAGGTCTCACTTTTTTCCTTGCGAAAAGTTTGCGATTACCCCATTCCGGAAGGTGTGGATTTTCAGGTAATTCAGGATAAATGCAAAAAACCATGGCGCAAGCTCACGGAGATCCCGCGCCGGGCAAAGCTGCTTGATAAAGCCATTACTGTGGCAGAGCGCAGCGGGAAGTTTGATATTGTCTTTTCCCATTTGCACAAAACCGATCGCATCGTTGCCCACAGCCGCGCGCTCGTTCGCGATAAAGTCTGGTTTTGTATTCATGGCATGTTCTCTTTCTCCTATCTTTGCCACCGCCGTGGAATTTCGCGCTGGTTTAAGAATTTGAAAATTCGCCATACCTATGAAAACCGTAACGTGGTGGCCGTCTCTTCAGCCGTACTGCGCGATCTTACCGACACGCTGGCGATTCCTCTGCGCCGCAGCGCGGTGATTCATAATCCTTTCGATATTGAAGCTATTCAGAAACTGGCCGAACAGCCGTTTGAAATGCAGGGACGTGAATACCTAATCCACGTCGGGCGTTTCCACGAACATAAACGGCACGATCGCCTGCTGCGCGCGTATGCCCTCAGTAAAATCGACGCCCCTTTAGTGATGATGGGGAACGGCTCTGAGGAGAAAATAGTCCAGTTAAAGGCCCTTGCCGAAAGCCTCGGCATTGCTGATCGGGTCACGTTCCGTGAGTTTGTGCCTAACCCCTATCCGTGGATCAAAGGTGCGCGCCTGTTAGTGTTAAGTTCAGACTGCGAAGGGTTTGGTAATGTGCTGGTCGAAGCGATTATTTGCCAGACGCCGCCGGTGAGCACTAACTGCCCGGGCGGACCGGCCGAAATTTTGACGGGACCGCTGGCGCGAGGGCTGAGCGAACTCAGCGACGCGTCGTTGGCAGCCACCCTTGCGGATATTTACGCCACGCATCCCCAGGGTTTGGATAGCGAGAAAATTTTGTCCTACGGTATCAATGCGATTTGTCAGCAGTATATTGCGCTGGCGGAAAATAATAATTAGTCAGGTTTCTTATGCAAATTTCAACGCCGGTGTTAAGCGTGGTGGTTGCCGTTTATAACGGCGAAGCGTTTCTCGACCAGTTCTTCACCTGTTTGGTGGCGCAAAAAATCGACAGTATGGAAGTGATCATCGTCAACGATGGTTCAACGGATAGATCCATGCAGATTGTTGAACAGTGGCGCGATCGGCTGCCGCAGCTGCAGGTTATTGAGCAACAAAACCAGGGCGTTTCGGTTGCCCGTAATACCGGGCTTGCCCAGGCAACAGGGCAATATCTCTCTTTCCCGGACATTGATGATGTTTTCAAACCCGGGATGTATCAGCGCCTGCTGGATATGGCGATAACGGGTAATCTGGATGTGGCGACCTGCAACGGAAACTATGTCTGGGAAAATAATAAGAAACCAACCCGACCGATTCTTCCGCCCGAAAAGGTGCAATCAACGGGCGTGATGACCGGTCCGGCGTGGCTTAAACAGGCGCTGGATTCGCGTAAATTCCTCCACGTCACCTGGCTCAATATTTACCGCCACGATTTTATTCGTCAGCATAAATTTCACTTCGAGCCGGGCCTTCGTCATCAGGATATTCCGTGGACCACGGAAGTTTTGCTGGCGGCCGAGCGCGTGCAATATACCAGTGAACAGTTCTACGATTATTACATTCACTCTGCATCTGTATCGCATATGCCGGACACTGACGACACGCTGATTCGCTCGGCGCGCCATTACATGAAAATTCTGCAAATGCTCGACGCCATCAACCAGCGCTATGCGGATAAAGTCAAAAATATCCCCGCCTGTTACTGGCAGATAGCCAAAGAAGGGCTCGGCATCATCCACACCTTTGATAACATGAAGGATGAGAGCAAAAAGGCGATGATCATTCGCGAATTTTTCGACAAGGGTATCTGGAGCCTTATCTGGAAAAGTGCTAAAAGCCCCCGTTTGCGCTGGCGCCTTGGTCGCCGCTATTTCCGTCTCAGAAGGTATCTGGCATAAGGTATAGCTTTAAGCGGGCTAAATGCTTAGAATTTGCCCGCCGAATCTTAAAAAAACGGATAGTCGCTTGGAATTGCTGTATACCACCCTGCTTTACTTAATTCAGCCTCTGGTGTGGGTGCGATTATTACTTCGCAGCCGCAAAGCCCCCGCTTATCGCAAACGCTGGGCTGAACGCTATGGTTTTTGTCGTAACAAAGTGAAGCCGGACGGTATTCTGCTCCATTCCGTTTCAGTGGGCGAAACCCTGGCGGCGATCCCGCTGGTTCGCGCGCTGCGCCATCGCTACCCTTATTTACCTATCACCGTCACCACCATGACGCCCACCGGCTCAGAACGGGTGATGTCCGCGTTTGGTAAAGACGTGCATCATGTCTATCTACCCTATGATTTGCCCTGCGCGATGAACCGTTTCCTTAATAGCGTTCGCCCGAAGCTGGTGATCGTGATGGAAACCGAACTGTGGCCGAACATGATTTCCGCCCTCAAAGCCCGCCAGATCCCCTTAGTGATCGCCAACGCGCGCCTGTCAGCGCGTTCTGCGAAAGGGTACGGCAAGCTGGGTAAATTTACGCGCCGCCTGCTGAGCAAAATTACGCTGATCGCTGCGCAAAATGAGGAAGATGCCGACCGTTTCCTGCAGCTCGGCCTGAAGCGCAGCCAGTTGACGGTGACCGGCAGCCTGAAATTCGATATCTCCGTCACGCCGGAACTTGCCGCGCGTGCCGTGACCCTGCGCCGTCAATGGGCACCTCGCCGCCAGGTGTGGATTGCCACCAGTACCCATGATGGCGAAGAGGAGATTATTTTACAGGCACACCGCAAGCTGCTGGAAAGTTTCCCTGATTTGCTGCTGATCCTGGTGCCTCGCCACCCGGAACGTTTCCCCGATGCGCGCAACCTGACGCAGAAAGCCGGGTTCAGCTATACCCTGCGCAGCTCGGGCGAAATCCCATCTGCCAGCACGCAGGTGGTGATTGGCGATACGATGGGCGAGCTTATGCTGCTGTACGGTATCGCCGATCTGGCGTTTGTTGGCGGCAGCCTGGTCGAGCGCGGCGGTCATAACCCCCTTGAGCCTGCGGCGCATGCGATCCCGGTGCTGATGGGACCACATACCTTTAACTTCAAAGATATTTGCGCACGCCTGCAAGAAGCGGAAGGGTTAATTACCGTGACCGATGCGGATTCGCTGGTGAAAGAGGTTTCTACCCTGCTGCGCGACGAAGATTACCGCTTATGGTACGGCCGTCATGCGGTAGAAGTGCTGCATCAGAATCAGGGCGCGCTGGCCCGCCTGCTTCAGCTTTTGCAACCCTATTTGCCTCAGCGGAGCCATTAATGTCCAAACGTTTGTCGGTGGTGATGATCGCCAAAAACGCGGCGCATCTGCTGCCCGATTGCCTGGCGTCTGTCGACTGGGCCGATGAGATCGTGCTGCTCGATTCCGGTAGCACAGATGACACGGTGGACATCGCCAGCCGCGCGGGCGTAAAAGTGTTCAGCCATACCGACTGGCCGGGCTACGGGGTACAGCGCCAGCTGGCACAGCGTTACGCCAGCGGCGATTACATCCTGATGCTGGATACCGACGAACGGGTCACCGAGGAGCTTGCCGCGAACATTCGTGCCACCCTGGCTGCGCCGCAGCCGGGAGCCGTCTACAGCATCGCCCGACGTAACTATTTTCTTGGCCGCTTTATGCGCCACAGCGGCTGGTATCCGGATCGCGTAACGCGCCTGTATGAGCGCGAGCGCTATCAGTACAATGACAATCTGGTCCATGAATCGCTGGATGCGCCGCAGGCGCAAGTGATCGCCCTTAGCGGCGATTTGTTGCATCTAACCTGCCGCGATTTCGCCAGCTTTCAACGTAAGCAGTTCAATTACGCCACGGCGTGGGCGCAGGAGCGTCATCAGCGCGGTAAAAAAACCTCGCTGGCGGGGATTTTCGCGCATACTGTGGGCGCGTTTGCCAAAACGTTGCTGCTGCGCGGCGGCGTGCTGGATGGTAAACAGGGCTGGCTGCTGGCGGTGGTTAACGCGCAGTATACTTTCAATAAATACACCGAGCTGTGGGCGCTGAACCACGGTTATTCAGAGAAAGAATAAGCGATGAGCACAAAAGCGATTTATCCCGGCACCTTTGATCCTATCACTAACGGCCATGTCGATATTGTCACCCGCGCCGCCACGATGTTTGATGAAGTTGTCTTAGCGATTGCCGCCAGCCCCAGCAAGAAACCGATGTTTGATCTGGACGAGCGTGTGGCGCTGGCGCAAGCAGCGACGGCGCATCTGTCGAACGTTACGGTGGTCGGCTTTAGTGATTTAATGGCTAATTTTGCCCGCGCCCAGCAGGCCAACATTCTGATCCGCGGTTTACGCGCGGTAGCGGATTTTGAATATGAGATGCAGCTGGCGCATATGAATCGCCATCTGATGCCGGATCTGGAAAGCGTCTTTCTAATGCCGTCCAAAGAGTGGTCATTTATCTCTTCCACGCTGGTGAAAGAAGTGGCGCGCCATCAGGGCGATGTCACCCACTTCCTGCCGCCTGCGGTTCACCAGGCGCTGATGGAGAAGCTAAAGTAAGCTCCCGCTTATTTCTGGCAGCCCCGGCAATAAAAGGTGGAACGCTGCGCATGTTTTGCCGCCACGATCGGCATGCCGCAGACGCGACACGGTTTGCCTTCACGGCCATACACCTGCAGCTCCTGAGCGAAATAGCCCGGTTTTCCGTCGCTTTGCAAAAAGTCTTTTAGCGTCGTGCCGCCCTGTTCAATCGATCGCAACAGTACCGCTTTGATCACCCGCACCAGAATTTCACACTCCTGCATTGAAAGTGACGAGGCCAGCCGATCGGGATGGATCCCGGCAGCAAACAGTGATTCGCTGGCGTAGATATTGCCCACGCCGACCACCAGCTTGTTATCCATCAGCCAGGGCTTAATCGCGGTCTTTTTCTTCGCGCATTTCCGCCGCAAATAATCCGCGTTAAACGCGTCGCTAAGGGGCTCGGGGCCGAGGTGCGCCAGCACGTTGTGACCTTCCAGCTCTTTTGTCCACAGCCACGCGCCAAAGCGACGCGGATCGGTGTAGCGCAGCACTTTGCCATTGCTCATCACCAGATCGACATGGTCATGCTTTTCAGCGGGCAGTTCATGGGGAAGAATACGCAGGCTACCGGACATGCCGAGGTGAATGATTATCCAGCCGTCAGGCAGCTCAAGCAGCAGATATTTGGCGCGGCGCTGAACGCTCAGTACCGGTTTATCGCTCAGGCTATGGATCTCTTCGGAAACCGGCCAGCGCAAACGCCCGTTGCGCACTACCGCATGAAGAATGGTTTCGCCAACGAGGTGCGGTTCAATGCCTCGGCGACTGGTTTCGACTTCGGGTAACTCAGGCATCTCGTCTCCGCTTTACGGGTGGTCAGAAATGCAAAAACCCCGACAGTGCGGGGTTTTTGTGCAAGAAAACTAAAATTATTTGATTTTAGCTTCTTTGTACAGCACGTGCTGACGGACAACTGGATCGAATTTTTTCAGTTCCAGTTTTTCCGGCTTAGTACGTTTGTTCTTCGTGGTGGTGTAGAAGTGACCAGTACCAGCGGAAGAAACCAGCTTGATTTTCTCACGAATACCTTTAGCCATGATTTATATCCTTTAAGTACTTAGTACTTTTCGCCACGGGCACGCAGTTCAGACAGAACTGTATCGATGCCTTTTTTATCGATTACACGCATACCTTTAGCAGATACACGCAGGGTGACAAAACGCTTTTCGCTCTCAACCCAGAAACGGTGAGAGTGCAGGTTCGGCAGGAAACGGCGTTTAGTCGCGTTCAGTGCGTGGGAACGGTTATTACCGGTCACCGGACGCTTGCCAGTAACTTGGCAGACTCGGGACATGTCTATTCTCCAAAAATCAAATTAGCTCGAGCTTCGTATGGGGTATCGGCGCCTCGTCAGGCTTTACAGCCCGGTCATCGCAGTTCTATGTGAACTCTCGATTGCCAGGCCCAATTGCCAAACCCGAGATTCTCAAAGGTGGCGTAGTATACGCTGAGTCGGCGGTGTGCTCAAGTCCCGAACAGACAAAGATCCCGATGGATCGCGCAAAGCCGCCTAAATCCATCCCCGTTCGGCAAATGAAACATACTCACCACGGCCGATAACCAGATGATCGAGCACCCGGATATCCATGAACTGGCAGCATTTTATTACCCGCTCGGTAATCTGCCTGTCCGCTTTACTCGGCTCAGCATTACCCGACGGGTGATTATGCGCGAGGATCACGGCGGCCGCATTGACTTTTAACGCTTCGCGCAAAATTTCTCGCGGATGCACCTCAACCTGATTAATGGTGCCGGTAAAAAGCCGACAGTGTTTCAGTATCCGGTTCTGGTTATCCATCAGAATCACCATAAACACTTCGCGCTCTTCGCCGGACAGCTGGCTTTGTAAAAACTCGCGCGTCATCTCAGGGCTCAGCAGCGAGCTATCCTCCAGCAGGCGCGCATTATAGTAACGCCGCGCCAGTTCGCCGATACCGCGTAGCTGAGCGTATTTGGCGAGGCCGATACCCTGCACATCTTTAAAATCCTCAAAATCGGAGGAGAGCAGCGTATATAACGAACCAAAATGCTTCAGCATCTCGCGTGCCACGGTAAGTACGCTCTTGCCGTGGGTGCCGGTGCGTAGAAAAAGCGCCAATAACTCTGTATCGGACAGCGACTCAATACCGAACTGCAACATCTTTTCGCGCGGCTTCAGCGGGTTAATAACAATATCCATCTTCACTCCTCCTCATCCCGAATCCATGCTGCCACATCTGCCGTGACCCGCAACTGCACCGCGATATCGCTGCGTAACGCCTCGCAAAGTGGATTGCGGGCAAGCACGCGACGACACAATGATTGTGATAAAATGCTCAACTTCTGGTGACATCCAACAGGAAAGAATCATGATCAGTCTGGCGGGTAAAAAGATTGTCCTCGGTGTGAGCGGCGGTATTGCGGCCTATAAAGCGCCCGAACTGGTGCGCCGTCTGCGTGAGCGCGGCGCGGAAGTGCGTGTCGCCATGACCGAGGCGGCTAAAGCCTTTATTACGCCGATGAGCCTGCAGGCGGTTTCCGGCTATCCGGTTTCTGATAGCCTGCTGGATCCCGCCGCCGAAGCGGCAATGGGGCATATTGAGCTGGGTAAATGGGCCGATTTGGTTATCCTCGCGCCCGCCACCGCCGATTTAATTGCGCGCGTTGCTGCCGGTATGGCTAACGATCTGGTGTCGACAATCTGTCTTGCCACCCCTTCGCCTGTTGCCGTGGTTCCCGCCATGAATCAACAGATGTACCGTGCCGCCGCCACCCAGCATAATTTGCAGGTGCTGGCCTCACGCGGGCTGCTGCTGTGGGGGCCGGATAGCGGTAGCCAGGCCTGCGGCGATGTTGGTCCCGGTCGCATGCTCGATCCGCTGACCATTGTGGATATGGTCGCCGCGCATTTCTCGCCGGTGAAAGATTTGCAGCATCTGAACATCTTAATTACCGCCGGTCCAACGCGTGAGCCGTTAGATCCGGTGCGTTACATCACCAATCTTAGTTCCGGTAAGATGGGCTTTGCCATTGCCGCCGCCGCCGCAAGCCGCGGCGCGAAAGTCACGCTGGTTGCCGGTCCGGTCTCGCTGGCGACGCCGGCGCTGGTCGAACGGGTCGATGTCACTACCGCGCTGGAAATGGAAGCCGCCGTTCAGAGCCGTGCCCAACAGCAACACATTTTTATTGGCTGCGCCGCCGTGGCGGACTACCGCGCTGCCAGCGTGGCTGAGGAAAAAATTAAAAAGCAAGGCGATGAAATCACGATAAAAATGGTGAAAAACCCCGATATCGTCGCCGGTGTCGCTGCGCTTGCTGAGCATCGCCCTTATGTCGTTGGGTTTGCCGCCGAAACAAATAATGTGGAAGAATATGCCCGGCAAAAACGCGCCCGCAAGAACCTTGATCTGATTTGCGCCAACGACGTTTCGCAGTCAAATCAGGGCTTTAATAGCGATAACAATGCATTACACCTCTTCTGGCAGGAGGGTGACAAACGCTTGCCGCTGGAGCGCAAAGAACTTCTGGGACACCTATTACTGGACGAGATCGTTACCCGTTATGATGAAAAAAATCGACGTTAAAATTCTGGACCCGCGTGTTGGCAAGGATTTCCCGCTGCCGACCTATGCCACCTCCGGCTCCGCCGGACTTGACCTGCGCGCCTGTCTCGACGACAACGTCGTTCTGGCGCCGGGCGCGACAACATTAGTACCAACCGGCCTGGCGATTCATATTGCCGATCCCTCACTGGCGGCGGTTATCCTGCCGCGCTCAGGGCTTGGGCATAAACACGGCGTGGTACTGGGTAACCTGGTTGGGCTGATTGACTCAGATTATCAGGGGCAACTGATGGTCTCCGTCTGGAATCGCGGGCAAGAGAGCTTTACTATCACGCCGGGCGAGCGCATCGCACAAATGGTCTTTGTGCCGGTTGTGCAGGCAGAATTCAACTTGGTGGAATCCTTTGACGCGACCGCACGCGGTGAAGGCGGCTTCGGCCATTCAGGGCGTCAATAACCCGCCCTTTTTAACGCATCACACGGCGAAATAATGCGATAACATCCCCGCAAACACCTATCGTTTGCGGGTCGCCCTGTGGTTGCTCGCCAGACAAGTGCTTATTTTCAGGGGTATTTTGCAACATGGCAGAAAAACAAACCGCGAAAAAGAACCGTCGCGAGGAAATACTGCAATCTCTGGCGCTGATGCTGGAATCCAGCGATGGAAGCCAGCGTATTACGACGGCAAAACTGGCGGCGTCCGTTGGCGTTTCTGAAGCGGCGCTGTACCGCCACTTCCCCAGTAAAATGCGCATGTTCGACAGCCTGATCGAGTTTATCGAAGATAGCCTGATTACCCGTATCAACCTGATTTTAAAAGATGAGAAGGATACGACTTCGCGCCTGCGCCTGATCGTGTTGCTGATTCTGGGCTTTGGCGAGCGTAATCCGGGTTTAACGCGCATTCTGACCGGGCATGCGCTGATGTTTGAACAGGATCGCCTGCAGGGGCGCATTAACCAGCTGTTCGAGCGTATTGAAGCGCAGCTGCGCCAGGTGCTGCGTGAACGTAAAATGCGTGAAGGCGAGGGGTATGCCAACGACGAAACGCTGCTGGCAAGCCAGATACTGGCCTTTTGCGAAGGCATGCTGTCACGCTATGTGCGTAGCGAGTTTAAATATAGCCCGACGGACGATTTCGACGCTCGCTGGCCGCTGTTGGCGGCGCAACTACAGTAATATTTTATGCAGCCCTTGTGGCTGCATTCTCATTTCCCCGCATTCTGTGAAAAAGCCCAACCTTATTCGTTAATATGCCAGATGTTTTGGCGACGCCGTTTTTCTACCCTCCCTCTGGCAGTCTCATTCTACTTAAGCGAAATAATCCTCAAAATACCCTACAAATAAGGAGACGCTTGATGGCAACATCACGTCGGGAACTGCTTAAACTCAGCGGTATCGCTACCGCATCCCTGCTTATCAGCCACAAAAGTCTTGCCGCCTGGGCTCCCTCGGCCCGCTATCCCGATCCCGCCATCGTCGCGCTGGATGACTCATTTCGCGACTATATGGTTGCCAGCGCTAAAGTGGAGCAGATTGCCACCGGATGCCGCTGGGCGGAGGGTCCGGTGTGGTTTGGCGATGCACGCATGCTGCTGTGGAGCGATATTCCCAACAACGCAGTGATGCGCTGGGATGAAGCCACCGGTACCACCAGCGTCTTTCGCCAGCCCTCAAATAATGCCAACGGTCATGCACGCGACCGAGAAGGGCGACTCATCAGTTGTGAACACGATACCCGACGCATAACGCGTACAGAATATGACGGCACCGTCACCGTACTGGCGGACAGCTATGACGGGAAGCCCCTGAACTCCCCGAACGATATTGCCGTCAAATCAGACGGCTCTATCTGGTTTACCGATCCACCGTTTGGCATTGCCGGGTTTTATGAAGGTCATAAAGCGACTTCGCAGCTGCCGCAAAACGTTTACCGCCTGGATCCTGAAACACGCAAGCTGGACGTTGTGTTGGGCGACGTTAAAGGGCCAAACGGCATTTGCTTCTCACCGGATGAAAAAACGCTTTACGTGGTGGAGAGCCGCGCCACGCCAAACCGCCTGATCCTGGCGTGGGATGTTGAGGCGAATACGCTAAAAAACCGCCGGGTGCATATTGATTGCGGTAACGGTACAGCTGACGGCATCGCTATCGATATGCAAGGCAATTTGTGGTGCGGCTGGGGAATGGGAACAGAGGAGCTGGACGGTGTGCGGATATTCAATCCACAAGGCAAAGCGATTGGCATGATCCATCTGCCGGAGCGCTGCGCCAATTTATGCTTTGGCGGCGAACAGCGAAATCGCCTGTTTATGGCATCCAGCACCTCGGTCTATGCGCTCTATGTGAATACTCAGGGGGCAAAACTGGTCTGAAATTGACCCGGCAGGCTCGCTGCCGGGCTCATTTTTATACGCCGTACTGCTCGCGATAAGCGCGCACTGAGGCCAGGTGATCGGCCATCTCCGGTTTCTCTTCCAGATAAGCAATCAGATCTTTCAGCGTGATAATCGAAATTACGTTGCAGCCATAATCGCGTTCCACTTCCTGAATCGCCGAAATATCGCCGCGTCCGCGCTCCTGGCGATCCAGTGAAATCAATACGCCAGCGAGGGTTGCGCCGTTCGCCTGGATGATCTCCATCGACTCGCGAATCGCCGTACCGGCGGTGATCACATCGTCCACCAGCATCACGCGGCCCTGCAAGGCGCTGCCCACCAGATTGCCGCCTTCACCGTGGTCTTTCGCTTCTTTGCGGTTAAAGCAGTAAGGCACATCGCGCTCGTGATGTTCAGCCAGCGCCACCGCGGTGGTGGTAGCGATAGGAATGCCTTTATAGGCCGGGCCAAACAGCAGATCAAAATCGATACCGGAATCCACCAGCGCTTCGGCGTAAAAACGGCCTAACAACGCCAGATCGCGCCCGGTATTAAACAGCCCGGCGTTGAAGAAATAGGGGCTTTTGCGCCCGGATTTCAGCGTAAACTCGCCGAACTTCAGTACCTGTTTGTTAAGCGCAAATTCAATAAACTGACGCTGGTACGCTTTCATGGATCCGCTCCTCATCTCACTTTTCATCGTTTACAGATTACGTCACACACTTCGCGCCGCCTTGTGTTATCGGCCTGAAGTATGATGCGCAAAAAAAAGGGCGACTTCTCAGTCGCCCTTAAAATTAATTCGCTAACGCCGCTTTCTGCGTAGCGATAATCGATTCGATCCCCCCTCTGGCCAGCGCCAGCAGGGTCATTAGCTCTTCATGGGAGAAGGGTTCGCCTTCTGCCGTGCCTTGTACTTCAATCATACGGCCGTCTTCGGTCATCACCACGTTCATGTCGGTTTCAGCCGCGGAATCTTCCACGTACTCAAGATCGCAAACCGCTTCGCCATTAACGATGCCCACGGAAACTGCGGCAACCATGCCTTTCATCGGGTTCGTTTTCAGCTTCCCGGCAGCAACCAGTTTATTCAGCGCATCCGCCAGCGCAACACATGCGCCGGTGATCGACGCCGTACGCGTACCGCCATCGGCCTGAATCACGTCGCAGTCGAGGGTGATGGTAAATTCACCCAGCGCGTTTAAATCCACCGCTGCACGCAACGCGCGTGCAATCAGGCGCTGGATTTCCATCGTGCGACCGCCCTGTTTCCCTTTCGCGGCTTCGCGCGCATTACGGGTATGGGTCGAGCGCGGCAGCATGCCATATTCGGCGGTGATCCAACCTTGTCCCTGACCTTTCAGGAAACGCGGAACGCCCTCTTCAATGGAGGCGGTGCACAGCACTTTGGTATCACCAAATTCAACCAGCACGGAACCTTCAGCGTGTTTTGTGTAATTACGGGTCAGGGTAACGGGGCGCACTTGAGTGGCGCTACGGCCTGCTGGACGCATGATAATTTCTCCGGCTTATCGAATGTGGCTGCGCATTATACTGGCTAAGCCAGGTTATTCCTATCCTGATAAGGCCATGAAAGCTATAATCCCCGCATCTCTCTATTAAAAACGGGAACGTCTATGATCCGCAGTATGACCGCCTATGCCCGGCGTGAAATCAAGGGCGAATGGGGCTCTGCCTCCTGGGAACTGCGCTCGGTTAACCAGCGTTATCTGGAAACCTACTTCCGACTGCCTGAGCAATTTCGCAGCCTTGAACCGGTGGTACGTGAACGTCTCCGTAATCGACTGACGCGCGGTAAAGTTGAATGTAATCTCCGTTTTGAGCCCGATGTCAGCGCGCAAAGCGAACTGATCCTCAACGAAAAACTGGCTAAACAGCTGGTAACGGCGGCGAACTGGGTAAAAATGCAGAGCGACGAAGGCGAGATCAACCCGGTTGATATTCTGCGCTGGCCAGGCGTTATGGCAGCCCAAGAGCAGGATCTGGACGCTATCGCCGCGCAAATTCTCGGCGCACTGGATGGCGCGCTGGATGATTTTATCATCGCCCGTGAAACCGAAGGTCAGGCGCTGAAATCTCTGATTGAGCAGCGTCTGGAAGGTGTAAGCACCGAAGTCAGCAAAGTCCGTGCCCATATGCCGGAAATCCTGCAGTGGCAGCGCGAGCGGCTGGTTTCTAAGCTGGAAGAGGCGCAGGTGCAGCTTGAGAACAATCGTCTCGAGCAGGAGCTGGTGATGATGGCGCAGCGTATTGACGTGGCGGAAGAGCTGGATCGCCTCGAAGCGCACGTGAAAGAGACTTACAACATTCTGAAGAAAAAAGAGGCTGTTGGTCGTCGTCTCGACTTTATGATGCAGGAGTTTAACCGCGAGTCGAACACGCTGGCTTCCAAGTCGATTAATGCGGAAGTGACTAATTCTGCCATCGAGCTGAAAGTGCTGATTGAGCAAATGCGCGAGCAGATTCAGAATATCGAGTAATACCCTTAACCGTAAAATATATTCTATAACGCCCTGAAAAAAGGGCGTTTAACGCCTAAACACTTCATAAGTGTGTCCACTTGAATCCAACAACGTCCCGCTTACTCTGGGTAGTAAATTGGGTACTAAATCTCTTTACTTCCCCTTCTAGGTACCATATAAACCGTCTACTACCCACACCCTTTCCAGAGCTACCTATCCGTGCATGGGCTGAACAGAGGCTTATATGGGAACGTTAACGGTTAAAGAAGTGCAGGCTATCGTCAGGAAGGGTAAAGCTGGGCGCTATGGAGACGGCGAAGGTCTTTACCTAATGCTTCCACCTAAAGGATCCCCATATTGGATGATCCGCTACACTATCAACGGTAAAAGAAAAGCGCTTACCCTTGGCAAGCAAACGGATTTATAGCTTGCGGAAGTTCGGTCTGAAGCAGACGCAGCACGTAAAAAGGTAAGAGCCGGTAATGACCCAGTCGCGGAACGCAAGTTAAGCCGTCCTGCAGCTATCACCACTGTGAATGAACTCTTTGACGACTGGTTTGTTGAATTACAAAAAAGACTCAAAAATCCTCAAATCCCAGAACGAGTGTTCAAAAAAGACATTTCACCTCAGATAGGTCTACTCGCAATCGACAAAGTTACACCTCTGCACGTAAGAGCGATCATTCGAAAAATATTTGATAGCGGAAGGCCTTCAATTTCCAATGACGCTTTGCTTTACATGAAGCAGCTGTTCAATCATGCGATTAAACTTGGCCTTACCATGCACAATCCCGCAGCGGCCTTCAGAGTAAACGACGCAGGCGGAGTGGAGAAAAGCAGAGACAGAGCACTGACACTTGACGAGATTGGCTTCGTTTTCAAAAAATTCAAGGAAAACTCAGATAGCTTCAGTAGAGATAATTATATCGCATGCGCCCTTTTGATTTTGTTGGGGGTCAGGAAGACAGATCTGACAGAAAGCAAATGGACAGAATATAAACTGGAAGATAGCAAGTGGGTGTTACCTGCTGACAGAAGTAAGATTGGCAAAGAGATTGCCATACCTCTTTCACCACTTGCATAAACTTTTTTCAACGAACTAAAAGTTCGTGCATGTGGTTCAGAGTATGTATTTCCAAACAGACGAGTAAGCAAAACACCTCATATGGGCAAAGATACGCTTAACAGAGCGATAGCAAAACTATTCGGTCAGGAGCCTGGTAAGAAGATTCAGCCACCCAATAAAATGGAAAATCTTGAATATTTCACCGTTCATGACTTGAGAAGAACCTGCCGAAGCTTGCTCGCTTCATTGTCCGTACCACCTCATATTGCAGAAAGGTGTCTGAATCATAAAATAGAAGGCGTGCGGGGAGTTTATGACCGTTACGATTATTACAATGAGATAAAAGAAGCTTTAAATAATTTAAGTATAAATGTGAGAAATATTTTTTGAAAAAAATAACTAGAAATATATTTGATGAATCAAAAAAAGGATGAAATTATATTAAGAAAGGAGATGAAAGAATGAAAAAAACAACAATATTTTTATGCTTTTCTATTATCGCAAACATTGCTTCTGCCGCTTATTTTTATGAGCAGGGAACAACAGAAGTTAGTGGCTTGTGGGGGAATTTAGCATCTGCGGTTACCGGAATTAGCGCGTCACTATTCCCTATAATAATAATGATTGGATTAGATATGAGAAGTAAAGCAAGGGTTAAAGGAAAGAATTAACTGCCCACAACCCTCATTTTTTATTTTCAGATTAGCCTACTTAATTGATTCTTCTCTATAAGCAGAAACCGCTTCTGAGAAGGATATGCAACACTTCATTACAGCTGCAACAGCTAAACAAAAAATATAAACAGCACCCAAGGTTGAATTAAATATAGAATAAAGGTCTTGGTTGGTTAAATCCAACCTATATTTGACGATTAGATATGCGGCAGCGATAGATGCAGGTAAATATAAAACAGTATCTACAGCTGACTTTAAGAATTTCTTAAAGCTCGGGTATATAAAGCGAGTAAGGGCGATACCAAATATCAATGGTAAATCAATTAGTAAGTATCCCCACCAATTGAGATTTAACTGACAGGCCACAAAAGCCATAACAAAAAAATAAATCAGCACTAATAATATAGCAAAATTACGCTCCTTGCTAAAAAGCTTATTCTTCATAAACTAAACCTTTTAAATTAATTTTTATAAAAAACTGGAAAAAAATTATCGATAAAATCATAATTTAAAACCTTTCAAATTGTAAAGGAAATCTTATGAAAAATTGGTCCACGGAAGACACCAAGGCCGTCAAAACATGGTTAAGCATTGAAAAATACAAAAGATTTGAAGAAACCACTTTAAACTGTTTGTACCATGAACTCTGGGCGAGAGCCCTCCTCTTCAAACCATGGTCTACAGTAGAAGAGAAGAGCGGCCTTGGCGGATACATGAGTCAAATTTTTAGTGGCAAGCCATTCCTCTTTGAGCGTAAACAGCTCGACTACTTGCAAAGTGAGCAAACTCTTCAAAGCGTTCCTCACATCTTCATTACAGATATAACCAGACTTGCTGAACTCAGTGTAACTGGCCTCAGAGCTAATTTGTTCACTTGGGAGGAAGGTAGCGACGAGTACTGTGTCAATCTTCCTGACCACGAGGACTACGTATCAACGGTTATGACAGCGATATGTGAGAAGACAGTTCTATTAGAGATAGATCTTGCGAGCGGAACGGACGACGAAATTGCTGAATCAATCAGAGCGGCGTTACCGCAGTGGCGCAAAGTCTTAGGAGTGGAAGAGAAGAGCTGTCAGGCATGGTTCGCTTCGGATATGGGACGATAAAGAAAATTATCACTTACAGGCTAATCGCTATGCTCGACGTGCTTCTATGGGCAAAAATGAATGATCTGCGCCTCTCTGACGATAGGCTGTCGAGACTCTTGTACACAGACGAAGACGACGAGGCAATGATTCGTCTGAACTACCATATCAAAGACGCAGACAGGCCCTTGGCTATGAAAGCAGCAACGATAGACTTCATTAGGCAGTTCAACTTCTTCATAAATCGAAACCCTCATCTTAAAAAGATGAAGGTTTAGGAAGTTATGAAATTACAAGTGCAGATTAAATCATTTACATTCTATAAAATTTAAATAAAGAGAGGAATTGTGTGGGAAGTGACATGATCTTGGAAAGACTTAAAGAAAAATGGAAACAAAACTTCGAGTCCAGATTTGAATTTTTCTTAAACCTTACAGGAGAGGAAAGGAAATTCACAAAAGACATTTACGAAGCATTTTTAATTTCGCTGGAACAAATTTATAAAGATTTTATACCTTATAAAGACAAACACTTTGACATAGAAATCTTATCAAAAGAAAGCGAAAAATATGACCAACGTATTGCCGAAGTTTTATTCAACTTTCATTTAAGAAGAACAGGTTTTGTCGATATCAAGAGTAAAAACGAAGGACCTGATTTCTTTGCCACAAAAAATGGGCACAAATTCTGTTTTGAGGTTGTAACACCGACTCCAAATCAAGAAATAAAAAAATTAATCAACAAAAAAGAGCTTAATGATTCAGAGAGGATATTACTGTATAAGGAGCGTTTGTTAACGGTAACTTCATCGATATCTAGAAAGCTTGAAGACTTAGAAAGATTCAAGGAAAAAGGAATTGTAAATGAAGATGAAAATTACATAATTGTCATTAATGATTCTTTATTATTACCCTATGACGCCCCATGGTATGGCGTCATTAACAATGTATGTATATCTGACAGCACCCTACCGATTTCAGTAGATGCCACGATGGGAAGATCTGAAATAGATTTTGACATGGAACTATATAATGAAAATTATGAAAATACAACTTCCAAATCAAACATAAAACTTAAAAAAATGGTTGTGAAGAATAATATAAGCGTAACATTTAACAATCAGACGTCAACTGGAAGCGATAGCTTTTTATACATTAATGTGAAAGAAATGATACCAACCCGCAAAGCTTCAAACACGATAATTGTCGATATATCTGAATCGACAAATGCTGCAGGGTTTTATCAAATAACACTTAGAGAAGATATTTTCTTTTTATTAGTATTTGAGCACATGAGGACTAACTTGCCCAAATCAGCATTAATAAGCAGGACTCAAGAAAAATATATACTTAGAAAAAACATTCCATATTATGTTTTTTATAATATACACGAAGATAAGGTTCAACCCGATATATCTCCTGCATATATTTTAGGTAAAGATTTAGACCATTTTAATAATCAAAGCATATACAATAATCTATATAGTAAATTTATCAAAAAAAAATAGAAACATAAGGCTTTCGCAGCAACTGAAATTCTCGGGTTCCAGCTGACCTATCCTTCAGTGGCTCTGTTTTTTCGAGCCACCCTAACCCGACTCTCCCTCTCTCAAGTACATTTGCTCTCGTCGAAAACGAACCAAGGAGAGCAACATGAATCCGCAAAACACCAACCTAATGCAGAGGCCTGAGTGTGAAGCGCAGACGACGTCGTAAAGGTCTGGCGACTGAGCGGCTTCCGCTTCTTCGCCCGGATGCGCCGAACCTGACATGGTCGATGGTTTTTGTCATGGATGCACTTGCCAGCGGCCGTCGGATTAAGTGCCTGACTTGTGTGGATGATTTCACGAAGGAGTGTCTGACGATCACCGCTGCTTTCAGTATTTCAGGCGTTCAGGTCACGCGTATTCTGGACAGCATCGCGCTCTTTCGTGGCTATCCGACGACAATAAGAACCGATCAGGGCCCGGAATTTACCTGCCGCGCGCTCGATCAATGGGCCTTTGAGCATGGTGTGGAGTTGAGACTTATCCAGCCAGGTAAGCCAACGCAGAACGGATTTATTGAGAGTTTCAACGGTCGCTTTCGGGATGAATGCCTGAATGAACACTGGTTCAGCGATATTCTTCATGCCCGGAAAATCATTAATAACTGGCGGCAGGACTACAACGAGTCCAGACCTCATTCATCGCTGAATTACCAGACGCCGGCTGAATTTGCAGCAAGCTGGAGAAATGGAAAATTAGAAGGTAAACAAACCGACTTTACTAACTGATCGTTGTATCTAATACTGGGGGCAGGTCACATTATTTATATTAATCACCATTCAGATTCAGAATATCGAATAACGTCCAGCACAACGCATCAATAAACAACGCTTAAAAGCCCGTCATTCGACGGGCTTTTAATTATCCAGCGTTATCAAAATTCGGCAATAGAATGCATATTTCTGCCGTATACAAGGTTGTACTCCTGCATTTTCCCTTCGCTTTAGGGACGCCACATAAATAACCCGAAAAGATAAATTTCATCTGATGCGAATAAGCTTACGATTCGGAACCTTTATCGCCTTATGGACGCCGTTGCCAAAACGGACAAAAGCCTTCACCTGTTACACATAGACCGTTCGCATTAATGGATTTAACCCGACTTATTTTGGTGAATAATCTTATCCATTAAAATAAGCCCTTTACTGCTGACGGCTTCTAATGTGCAGAATTAGCAACAAAACTCTCTTTTTAATGCATTAGTTAAACTTATCCAAATTAGCCACCCTTAGAAAAACTCAATCGAATACCACAGCGCAAATCGTTACCCTGCCGCCTCTGATTAGCGAGGGCGGCATGCTATTACACACTCTTTATCTTATTGGCATTACGGCCGAAGCCATGACCGGCGCGCTGGCGGCGGGTCGGCGTAGAATGGACACCTTTGGCGTTATCATTATCGCCACGGCCACGGCGCTGGGCGGCGGTTCGGTACGCGATATCCTGCTCGGGCACTACCCGCTCGGGTGGGTAAAGCACCCGGAATACGTCATTATTGTGGCCGTGGCAGCAGTATTAACCACGATTTTTGCCCCGCTGATGTCCCATCTGCGTCGCCTGTTTTTGGTTCTCGACGCCCTCGGTTTGGTGGTGTTTTCCATTATCGGTGCGCAGGTTGCCCTTGATATGGGTGAAGGCCCGGTTATTGCCGTGATTGCTGCCGTTACCACCGGCGTATTTGGCGGCGTATTGCGGGATATGTTCTGCAAACGTATCCCGCTGGTATTCCAAAAAGAGCTGTATGCCGGGATCGCTTTCGCCTCTGCCGTCCTCTATATCGTTCTTGATCGGCTGGTGTCCGGCCACGATATGGTGGTCATCGCAACGCTACTGTTTGGCTTCACCACCCGTTTACTGGCGATCCGCTGGAAGCTCGGCTTGCCGGTGTTTCACTATAAACACAACGTTCACTGAAACGCTTTTATCCCCTGCGCCCCCAGCCACGCCGCCAGCCGCTGGATATCAGGGGCATGGATAAAAGCCACTGCCTGCCGGGCTTTTTCCGCACCCATTGCCGGGAAACGCTGCCACGCCTGTTCGTTACGCTCGCGCATCTGCTGCCAGCTTGTGTCGCCAGCGGCTCTCATTGCGGACTGCGGCAAGGGTGTACCCAAAGCAACAAGCCAGCGCGGAAAGGGTCTGTCTCGTACTAGCGTAAAGCGATGCCAGAGCTGCAACCCGCGCGCCGGTGAAATGCCCGGCGTCGACTGCAGTTGCTCCTTCGTTAGCGCCAGCCAGGAAAAAAGGTGTTCGAAGCGATGCGCCTGATGCAGCGCCCGCCAGCCGCTTTCGCCAAGCCCTTCTATGCCCAACGCTCTTGCCGAGCTGAGCCACACCAGGCGGGCAACAAATTGTTCCTCGCACTCGGCGCTGGCAAAAAAGCAGGTTAACGGGGTAAAGCGTGGCGCGGGCGGCACAGGTTTATCCCGGACAAGGGAGCGCCAGACCACACCGTCAATGCGCGGAATACCCTGCCCGGCAAGGCTAATGGCTATATGATCGCCGGGCGCAATATCCTGCTCCTCCCAGCGCCTGACGGATCCCAGATTGACCCGCTGAACCCGCTTGTCATCAAGCTGTACCGGTTCGAGCAGTGCCACCGCAGAAATTTTGCCGGTACGTCCAATGGCGAAGCGAATATCTTTTACCGTTGCCACTTCCTCAACCGGGTCATATTTCCATGCCACAACCCAATGGCTTTGGCCCGGCAGCCAGCTATTACCCGCCGGTTCGCTGCCATAACGCACCACCAAACCGTCCGTGACGAACGGCATCGGGGAGGTAAACCAACGGCTGCGTAGCTGTTCAACTTCCTGTAGCGAACTTACCGGCACGCTATAGTGTATCTCTTCGCTAAACCCGGCTTTGCTCAGCTCAATCAGTTTCTGCGCAAGGGTTGGCGGACCGTCTGGCCAGGCCCAGACAAAGAATACCAGCTCATTAAGGATGGCGGGATCGTTGCGGCGCATCATCGCGCCCGCCACTTTTGCCCTCGCATTCAGCCCGCCCGCCTGTTTTTGGATATGGTTTTCGAGGCGTAAAAACAGTTCACCCTGCAAGACGCTGTTTGTCAGCGCGCCGCTCACCGTTTTGGGTATCGACGGAACGGCGCGAATTCTTGCCGTCCAGTCTTCCCCGGCTAGCCCATCCCCACGGCTGATGGCCTGGGCCAGTTCACCGTCGCGATAGACCAGCGTTACCGCGACGCCATCCACTTTGGGCTGTGCCCAGAGATCGTTTTTTCCGGCCATCCAGCGCTGGAGCGCATGTTTATCCGACAGTTTTTGCACCCCCGTGTGCGCCACCGGATGTTTTATAGTGCCTGCGGGCAAGGCAGGCATAGACGTTGCTGGCTCAAGGGAAAAACAGCGTTGCCAGTTCGCCAGCCGCGCGCTCAGCTGATCATAAACCGTATCGCTGACCTCGCTTGCCCCTTGCTTCCAGTACGCCTCGTTCCACTGGGCAAGCTGCTGTTGCAAACGGCTGACTTCTTCCTGCGCCCGCGAGAGCGACCAGACCGGGCATACGGCCTGGCTCACCATGCTTACCAACAGCAGACAAACAGCGATTCCGGCTTTTTTCCACATCATCCTTTCTCCTTGTGATAGCGCCGCCGTTATAGCGCGGCCAATGCCGCAATGACGACGGCGAAAAGAGAGGAGTGCGAGGACGGTTCCGGCAAATCAGCGTAGCAGTGAAAATTTGCAAACAAATCAGGGAAGCCGAGCGTAAAATGTCAACCGCAGCGGGAAAAAGTGTGACAAAGGCTACGTCACATAGCGCTGATGTGTATAATAGGCACGTATGTAAGTTTCCTTTCGCAATTCACATACAAAAGACTCTCATGGCTCAAGGCACGCTCTATATAGTTTCCGCCCCCAGCGGCGCGGGTAAATCAAGCCTCATCCAGGCTTTGCTGAAAACCCAACCGTTATACGACACGCAAGTTTCTGTCTCGCACACCACGCGCGCGCCGCGCCCGGGTGAAGTGCACGGTGAACACTATTTCTTTGTTAATCATGACGAATTTAAATCCATGATCGGCAACGATGCGTTTTTAGAACATGCGGAAGTCTTTGGTAACTATTACGGCACCTCGCGCGCCGCTATCGAACAGGTACTGGCGACGGGCGTAGATGTCTTTCTGGATATCGACTGGCAGGGCGCGCAGCAAATTCGCACCCGCATGCCGCAGGCGCGCAGCATCTTTATTCTGCCGCCGTCGAAGCTGGAACTCGATCGCCGCCTGCGCGGGCGCGGTCAGGATAGCGAAGAGGTTATCGCAAAGCGTATGGCGCAGGCCGTTGCGGAAATGAGCCATTACGCCGAATATGATTATCTGATTGTGAATGATGATTTCGATACCGCATTAGGCGATTTGAAAACCATTATTCGCGCCGAACGTCTGCGTATGGCCCGCCAGAAGCAGCGACATGACGCTTTAATCAGCAAACTATTGGCAGACTGAGCCTGGTTTAAGTATCATGCCCAGTCATTTCTTCATCTGTGGAGCATTTTAAATATGGCACGCGTAACTGTTCAGGACGCTGTAGAGAAAGTAGGTAACCGTTTTGACCTGGTGCTGGTCGCCGCGCGTCGCGCTCGTCAGATGCAGGTTGGCGGTAAAGATCCTTTAGTACCGGAAGAAAACGATAAAACCACCGTTATCGCGCTGCGCGAAATCGAAGAAGGTCTGATCAACAACCAGATCCTCGACGTGCGTGAGCGCCAGGAACAGCAAGAGCAGGAAGCCGCAGAACTGCAGGCTGTTACCGCCATTGCTGAAGGTCGTCGTTAATTAACCTGCAGGTCACCCTTGTATCTGTTTGAAAGCCTGAATCAGCTGATTCAAAACTATCTGCCTGAAGACCAGGTTAAGCGTCTCAGGCAGGCTTATCTCGTTGCACGTGACGCTCACGAGGGCCAGACACGTTCAAGCGGTGAACCTTATATCACGCACCCGGTGGCGGTAGCCTGCATTCTGGCCGAGATGAAACTCGACTACGAAACGCTAATGGCGGCGCTGCTGCATGACGTGATCGAAGATACCCCGGCCACCTACCAGGATATGGAACAACTGTTTGGCAAAAGCGTTGCCGAGCTGGTGGAAGGGGTGTCGAAACTTGATAAGCTCAAGTTTCAGGATAAAAAAGAGGCGCAGGCCGAAAACTTTCGCAAGATGATTATGGCGATGGTGCAGGACATCCGCGTCATTTTAATCAAGCTTGCCGACCGCACCCACAATATGCGCACGCTCGGCTCTCTTCGCCCGGATAAGCGTCGTCGCATCGCCCGTGAAACCCTAGAAATCTACAGTCCGCTGGCGCACCGTTTAGGTATTCATCACATCAAAACCGAGCTTGAAGAGCTGGGCTTTGAAGCGCTGTATCCCAATCGCTATCGCGTGATTAAAGAAGTGGTAAAAGCCGCACGCGGCAACCGCAAAGAGATGATTCAAAAAATCCTCTCTGAAATCGAAGGGCGTTTACAGGAAGCCGGTATTCCGTGCCGCGTCAGCGGGCGTGAAAAGCACCTTTACTCCATTTACTGCAAAATGGTGCTTAAAGAGCAGCGTTTTCATTCGATTATGGATATCTACGCGTTTCGCGTTATCGTCCTCGATCTGGATACCTGTTATCGCGTGTTGGGTCAGATGCACAGCCTGTACAAGCCGCGTCCCGGCCGCGTAAAAGACTATATCGCCATTCCCAAGGCGAACGGCTATCAATCTCTGCACACCTCGATGATTGGCCCGCACGGCGTGCCGGTTGAGGTACAGATCCGTACGGAAGATATGGATCAAATGGCGGAGATGGGGGTTGCCGCGCACTGGGCTTATAAAGAGCATGGCGAAAGCAGCACTACCGCGCAAATCCGCGCCCAGCGCTGGATGCAAAGCCTGCTGGAGCTGCAACAGAGCGCCGGTAGCTCGTTTGAATTTATTGAGAGCGTTAAATCTGATCTGTTCCCCGATGAGATTTATGTTTTCACCCCGGAAGGCCGCATTGTCGAGCTGCCCGCTGGCGCGACGCCGGTGGACTTCGCCTATGCGGTGCACACGGATATCGGCCATGCCTGCGTCGGCGCGCGCGTCGATCGCCAGCCCTATCCGCTGTCGCAGTCCCTCGCCAGCGGCCAGACGGTAGAGATCATTACCGCACCTGGCGCACGCCCGAATGCCGCGTGGCTGAACTTCGTTGTCAGCTCGAAAGCGCGGGCCAAAATCCGTCAGATGCTGAAAAACCTCAAGCGTGACGACTCCGTAAGCCTCGGTCGCCGCCTGCTGAATCACGCGCTGGGCGGAAGCCGTAAACTGGCGGAGATCCCGCCGGAGCATGTGCAACGCGAGCTGGACCGCATGAAACTCGCCTCCCTCGACGATCTGCTGGCAGAGATTGGTCTGGGCAACGCTATGAGCGTGGTGGTGGCGAAAAACCTGCAGCAAGGGGAAGCCACTCAGGTTGCGCAAGCCTCATCCGGCACCAGCAGCGGTCATCTGCCGATCAAAGGCGCTGACGGCGTGCTTATTACCTTTGCCAAATGCTGCCGCCCCATTCCTGGCGATCCGATTGTCGCCCACGTCAGTCCTGGCAAAGGGTTGGTGATTCACCATGAATCCTGCCGTAACATTCGTGGCTACCAGAAAGAGCCCGAAAGATATATGGCCGTCGAATGGGACAAAGAGACCGCGCAGGAGTTTATCACCGAGATCAAGGTCGATATGTTCAACCATCAGGGCGCGCTGGCGAACCTGACGGCGGCGATTAACACCGCCTCTTCGAACATTCAAAGCCTGAACACCGAAGAGAAAGATGGCCGCGTCTACAGCGCGTTCATCCGGCTGACGGCGCGCGATCGCGTTCATCTGGCGAATATTATGCGCAAAATCCGCGTGATGCCGGATGTGATTAAAGTCACCCGCAATCGAAACTAGTCTTAAACACACAGCCATTTGCATGCCGTCATAACGCGCTGGCCCTCACCCCGAAGGGACGAGGCGGTAAGCCGAATAACGCGCAAGCGAATGGGTGCCCGGTCACGTGAAGAACAGGTAGCCGGGGTGAAAAGGCCGTTTAAAGGATGAAGTTTTTATGAATTCACAGCGTTATGCACGGATACGCGAAATGCTCGCCAGGCGTCAGCCTGATCTGACGGTCTGCATGGAGCAGGTGCATAAACCTCATAACGTCTCCGCCATTATCCGCACCGCCGACGCCGTTGGCGTGCATGAAGTGCACGCCGTCTGGCCAGGCAACCGCATGCGTACCATGGCCTCTTCCGCCGCAGGCAGCAACAGCTGGGTGGAAGTGAAAACCCACCGCACCATCAGCGATGCCGTTGGCACGCTAAAAGCGCGCGGTATGCAGATCCTCGCCACCCACCTTTCTGACAAAGCGGTTGATTTTCGCGAGATCGACTACACCCGCCCGACCTGTATTTTGATGGGTCAGGAGAAAACCGGGATCACCCAGCAAGCGCTGGATCTGGCGGATCGGGATATCATCATCCCGATGACGGGCATGGTGCAGTCGCTGAACGTCTCCGTTGCTTCCGCCTTGATCCTCTATGAAGCGCAGCGCCAGCGGCAAAACGCCGGAATGTATCAGCGCGAGAACAGTATGCTGCCGGACGAAGAGCAGCAGCGCCTGCTGTTCGAGGGGGGTTACCCGGTGCTGGCTAAAGTGGCGAAACGCAAAGGCCTGCCTTATCCTCACGTTAACAGTGAAGGACAAATCGAAGCCGACCCAACGTGGTGGGCAACTATGCAGGCCACGGAGTAATCAATGAAAGGTAAGCTGCTCGATGCTGTGCCCTTAAACTCGCTGACCGGAGTCGGCGCGGCGCAGAGCAGTAAGCTGGCGAAAATCGGCCTTAACAGCGTGTCGGATCTCCTGCTTCACCTTCCCTTGCGCTACGAAGATCGTACCCAGCTCTACCCGATTGCCGACCTGCTGCCGGGCATTTACGCCACGGTGGAGGGCGAAGTGCTGAACTGCAATATCTCCTTCGGCGGCCGCCGGATGATGACCTGCCAGATAAGCGACGGCACCGGCATTCTGACCATGCGCTTTTTCAACTTCAATGCGGCAATGAAAAACAGCCTTGCCACCGGCCGCCGCGTGTTGGCCTATGGTGAAGCGAAGCGCGGAAAGTACGGCGCAGAAATGATCCATCCGGAATACCGTGTGCAGGGCGATCTCAGCACGCCGGAGCTGCAAGAAACCCTGACGCCGGTTTATCCCACCACCGAAGGCATTAAACAAGCCACGCTGCGTAAGCTTACGGATCAGGCTTTAGAACTGCTGGCCACCTGCGCCATCAATGAACTGCTGCCGCCGGAGCTGGCTCAGGGGTTAATGAGCCTGCCGGAGGCATTGCACACGCTGCACCGCCCGCCGCCGACGCTGCAGTTAAGCGAACTGGAGAGCGGTCAACATCCGGCGCAGCGCCGCTTAATTCTTGAAGAGCTTCTGGCGCACAACCTCAGCATGCTGGCGCTGCGCGCCGGGGCACAGCGTTACCATGCCCAGCCGCTGGGCGCGAAAGATGAGCTTAAAAACCGGCTGCTGGCCTCCCTGCCCTTTAAACCGACCGGCGCACAGGCGCGCGTGGTGGCAGAGATTGAGCGCGATATGGCCCTTGATATGCCGATGATGCGCCTGGTGCAGGGTGATGTCGGTTCCGGTAAAACGCTGGTGGCCGCGCTGGCGGCGCTTCGCGCGATTGCCAACGGCAAGCAGGTCGCCATGATGGCACCCACCGAACTGCTGGCTGAACAGCATGCCAATAATTTCCGCAACTGGTTTGCCCCCCTCGGCATTGAAGTAGGCTGGCTGGCGGGTAAGCAGAAAGGCAAAGCACGACAGGCGCAGCAAGAGGCGATTGCCTGCGGCCAGGTGCAGATGATTGTCGGTACCCATGCGATTTTTCAGGAGCAGGTGCAGTTTAACGGCCTGGCGCTGGTGATAATTGATGAACAGCACCGCTTCGGCGTTCACCAACGCCTGGCGCTGTGGGAGAAGGGCCAGCAGCAGGGTTTTCATCCCCACCAGCTGATCATGACCGCCACGCCAATTCCGCGCACGCTGGCAATGACCGCCTATGCCGATCTTGACACTTCGGTGATTGATGAACTGCCACCGGGGCGTACGCCGGTCACCACCGTCGCGATTCCCGATACGCGTCGCAACGAGATTATCGACCGCGTGCGCAGCGCCTGTACCGGCGAAGGTCGCCAGGCGTACTGGGTATGTACCTTAATTGAAGAGTCTGACCTGCTGGAAGCGCAGGCGGCGGAAGCGACCTGGGAAGAGCTGAAACTGGCGCTGCCGGAACTGAACGTCGGGCTGGTGCATGGGCGCATGAAGCCCGCCGAAAAACAGGCGGTGATGCAGGCGTTTAAACAGGGCGAGCTGCATCTGCTGGTGGCGACAACGGTGATTGAAGTGGGCGTCGATGTGCCCAATTCCAGCCTGATGATTATTGAGAATCCCGAGCGGCTCGGTCTTGCGCAACTCCACCAGCTGCGCGGGCGCGTCGGGCGCGGTGCGGTCGCCTCCCACTGCGTGCTGTTGTATAAATCCCCGCTGTCAAAAACGGCGCAAAAGCGTTTACAGGTGCTGCGCGATAGCAACGATGGCTTCGTGATTGCGCAAAAAGATTTAGAGATCCGCGGTCCGGGTGAATTGCTGGGTACCCGCCAGACCGGCGCTGCGGAATTTAAAGTCGCCGATCTGCTCCGTGACCAGGCGATGATCCCGGAAGTGCAGCGTATCGCCCGCCATATTCATGAACGTTATCCGCAGCTTGCCGAAGCGCTGATCGACCGCTGGATGCCGGAAACGGAACGCTATTCCAACGCCTGAGTTTAGAACCTTATGCGGCAAAACAAACATCCCTTAGAAAAGTATGTTTTTAGCAAAGCAACCGTTTGCTTTTAGCAAACAGTCCGCTAGAATCAGCGCTTTTCCATCAGGGGATTGCTTGAGATGTCCGTAAATACCATCGAGTCAGCAGATGCGCAACCGGTTGCGCAGACTCCTTCCAGTGAATTGATCTACCGCCTTGAAGATCGCCCGCCCTTGCCGCAAACCCTGTTTGCCGCGCTACAGCACCTGCTGGCGATGTTTGTCGGCGTGATCACCCCGGCATTACTGATTTGCCAGGCGCTGGGTTTACCGGCTCAGGACACTCAGCACATTATCAGCATGTCGCTGTTCGCCTCCGGCGTCGCATCCGTTATACAAATCAAAGCCTGGGGTCCGGTCGGCTCCGGGTTGCTCTCCATTCAGGGCACCAGTTTTAACTTTGTCGCGCCGCTGATTATGGGCGGTACGGCGCTGAAAACCGGCGGGGCGGACGTGCCGACAATGATGGCTGCGCTGTTCGGAACCCTGATGCTGGCCAGCTGTACCGAAATGGTTATTTCGCGCATTCTGCCGCTGGCGCGCCGTATTATTACCCCGCTGGTGTCCGGCGTGGTGGTGATGATTATCGGCCTGTCGCTGATTCAGGTAGGTTTGACTTCCGTCGGCGGTGGTTATGCAGCGATGGCGAACCACACCTTTGGCGCACCGAAAAACCTGCTGCTGGCAGGGGTGGTGCTGGGGCTGATTATTCTGCTTAACCGCCAGCGCAACCCGTATCTGCGTATTGCTTCGCTGGTGATCGCAATGGCGGTGGGATATGTGCTGGCGATGCTGCTGGGCATGCTGCCGGAATATAATGCGCCGGAAAGTACCTTTATGGTGCCGACACCGCTTTACTATGGCCTGAGCATCGACTGGAGCCTGCTGCTGCCGCTGATGCTGGTGTTTATGATCACTTCGCTGGAAACCATCGGCGATATCACCGCAACCTCTGATGTGTCAGAACAACCGGTGACCGGTCCGCTGTATATGAAGCGCCTGAAAGGCGGCGTGCTGGCAAACGGCCTGAACTCTTTTGTCTCTGCCGTTTTCAACACCTTCCCGAACTCCTGTTTCGGCCAGAACAATGGCGTGATCCAGCTGACGGGCGTTGCCAGCCGCTATATCGGTTTCTTTATCGCCATGATGCTGATAGTGCTGGGCCTGTTCCCGGCGGTTAGCGCTTTTGTGCAGCAGTTGCCTGAGCCGGTACTCGGCGGCGCGACGCTGGTGATGTTCGGCACCATTGCCGCGTCCGGCGTGCGAATTGTCTCTCGCGAGCCGCTGAACCGTCGCGCCATCCTGATCCTCGCCCTGTCGCTGGCCGTGGGTCTGGGCGTATCCCAGCAGCCGCAAATCCTGCAGTTTGCCCCGGACTGGCTGAAAAACCTGCTCTCTTCCGGCATTGCCGCAGGTGGTATTACGGCGATTGTGCTGAATCTGATTTTCCCACCCGAGACGAACTGATTACCCTGCGGCAACGGCATTAAGACCGTTGCCGCCGTCACCTTCTTTCATCATTCCGCCCTTGAGCATTGCGCATAAATCGTGCATAACTGCCTGTCTGGCACGTGGAGATGGAAGATCATGAAATTTATTGGAAAGCTGCTCCTTATCGTTGCTATCGTTCTGCTGGTAGCGATACTTATCTGCTATTTCCTGCTGCAGACCCGCTGGGGTGCAACGCAGGCCAGCAAGTGGGTGAGCGACAACAGCGACTATCACCTGACCTTTGACGCGATAGATCATCGTTTCTCTTCCCCTTCTCATGTGTTGCTGAAAGGCGTGAATTTTGGCCGTAAAGGCAAACCTGCAACGCTGGTCGCTAAAAGCGTCGATATCGGCCTGAGCAGCCGCCAGATAACCGATCCGTTGCATGTCGACACCATTGTGTTAGAAGACGGCACGCTGAACTTTTCCCCGGCCACCGCGCCGCTGCCTTTCCAGGCCGACCGCCTGCAGCTGAAGAATATGGCGTTTAACAGCCCAACCACCGGCTGGGATCTCAGCGCCCAGCGCGTGACGGGCGGCGTTGCGCCCTGGCAACCCGTTACCGGCAACGTGCTCGGCAGCAAAACACAGATTCAGATGAGCGCCGGTTCGCTGACCTTAAACGGCGTTCCCGCCAGTAATGTTTTAATTCAGGGCAGCATCGATAAAGATGTCGTCACGCTGACCACCATTGGTGCTGATATGGCGCGCGGTTCCCTGACCGGTGATGCGCGCCGCGCCGCTGATGGCAGTTGGGTAGTGAATACGCTGCGGTTAAACGATATCCGTCTGCAGAGCGATAAATCCCTGCTCGATTTCTTCCGCCCGCTGACCACCTTGCCCTCGCTGAAAATCGGCCGTGTTGAAGTCACCGATGCGCGTTTACAAGGCCCCGGCTGGGCAGTTACCGATCTGGATTTAAGTTTGCGTAACCTGACGCTGATAAAAGACGACTGGCAAAGCGAAGATGGCAGGCTTTCGATGAACGCCAGCGAGTTTATTTACGGCTCGCTGCACCTGTTCGACCCGATCCTTAACGCCACGTTTTCACCCCAGGGCATTACGCTACAGCAGTTCACCTCGCGCTGGGAAAACGGGATGGTGCGCACCTCGGGGAACTGGTATCGCGCCGGCCACGCGCTGGTGCTGGATGACGCCGCCTTTGCCGGGCTGGAATATACGCTGCCGGACAACTGGAAACAGCTGTGGATGGAGGATCTGCCGGACTGGCTAAAGACCATAACGCTGAAAAAATTTAGCGCCAGCCGCAACCTGGTGATCGATATCGACCCGACATTTCCGTGGCAGCTGACGGCGCTGGATGGCTATGGCGATAACCTGCAACTGGTGCGCGAGGGTAAATGGGGCGTGTGGGGCGGAACGGCGAAACTGAACGCCGCCGCCGCGACCTTTAACCGGGTGGATGTCCGTCGTCCTTCGCTGGCGCTCAACGCCAACAGCAGTATCGTCAATATCACCGAGCTAAGCGCCTTTACCGGCCAGGGCTTACTGGACGCCAAAGCGGTGGTCTCGCAAACGCCGGATCGCAGCGTAAACCTCAGCCTGAACGGGCGCGGCGTACCGGTAAATATTTTACAGGAGTGGGGCTGGCCCGTTCTGCCCATCAGCGGCGACGGTAACTTACAGCTGACCGCCAGCGGCACCGTACGCGCCGATGCTCCGTTAAAAGCGTCGGTAAACGGTGAACTTTCGGTGATTAACGTCCAGAAGCAGCAGATCAAGCAGAGTATGCACGGCGGCGTCGTGTCCGGTGGCGTGGTTGCGCCACCGGCAGAACCAGCGCCAGCCCCTTCACCTCAGCCCGCGCCCTGAAACCTGTCTGCATGCCCTCTCCTTTACGGGAGAGGGCACAGCAAACTTACAGCGTAATGCGAATTTCACTCCCCTGAGGCGTGAGTACCACGCCCGCTTCGCTCCCCGCTTGCGTGGCGCCCTGCACGCCAGCAATCTGCGCGATATTGCGCAGGCACAGCGTCCAGTGATGGCACTCCCCTTCCGTCCGCACGGTGATAGCGCCCGCGTCGCGTGTTGCGCGCAAGCGGAAGATAACCGTACCGCTGGCGTCCGGGATTTCGCACTGTGCTTCGCGCCCCTCTTCCAGCGCAAACAGCTGGAAAGCGGTGCCTTCATGCCAGGCGTAATCCGGGCGTTGATCGTTCTCGCCCAGCGCCAGCAACGTGTTGCTGCGCACATAGACCGGCAGGCTCATAAAGTCGTGGCGCTGTTTATGCCAGCGGCTACCGCTGAGCGTGTCGTTGTGCCACAGGTGCGTCCAGCTGCCTTCCGGCAGGTAAAACTGCACATCGCCCGCCTCGCTAAACACTGGCGCGACCAGTAGCGCATCACCGAGCATATATTGCCTGTCGAGATAATCGCATGCCGGATCGTCCGGGAAAGCGAGCATCATGGCGCGCATCATCGGTAAACCCGACTCATGGGCCAGCGCCGCCTGGCGATAAAGGTAGGGCATCAGGCGACATTTAAGCTGGGTGAAATGGCGCACCACATCGCAGGACTCTTCATCGTAAGCCCAGGGCACGCGGTAGGATTTGCTGCCATGCAAGCGGCTATGGCTGGAGAGCAGACCGAACGCGCACCAGCGTTTGTAGACATGGGCTGGCGCGGTATTTTCAAAGCCGCCAATATCGTGGCTCCAGAAACCAAACCCGGACAAGCCAATGGATAACCCGCCGCGCAGGCTCTCCGCCATCGATTCGTAGTTGGCGTAGCAGTCGCCGCCCCAGTGCACCGGAAACTGCTGTGCGCCAACGGAGGCCGAGCGGGCAAACAGCACCGCCTCCTGTTCGCCAACGGTCTCTTTCAACACCTTCCACACCAGTTCGTTGTAAATATAGGCGTAATGGTTGTGCATTTTCTGCGGGCATGCGCCGTTGTGCCACACCACATCGGTGGGTATACGCTCGCCGAAGTCGGTTTTGAAGCAATCCACGCCCATCGCCACCAGTTCTTTGAGTTTATCCGCATACCACCGGCAGGCTTCCGGGTTAGTGAAGTCATAAATCGCCAGCCCAGGCTGCCATTTATCCCACTGCCACAGCGAACCGTCCGCGCGTTTCAGCAAATAGCCCTTCTCTTTCAGCTCACGGAATACCGGGGATTTCTGGCCGATATACGGGTTGATCCAGACGCAGATTTTCAGCCCGCGCGCTTTCAGGCGTTTAATCATCCCGGCCGGGTCCGGGAAGGTCACCGGATCCCATTCGAAATCGCACCACTGAAAAGCCTTCATCCAGAAGCAGTCGAAGTGGAACACATGCAGCGGCAGCTGGCGCTCCGCCATGCCGTCGATAAAGCTGTTCACCGTCGCTTCATCGTAATTGGTGGTAAAGGATGTGGTGAGCCATAAGCCGAATGACCACGCAGGCGGCAGCGCCGGACGACCGGTAAAGTGCGTATAGCGGTTCAGCACCCCTTGCGGCGTTGGCCCGTCGATAACGAAATACTCCAGGTATTCGCCTTCAACGCTGAACTGCACTTTTGAGACCTTCTCCGAACCAACTTCAAATTCCACCGCTTCCGGATGATTGACCAGCACGCCGTAGCCGCGATTGGTCAGGTAAAAGGGGATATTTTTGTACGACTGCTCGGTGCTGGTACCGCCATCGCGGTTCCAGGTTTCCACCGTCTGGCCGTTACGCACCAGTGCGGTAAAACGCTCGCCGAGGCCATAAACCGTTTCACCAACACCCAGATCCAGCCGTTCGAAAAGGTAATTGCGCCCGCTGTTATTGTCCTGCACATAACCGTTGTTTTTCAGCTGGCTACCGGTGATGCGCACGCCATCGCGCAGGAAATCGAGGGACCAGTTTTCGCCTTTACCCACGCGCACACTGAGCGAGCCGCTTTGCAGCTCGGCAAACTCTTTTGTCTCGCGTATGGCGATATTCACGTCCTGCGCAATATTAAGGGGAAAGTGCGGACCCTTATCCACCGCGCCCTGAAAATGCTCAATGCGCACGCCAATAATACCTTCCTGCGGCGAGAAAAAGCGCAGGGTAAACAGCGGGGTATCCAGTTGCCAGGTGCGCTCGCGCACATCGCGCGGAGCGGCATACACCACCATTTCGTTGCCCTGCTGCTCAACGTCAAATACCTGAACCGGCTGAATCAACGTTAATCCGGGCTGGATAAGCCAGTTGCCGTCACTGATTTTCATGGAATCCTCCTTACAGTAATTCTTCCCGCGCAGAAACATGGCCAACGCCTTGTTGGCCGCGGCGTTCTCCGCGTGCCAGTTGCGCCATAATGGATTTCAAATACGGTGTTTTCAGGCTGTAGTAGCGTTTGGCGATAAAGGCGCTCAGCAGATAGCAGACGGCGGGGACCAGCGTGAACAGCGCAATAATGATGCTGATGGTGGTGCTGTTCTGGCTCTGGGCTGCGGCATTGTACCCGCCTCCGGCCAGCGCCCAGCCGATCAGCGCGCCGCCGATGGCGAGACCGAGTTTCAATACAAACAGCGTACCGGCAAAGCTGATGCCGGTGAGGCGCTTGCCGTTGCACCATTCGCCGTAATCAACGGTGTCGGACATCATCACCCACTGAATGGGCGTCACCAGCTGGTGCAGCACACCAATGGCGAAGATAAAGATAAACATGGTAACGCTGGCCTGAATCGGCACGAAGAACATGGCAACGCTCAGCACAGTGAGCGCAGCGTTGGTCCACCAGAAGATGGTGACTTTGCATTTCCAGTCCGTCAGCGGTTTCGCCAGCGCGCTACCGATCAAGTTGCCGACGCAGTAAGTGGTGAGGAAAGCGGTGAAAATCGCGGCATTACCCATGATCCAGGTGACGTAATACATCATCGCTCCGCCGCGCACGCATACCGCGAGGATATTAAGGATGGTCAGCAGGCCCACGATGCGCCACTGGTCGTTTTGCCAGATATCCCGCAGGTCTTCACGTATAGCAGTCGTGCTCGGCGGCACCTGAATGCGCTCTTTGGTGGTGAAGAAGCAGAACGCCAGCATCATAAAGGCGACCACCGAGAGCACTGCGATACCGCCCTGGAAGCCGAAGACTTTGTCATCGCCACCGATCAGTTTTACCAGCGGCATCATCAGCACCGTGGAGAGCATGCCGCCCGCCGTTGCCAGCACGAAGCGCCAGGACTGCAACGAAATGCGTTGCTGCGGGTCGTTGGTGATCACGCCGCCAAGAGCGCAGTAAGGAATGTTAACCACGGTGTAAAGCAGGGTGAGTAACGTATAAGTGACAGCGGCATAGATCATTTTGCCGTTCAGGCTGAGATCCGGCGTGCTATAGGCGAGAACGCAGACAATGCCGAAGGGCAGCGCACCGAAGATAATCCATGGGCGGAATTTCCCCCATCGGCTGCGGGTGCGGTCGGCAAGCAGCCCCATACAGGGATCGGAAATGGCGTCTAAGGCGCGCGCCAGCAGAAACATGGTGCCAACAAAGCCGGCGGGGATGCCGAAGATATCGGTATAGAAGAACATCATGTACAGCATTACGTTATCAAAGACGATATGGCTGGCGGCATCGCCCATTCCGTAGCCAATCTTTTCTTTCACCGAAATAATCTGACTGTCCATTTTTGTTTCCTTTACGCATGAAAAATACGCAAAAAGCGGTATCTTTCGTTGTAAACGATTGGTTTTCAGCCGGGTATTGCGAATTCTGGTTATCGAATTACGTTTCTTCTTTTCTGTGATCGCGGTTGTTTTCACGCAGGCAAAAATGCTAAGTCTTGGAAAAAATAGGGATTTATCCTAAACCGGCTTTTGTGGTGGAAGCACAATGCGAAAAATTCTGAGAAGAGTGTGTGGTAAATGTATGAAAGTAGCTATAATGCGCCCCGCCTCCATGTAGCAATGCAGGCGCGGAAGATCGTCATCTCCGGTGAGGTGGCTGGACTTCAAATCCAGTTGGGGCCGCCAGCGGTCCCGGGCAGGTTCGACTCCTGTGATCTTCCGCCAATTTGCTTCCCTATCCGCCCTTTTATTACTAAAAAACAAAAAGTTAAAATAATTATCGTCGATATGTGACTATAGTCGGTTTCTGAAATCCGCTTAAAAAATGTATATTAATATGTACAGGATGTCGTGGCTAACACAGGGCTATACATATGGCACTCACAAATCCTGAGGTAAAGCGGGCTCGACCTACAGGAAAAGTTAACTAATTTTTCATGGTTGAAAAGAACATGTATTATAGAATCAACAAGTGATAAAAATATGCACATTCCATTATTTAAATGGCATTGATAAATAGGATGACTATATGGAGAAAGATAACTACAGAGATGAACTAATCCAAGCATATAAGTCTAAATCACTCTTTGAAAAAATTACCCAGATATATTTAGCCGAAATTAGATCAAGCTCTAAAATTCTACCAACTCTACTTGCGGAGATACATAATGAAAAATTATTGGATTTAAATAAATTTTTTCAAATCCTAGATACTGAAAGCAATAAACGAGATCTTTATATTTTATTCAATACTTATTCATTAGCATTACCGATGATGTCATGCTCAATAGAAGATGTATTAATAACAATAGAACAACTAAATAAGAAAAACAAATCTTCCATTGACATTCACGATGGCATTTACAACTTTTGTAAACACGATTTGCTCTATGCTCAACAAGGGCTCTATTATATTAAGGAAAACCCTGAGAATTTAACATCGTACATCTCATCGGTCATTTCCTCAGCAAATAGTCATGATCCGACATGGTGTCTTTCTCAGACACAAAGCTTGATAAGCAGTAGCGATCACTCTATTAGGTCTCAAGCTTATTGGACAATAGGCAGGCTACAGTTAACAAATGAATGTGATATTATTTTAGCCAAATCGTTACTTAACGCCTCAAGTGATAACGAAGATAACAATATTGCTAATATAAACTTACTCAGAGCGCTCATTAATTTTGGGAAAAATCATAGCCAATGTTGGCATGATATAAAGAATAGCATTTCACATATTTTACACAAAAATGATGATGACATCTTAACTAGCGCAGCACAACAATGTCTTTGGGAATTTCAAAAAATCCCTAACGATATTTTCCATTTATTACTTGATGCCGTTAAAAAAAACCCACTAAAATCTGAAGCATTAAATAGTATCGACTTACTATTTATTGATTTAATTAAAAATAATCAACACGATTTAGCAATAGCTTTGTTGGAAGATATTTTAGCAAAAAATAACAATATCGGAATTACAAGCTTTGACTCCTTTAATCATTACCTCATTAAAGAAAACAATACTCTTTTTTGTAAGTTGGTAACTAAATGGTTGTTATCAGGAAAAAACCAGTTGTGCCGAAGCGTATTAGATTTATTTAATAATATTCATGATGAAATACTTGAATCTCATGTTGATAAAGAATTATGTGCCGATCTATCTGAAAATATCAAACTTTACCTTTCAAGAAAAATTATTGGCTGGTTGATTACCAAACCAACGGATGTATTTACACTTATATCATCTGTTTACGTAATCTCGTCGCATCAACTACAAAACAAACTTGAGGATCTTTTATTCGACCCACTGTTTATTAATTACCCACGTGATTTAGGGAAATATTTAGAAATTAGAAAAGAAAAAGAGGGTGATAATTCTTTGATTGCCTTGATCCATAATCTAGAAATTAGAATGAAAAACTATGTAAATGGATATGAGCAAGTTTACTCTATAAAAGAATTAAAAACCCCTGATAACAATCGACATCTATACTGGAAAATGTCAGATAGACTAATGCAGAAGGCAAAAAATAATGGTCCTAAATCGATATTTGAAGATATGTTTAATATTAAACACCTTCTTTATGGGAATAGCTCAATTTACTATATGCATAGCTCAACCAATGAAAAACCGCAAAGGACAGAAACCCCTATGCACACTTTCTCTTATTCATCAGAAATACCTAACATGGATATAATTGATCCATTTAACTTTAATTATCGCTTGCTTAGATTCAGGATTGAAAGGATCGAAGATGAAATTAATAATTAAACAATATCTTTCTTCGCTAAAAGAACGCAGTGAGCTTGACATTATACTACCAAGTTTATTGAGCCATATGGGACTTAATGTCTTTGCCAGGCCTATACGTGGCACTAATGAATATGGTGTTGATATTGCTGCCGTTGGTAAAATTAATCAGGATAAAGAATGCGTTTATTTATTCTCTGTGAAATCAGGGAATTTAACACGATCTACTTGGCACAGTGGTACAACTGATCAAACTCTGCGCCCCTCATTAGAAAGTATTTTAGATTCGTACATTCCACACCGTCTCCCCCCTGAACATAGAAACAAACCTGTCGTAATCTGTTTATGCTTCGGTGGTGATATCCAAACAAATGTTAGGCAAGAAGTAACTGGATTTACCAATAAGTATACTACCAATAATATTTCTTTTGAAGAATGGAATGGCGATAAATTATCAGATCTTATTATAGAACATCTCTTAAATGAGGATTTATTACCTAAAAATTGGCAATCATTACTAAGAAAATCAATAGCATTGCTTGATGAACCTTATTCATCTCATCAAAATTTCAGGCAGTTAGTTTTAGAAATATCTAGAACTATCGGAGAAAATGATAAATCACAAGTAACTCTTATTAATACGATAAATATTTGTTTATGGATTTTATATTCCTGGTGCAGAGATGAAGATAATATTGAATCAGCATATTTATCTGCCGAATCAGCAATACTCTATGTTTGGGACGTGCTCAAAAAAAACTTTACTTTAAAGCAAAAAACCTCTTTCGATGAATTAATTTCGACATATCAAAAAATAACAGAAGAGTATGTACAAAAATGCATACTACCATTTTGCAAAAATCTGCATGCTATATCTAGAGGCATCAATACCCAATGTTCTATTGATATAAACTTAAAGCTCTTCGACATTCTTGGTAGAGTTGCTATGCATGGCGAATGGTTACTCTATAGATTACAGAAATCGCACATTGCTTTTCCTCCTTCTGAAGGTGAAAATCAAGAGCAACTTGAGATTAGAAGTCAAATCGAAAGGATTTCAAAAACAATTCAAGAACTTGTTTCTAACAATCCTTTGTTGTTATCACCCTTCAAAGATGATCAAGCTATAGATATAAGTCTTGCAGCACACGTTTTATTACAGAACTCAAATAATGAAATTTTCCTACAAGGCTGGATAAAAAACCTGGCTGACAGAATAATGTTTTCATATAAAGCCAATATACCATCTATCTATATGCACGCTACTACGCTGACAAATTACGATGAAATTTTAGAATATAAGAATGACGATAACCATAAATTATTGCGAGAGAAATATACTCAAGGAAGCATCCTATATCCTACATTAATGATGCTTGCAGAAATACTCATAAAACCAAAATTCAAAGAAGACATAGTTGAGTTTTGCAATGAAAATCTTAAACATTGCACTTTACAATTCTGGTTTCCGAATCACACCTCAGAAAACTATTATTATAATAATAATGAAATACATGGTTCCTCCTTTTCAGAGATTACGGAAACACAGTATTTTTCCCTCCAAAGCATCTTAATGGAATGTAAAAGTAGTTCAATTGATAAGTTATCTGCAATAAAACATGGATATGCCCCACTGTTACTTTTAGCCTCCAGACATTATCGCTACCCTGTTCCACTTCATTTCTTTACAACTATTATTGAAGATACTCTGGATAACAATAAATTGTAACATTCTAATCTTCATTTTTTTAAGCCGTACAATTGTCATAAGTTGGCGGTTTTTAACACTCAAACTATAACTTTAATATGATAGGATTAAATTAATAATGATAGAGCTATTCCGAACTGAATGATAAGGAGAGTTTATGATTCACGAGTCAAGTTATTGGAAGAATGATCTTTTAAAACGGGCTAACCGATTAGCGCTGAGATTGATTCAAACCAGATGGGGAGAAAAGAATTTTTATACTATAGAAAAAGAAATATTTATTTGTTTTTATTCCATCCGCGAATTAATATAATCCCAAAAAGTATCTGACTCCATAAAACAAAAAAATATGTACTTAAAGAATTTCTCTATAATAGAAATCATGGCTCTATTATAGATCCTTATAAGTTAACAGATTATTCTTTCAATAAAGTAAACACATCAAAAAACAGCATAGCATCATTATGCAATCAATTTATCCACAGTTATCACTTCGTTCCATTTATTCCTAACGGTAAAAAATTTTATTGGTGTATTCTTCAACTCTGACTATAAACGGGCAACAGGTCTATATTTTATAACTTTGTTTGATATTGTAGACATTTTTAGATGTGTAGGTAAAAATCATCCATCATCTATGCATGTTATGCGCACTCAAAATGGAAAAATCATCACAGAAATAGAATGAATGAGTTAATATGAATGATATTTATCATATCTAAGTTGAATAGGTGTACTATAGCCTGAAAAGTAAAAATTAACAGGCTATATTTCAACAAGAAAGGTGATAACTGATGATTTAATGATCGCAAATTTCTTTCAGATACTTAATGATCGGTACTTTATGAATATCGACATGCCCTAAATTTGGCTTTAAAATTTGCTTCCAGTATAGATTTGCGTTATAAGGTTTACTCTTGTCACTTGTTTGAACAAAACGCAACTCTTCAGGGACACAATCATTTTGATGTGCAGGCTCGAATGTTGTCGAATGAACTCTTAATATACCAACAAAATTTTTATTTTTAGACTTATCTAGTTGATATTGTTCAGAAATTGTTTTTTGAATCCCTTTATCAAAAAAAGGACATCCATCAACGTCATGACTAATAATAGTAGCTTGATCAGTATCAAATATGGCATGGTATTTAATATTAAATTTAGAAAATATTTTCTGATAAAAAGGAATATTATTTACTGTGCCACAGTTCATTATAAATATATTTTTATTAATTTGTTGTTCCTGTAAATAGGCTCTTGAGATAATTTCCTCTGTAGGCCCTTCGATAAGTACTACCTCATCAGCATAAAATGATTCGCACATAAATGGATTGAACCTAAGAACCTCATACATTTCTTGTTTGAGCTCTTCATCTGTTTTTATATCTTTTGCTTCTTTTAAAAAAGAATCGTTTATTTGGAATATTTTAGTCCCGTTACTGGTTTTAACAAGTCTAATTATTGAAGATTTTGGTTTCGATATGTCGATCATTGTTGGTGAATGGGAAGCACATAGCACCTGATAAGGTAAATCTTCAGTACTTACTTGATAAATTAGCTCCCTTAACTCCTTAACCATTTTTGGATAAAGGAAAAGCTCTGGCTCCTCAAAAAGAACCATATAATCTTTCCTACCAGCCCTCCTTTCGAATTTTTCAGCTACATCTTTCATTAACAATAAAGTGAAAATAGCCGTGCGAATTGTTCCATGCCCTACACTATTGTGTGAACAAGGAATTTCATCATCTCTTTCTCCATCAATTGTAGTCTTGACAAACTCTATATCAAATTCTTTCCCAAGTTTGTTTTCTGTCCAAGCTAATCGTTCTTTTATATCTTTAAATGCTACACGAGTATCATCAAATATTTTCTTAAAATAATTATTTACTGAATCTTGATAAGATGCAATAGTTTCTGTGTTATACATTTTATCTTGAAGTTCTTTTATTTTAGCCCTAGCATCTTCTAATTCCTGAAGTTCAGCAACTTTCAAAGTACTTTCGGCCATGGTTTTTAATATTTCATTTAATGTCTTCTTAGCTTCCTCTTCTGTAGGCATTGCTTTAATAAATATGGGTTTTGGCATACACGACTGAAAGACCCTATGCAACCCTATAGAGGCATACCCAATTTCTTCATAAGAATTTTTTTCATAATCGAATGTGTAATTTTTGACTTTTACTTTTCCCTTTTCAAGGAACCATATTTTCTTTATTCTTATATTATTATTAACTGCATATTTTTTATAACTTTCCTTTTGTTTAGGTGCGTTCGTTTCTATCCTATCTCGATCTAGTGCATCGAGCTCAACCTCTAACTCAAATTCTATACTATTTTGTAAGTTTTTCCTGTAAAAATCATCTTTAGAAGGTTCCTCATCATTATAAAAAAATTCGTATGCTTTGAGAAAACTTGATTTCCCTGCATTGTTCTGGCCATATATAAACAGCGTATTTGTGTCCTTGAATATTATTTTGTTTATATCAAGGCCTCCAGATATTCCACGAAAATTATTAACTGAAAAGAAGGTTATTTTCATCTTAATGCCTTGTGTTAGTAAAAACACAACAATAGCAATTAATAGAATTTGTTAAATGTCCTATTTTCAAATAGTTGCGCAAGGTCAAACTCACACAAGATAATTTATATGTAATTCGGGTGTTATCAATTGCGCGTGGCTTTTCTCAACCATTTTGCGTTATATTGGTCACTTTGCGGCAAAACCGCAACCGGAATTGGCGTTCCGAATTATCACGAGTGTCGGTAGCGATGTTTGCAGAGCTACTGGCGCGGCCTGTGCTCGCCCCTTCAATGGTGGCTCAGGCAGGGGCTTCGAAAGAAGCGCCGGGTCGTGATAACCGGTACGCCAACCCTGTCTGGGTCATCACCAGTGAGCCTGGCGTCTCCGGTGATGGCGTTAACCTGCTTATCACGAAGCGGAGCGTTGTGTATGTACCCCGTCCTGCTATCCCCGTCACATTTGCCTCCGCCGGAGGTATCTATGAAAATTACGATAGAACAACCCTCAGCCCGAGAATTAGTTGATCGCTCCCGGGTTCTTGTACATGTTATGGTTGATAATCCTGATGAAATCGGCCCGAACTATGTGCTATTGCTCGTTCTGGCTGAACAGTTGCAGCAACTACGCGATATCTTTGAAGAGGATGAAGTCCGGAGGTTGAGGGACTAAAAATTACCTCGGTAATTACCTACCTCTTACAGCATCAGGGAAGATGCTGTCCTTGCCTCGAGCCCCCAAATTATCCCCCACTTTCTTTTCCCTGGCTGACGTCCCCATTTTCTGGGACAAAAAAGCAGGAAAAACACAACTGGTGAGGCATTGGGTGAAATCCCCCACTTTTCCCGGCTAAATACGAAAATAGTGGGGGACAACGTGACTTTCCGGCATATTTCCCCACTGTTCAGGTATCCCCCCATTATTCCCCCACATCAGCCAGTCGGATCTCTTCATCATCGAGAACAATCAATTGTTCGCGCAGCAGCTTTTCAAGCCAGCGGGAAAATTTCTTGTCCATGTTCATACCTCTGGCACGCAGGTCGTCGCGCAGCAGTGCCCGCCTAAAGGACTGGTTCCGACTGATACGCCGATTTATACATTTCCAGAGAGCGGCATGGTTATGCGTCATATAGGGCACACCGTGTGATACCGGAATCCAGCCGCGCCTGAATATTACTCTCGATATGCGATGATTTTAGATGCTGGAGATCCTTAATCTGGATATTCAACCTGTGCAGATGCTGGCTTAAACGTCCGGCAATGCGGATACGGTCATGGATGGTTTTAAAACTGCCGCCAGCCAGCAGGGCGAGTTTTTCTATGCGTTGCGTAAGTCTCGGCATAGCACTTCTCCACTCAGTCCTCCGGCGCGCGGTCTGGTCACAGCGTGCTGTGTCGAAAGATACCGGTGCGCCGGAAGATGCGCGGATGAGGTATGACGGGGTACGGTGATGCACGAATGCAGCCGCCTGCCAGAGCAGGTAAATCCCCACAGGCACGATTGCCTGTCCTCCGGTATCGGTTCGGTAAAGCTGTTTACTCCTCTGTTTTTGGGTTGAAATTCTGACAGCCGTTTTAGGTGTCAGTCGGATTGTTGCTGTAATTTTGCAGACAGGTACTGGGCTGGAGCGGCGTTGCGCACTGGCGTCACTTTCACCCGCTTACGCGTATTAAAGTGACGCCGCGTTTACCTCTCCGGCAGGAATCCGGACGCAAAGCCTTCGCCATTGCCGTCCTGATTTCCTGCCTGCCCTCTGTCTGGTCTTTGTGCCTACAACAGCTCAACGATAAAAAGATGTGGTCATCTGTATCAAAAACAGACAGTCAGTTTCAGACCACGCTACTTCCGTATTGACCTGCGGGATTGATCGCCATCAGCGCTTCTTTCAGATCACTGCTCATCCTGGAACGGGAAGCTTTTGGGCGCAGCATCGCTGCCATGTGTTGCAAACAGGCTAGATCAGGAGAAAAGAAAAAGATGCAGGAAACTGTATTTGGGATTTGAAGAATTTATTTGCTAATAAAATCATTGAATAACAGAGGTGTGATTATAGTACCATTTACATAATCGGCAGGAATGTTTGTTGATGCTTGGATATCACCAAGATAAGAAACCGACGGCTGGAGAAGGATGAAAAGACCTTCGGATCAAGCAACCATCAAGCAAATTGCAGAACGGGAAAGACTCTATCTTTTTGTTTTCAATAATGAAAATATAAATCACGCTTACAACTAAGAGCCAGAATCAAGCAACCATCAAGCAAATCCCCAACTACGCCCAGAATGGGATGTAGCGCATTGCCTTGGTTCCTACTGATGAATCGTATTGTTTGATACGACCTTCTTTCATTGCTTCCTTGATGATACGGCTAATCATTGCGCTGTTTTTTTCATCAACACCAAATCTTTCCCGCAGCGTGGTGTTATTCATCGGAACCTTTTCAAGGTACTTCAATACACAATGAAGGTAAGTCGCCCTGACTTTTTCCTCATTATCCATATCCTTAAAATCGCGATGAGCAAACAAAGTGACTTTCGTATGCTCCTGATAAACTTCAAACTGAGGGGCTGGAAGCTGATAAATCTCAGTTTCAATAACAACTTTATCGATACCGCTTCCTCGTTCTTCACAGATCCCCATCCTGCGCATGAGAGAGGCTATTCTTTCATTACGGCTACGCGGGGGAGAATCAAGAAGGCGATCAATCGCCACTAAGGGTATGCCAGGATTCGAAATTTCCATGCGATCGGCGAACAACTCAAGCATTGGCCCCGTCCCGCCAATGTTGAAATCCTGGTGAATCAGCGAGTTGGCAACAACTTCCCGTATAGACAGCTCCGGATACATTCTTACTTCGCTGCGAAAAGCCTTCCCAATCACCTCATTTGATGGCAAAAGGTTATTTATATAATCAATCAAGCCTTCAAAACCGACGGCATAACCTTTATGGCCTTGTAATTCCTTTACCGTTTTAAAACGATTATTTGCATCGTACTGGATTAAACGAATGGCTTTGCGGGACAAATTTTTAAAGGCATCTAATTCTCGTGCAAAAAGTATTGCACCAAGATTGGAAATATCCCAGGACCCTGCATCATTTCTCTCAACAACAAAATCCTTTGCGAGGTAATCCATTATATAATCTTTGTTTTCTGGTAACGGTTGAGATAAGAGCGAGAAGAACGATGGGTAGTCGATTAACTGCAACACCTCATCTATAGAGCACTTGTCCCGTGCTACGCGGTATTCCCAGGGTTTCCGATCAAAGACACGCCAGAGGGCACGCTCTTTTTCTGGATGTTTACCCAGCGGTTTTTTATAAGAGCCAATACGAATAAATTCTGTTCCCGAAAAACGCACAGGGGTATGGCAATTTGCATTTATCTCCAGAATGACAACAGCATCGTTCTCAGGTGTCGAAAATTCATGAAATGTAAAATCAATCTTTGGTTCCAGGCCCTGCAACAGCCAGCTTTCCAGCTCCTGCTGTTTATGCTTAGCGAGAGAGGGTTTGAAATCCGTACCGATTATAGAATGAGTCTCATCATCAACACCCCACACCATATAGGCTGTTGGCTTTCCAAGCAAAGCAGCCGAATTTGCCAGTGCCGAGATATACTCTCCGAGTTCTTCTGGTTTTATTGCATTATGCTTAAATTCTGCCCACTCAGTCTCTTTCGGCAATGAAATCAGCTCTTTCAGCAACGAACGCAAATCTATTTCCTCTTTATAAACAGACATTTAAGCAACGAACAATAGTTATACCAGGTTACAAGGATATGGCTTTAGACTGCCCATGGCAATGTTCCACATCACATCGCCTGATTCTGAGGACAGCCAATGAAAAGTAATCTCAATGAACGCCTTGGCCCCCTGCTAGCATATCCTGACATTCAAGGATGCTGCTGATATTGCGGCTAAAGGTAGCGTGTATCGGAATGTGAATATAAACCCAGAACAATTAAAACAAAATTATTTATTATCATAATATTAGGTCATTGACGGTACTCCTGTGATCTTCCGCCAATTTGCTTCTGTTCTCATTCGTGAAACTGTAAAAAGCCTTTATTTCCCCAGGAAAAATCAAAATTATTCATCCGTAATAGTCCGACACATTCACTGCATTCCATTAAAATATGTGCTGCGATGCGTATACATTTATAAATTCCACGATTAAAACCACAACTTTACCGCCAGTATCATAAGTTTTATTTGGCAAACTATCGTGCGTTCACCCTCTATGGCGGAAGAGCGCACGTCCAGTAAAGCAAAAAAGAGCATACCGGCAGGCATATACATATAAGACCAATTACCAAACATAGCCGCAGCAAAGGTAAACAAGAAAATCGCAACGATATAATACCGGGTCATGATAATTGACTTTCTCGCCTCTTCCTTTATCAGTGCTGGAAGCGTCATTCCAACGGTCAGATTAGGATGATAAGTTGCTTTTAATTGCCCATACTGCCGCTTAAATCCTAAAAGCTCTTGTTTACTAAAACCGGCATTTGCAACCTTCACTTTATAAGTTAACACTGACTGCTCCTGTAACGTATTAATATCAAAATATTTCAACGTATTAATAAGAAGATCCATCACCGATTTATGTCATATTTTTCTGGATAAATGATAATCTTTAACACGCTACTTTTACCTATTTTATAATTATCATTGCAAGCTCTGATCATAAACATCAATCCTACTGTAATTAGTATCCCCCCGATAATAGACCCAAGCGACTCCTTACTAAAATGGTACTTATCCAGACCGACAGTGTTATTTTTAAGTGACTGTTTTTCTTTAATACAATTTTATTGTCAGCCTGAAAAGTATAGGTCAGTAAAACATCAACCTTACCCAATTCATTTGGAGTCTTGGGAAATAGCCAACAATCTTCGGCAAAAAACGCATTACAACTTTAAAAAGATATAACTCAGGCCTTGGGTTCAATCCCCCTCACTCGTAAAGCCTCCCTCGCCAGCTCTTTTAGCCAGCTGGCGAGGCTTACGCCTTCCTGTGCTGCAACAGCATCCAGTTGTTCTTTCAACGCAGGATCGATGCGCATTTTGAACTGTGGTGACTGACCACCACCTTTTGGTTTTTTTTCGCGCGATATGGTTGACATGGGGCCACCTATTTAATTATCCTTGCCATATAGGAGGCCACCTAAATAACAAGCTTCCTGGCGTAAGTAACACTCCGAAAGTGCAGGAACACAACCGGAGCGTCTAACCATCCCCCAACTATCAAGGAGTTGATAATGGCTAATCCGCATTCTACCTCAGACTTCACCATTGCCGGAACCGAGCACAACGTAATTGTGCGTTATCGCCCGAATCAGGGCGATGCCAGCACGCCGAGCATTACCCTTTCCGGCAAGTGGCTGCGCGATGCCGGGTTTGATACCGGGCAACATATTCTGGTGAAAGTGATGAACGGCTGCATTGTGCTGGTGAAATACAGTGATAAAGAGGAGTGGCTGGCGGCTGCGCTGGATAAAACCCGTAAGCAGCTGAGGGAAGTAAAAGCGGTAATGAAAAATGCCTATCTGCAATCAAAACCAGACTGAAAAGCAGCCCTGTCTGAATGATTGGGCTAATGAAATGCAGCATGTGTCTTAGTTACGTTACCAATCTAAAATATAGTGCGCAACGACATCATCTTTTTACGCTTAAAATCCACAGCGTTATTTCGAATTCAATAACGCTGTAGGAATGCAGCCATTATTCACAAGATGCAGTAAGTTTGTCGTTCTTATCGTAAGCAACAGAGCATTTTTTTGCTGTTGCCGGAACAATCAACTCAACGGTCTGTTTCGTGTTCTTATAGCGGCAAATAAAATAGAGCGATGTTTTATGCTCTTTGGCCTCGTCCTGGTAATCAGGCAATGTCCATACCGTTTCACGGTCATCATCCGGCATCAGGTCAACCAAATCTTTTGGTGGCCCGACAAATAAACTGGCATCGTTTAAGGTGTGACTTTTATCTTGCGAAGCCGGATATTGCGGGCAAACTGTCGCGCTTGCCTGCGCCGCGCCATTGGATAACAGCAACCCTGCACTGAGTAACAGCGTCTTACTCCACGACATAGTAATTATCTCCGTTGTTTTCCACGCGGGGTGCTTTATGAAAAGTTATAGTGCGCTGGCTAACAAAATGCGGCCCCGTCTCGCGGACACCAGAAGAAAGTGTACGGTGTTGCATCCACTGATCCAGGACTTGTATTCCCGACGCATCTTGCCCTAAATAAATAGCGGCATGGGAACGGCCGTCAGTATGATTGCCATAACGGCCATCTGCATCGAAAGTGGCGATCGCCGTACCGGGCGCAATCGTCATATTACCCTTCACCAATGCACCCCGTTTCCATGCAACCGTCCGCGGCATATTTGCCGCTTTTTGTGTATACGCCACACATTGACCATTACCCACAGACTGACCGACATACGCTAAAGGTGTTTTTGCGATATATGCCATCACATTAATCCCATGAGGTTGAGTGTTGTCATTCTGCTCCAAATGTAAAGTTATGCAAATGGATGGTGACAAGGGATTTTAAATTAAGACAATTCCTGGACGCTAATTATATGTATTTTTTCAGTCGCTTATGTAAAAAAAGGACGAAAAAATGCTGCTGAAGACTAACTACCACAGGTTATTTCTGCAGTTTTAAATAAGTTGTGTTTATTCCCCCACCCAACCCTCCAGCGCTAACGCTGCAAAACGTCATGCGTTTTTTACCTGCATGCAGTAACACCTGCGTTCCTTTGCGGCATTCCGCCATTTGCATCATCAGGGTGATCGCAAAGAAAGCGCTCTCGTCACTCACTTTACCGAGCCAGTGCGGAAGGTAATGTTGGGTTAACTCCGCGTTTAGCGCTAGCGTCTGTAAACAGGCCGTGCGTTGAATCATAAAAGGCGCTGCCAGCGGCAGCGATCCGGCGTTCAACCACAGATCTGAGGCCTGTTGCGCCAACGGCTGATAACGGAGAAATTGCCGGAGATCGGCTGATGCATCACCCTCTGTCGTCACCTGCGGGCGATGCAGGCAGCAGCGCACCGGCAAGGGCGATGTATGCTGCATAGGCCCAAGCAGCCAGGCCGCCGCTCCCTGAGTTGTTTCACCGGCGTCATCCCAGTCGGTAAATATCACCAGCCGCGCGGCTCTGTTTTCTACGTCGTGTGTCCAGTTGAACAGCCGGGTCAAAATATCGCTGTTGTCCGGCTCTATAAGCGTGATATCCGTCAGCGGCAGGCCAAGTTCTTCTAAAACATGATGAAAATCCCGCTCGCAGAAGGAGTAAGGAAGCGATACCGCCAGCGAATGATGTTCTAACAGCACGCGCAGGCCGGAATGCAGCGGAAGCAGCAGCTCGCGTAATAAGGTTATCGCGCCGGGATAAGGGCCGGGAGAGAACGCCTCTTCGCTGGCAACCTGCTTAACCGTAAGCGACACGGGCGGGATCTCTGCTGGCAATATGGCGCTGTAATCCAGCACCGGCAGGCTTTCTTGTCCCCAGCGCTGCCACTCTTTTTGCCATAAACGATTATAGTCGCGCACCGCTTGCGCCGCTTTACGCTCAACGCCATAACGATACCTCACCCAACCGACTATCAGCGCGCAGACCAGCGTCCATGCAAGGAGAGCACTGAAAGCATAAAGCAGGATGTGCGCGTCTTTGCGCCAAACCCAGGCTGCGGCGCTAACAAAAAGTATCAGCACGCTAACCAGGGTGAAGAGTCGTCCCCAGAAATCCCAGCTCGGCGGTTTAACATCAGGAACAGCGTGAGGTTGGGGTATGTTCCAGCGCATCGGTTATCCTTACCCGCTAAAAGTGGCACCGGCAGGGCAACTCAACACCTGCCAATGCCCTGTCACGCTTCAGCGCGTTGTTATTTACCACCTCCATTACCAGCACTAGGCTGTCCTGTAATAGCGCGTGAATAAGGTTATCTTGCGGGTTGGGGTTAATACGCAGCGGAACTAGCATGAAAGAATATCCTTTTCTCTACATGGGGAAGCGAGACGGTAATTTAAGCTTCGAGGGTCGTCATCGCGGTGAGTGTTACAAATTGTAAAATTAAATGAGAAAAATAACAGAGGGCGCATTCGCAAAGGAACGAGACAGACAAGAAGAAAACTCTGAAAATGTTAAAAACGAAAATTTGCCAAAAAAACTGATAATTAAGGCGTAAAATAACCGCTCCGATATTCCGATAGACGACCACCGATGAAGCGCTTCCCTGTTATTCTCTCCACCGTTTTTATTTTCAATTCCGCCTTTGCCGCCGCGCCTTTACCGAAAGACGTAACGGATTTTCGCACCCTTGCCGAACAGTGCGAGCATTTTGCCAGTGAGCAAGATAGCGATCTGGATGCACAGCAACAGAAAGAGCTGGACGCCAGCCTGCAAGCCACCTGCGGTAAAGCGGTTGAACGCCTAAAAACGCTGCGGGTAAAGTACAAAAACGATGCGGCAATGATGAACGTTATTAATGCTTATGATTTTTGACGTTGTGCTGAAAAACGCAAAAACGGGGAGTTAGTTCCCCGTTCTGTGATCTTTTCGCGTTGGAGGTCCAGCGCTTTGCTTGTTTGCCGCCAACCCGTTTCCACCGCTGGAAATGACATTGGGCATAAACGGCGTTGCAAAAAAGGGCAGGCTGGTTAATTGGATAACAGCAGGTGTTTCTCTGCGCGTCGCGTGGGTTTTCGCCACGTTTGCTTGGTAAAAAGCGGCAATTCAACCGGTTTCGTCGCTTGTGCATCCGCCGCTTTGATCATTTTTAATTCATTTGTGCCGATACCTGGCAAAAAGATCGCTCCCGGCATGACTTTACCTTTTAAACTACAAAAGCAATGGTTCCAGTTGTTATAGATATGCATAAGATCTGCCATACTGTTTAAGCCCAGCTTGCGCAAGATGGCATTTTTGTAATTACTGACGATTTTTTTATCGAGACCCAATACTTCGGCGATGGTGTCGCTTGACTGGTAATCGAGAAAGCGCAGCATGATTTTGTACTCCGTGGTGCTAAAGTGCACCTCACGAAAAGAGTACATCTCTTCATTACCCTTGAGAAAAGTTAATATTTTCCGTAACTCATGACGCAGTAATGACACAGAAGAATTTTTATCAATCGTAATAAACCTTGTACAAATAAAGGAATTAAACCCTCTATCGTCGCTAAGGATATATAACAGGGAATTCATACTAAAAAATAAAATCTTGCCATCACCCCGATCAAACGCAACGAGTGTATGCGTCGCATGCGGGTTAATGGCTTTAAGAAGCTTATCCATGCCCATGACAAAATAAGTATCCTGAGAGATGATATACATATCCAACCTCCAGACGATGTTTTTGCCAGTGAAACTAGCGGCGCTCAACGTTGATACCTGGTATTGTTTTATATAATTAAGTAATAAAAATGCATTAATCGTAATAAGTATGTAATAAACGCAGTGACTATTTGTCGTTTACGCTTCGATTAACCAGCACGTAGCCGTTATTGCCCGTCGCATAAGCCCATGAATTCAACAGTACGCATAAAGCCAGAAGGGAGTATGTCATCGCAGGAAAGATAAATCTTTCTAAACAATCACCTAAAAGCATTATTTTATACAATAAAAATTTCAGACGGTAGACACAAGCGCAAGGTAAGCGGGAAAAAAACAACAAATCAAAGGATTATTTTCAGATCACCTTCGGACAAGCAAAGAGTATTAAAAAAATTAGCTACGCGATCTGGTTAACGCAAGGCAGTTAATATTAGTTTAGGAATTTTCATAAAAATGAGTGTCCGCCAGCAAAAAATGCTTGCCATATGAGGGTTTAAAACAGCAAAAACATCAGTAAAATATAATATATCTTTTTTTAGAGAAAATATTTATCGCAAAAAAGGTCAACACGCTTTACGCATAAATTAGCGCGCTAATGACTTTTTACCATGTCGATAGGGATGCCGCTAACGGTAATAAATCTCCGGATAAACCACGGCCTAAAGTTAAATTAACGCACGCAAGTAAAAGGTGCCCGTCTGGAGAGTTTGCAGCAACGATAAATCAGGCATACATTCAAAAGCCTTATAGCGCTTTTTAAGACGTTCTTTTTCGAAAAGCGTAACGTTGTTGATGGTTCGTGTCGCCGTTGCTGTGATGCGCAGGAGGTGCTGCTAGTGGCGATTCACATTCCCTTATTTCGCAATGGCTTACTGCTTATTGCCCTCTCGCTGCTTTTTGTCGTGGTGCTGGAGGTTATCCATCTGCCTGCGGCATTACTGCTCGGCCCGATGTTTGCGGGCATTATTCTGGCTATCTTTAACCGTCCGGTTACCATCAGTAGACAGAGCTTTGGCGCGGCGCAAGCGGTGGTCGGCGCGATGATTGCCCATGCGATCCCACCTTCGGTATTTGGTCGTATCGCCGCCGACTGGCCCTTGTTTATCAGCTGTATTTTCTCGGTGATTTTTGCCAGCGCTATTCTTGGCTGGATCATGGCGAAATTACAGGTTTTCCCCGGTTCAACCGCCATTTGGGGCTCATCCCCCGGCGCGGCGGCGGCCATGACGATTATGGCTGAGAGCTTCGGTGCCGACGTGCGGCTAGTGGCGTTTATGCAGTATCTGCGGGTAATGATTGTCGCGCTGGTCGCGGTGCTGGTGACCCGCATGTGGATGGGGACGGCGAGCCCGGATCGCGCAGTGGCCGCTTTTACCCTGTTCGGTCCGCTTCACTGGCTGCCGTTTGCCGCAACGTTGCTGGTTATTGCGGCAGGTTATCTGCTTGCCCGCTGGGTCAAAATCCCGTCCGGGCCGATGTTGATAACCTTAGTACTGGGGACCCTCGTTGAAGATACCGGTTTGCTGACTCTGGAGCTGCCACCGTGGCTGCTGGCGCTCTCCTACGCGATTATTGGCTGGAGCATTGGCCTGCGCTTCACGCGGGAAATTGTCCTCTACGCCGCACGGGCGCTACCGCGCGTGTTGCTGTCGGTGCTGACGCTGGTTGCCGTATGCTGCGGGTTTGCCTTTTTGCTGGTGCAGTTCGCCGGTATTGATCCGCTGACGGCGTATCTCGCCACCAGCCCCGGTGGGGCGGATACGGTGGCGATTATCGCCTCGTCGAGCCACGTCGATATCTCGTTTGTGATGGCCATGCAGACCGGGCGCTTTATCCTGGTGCTGATCACCGGCCCGGCCATTTCACGCTTTGTGGCAAAACGGCTGGAAACGTAACGCCATTTTACTCACACCGCAGGCGTAGCTGCTCCACCACTTCTGCCACCTGACGCCGGGCTTCTCCGGTAAGCGTCTGTAACGGCGCAGGCAAACACGATGCGCCAGCGATACCGAGCAGTTCTGCCGCCGTGGCAATAACGCGCAGGCTGCCGCCGTAGCACGTAAAGAGCTGCCAAAGGGGCTGCAGCGCAGCGGATTGCGCACGCGCCTGCGGGAAATCCCCGGCCTGTGCCGCACGGGAAATAGCCAGCGCCGCTTGCGGAAACAGCCCGCCCAGCACCGAATACCAGATACTGCATCCGGCACTTAATCCTTCCACCGCGCTGGCATCACCGCTGATGCCCAGCGTCACCGTCTGCGGCAGGTGCGCACGTAATCGGTCGGCTCGCTGTGCGGCATCAGCGGGCGGAATTTTGATCGAGCCAATGTTGGGTAACTGCGCAATACGCAGCAGCAGTTCGTCGCTAAAGGAGAAGTGCGTCGTGTTCGGGTTATCGTACACACAGAGCGGCACGGAGAGTTCACGGGTGACGACAGCAAAGAGGTTAAAGACCTCTTCATCCGTTAAATGATGATAGGAGACCGGTGCCAGTAACACCGCGCTGACGCCCGCTTTCTGCGCATCTTCCGCCAGCCCCAGCACGTCGCGCGTACGCAGTGCGCCAATGCCGGCAATCACCGGCACCGCGCCGGAAAACTCCGTGGCCAGACGCAGCGTATTAGCGCGCTCGGTACGGTTGAAATAGGGGTAACAGCCTGTTGAACCCAACGCGCCGATCGAATCGACCCCGGCAACGCGCAGCCGCTCAATTAAGTGAATATACGCCCCTTCGTCGAGCCGTTCATCGCGCAGCGGCGAGAGCGGAAAAGCGCACAATCCTGTGAAATCCATGCTTCTCTCCTTTAGAGTTCCAACCCGAGCAGAGTTTTATCTATCCCACAACCTGACATCATACGTTGCAAACCAGCCATCGGTTCATCGCCTGCCTCACATAATGCGTCCAGCGGCATTTCCGGCAGACTCTCGAGGATAAACCACATCTGGCTGTCGCCAGCGCATAAGCGGGTGCGCACGCCTTGTCGCCAGTTCCAGCGGCGGCACGTAACGCCGATATCGTCGCGCCAGATAACCTCCCCTGGCACAAACCGATACCCCGCACCACTACGCCAATGAGAACGCCCAGCCGGTGGTATTCACCATGACCGTCAGTGAACGTCATACCTGAAAAGAGATTATGACGCCATGATGAATGAATGGCGTTATCTTTCCCGCCTGCAAGCTACGCTTTAATAGGTGTTTAAAGACTGGAGAAGAGCATGAAAATTATCCGCAGCGCATCGATTCCCTCCACGCAAGGTTCCGCAGATTATTTCACCGGTCGTGTACGTATCGACGCGCCGTTTAAAGCCGACGAACCCGCGCGCGTGAGCGGCGCAACGGTCACCTTCGAGCCCGGCGCGCGTACCGCATGGCACACCCATCCGCTGGGCCAGACGTTGATTATTACCCACGGCAAAGGGTGGATTCAGTGCGCAGGCGAAGCCATTCAGGAGATGAACCAGGGCGATATTGTCTGGATCCCAGAAAATATCAAGCACTGGCACGGCGCGACCGCCGACACAGCGATGACTCATATCGCCATTGCCGAATCCGTAAACGGTAGCCCGGTAACCTGGCTTGAGCAGGTCACCGATGAGCAATATCGCGGTAAATAGGCTGGAGCAGTCAGCCTGCTATCTCGGCCCCGTACCGTGCGCGTAGCGCGTGTGCAGATCCTGCTCAAACTCTTCGCGCAGCGACGCCGGGGAAAGGATGCCAATATCTGGTAACCAGTAGCGCAGCCAGCGAAACAGCGCGTGCGGATCGGTAATAGCGGTGGCAAGGGTTAAGCTGCCGTCATTATGCTGCTCAACGATACGCTGCGCAGGGAACAGCGCCCGCCGGGTGACGTATTCAGCGGCATGCGCCGAGACGCGCAGCAACGCTTCAATGCGTGAACCAAAACGGATCCCGCCGCTACTTTCCAGCTCCGCCAGCACCTCCGCGCGCGGGCTAAAACTCACCGCGGTGCGGGTTAAGTTTTCTATCCGCGCCACTTCAAAGGCTTTTAGCTGCCCTTTTTCGACCGCCGCCAGATACCACAGCCCGTACTGATTAATCAGCCGATAGGGCTCTGCGCAGCGGGATTTATCGCGATAGCGGTATTCCACCCGGCATTTATTGCAAATGGCTTGATTGAGTTGGTTAAGCAGATTTTCAATTTGCCGGTTTTCCCGGCTGCTGGGCGTATGAAAGGTGATATTGCTGCGCTGCTGTAAGCTGTTACGCAAAGATTGACCATCCTGGCGCGGAAAGAGGTGCGCGACGCCGGTAAAATCGGCGAACTCTGCCAAATGACCGTTATGCAAGGCGGGAAGAAGGTGAATGCTGAGTTTATAACGTCCCGGCGATACCTGATCGAGAATATGCCCAAGCCTCGCCAGATCGCGATAAGCCGTCCGTTCCGTGATGCCGAACTTTTCACACAGCCATGCTTTATCAATGATCTTACCCTGATAAAGCGCCGCGAAAATCTCGCACAGCCGCTCAATCAACGGGTCATGTTTTTTATCGTGACTGTCCATCATCGTTGCTTGTTCCGTAATACAACGTCTCAGAAGAGGGTTACGGTGCACGGCCTGACCTGCGCGCCACGGCCCTGCTTTACAGGTAAAACTTTGTTTTTTCATAGTGGTTAACGGCAGCGGGACAAAAAACTAAAATGAAATTTCCGCCTGAAGGGTAACAATCGCACCCTGCCATGATTTCGCTCAGAGAAAGGTAAATGATTGGCCTGCCAGGGGAGGCTAACGAACGTTTTTTTACCCGTTAGCCGTGGGCGAGCGTCAAAACGGCATCAACAGCGTGAATGTCAGCGCAGCAGCCCAAAAGGGAAAACAGCCCGGTAGCCGAACGCCACCGGGCAGGAAGGTTATGCGCCCGCTTTATTCAGCAGGCTGACCTCATCGGCGGTAAGGTTTAACGATACCGCCGTGGTGAAGCTGTCGATCTGAGCAAGTTTGGTGGCGCTGGCAATCGGTGCGGTCACGCCCGGCTGCTGCATCAGCCACGCGAGGGCCACTTCGGCAGGTTTAACCTGGTGCTGTGCGGCCACTTTATCCAGCGCGTCAAGAATGGCGAAACCGCGCGGTGTGAGATATTTCGCGATGCCCTGCCCGCGCTGGCTTTGGTGCAGATCGTTTTCGCTGCGGTATTTACCCGACAAGAAACCCGACGCCAGGCTGTAATAAGTCACCACACCGATATTTTCGCGGATTGTCAGCTCCTGTAACGCCCCTTCAAAGCTTTCGCGGTCATACAGGTTATATTCCGGCTGCAATACCTGATAGCGCGGCAGGCCCTGCGCATCCGCGATCGCTAACGATTCCGTTAGCTGCTGCGCATTGAGGTTCGATGCGCCCACGGCGCGGATTTTACCAGCTTTGAGCAATGTCTCATACGCGCCGAGGGTTTCGTCATATCCCGTTTCGCTGTCCGGCCAGTGGGAAAAGTAGAGATCGATATAGTCCGTTTGCAGACGTCGCAGCGACGCTTCCACCGCCTGGGTTATCCAGCGTGCGGAAAGGCCTTTTTTACCCGGTTCGCCCATATCGGCACCCACCTTGGTAAAGAGGGTAATTTTGTCGCGCGCGCCGGGATGCGCCGCCAGCCAGTTACCGATAATGGTTTCCGATTCGCCACCCTTGTTGCCCGGCGCCCAACGCGAGTAAACATCGGCGGTATCAATGGCGGTAAAACCGCGCTCTAACAGGGCATCCAGCACGCTGAAGCTCTGTTTTTCATCGACCGTCCAGCCAAAAACGTTGCCGCCAAAAACCAGCGGTGGGATCTGTAACCCGGTGGTACCCAGTGAACGTAACGCCATATGCTTCTCCCTCTGTGAGATAACGTAGCTTCAATCCTGGCGCGCTGTGGCACAGATCTTTTGGTCATCCGTGCGGTTTAAACGCCGGGTGCGTTTGCAACAGCGCGGTAATGGGCTGCAGATGCGCGCGCAGCTCGCTATGCAGATGGCGCACGGCCGGGGAAAATTGTTTGCGGTGGGGGCAGATGAGATTGAGGGGCGTTGCCTCGCCGGGATGCTGCGGCAGCAACACTTCCAGCCGGCCTTCAAGCACATCGGCGCTGATATCGATCCATGACTTATAAATAATCCCTAAGCCCTCCAGCGCCCAGCGGCGCGCCACATCGGCGTTATCGCACAGCATACGGCTTTTTACGATCAGTTGCCGCCGCATGCCATTTTCTGGAAAACTCCATTTGTCATACACCTGGCTGTTCATGGTAAAGAGCAGGCAGTGATGATTCACTATCTCATCCAGGGTTTGCGGGCGGCCATACTGCGCCAGGTAGGCAGGCGAGGCTGCCAGCACGCGCCGGTTATCCTCCGCCAGCGGCAGAGCGACATAGCTGTTGTTGTCGAGCACGCCGTAGCGAATAGCAATGTCCACCGGATCGCGAAATACATCGCTGATATGATCGGAAAGGGACAGGCGCAGCGACACTTTCGGGTGCTGCTCGCAAAAACGGGTGATCAGCGGTAATAAGATGTTGCGCCCGATATCGGAAGGCATCGCCACGCGCAATTCCCCCTGAATCTCTTTATCGCCGCTATGCAGGCTTTCGGCTCCCGCCGCGACTACCGCCAGCATCTCCTGGGCGAAGGGGAGATATTTTTCCCCCTCGGCGGTCAGGCGTAGGCTGCGGGTAGAGCGTGCAAACAGGCGCTTATCGAGATCGCGCTCCAGCCGGTGCACAGCGGCGCTTACCTGCCCCGGCAGTAAACCGGCTTCACGCGCGGCGTTTGAAAAACTTCCTAATAGCGCTGAGCGAACAAACAGCGTGACATCTTCCAGCCGAATCATGACTTCTCCGCAGCAAATAAGGCGAGTGGCGATACTGTTGTGCCAGAAAACGCCCGCCGGGCAAACCTGATTTTCACTCGATAAGTGAAAGTGCTGCCTTTTTTCATCGATTTATCTTGTACTGCTTTGCGTTTATTCTCCTCCCACACTACGGGACGGTACGTCCCAAATTTTCCTTTCATGCGCCAGGAGAACCACGATGACACTTGATGATGCCGTAATTGCCCGCCATACCGTGAAAGCGTTTGAACCCGGTAAAACGCTACCGGATGAGCAGATCGAGACGCTGCTGAATCTGCTGCAAAACAGCCCCTCTTCCGTGAACTCACAGCCGTGGCATTTTGTTGTCGCCTCCACGCCGGAAGGCCGCGCGGCGATGGCAAAAGGCGCGACCGCCGAGTTTGTTTATAACGAGGCGAAAATCGTTAACGCATCCCACGTAATTGCCCTGTGTATGCGCCGCGATCTCGACGAACAGCATCTGCAAAATGTGCTGGCGCAAGAGCAACAAGATGGTCGTTTTAAAGCGGAAGGCGCGCAGGCGGGCCAGGATAAAGGCCGCCGTTCTTACGTGGATATGCACCGTTATGAACTGCGCGATGTTCCGCAGTGGATGGAAAAACAGGTCTACCTGGCTCTTGGCGGTCTGCTGCTGGGCGCAGCGATGCTCGGCATTGACGCCACGCCGATGGAAGGCTTCGATTCGCGCGAGCTGGATCGCGCCCTTGGCCTGCGTGAAAAAGGGTTCACCAGCGTGGTACTGGTCTCTCTTGGCTATCGCGCAGCCACGGATTTCAACGCCGATCTGCCAAAATCGCGCCTGCCTCGCGACGAGATTTTCACCTTTATTTAATGAAAAAAGGCTGCCTCTCAGAAACGGGAGGCAGCCTCGTTATTGCATTATCTGTTAAATCGTTGCCTGTTTCGCATTCATTCCAGGAATGAGGATCACTTTGCGGCAATCTTCCGCGTGCTTATCGAAGATCTCATATCCGCGGGCAGCATCTTCCAGCGGCAGATGGTGCGTAACAATCTCTTCAGGTTTTAAATGGCCCGATTCAATCAGCGGTAACAGATCCGGCAGGAACGCATGCACATGGGTCTGGCCCATTTTAAAGGTCAGCCCTTTATCAAAGGCGTCACCAAACATAAAGGCGTGAATAAACCCGGCGTAAACACCCGGTACGCTGACAATCCCGCCCCGACGCGTGGCCGCTATCGCCTGTCGCAGCACTTTCCCGCTGCTGCCTTCAAGTTTCAATGTGCTGAGAACCGTTTCGGTGGTGCTGCCTTTGGCTTCAAAACCCACGGCATCAATAACCGCGTCCACGCCGCGGTGACCGGCGGTATTTTCGATAATCCAGGCGGCGGGATCGTCATTGTTATCGAAGTTAATCGGCACCACGCCATAGCGATCCCGGGCGAAGGCCAGCCGATAATCGCTGTCATCAATCATAAAGATCTGCTCTGCCCCTTCCAGACGCGCGCAGGCTGCCGTCAACAAGCCGACCGGCCCGGCACCGTAAATCGCCACGCTTGAGCCGGGCTTCACTTCGGCGTTTTTCACTGCCTGCCAGGCGGTGGGTAAGATATCTGAGAGAAACAGGACTTTTTCATCCGTCAGCGTATCCGGCACTTTGAACGGCCCGGTGTTAGCTTTTGGCACGCGAACATATTCCGCCTGGCCGCCGGGAATACCGCCGTACAAATCGCTGTAGCCGAACAGCGCCGCCGGCGGCGTAATCCCTTTGCGGTTTAGCGCCGCGCCTTTGCCGCTGTTGGTGCTTTCACAGGCGGAGTATTGATGCAGTTTGCAAAAGAAACATTCGCCACAGGCAATCACAAACGGGATCACCACCCGGTCGCCTTTGCTAACGGCATGTACGCCCGATCCGGTTTCCACCACTTCGCCCATAAATTCATGACCGAAAATATCGCCGTGGTTAGTGCCGGGTATTTTTCCGTGATAGAGATGAAGATCGGAACCGCATATTGCCGTTGCGGTCACGCGAAGAATAATATCGTCTGAAGATTCGATAACCGGATCGGGGCGGTTATCGACGCTGACTTTATGTGCGCCGTGATAAGTAAGTGCTCTCATATATCCTGTTCCTTAATATTCAGACAGAAGGGATAAGCATAGAACAGGCCGGACCAGGGAAATAAAATTAGCCACAATTCTTAAACTTAGCGAAGCGGCTAATTAAGCACTCTGGACAATGCTTTCGTTAATTTACCGCTTCGCTTAATCAGCACCAAAGCTATTAATTTCTCGTGCTGCTTAATGCTATTTCTTTGTCGAATTTAAAGCGAACACGCGCGGGAAAATATCCCTGTCGCGGAAATAGCGTTATACCAAATGGCACGCCACATGATGTCCGGGAGCCACTTCGCGAAGCGCCGGGATTTCGCGGCGGCAGCGCTCCGTCGCCAGCGGGCAGCGGGATGAAAAGCGGCAGCCGGAGGGCGGATGTGACGGATCGGGGATCTCGCCCTGCACCACGGCAACGGGTTCGCTGTCGGGATCGAGCGTCGGTACCGCCGCCAGCAGCGCCTGGGTATAAGGGTGCAGCGGCTGCTGAAATAAGATGTCCCGGCTGGCAGTTTCCACCAGTTGCCCGAGGTACATTACCGCCACGTCATCACACAGATGCTCGACCACGCCCAAATCGTGGGAGATAAACAGGAACGTCACGCCATGATCGTCGCGCAGGTCGGCAAACAGGTTGATAATTTGCGCCTGAATAGAGACATCCAGCGCCGAGATCGGCTCATCGGCAATAATAAAATCCGGGTTGAGGATTAGCGCCCGGGCAATGCCGATGCGCTGGCGCTGGCCGCCGGAAAACTCATGGGGAAAGCGATTATAGTGCTGCGGCGCAAGCCCGCAGATTTTCATCACTTCCAGCACTTTATCGCGCAGCTCCGCTTTGCTGCACAGCTTGTGCTCCAGCATCGCCTCGCCAATTGCGTCCCCCACGCGAATACGCGGATTGAGGGAACTGTAGGGATCCTGAAACACCAGCTGGATTTTCGGCCGCAGGGCGCGCATCTGTTTCGCCGTTAGCGCATGGAGCTCCTGGCCGCGATATTTCACGCTGCCCGCCGTTTTGTCGTACAGCCCAAGCAGTGTGCGGCCAACGGTGGTTTTGCCACTGCCGGACTCGCCCACCAGACCAAAAATGGTTCCCTGGCGTATTTTGAAACTGACGCCGTCGACGGCGCGCAGTTGCCCGGTCTCCTGTCCAAACAGCCCTTCGCGCAGCGGGAAGTGTTTTTTCAGGCCGTCCACTTCAATCACATACTGCTCGCTCATGCTGTTGGCTCCGCTAACGCACAGTGAATACAGGCTGCCTGTCGCGTGTGCCCGAACAGCGGCGGAATGCCTTCCCGGCACGCGTCGGTGGCGCGTTCGCAGCGCTCATAAAAGGCGCAATACGGCGGCAGGGCGGCCAGATCCGGCACCTGGCCGGGAATCGAGTAGAGCCTGCGGCGGCGCTCGCCGGGGATCGGACGCGCGGCAATCAGCCCTTTGGTATAGGGATGCATAGGATTACGCAGTACCTCGGCGGTTGGACCCTGTTCGACAACGCGCCCGGCGTACATCACCACGACATGCTCCGCCATCTGGGCGATTACCCCTAAGTCATGAGTGATCAACATCAGCGCCATATTGTTGGCCTGCGCCTGGTCGCGCAGAAGCCGTAAGATTTGCGCCTGCACGGTGACATCCAGCGCGGTGGTCGGTTCGTCGGCAATCAGCAGCTTCGGCTGGCAGCTAAGGGCCATGGCGATCATAATGCGTTGCAGCATGCCGCCGGAAAGCTGATGCGGATAACTTGCCATCAGGCTTTCGGCACGCGCCAGCCCGACTTCGGTAATTAACTGGGTGGCGCGCGCCCAGGCTGCTTTCGGCGTTTCGCCGCGATGACGGATCAGCGGTTCGCACAGCTGCTCACCGATGGTCAGCACCGGGTTAAGGGCCGTCATTGGCTCCTGAAAAATCATTGCCAGCTCGTTGCCGCGCAGATCGGCCATTTTTGCCGCTTTCAGTCGCAGCAAATCGGTGCCCTGAAACAGAATTTGCCCGCCGTCGATGCGCGCCGCCTGGGGTGGAAGCAGCCCCATTAACGCCATCGCGGTGACGCTTTTCCCGCAGCCGGATTCCCCTACCACGCCGACTATCTGCCCGCCGTGAATGGTAAATGAGACCTCCTGCACGGCACGCACGCGGCCCTGTTCGCTGGCAAATGAGAGGGATAACTGGTTGTAGGCGATCAGCGGTTCGCTCATTTCACGCTCCGTTTCATCTTCGGATCCAGCGCATCGCGCAGGCCGTCACCCAACACGTTAATCGCAATCACGGTAATAAAAATGGCGATACCCGGCGGCATCCACAGCCACGGGCGACGCTGAAAATCGATCAGGCTGTTGGCGGCGTCCATCATATTGCCCCACGAGGGCGTTGGCGGCACCACGCCGAGACCAAGATAACTGAGGGCAGATTCCATCAGAATAGCGTTAGCCACCGCCATAGTTGCCATCACCACCAGGATCGGAATGGTGTTCGGCAGCAGGTGTCCAAACAGACGGCGACGCGACGACAGGCCAAGCACCTGCGTCGCCAGCATAAAATCGCGCTCGCGCAGAGAGAGGATCTGCCCGCGCACCAGCCGCGCCAGCTTCGGCCACTCCAGCAAGCTCAGCATGACAACCACCATATAGATGCGCGATTCGGCAGAAAAATCGAGCTCCGACAGCATGGCTCCGGCAACAATTAGCAGCGGCAGGCTCGGAATGGTCATCACTAAATCCGCCAGCCGCATAATCAGTTTATCGGTCCAGCCGCCGGCATAGCCCGACACCGCGCCGAGCAGGTAGCCCAGCGCCACCGAAAGCAGCATGGTCAGCAGGCCAATAATCAGCGAGATGCGCCCCGCCAGCAGCAGACGCGTATAGACATCGCGCCCGAGAAAATCCGTGCCCAGCCAGTGTGCAGCGCCCGGCGGCTTGTTGATCATCAACGCATCGGTGGCATCATTTTTCCATGGCGACCACAGCGGGCCCATCACGCACCACAGCGTCATCACCACCAGCAAAAACAGGCACAGCATCGCCAAATGATTGTGCCGCAGCGCTTTCCACGCCTGTCGCCAGGGGGAAGGCGTCGCCTGCGCCAGCGCCGGGATCTCCGCGACGCGCAGTTTGCGATTGCTTGAAAAGAGGGAACCCAACATTACGACCTCACCCGAATACGCGGATCGGCCCACGCGTAGAGCACATCGGCAATCAGGTTGCCGAGAATAGTTAATACCGCAAGGAAGAGGGTAAAGCCCATCAACACCGGGTAATCACGCGCCGCCAGCGAATCGATATGAATATGCCCCGCGCCCGGCCAGTTAAAGACTTTTTCGGTAATGATCGCGCCAGAAAACAGCCCCGGCAGCTCAAAACCCAGCAGAGTAATGATCGGTAGCAGGGCATTGCGCAGGGCGTGTTTGAAAATGACCGTCCGTTCGCGCAGCCCTTTTGCCCGCGCGGTGCGAATAAAGTCCATCTTCACCACATCGAGCATGCTGGCGCGGAAATAGCGCGTCAGGCTGCCCGCCTGCAGCATCACCAGCGCCAGTACCGGCAACACCAAATGTGCCGCAACCTGTAGCACCCATGCCCAACCGCCTTCGTCGCTGCCAGTATTGGTCATGCCGCCGACGGGCAGCCAGTGCAGATCCACCGCGAACCACTTAATTAATAGCAGGCAGAGGAAGAAGGTCGGAAAGGACATGGCGGCAAACACCACTACGCTTACCAAATGGTCGAATAGCGAATTGGGCCGCAGCGCCGAAGCGATACCGACCGCCAGACCAATTCCCCAGTAAAAGACCAGCGCCACGCTTGCCAGCAGGAACGAGTTCCAGATGTACTGATTCAGCAGTTGGCTGACGGGAATTTGATACTGCAGAGAGAAACCGAGATCGCCGCGCAACAGCTGACCAAGCCAGTGCACATAGCGGGTAAACAGAGGTTGGTCGAGGCCGTAAATGGCTTTTAGCTCAGCGGCGCGGGCGGCGGTCAGCGTAACGTTGCCGTCGATAAAATCGCCCGGGGTTTTCGCAAACAGCATAAAGATAATCAGCGACGCGAGCAGCAGCATGGGTATGGTTTGCAGCAGCCGTCGCAGGATAAAATTTCGCATAGCGTTCTCATGACAACTGCCGGGAAACCCCGGCAGTTATCTCAGGCGTTACTTGACGATTTTCACATCCGGCAGGCTGCCGGTCAGGCCGTTGTAGACATCCGGTTTAAACCCGGTGACGCGGGCGCTGCTCGCCGACAAGATTTCGCGGTAGCCAAGCAGAATCACCGGCGGATCGTCCGCCAGCACTTTATACAGCTGGTGGTAGATCGGTTTACGCTGTTCCACATCCAGCACTGCATTGGCTTCGTTTATCAACTTGTCGACCTGCGGATTGTGATAGCCGGACTCTTTCGCTTCCGTGCTGTAGTAATCCCACACGCCATCATGGGGATCGTTCAGCGTGCTGGTGCTAAAGGAGGCTAAATCATAGTTGCCTGCTTTGCGCTGCGCCATCAGGGCGTTGAAATCGACAACCTGCGGTTTTAGCAGCACGCCAATCTGCTGCCAGTTCTCTTTAGCGATTGGAATCAGCGCGTCATTAAGCACTTTTTTGCTCACCAACAGCGTCAGCTCCAGCCGTTTGCCATCCTTAACGCGAATACCGTCCGGTCCCGGTTTCCAGCCCGCTTCATCCAGCAGTTTTTTCGCCTGCGCCGGATCGTATTGATAAGGGTTCACCCCTTCAGCGTTATAGGCCCACGAGATGGGCGCGATCGGCAGGGTGGCGACTTTGCCGTAGCCCTGATACACCACATCAATCAGCTTTTGCCGATCGAGACCGTAAATCAGCGCCTGGCGCACTTTGACATCCTGCAACGCCGGGCGATGGACGTTGAATTCGACTTTGCTGTAATCGCTGGAGCCGAACAGGTTGATATTGGCGAAGCCGAGCATTTTCAGCTGTTCAATATCGTCCGGACGCGAGGTAAAAGAGTCGTAATCCGTCTCGCCGGTCTGGAACAGCTGGAAGTTGGTCGACGGGTTGGTTACGCGGTAGATAAAACGCGGCGTCGGCGGCGTGCCACGATAGAAATGGGTATTCGCGTGGAAACGGATCTCCTGGCCGGGAATATATTTGTCATAGACATACGGCCCGTTACCAAGGGGTTTACCGTGCAGCGTGCGTAAGTAATCAAGATTACCGCGCTGATAACCTTTGCCGTAATAAGCTTTCGAGAGCACCGGGCCGCCGATTTTACCCAGCGTCGTCGCACCCGGTTGGGTGGTGGTGACCTGCAGCGTTAACGGATCAATCACTTTCAGGCCGCTGACGCTGTCCGCTTTACCCGCTTTGTACTCAGCGCCGCCCGCAATGTTGGCCAGGGTAATATCCGTATCGCCATCGTATTTCGGGTCGTAGAGCACCGTCAGGGTAAAGGCCACATCTTCTGCGGTCAGCGGCGAGCCGTCGCTAAAGGTCAGGTTCGGGCGCAGCTTAATAGTGTAGACCTTGTTGTCCGGGCTAACGGTCCAGCTTTCGGCAAGGCCGGGTACTAGCTTGCCGTTACTGTCCCAGTCAATCAGCCGCGAGAAGATGACGTTGGTGACGTTTTCATCCCAGCCATTGACAAAGAAATAGGGGTTAAAGATACCCTGCGGTTCAGAAATACCGGCCACCACCGTATCTTTACGCAGCTTCGCCGCCGTCGGGATCTGGCTGGCATCCGTTGCGGGTGTGATCCCCTCTTTTAATACCTCATCGGCGAAGGAGGCAGACGAGAAGGCCATCACGCCACCGAGCAGGGCGATTTTCAATGCAAGGGTGAAACGTGTGGGTTGAATAGTTAAGCGGTTCACGAAGCTGGCCAAAATGGCTCCCTCATCAAATGATTGCGTGAAATTTACAATTCATGACGAACGATAAGAGCCGTGCTGCACCCTGTCTAACAACGAAAACCTATGGCTTATAACCAATCGGCCTTAGCAAACTTATGGATAACGATTGCCAGATTTCTACTTATTGACTACCCGCTTGCGGCCTGCCGCTTTTGAGGTTCTCGGATTAAATTTTTATAACCGCCAATAAAACTTAATTTAAAAAGGCTGGTGAGTAGAATATTTGATTTGTAGCCTGTCTGACTTACCCCTCAAGCAGACTCAAAAAATAGGAGCGTTAATGGCCATTATTTTAAGCCAGGCTAAAACGTCAGCATTTATCAATAAGAAATTAAAATGCCGGTTCAATCCACTCCCAACCTAAGATTAATCTCAAAAAAATAACCATGTTATAAATGAGGTTTTGTTTTTTTAGGATTTCCTCACCTGACGACGCCCTATTTCTTATTAACAAAAATTCCTGGTTGCGGCGGATGCTTAAAGTGCTACAAAAACAAAATATATTATAAATCAGACCAGGATAATTTTGTGATATTTATCACTCAAAAAAATCTATTTCGACCTGAAACATTGTTCTTGACGATTCGAAAACCAAATCATCAAAAGAAAGCTTGCCATTAAGATAGTAGGATGCGGCATTCGCCCAATATGCATCCGGTGAGATAAATGGGAATTCACAAGAGCAAATTTGAAGAATCGCTTAATGTTAATGAAAACACTAATGCGCTGGTGGAAGTGGTAATAACCTTATTCTCCGCCAGACGAGATATCATTTGTTCGGGCATCGCCGGTTTTTTACTGGCGGTATTGAGCACCTTTTATTACCCACAACAATGGATTACCTCAGTAACTATCAGTTCTCCGGAAAAATTTACCGTTTACCCGCTGATTATGTGCTTGCAAAAATTTTATCGATCGCAGGGGTTAATTAGTCCAGAAGATCTTTTTACCTCTTATATTTATCGTTTACAGACCATTATTAATCGCAATGCCAGGAAAGAAGTCGATATTCAACTTGAGAGCAAAAACGATGTCACCTTATCCGTAGCCTCCTACGGCGCAAGTTCGCAAATTTTAGTCATCAACGATTTGCTCAATCAAGCCAACATCGAACAAAATGAATTGATTATGGAAAAAAGCAAATGTAATACCGAAATTGACTCGCCGCTTTTTTACAGCGTGGAAAAAAATGCCTACCGTTTTTATCCTCGGCGTATTAGTTACAGTTTGAGAATGCTCATCGGAATCGTTTTTGGCATAGTGTTTGCGTCTGCACTGATATTACTAAATGGAATATTGCAAAAAGTTGAAAACACATGGTATTACCGGCAAACAAGGGAACTTATGGAAATAAAAAACGCAGATGACTGTCAGCTTAATAAATTAAGCAATCGCGAGGAGCTCACTGATGCCCTCCTGCAACCCAGGCAAAAGAAGCTCAGCGATGGCGCTGTAGCAGCGATCGCAATCTACGTTATGATGCTGATTGTTAGCTTATTTTGGCTTGGCCTTGAAATCTATACCGGTCTTTAAAATGGAACATTACTTCACGCAAGTGAGAAGCTAATGGAGATCATGTAATGTCAGCCGATTTTATTTTATTCAGTTATTCGTGGCCGACCCAGTCGGCAATAAATCTGTTCTTAGAACGACATGAATTTCAGGTAATAAAAATATATCAGGATGAGCAAAAGCTATTGGAGACATTGCATCAAAACACCTCAACAGCATTGATTTTTGATGCACCTGCACATCGTAAAATATTGCTTATCGCGGCGATAGCTACTACCTCCAGGCTGCGAACTGTATTTTTTACTACCCGCAAGATAAATATCAACGATAGAGCAGTTGCTGATTTTTATTTTGAGGAAAAAAATTGCTTCACCCACTCAGAACTGATTGCTATGTCCAGGGAGGATATTTTTAGAGCAATGAAAGTTGAACGTTCACCGGTTTACTTGTCGCCAGGCATTATGCGCCCACGGATCATGAATCTGTTATATGATGGAAAAGCATTATATAAAGAGATTCAAAATAAAATTTATCATAAACTCTACCTGATAGGTGCCACTACCAATGAAATAAATACGCTACGGCTTTTGATTGCTGGCCTCTCCATACAAACCATTGCTCAAATGAAAGGAGTGCAATTAAAAACTATCTATGCCTATAAAGCGCAACTGGCGCAAAAGGTAGAACATAGCACCTCGTCCCGTGAGCTCTTACGCGTTTTAAGCGTAGGAGAAAAAAATCAGGATAACGAGTATCTTAATCATCTCTATAACACGCGATGTAACAGCGAAACGTCACTTTGCGATGTCTGTCCGCTCTATCAATTCTGCTACGAACCAGAAGCTGCGAGATGCAGTACGGCATGCAATGAGTGTTTTAAATAATAGCGAGAACGGCCTCAGTCGGTATGAGTAAATATCTCTGATAATAAATTTTACGATTATTGTGCTCGTTTTTAATTTTGACAACACCAGGACTTTTTTCTTATTGCGTAGATCTGAATGCATTTGTCTGGGCACTGCGGGCAACCCCCAACCTTCAAACCATTCGAAGGTAGTGCCCAGACGAATGGATTTACCCGCCGCTAAAATGTCATTGCTGTTGCTGCCTTTAACTGCCGAGGGTGCTTCTTCCCCGATTCAAATTTGCCAGACCGATGGCAATAACCTCAATTTCACGTAGTGACATCCCTTTTAGTTCTTCGGCATCGATTTCCAGTCTGACGGTGCGAAACACCCGGCCGTTAGTCAGGGAAACCAACGGGCAATACAGGCGACTGCCGAGGTTCGATATACCACTCACCCTCCACGGTGCATCTTTTTCTTCCACGTTAATACTCCTTTATGCGGGCTGCTATCGCTCAAAAAAAAAGCCGGTCAGAGGACCGGCCAAAGAGACAAGTTATACAAGCCAGACTATCAACGCTTGGGGGCGTCGTAATAACAACAACAACAACCAACGAGTTCAGAAGCACACACTACGAAAAGAATTACAGCAACACGGCGATCCCTCTTGCCAACCCGTTTCAGGGCACCCTGCGTAGCCAGCATCCGGCGAGTCGTAGCTGGAAAGAAGAGTGCGTTTTCTGGCGCAGTTATCATCATCGTTTATAAGCGCGTCACAAATATGTACGCTGCGCTTGCAGGAGAGGGAGCTGTCCTCGCACATGCACGATGAGGGCGACGGGCACTGGCCGAAAAGGGTATCGCTGCGCCAGGAGAGATCGGGATGTTTAAACAGCGTCGCCGTCTCGTCACTACAGGTGTAAAACACGTGTATAAACGGATCTGCCACCATTAATGTCTCTTCACTCGTCTGTTCGGCTGAAATAGCGGACGTGGCGACGAGCATCACAATCAAGGCTGTCAGAGTTTTTCGCCCTGACGCGCGGGTTTTCAACTGACACATGAATAGATTCCTTATCTCAGTTAACCCAAATGGGAAGATAAAGCGTCAATCCAGCGACTTCTATTCCCAACTGTTGAATAAGTGTGCTGCTTAATTTTTAGACGTTCAATAGAAATAAAAAGTCGTGTCGATTAATAATACAAATGAGTAAGGATTAACGTTAAGAAAACCAGACAAAAAATAATCGTTAATTGCTAAAATAAATTAAGCAAGCTTTTGATATATAGACGGTTATATCTTAATGCATTTACCGCCTAAAAATTTCACCAGGCGCAAGAGGGGTAATAAAACGGGTATTTTACCAGGTATGGTTAGCTTATTATCGGAAGTTTTTACATGCAGACAGAAATATTCTTATGAAAGAGTAAAAAAAGCCCCTGGCGGGGCTTACGGTCATTATTTACCGCTTAAGGACATCAGGAATAATTAAATCCCCACGCATGCGATACGAACCCAGCACGCTTTGGGTTTTCTCGTTCAGCCACGCCACAATACGCGCCGCCATTGCATCCATTGAATATTCAATCGCCGGAATCACCGGAATACCGGGTAAATGCAGCGAACCGGCAAGGCTGAACACCATAATGTCGCCGGGCACGGATTTATTAAACGCCTGCAGCTGAGGGATCACGCGCTGCGCTTCCTGCTCGTCTGCCACCAGCAAGGCGTTGAAATTAAGCGTAGTCGCGTTATTCAGCAATACTTGTAACGCCACGGATGAAGAGGTGTCATCCATAAAGACCAGGTTACGGTTAAACGGCAGGAAATTGTTTTCCAGCGCCAGCTTATAGCCATGCAGAACCTGCTCAGCAGCGGCGGTGCGCGGATGAATCAGCGCTATCTGTCGGCGACTTTGGCTAATCAGATAGTTACAGGCGGTTTCGGCGGCAAAGGCACGATCGAATTGAATGCTGTTGGTCGTGGCATCGACCGACTCAACGCAGTCCACCAGAATGACGTTTTCATCATCGACCTTAAGGGGGAAACGCGCGCCAATAATCAGCACATCGTCGCATAGCCCGCAGGTCAGCTCGTCCAGCGCGCTCAGCACTTCCGCTTTGCTATTGGCGAAGCGCAGCAGCAGATGTTTCTGGCTCTGGCTTAAATGCTTTTCCAGCGCGTAAAGGTAACCGGTGGTTTGGTTGATATTGTCCTGAGCACAGATAACACCGATGCAGCCTGTCGACTGGCTGAGCAAAGACTGCGCGATAACATTGGGCCGATAATTCAACTCTTCGACCGCTTTTAGCACCGCGAGGCGACTGGCTTCCTTAACGCCGCGCGAACCGCTCAACACCCGTGAGACTGTGGCTTTCGACACCCCAGCTAAACGTGATACATCGTTGATTGTAGACATCTTTCTCCCCTGGCAGGCGCAGAGTACGCCCGCAAAATCCCATCACTTCTACGGCTAATATATAACCACACGAGTATAGCGGTTTCGGTTTTCTATGGAAACCGATTTTCCATTTTGCGCTTTTTGATGTCCTTAAAGTGCCAAATTTCGTGATGTAAATCCAATTACGACATCAGATTATTCACAGACATTGATAGCTATCACACTTCTGCGGCGAATTCATGGAAACCGGTTTCCATATGATATCCAATCGTCCCCGCAATAACTTTTTACACTTCGAGGATGGGTCACGATGTTCAGGATCATGTTGTGCTGTTCAGCCGGGATGTCCACCAGCTTACTGGTGAGAAAAATGGTGGATGCCGCGAATGAGCGACAGATACCGGTAGAGATCGACGCCTATGGCGTTGCGGAGTTCGACACGCAATTTCCGCGCTATCAGGTCGTGCTGCTCGGCCCGCAAGTTAAATATATGTTAAAAACACTGTCAGAAAAGGCCGCCGCGCACGGCATTCCGGTTCAGCCCATCAACCCGATGGACTACGGCATGCAGCGCGGCAATGAGGTTCTGGACTATGCATTGTCGCTCATAGAAGCGGCGCATTAAAAAGGTGTTCGTATGAGTTCCTTCTATCAATCAATGATTACGGTAATCGAGCAAAGCATCACCCCGCTGGCCGGTCGTCTGGGTCAGCAGAAGTACGTTATCGCTATCCGTGACGGCTTTACCGCCGCGCTGCCGTTTATGATCATCGGCTCGTTTATGCTGGTGTTTATCTTCCCACCGTTTTCCGCCGATACCACCGTCGGTTTCGCCCGCGCATGGCTCGATTTTTCTACCGAGTACCGCGCACAGCTGATGCTGCCGTTTAACCTCAGCATGGGGGTAATGACCTTTTTTATCTCCGTGGGGATAGGTGCGAGCCTGGGTCGCCAGTTTAACCTCGACCCGGTGATGACCGGTCTGCTGGCATTTATGGCGTTTCTGCTGGTTGCCGCACCCTACGCGGATGGCAAAATTTCCACCCAGTATCTTTCCGGCCAGGGCATTTTTACCGCGCTGCTGACCTCGATTTATTCCGCCCGCGTTTATGCCTGGCTTAAACAGCACAACATCACCATTCGCCTGCCGAAAGAGGTACCGACCGGCGTTGCCCGCTCGTTTGAGATCCTCATTCCGGTGCTGGTCATTATTGGTACGCTGCATCCGCTGAACCTGTTTATTGAAGCGCAAACCGGCATGATCCTGCCGCAGGCGATTATGCACCTGCTGGAACCGCTGGTCTCCGCTTCAGATTCCCTGCCGGCGATTCTGCTTTCTGTCCTGCTGTGCCAGATTTTCTGGTTCGCCGGTATTCACGGCTCGCTGATTGTCACCGGCATTATGAACCCCTTCTGGATGGCAAACCTTTCCGCCAACCAGGCCGCGCTGGCGGCGGGCGCTGCACTGCCACATGTCTATCTGCAAGGCTTCTGGGATCACTACCTGCTGATTGGTGGTGTAGGTTCTACGCTGCCGCTGGCCTTCCTGCTGCTACGCAGCCGCGTCGCGCATCTGCGTACTATCGGCAAAATGGGCGTGGTACCGAGCTTCTTTAATATCAACGAACCGATACTGTTCGGCGCGCCGATCATTATGAACCCGATGCTGTTTGTGCCGTTTGTCTGCGTGCCGCTGGTCAATGCCGTGCTGGCGTATACCGCCACCAAAATGGGGCTGCTGGCGCAGGTCGTTTCCCTGACGCCGTGGACCACACCTGCACCTATCGGTGCTTCCTGGGCGGCGAACTGGGCTTTGAGCCCGGTGGTGATGTGCCTGGTTTGTATGGTGATGTCTGCCCTGATGTATCTGCCGTTCCTGCGCGCTTACGAGCATTCGCTGATGAAAGCCGAAGAGGAAAAAGCCCAGGCCAACGCGCCGATGGCGCAAACCGTGGGTAGCAACTAAGCCGTAGCACACAGCCGTAACGAAAAGGAGTCGGTAATGAAATATCAGTTTCCCGCAAACTTCTGGTGGGGCAGCGCCAGCTCGGCGCTACAAACCGAAGGGGAAAGCCAGCAGGGCGGTAAAAGCGCCACCACGTGGGATGCCTGGTTCGCCAGCCAACCGTGGCGCTTTCATCAGCAGGTGGGGCCGCAAGAGACCTCGACGTTTTACCGCCATTGGCGGCAGGACATCGCGCTGTTAAAGCAGCTTAAGCACAACAGCTTTCGCACCTCTTTAAGCTGGTCGCGACTGATTCCCGATGGCGACGGGGAAGTGAATCCACAGGCGGTGGCGTTCTATAACAACGTTATCGACGAACTGCTGGCGCAGGGAATTACGCCGTTTATTACCCTGTTTCATTTCGATATGCCGATGGTAATGCAGGAGAAAGGCGGCTGGGAAAATCGCCAGGTAGTGCAGGCTTTTAGCCGTTACGCGCAGATCTGCTTCGAACTTTTTGGCGATCGGGTGCAGCACTGGTTCACCTTTAACGAGCCGATTGTGCCGGTAGAAGGCGGTTATCTGTATGATTTCCATTACCCGAACGTGGTGGATTTCAAACGTGCGGCCACGGTGGCCTACAACACGGTGCTGGCCCACGCCAGCGCGGTACGGGCCTTCCGCGCCGGGCATCACGCCGGTGAGATTGGCATCGTGCTTAATCTCACGCCGTCCTACCCGCGTTCGCAGCATCCGGCGGATGTGAAAGCGGCACACTATGCCGATTTGCTGTTCAACCGCAGTTTTCTCGACCCGGTGCTGCGCGGTGAATATCCCGCCGACCTGGTGGCGCTGCTGAAAGAGTACAATCAGTTGCCCGCCTGCCAGCCGGAAGATATCGCGCTGATTGCAGAGGGCAAGATTGACCTGCTCGGCATTAACTATTACCAGCCACGGCGGGTAAAGTGCCGGGAAAGCGCGGTCAATCCCGATGCGCCGTTTATGCCGGAGTGGCTGTTTGATTATTACGAAATGCCGGGGCGCAAAATGAACCCCTATCGCGGCTGGGAAATCTACGAGCCGGGCATTTACGATATTCTCACTAACCTGCGTGTTAATTACGATAATCCGCGCTGTTTTATTTCCGAAAACGGTATGGGCGTTGAGAATGAACAGCGCTTTATCGAGGACGGGCAAATAAACGATAGCTACCGCATTGCTTTTGTGCGCGATCATCTTATCTGGCTGCATAAAGGCATTAGTGAGGGCTGTAACTGCCTCGGTTACCATATGTGGACATTTATTGATAACTGGTCATGGTGTAACGCCTATAAAAACCGTTACGGTTTTGTGCAATTAGACCTGGCTACTCAACAACGCACCATTAAGAAAAGCGGGGAGTGGTTTGCCGCTACCGCAGAAAATAATGGTTTTAATCAGGATTAAATGATGGTCGAACTCGAAGAGGCGGTAATGGAAATTATCGTCAACGCCGGACAGTCACGCAGCCTGTGCTTTGAAGCGCTGCGTGCGGCAAGGGTAGGAGAGCTGGACGAAGCCCGCCAGCTGCTGAAGGAAGCGGATGGCTACGCGCGCCAGGCGCATCAAATGCAAACCAAATTAATCGAACAGGATGCCGGTGAAGCCCGGCAGCCTATGACATTAATTATGGTACATGCGCAGGATCATTTGATGACGTCGTTATTAGCACGCGAGTTATCCGAAGAGATTCTTGCACTACACACTTTATATCGGCAGTAATTAACGGAGAATTAATCACGCTAAAACGTTATTAATCTGTACCCACACTTATAAATAAAAGCAGTTCGTAATGGTGATGGCAATAATCTCTGCCCGGTCGCCCGGGATGGTTATTGTCTGAGAACAACTTACTAATTGAGATAACCATGAGAATAAATAAAAAACTTCCAGTGGCGCTGGCGGTTGCGGCCACCCTTTGCTCTGGCTCCGTCTTCGCACAAGAGTTTACCCAAGAGCAAATCGATGCCATCGTCGCCAAAGCGGTGGATAAAGCGCTGGCGGAACGCCAGGCGAAAATGGACTCCGCCATCAATAAAAAAGCCGATGTGGTGGTAGAGCCGCAAAGCACGGCGCAAACGCCGGATATGGCGATTCCTTACGGCGTGAAGTTTAGCGGCTACGCCCGCTATGGCGCGCACTTCCAGTCCGGCGATCAGAAATATGTCGGCGTCGATGGCTCCTATAACGGCGCCTCGGCGATTGGCCGTCTGGGGAACGAAGGTAACGGCGGCGAGTTCCAGCTCTCCAAAGCGTTCAAAGGCGATAACGGCGCTATCTGGGACGTGAACGTGATGTTCGACCACTGGGGCGATGAAGTTAACCTGAAAAAAGCCTATGCCGGGGTGACCAACCTGTTGGCTTCCAACCCGAACGCTTACTTCTGGGCCGGACGTGATTTCCACCAGCGTCCGCAACAGGGGATCAACGACTACTTCTGGATGAACCACGACGGCCAGGGCGCCGGGGTGAAAAACTTCGATATTGGCGGCGTGCAGTTTGACGTTGCAGCGGTGGCATCCGTGGCTTCCTGTAGCCCGGAAGTGCTGGAAGATGAATCTAACCCGTCACGTATCACCTGTACCGGCGGCTCCAACGTCGGCGATAAAGGCAACTATGCGGTGACCTCTAAAGTCCACGGCATGAAAGTCGGGCCTTTGGATCTGGAAATCTACGCTAACTACGGCTTCGATTCGAAAGCCATTGAAAGCGAAGATCGCCTGAAGGCCTGGCAAGGCGGCGTGGTGCTGAGCCATACCAACGATCACGGCGTCAACAAAGTGATCGCCCGCTACTCCGATAATTCGGATAACAGCGTCTTTAACAAAACCGACGACCTGACGGCCATCTACGCCAGCTTCGAAGGCAGCTATAAATTCAGCCGCCAGACGCAGGTTGATTACCTGCTGGCATTCCACGATTACGACAACAGCACTTACAAAGCGGATAACCGCCGCAACTATGGCGCGATTATTCGCCCAATGCACTGGTGGAACGACGTGCACTCTACCTGGCTGGAAGCCGGTTATCAGCGCGTCGATTACGATGACGGCGGCGATAACCACGGCTGGAAGCTGACCCTTTCGCAGAACATCTCCATTGCGATGGGGCCGGAATTCCGCCCGATGCTGCGCTTTTACGTCACCGGCGGCCAGGTGGATAACAAACGCACCGCTCGCGTAACCGGCACCGACGATACCACGCTCGACTCGTTCAACGTCGGCGCGATGTGGGAAGCCTGGTTCTAACCGGCAACCGGGGGCGGTTGATGGATAGCCGCCCCCGGTTAAGCACGCTTCATGTGATATGATGTGCGACCTAACAATAAGTCTTTCGCATCACAGAGTTGGGTTGCACATGGGTTCAGGCAAGAAAGGAATGGTGTACGTGCTGGCCGCCGCCGTTTTATGGGGCAGTTCCGGGGTTTGCGCGCAGTACATCATGCAGAAGAGTCATATCTCCTCCACGTGGTTAACCATGACGCGGTTGTTATTTACCGGGGTCATTTTGTTAACGCTGTCGTTTGTTCACAGCGACAAAATCTTTACCATTCTGAAAAACCGTAGAGACGCATTCAGCCTGCTGTTCTTCTCGCTGTTCGGCGCGCTAACGGTGCAGTTGACCTTCCTGTTAACCATTGAGAAATCCAACGCTGCTACCGCCACGGTGCTGCAATTTCTCTCCCCGACCATTATCGTGGCGTGGTTTGCCGTCGTGCGCAAAGCGCGCCCCACGCTGCCCGTCGTGCTGGCGATTGTCACCTCGCTTATCGGCACGTTTTTACTGGTGACTCACGGCAATCTCACCTCATTATCCATTTCACCGCAGGCGCTATTGTGGGGGATTGTCTCGGCGTTTGCCGCCGCGTTCTACACCACTTATCCCTCACAGCTGATCGCCCGTTACGGCACGCTGCCGATTGTCGGCTGGAGTATGTTGCTGGCGGGATTAATGCTGACGCCGTTTTGTGGCGGGCAGGGGGGCGAGTTTGTGGTGGATGGTCGGCTGTTAATCGCCTTTTTCTATCTGGTGGTGATCGGCACCGCGCTGACCTTTAGCCTCTATTTGAAAGGGGCGCAGATGATTGGCGGGTCGAAAGCCAGCATTCTGAGCTGTGCCGAGCCGCTCAGTAGCGCGTTGCTGTCGGTGGCGCTGCTCGGCGTGGCCTTCTCCCTGCCGGATTGGCTCGGCACGCTGCTGATTGTCTCGTCGGTTCTGCTGATTTCCTGGGATTCGCGCCGCAAAATACGCGGCGCTTAAGCCGTTACCCTTTTACCCGCACTTTTGCCGCCACCAGCAGGGCGGTGAGCAGCATTAAGATGCCCGAGAGCACCAGCGGCGAGAGCAGGCCGTAATGATCCAGCGCAAAGCCGCCAATCGCCGCGCCGCAGGTGTTGGCAAGCTGGATCACCGCCACCTGAATGGAACCGGCTTTTTCTGCCTGATCGGCAAGAGTACGGGTGATCCATGTCGACCAGCCCACCGGGATTAAGGCAAATCCCAGCCCCCAGATAATGGCAATCGCCGCCGCGACCGCTTTATCGCTGCCCCATAAAAACAGCACCAGCGCGCTAATAGCGAGGGTGAGCGGCGCAAGAGTCAATGCCAGTTTGACCGAGCGTTTCATCACCAGCGAAGAGATGGAAGTGCCGACAAAGCTGGCGATACCAAAACTCAACAGCACCAGCGTAAGCCCCTCGACGCTAAACCCGGCGAGATTCATATAGATCGGGCGAATATAGGTAAAGAATGAGAACTGCCCGGCGAAGACCATAAAAATGGCGATCATCCCTGCCAGCACGCCTGGGCGTTTGAGCAGCCCAAACATATTCTCATGATGTTCGGGTTTGCCCGGCAGCGAAGGTAATGCCTGCCAGACCCAGACAATACAGGCGATACCCATTAGCGCCGCGCCGTTAAAGACGTTACGCCAGCCGATAATCCCGCCAAGAAAGCTGCCGAGCGGAGCGGCGATCACCAGCGCAATTGACACCGCACCGAAGATAACCGACAACGCTTTCGGCACGGTGCGCATTGGCACCAGCCGTATGGTCAGGGAAGCCGACATCGCCCAGAAGCCACCCAGCGCCAGGCCAAGGCAGGCGCGGCCTACCAGCAACAAAGTGAAGTTAGTGGCGAAGGAGACCAGCAGGCAGGAGAGGGTTAACAGCAGCGCAAAGGCGAACACTACATAGCGGCGGTCGGCAGCGCGAATAATGGTGGTAATAAACAGGCTGGCGAACATGGCGACAAAGGCGGTCACGGTAACGGTCTGCCCGGCAAGGCCTTCTGAAACACCCAGATCCTGCGCCATCGGCGTAAGCAGACTGACCGGTAAAAACTCGACGGTAATCAGACATGCCACACAGAAAGCCACGGCGAAGACCGCCGACCAGTTCGGACGGGTGACCGCATCCGGTGAAGGGGGGGTTACAGATTGCTCACTCATTCGTTACCTGCTTAGTTTTTATTCGTGAAAGTCGCGCAGTGTAACATTCAAAATCTGTGACGCAATTAACAATTTGGCAACTCATGTCACGTCAGCAACAGCAGAGCGGTACAGCATTAATCGTCAAATAACGTGCGTTGATAAACCCGCGATATCAGTGCAGCCAGTAAACCCCTTCTTCCGGGGTGAAAAGTGCGTTATAGCGCAGCTGAAAGTTATTCAGCTCGGCTCTGTCCGGCTCCAGCTCACGCAGAAACCCGAGCGCCAGGCGCAGATGCGCATCGGTGATGGGGGCTGCCAGCCGCGCTTTTTGCATCAACCGGTGCCAGTAAAGTAGGTTCTGTTCGCTGCTATCGACAATAAATACCTGCCAGATAAGCAGAACCTGGGCGGCGTTTTGCAGGTGCGCTTCGTCCGGGCGCGTCAGATAGCTGAGAAATTCATTACCGGCGCTTTTACCCATCTGATCGATCATCGATTCTACCGGCACGGGCTGGATGTTGAGTCGGTCGGTGAGACGGCGTATCGCGCGGCGAGAGTCAGAGGTTAATACCCTGAAACCAATGACAAAAACTACCACCAGCGTTGCCAGCATCAACCAAATCATAACCCCTCCCCGAGCGCAAAAGAGGCTCATCATACGGGGAAATACCCCGCTGCGGACAGCCACAGCGATAATCTTTTTTATCCCCCAGGCTGGAATAATGCTGCCAGAGGCCGCCAAAAATCTTTATATGCTGCCGGTGAGTTGCCCGCGCGAAGGGCCATTACCCGCTACGAACGCGGCTACAACCGCGTGGCGCGCCGTGCGGGTCGATCAGCGAGTCATTACTCAAAAAACAGACCGAGTTTATTAAACACCCCGGGATCGGTCTGGTGACGGATGATTTGCACCACATCTTCCAGCTTATCGATCTGGCTTATCATCTGCTCGAGGCGCTGATCGTTCGCTACCTGTAGCCAGATGCGGCTCTGCTCGCCGCTTTGTAGCGGTAGGCAAAGGATCCCTTCGACGTTAAAGGCGCGGCGGGCAAACAGCCCACAAACATGGGTCATAACGCCCGGATGGTTGCGCACGGTGAGTTCCAGAATGACGTTGTCGGTAGTTTGCATGGCTTATTCTCCCACCATTTCTGTATTCGCCGCGCCCGGCGGCACCATCGGGTAAACTTTTTCTTGCGGGTCGATGCGCACATGTACCAGCGCCGGACCGGGGCGAGAGATGATCTCCTGCAACGCGGCCTGCGGATTGGCCTCGGCGTTTAGATCGCAGGTGTACAGGCCGAAACCGGCAGCAATCTGCATAAAGTTGATCATGCCCGGATAAGTGGCGGCAAACACGCCCGCTTTATAAAACAGGCTCTGCTGTTGATGCACCAGTCCCAGCGCTTCGTTGTTCATCAGGATGATTTTAATATCCAGATTATTTTCCGCTGCCGTCGCCATCTCCTGAATATTCATCATCAGGCTGCCGTCCCCGGAGAAGCAGATCACTTTACGCTCCGGGTTGGCCAGCGCTGCGCCAATCGCCGCTGGCAGACCAAAGCCCATCGTACCCAGCCCGCCGGAGGTGAGCCACTGACGCGGGCGGTTTAACGGATAGGCTTGCGCGGTCCACATCTGATGCTGACCGACATCGGTAGTGATAATGGCAGAGTCATCAACGCAGGCGGCAACCGCATTGATCAAACCGTAATGGGTCAGCGGGTCGCCGCCCTGCGGGATCGCGCCAGGAAACTCTTTTTGCAGCTGCGCGACGGTATTACGCCAGACATGACGGGAGTGGGCTTCCACCTGCGGGATCAGTGCATCAAGCACCTCACCCACATCGCCCTGGATGGCAACATGTGCCTGCTTTACTTTGCCCAGTTCGGCGCGGTCGATATCGACATGAATGATTTTGGCGTTCGGACAGAACTGTTCCGTTTTGCCAATCGCCCGGTCATCAAAACGTGCGCCGAGGACCACCAGCAGATCCGCCTCCTGCAAAATAAAGTTGGTGCTGCGCGCGCCGTGCATCCCCAGCATACCGAGGGAGAGCGGGTGCTGTTTAGGCAGCATGCCGAGGGCCATCAGCGTCATGGTGGTAGGCAAATTGGCTTTTTCCGCCAGGTGACGGATCTGCTGCGGGGCGTTAATAACCCCGCCGCCCAGGTAGAGGACGGGACGTTCGGCGGCATTGATCATCTCGGCGGCCGCCTGTACCGACTGGGCGTTCCAGGCAGGCGCCGGGTCTTTATAGCCCGGTTCCGGCAGCTCGTTTAAGGTGATTTCCGCCGTTTGCACATCTTTAGGAATATCTATCCACACCGGGCCGGGGCGACCAGACTGGGCAATGCGAAACGCATCGCAAATCACCTGCGGCAGTTCGCTGATATCGCGCACCAGATAGTTGTGTTTGGTGATGGGGATAGAGATGCCGTAAGTGTCCACTTCCTGGAAGGCGTCAGTGCCAATCATCGAGGCCGGAACCTGGCCGGTAATGCAAACCAGCGGAATCGAATCCAGCCGCGCATCGGCAATCGCCGTCACCAGGTTGGTCGCCCCCGGCCCGCTACAGGCCAGACACACCGCCGGTTTACCCTGGGTACGCGCCATGCCCTGGGCGATAAACCCCGCACCCTGCTCGTGGCGCGCCAGTACATGGCGAATCTGCTTACTTTGGCTAAGCGCGTCGTATAACGGCAGAACGGTGCCGCCGGGAATACCGGTGACGGTGGTGATACCTTGACGTTCCAGTAAATGAACAATCAGCTGCGCGCCTGTATAGCGTGTGGATTGTGATGTGCTGCCCGAACTTGCCATGCTCCAGTCCTTTTGTTCTGAGCCAGCTTTGCGGGAGGGGCTAAAACGAAAAACCCCGCCCGGTTTGCGCCGGCGGGGTTTGGAATCGTGTGTTCCGGACCCTACGGCGCATTGCCGACGACGACCACCACACGCACGACGACCACCGCGGCGTTATGCGCGGTTTTTAGTAGGTTCATCGGGTGGTTGAAAGCGGTCATTAGGGGCCTGTCTGTTGTGTGATTTACCGGATTTATACAAGCACAGGAATCATTCGCCGACAACTGCTTTTTACGCACCCGCAGAAAAATGCGTTATCGATCACGTTTATTATTCTGGCGTCAGAAAACAAAAAACCCCGCCGGAGCGAGGTTTTTGTCAGCATTTTTGCGGTTGGTGGCCGCAAAACACACTGCGTTACGTCAACTACGCAACTATACGATATTTACTGCGCATGCGCAATTTTCAGGCGTTTTTTCCCGCTTTGAGTATGGATCAATGCCGCAATTTTCGCCAATAAACACTGTATATATAAACAGTGTTAATATATAATGACCTTGCTAACCAGCGTGAGGGGACGCGTTCTACGGCGCAAGAATTCCTGGCTGAAACGGGTGGTGCCGTCAGTGCCTTAACCCCTCGAGAGCACACTGCGTTACGCCAACAACACGGCTGGCAACAGGTAGCGGAAAGGTACGTCAGCCGGTGCTCCTTGACCAGAGGAGAAGCGTATGGGCGGAATGGAGATGGTAATTCTGATCCTGAAACTCATTGTTGCGTTACTGCAACTGCTTGAAGCTGTCCTGAAGTTTTTGCGGTAGTTCAGCGTCAAGTCGCACTAAAGAGGGGCGGGTAACCGCCCCTCTTTTACACGCCGTCCGGCAGCTTTTCCTGCGTGAATTATAACCGGGGTGAATGTTCAAGCGTCTCATGTTACATTTCGTTGACATTTCCCCGACTTAGTCCGCCATGACACTCTCTGTCTTTTGCGTTTTGCTGTTCGCCGCGCTGCTGCATGCTAGCTGGAATGCCATTGTCAAAGCGGGCAGCGACAAACTCTATTCCGCCATTGCCGTCAGCGGTTCCGCTGCGTTAATCGCGCTGATTTTACTGCCTTTTTCCCCACAGCCAAATCTTGCCAGCGCCCCCTGGCTCGCCGCCAGCTGCGTTTTGCAGGTGATTTACACGGTGCTGGTCGCCAAAACCTATCAGGTTTCGGATATGAGCCAGACTTATCCCTTAATGCGCGGCACCGCCCCGTTGCTGGTAGCGATAATCAGCGTGCTATGGCTCGGTGATTCACTGTCGACGCTGGCATGGGGTGGGATTGCGGTGATCTGTCTGTCGATTCTCGGGATGGCGTTTAATGGCCGCAGCCAGTCGCGAAAGGGGATTTGGCTGGCGCTACTCAACTCCTGTTTTATCGCCGGTTATACGCTGGTGGACGGCACCGGCGTTCGCCTTTCTGGTTCTACCCTCGGCTACACGCTGTGGACCTTTTTTATGAATGGCTTCTGCCTGCTGCTGTGGGCGATGATCGCGCGGCGACAAGAAGTGACGCGCTATTTAGTGGCGAACTGGAAAAAGGGCTTACCCGGCGGCATCGGCACCCTGGGTTCCTATGGCCTGGCGCTTTGGGCAATGACGCAAGCGCCGCTGGCGGTGGTCGCCGCGCTGCGGGAAACCTCGATTCTCTTCGGCGCGCTGCTGGCCTTTTTACTTCTTAAGGAGAAAGTGGCCGGGCTGCGTATTGTTGCCGCCTGCGGTATTGCCCTTGGTGCCATTTTGCTGCGCCTCTCCTGAGAGACTGGCAACTTAAGTTGCCGACAAATGTTTACAAAACCTGCCTGGCACAACATTACCATTACGGCGCTCTGTAGTGGCGCTGTCATCTCTCTGTGCTAGATTCATCCCGCATTAAGGCTTTATTGCAGCCATATATTCTTTATTTTCCCATTTTCTTAAAGTAATCATCGAAATGAAAACGCAGAGAAACGTCAATTTGTTGCTGATGCTGATGCTTCTGGTCGCCGTCGGGCAGATGGCGCAGACCATCTATATTCCGGCTATCGCCGATATGGCGCGCGATCTGAATGTCCGTGAAGGCGCCGTGCAGAGCGTGATGGCTGCTTATTTGCTGACCTACGGCGTCTCGCAGCTGTTTTATGGCCCGCTGGCGGACAGAGTCGGCCGACGCCCGGTGATCCTCGCCGGGATGACTATTTTTATGCTGGCAACGGTTATCGCTCTTTCCACCCATAGCCTGACGGTGTTGATTCTGGCAAGTGGGTTACAGGGCATCGGTACCGGTGTTGGCGGCGTAATGGCGCGAACATTACCGCGCGATCTCTACGCGGGCACCGAGCTGCGCCACGCGAATAGTCTGCTGAATATGGGGATTTTGGTGAGTCCGCTGCTGGCTCCGCTGATTGGCGGCGTGCTGAATACGCTGGTGAACTGGCGCGCCTGCTTTATGTTCCTGCTGGCGCTTTGCGTGATTGTCACCTTCAGTATGGCGCGCTGGATGCCGGAAACCCGCCCGAAGGATGCGCCACGCGTGCGGCTTATCGCCAGCTATAAAACCCTGTTTAGCCACGGTGCGTTTAACTGCTATGTGCTGATGTTGATCGGTGGCCTGGCGGGGATTGCGGTATTTGAAGCCTGCTCCGGCGTACTGATGGGCGGCGTACTGGGCCTGAATAGCATGACCGTTAGCGTATTGTTTATCCTGCCGATTCCGGCGGCGTTTTTCGGCGCATGGTTTGCCGGGCGGGAGAATAAACGCTTTAGCACGCTGATGTGGCAGTCGGTTATCAGCTGCGTAGCGGCGGGGGTGCTGATGTGGATCCCCGGCTGGATGGGCATCATGAATATCTGGACGCTATTAGTGCCTGCCGCGCTGTTCTTCTTTGGGGCCGGGATGCTGTTTCCGCTGGCGACCAGCGGCGCGATGGAACCTTTCCCGTTTCTGGCCGGTACGGCTGGTGCGTTGGTGGGCGGTCTACAGAATATCGGCTCCGGCGGGCTGGCGTGGTTATCCGCGCAGCTGCCACAGAACAGCCAGTTTAGCCTTGGGATGCTGATGACGCTGGCCGGGCTTTTGATCCTGCTGTGCTGGCTTCCGCTGGCGTCGCGTTTTGCTCGCCACGAACCGGCGGTTTAGATTCACGATGGCCCGGCTTAATGTCGGGCTTTTCACAATTCGGCGTAATCATCACTTTCAATAACGGCTCAGGCGCTGGTCGCCACGCGCCCTCTTCACCATCATAAAATTGCGCGTCGGTATTTATCGCATAAGGAATTTTTGCCTTATTCAGCTCGCAGGCCATAAAGCGGGCAAATGCCAGCTGCGACTCCGTTGGCGCGCTTTTAATCGACTCGCCCACCGCCCAGCCGCCGACCCAGCTTGCATGTCCCGTTTTCTGCTGCCAGCGCACCGCCGTATTAATGCGGGCGCGAATTGCAGCTTTCTCAGCTGCCGTGCCGGATGTCCATGGGTATTTACCGTTCGCTTTCAGCGGTCCCCACGGGAAAATGTGCCACTCCGCCAGTATGAAGCTTTGACTATGGGGCGGCAGCTTAAGGGAGGGTAAATCTTCCGGCGCGGCGCGCATGCGCGGGGCGATAAAAATCATCCGCTGCGGATTAATGTCGTGCAGGGTTCGGATGACATTTTCATATCCGCGGTTCAGCGCCGAGAGATCGTGGTTAAGTTTATCCGCCGGTTCATAAATGAGATCAAACCCGAGAGTGGGGTGGTCGGTCCCAAAAAAGGTGCCCACGGTTTTCCACCAGGCCACCAGCTGCGCTTCGTTTTTAGCATCGGGATCGGCTTTAAAGCTGTCCGCCTGGTAGGCGATGATAGGGATCACGCCATACTCTTCGCAGGCTTCCACCAGTTTACGCAGATGAATCAGGCGGGATTCGGTCATATTATCGGCGACACGAATACGCACATGGTGAATGCCCGCTGCTGCGAAATCGCTCACTACCAGCGGGTCAAACTCGCGGATCCCGCGCTCGGTTCGCGCCCAGTCCACATCCATTCCCACCCCCAGCTGCTGCGCGTAATGCGCCGCCGTCAGCGGAGTATCCGCGGCAAACGCAGCGTTTGCCGCCAGCAGCATAGCAACAGCAATCAGTGGCTTAAACACAGTTAACCTTGTGAGAATGGGGGTGAAGAGAAGTATTTAGCATGCTTTACGCTACTACGTGTAGCGCCAAAACGTAATAAATTTTCACCAACTCTCCATAGTGGCATTGTTAGCCTCTCAGAACATAACCCAGTCGGCCACAATGCGTGAATTTTCAGTACTCCACTGTATAGCGCGAGAGAGTATCTGTTGATATAACGTGGCCTGTTCAAAAAACAGACGCCACGGCTGTTTTGCCAAAACCAGAACCTATTATTACCTGCATAGTTAATACTGAAAGACTCCTGTATTCAGCACGTTGATAGATTGGCCATGATGAAAACCGGCAAGGAGCAAGGATGTATTACGACGATGAAGTCATCGGTTATTTACAGGATAATAAAATTCTGGCGCTCCAGTTCGATCGCGTTTTAACGGGCACGGGAGAGATGGTTGCGGATTCGATTGATACGTTAGAAGCGGGTTTAACGCGTGCGCTTTATTACACGTCATGTTTTACAGAAGAGTATCAAGACGTTTGTAA
>NZ_JXAG01000049.1 GCF_000814905.1 Enterobacter sp. Bisph1
AGCCCGTACTTTCGTACAGGCTCTTCTCTTAAATGATGGCGGTGAGGGGGGGATTGACTCGCTCCGCTCGCCCTGCGGGCAGCCCACTCACTGCGTGTGTGGTCTGTCCAACTGGCTGCGCCAGTTGTCGAACCCCGGTCGGGGCTTCTCATCCCCCCCGATAAGTGCGATATAAACGAAAAAAGCCCGTACTTTCGTACAGGCTCTTCTCTTAAATGATGGCGGTGAGGGGGGGATTCGAACCCCCGATACGTTGCCGTATACACACTTTCCAGGCGTGCTCCTTCAGCCACTCGGACACCTCACCACATTGTCTTCCCGCTACTGGCGGGACGGGCGCTAATGTAGGGAAAACAGGGAACGCCGTCAATGCCCTTTTTCAATAAATCAGCGCGTTTAGACAAACTTCAAACAACCTGCTTCTTAAACGTTCTGAAAACGCTTTATTTCTCGTCGCGGTACTTTCTGCCCGTGGCGCAGATGAAATTTGTTATGCTGAACGCCTACGAAAAATTCACAGATGTTCCGGTAAATAACCGGAAAGCTCACCCCCGCTTTTGGAGTTGATATGGACATTATCTTTTATCACCCCTCATTTGATCATAACGAATGGATTAACGCCTTACGTCAGGCGCTGCCGCAGGCCCGCATCCGTGTATGGACCGCGGGTGATAATGCCCACGCTGACTATGCGCTGGTGTGGCATCCGCCGGTTGAGATGCTGGCAGGCCGCAAGCTAAAAGGCGTGTTTGCCTTAGGCGCAGGCGTTGATTCGATCCTTAGCCAGCTGCAGGCGCATCCGCATATGTTGCCTGAGTCGGTTCCCCTGTACCGCCTGGAAGATACCGGAATGGGTCAACAAATGCAGGAGTACGCGGTGAGCCAGGTGCTGCACTGGTTTAGACGCTTCGATGATTATCAAGCGTTAAAACTGCAGGCGAAATGGCAACCGCTGGAGGAGTACGAACGTGAAGACTTTACTATCGGTATTCTCGGCGCGGGCGTGCTCGGCGGGAAAGTGGCTGAAAGCCTGCTCGCATGGGGTTTCCCGCTGCGCTGCTGGAGCCGCAGCCGTAAAAATCTGCCCGGCGTCACCAGTTATGCCGGTAATGAAGAGCTCAGCGAATTTCTTCATGGTACGCGCGTCCTGATTAATCTGTTGCCGTATACCCCGCAAACCGTGGGTATTATTAATATCGCATTGCTCAGCCAGCTCGCTGATAACAGCTACCTGATAAACCTTGCGCGCGGGGTGCATGTTGTTGAGAGCGATCTTCTCGCGGCGCTGGATCAAGGTAAGTTAAAAGCCGCGATGCTCGATGTCTTTAGCCAGGAACCGTTACCTGCGCAAAGCCCGCTTTGGGCGCATCCGCGCGTAGCGATGACCCCGCATATGGCGGCCACGACGCGTCGCAGCGAAGCTGTCGCATTTATTGCGCAGGCACTCCAGCGGCTGGAGCGGGGCGAAGCGGTTAGCGGGCTCGTAGACAGAACGCGCGGCTACTGACGACGCCAGCATCCGTCGTCTGTCATTAAAAATGACAATGATAACTGCTATCATGCCGTAATAACTACAGGAGTGAGTCATGTATCCCGTTGACCTGCATATGCATACCGTCGCCAGCACCCACGCTTACAGTACGCTTCACGACTATATTGCCGAGGCAAAACGCAAAGGAATCAAACTGTTTGCTATTACCGATCACGGGCCGGATATGGCCGATGCGCCGCACTACTGGCACTTCGTGAATATGCGCATTTGGCCTCGACTGGTCGATGGCGTCGGCATTTTGCGCGGTATCGAAGCGAATATTAAAAATACCGCCGGTGAAATTGACTGCACCGGCCCGATGCTGACCTCGTTAGATTTTATTATTGCCGGTTTTCACGAACCGGTCTTTCCTCCGCAGGACAAAGATACCCATACGCAGGCGATGATTGTCACCATCGCCAGCGGCAATGTCCATATGATTAGCCATCCCGGTAACCCTAAATTCGAAATTGATATTCCGGCGGTCGCCGCCGCGGCCGCTAAATATGGCGTCGCGCTGGAGATTAATAATTCGTCGTTTATTCATTCGCGTCAGGGCAGCGAGGCGAATTGTCGCGCTGTTGCCGCCGCGGTACGCGACGCTGGCGGCTGGGTTGCGTTAGGCTCAGACTCGCATACCGCTTTTTCATTAGGCGATTTTAGCGAATGCCGCAAGGTGCTGGATGATGTCAATTTTCCGGAAGATCGCATCCTGAATGTTTCACCCCGCCGGCTGCTGGATTTCCTCGAATCTCGCGGTATGCCGCCAATCGCTGAATTTGCTGAACTTTAATACTGACTGGAATCACTGATGAACGAATTTTCAATCCTCTGCCGTGTACTGGGCTCACTGTTTTATCGCCAGCCGCAAGATCCTCTGCTGGTACCGCTCTACACGTTGATACGTGAGGGGAAACTGGCAGAGAGCTGGCCGCTGGAACAGGATGAACTGCTGGAGCGCTTGCAGAAAAATTGCGATGCGCAGACGCTGGCTGCTGATTACAACGCCCTGTTTGTCGGTGATGAGTGCCGCGTAGCGCCTTATCGCAGTGCCTGGGTTGAAGGGGCGACGGAAGCGGAAGTTCGTGCATTTTTATCCAGTCGCGGGATGCCGTTGACCGATGCGCCAGCCGATCATATCGGCACGCTGTTGCTGGCGGCGTCATGGTTAGAAGACCAATCCGCAGAAGATGAAAGCGAGGCGCTGGAAATCCTGTTTGCCGATTATCTGCTGCCCTGGTGCGGGACGTTCTTTGGCAAAGTTGAAGCACATGCGACGACGCCGTTCTGGCGCACGCTGGCACCGCTGTCGCGCGATGCGATTGCCGCTATGTGGGATGAACTGCAGGAAGACGCTGACGAGCAATAGTGATTTGAATCACATTTAAAATGCAACGATGATTATTGCGTTTCAAATAGTATGCTGATGATCACATAACCGTAGCGCGCATCTGCTAAGATGCGCGCCATGAACACGCTTATCGCTATCGCAATCACGACGGGCATTCTCTCGGGTATCTGGGGCTGGGTGGCTGTCTCTCTCGGTTTATTGGGCTGGGCGGGCTTCCTTGGATGCACCGCTTATTTTGCCTGCCCGCAGGGCGGCCTGAAAGGGCTGCTGATTTCAGCCTGCACGGTGCTGAGCGGCGTTGCCTGGGCACAGGTCATTATTCACGGTTCCGCACTGGCTCCGCATCTGGATATTATCGGCTATCTGCTGACCGGCGGCGTAGCGTTTTTAATGTGCCTGCAGGCCAAAAATCTGCTGCTCTCTTTCGTGCCGGGGACCTTTATTGGCGCTTGTGCGACCTTTGCCGGGCAGGGTGACTGGCGACTGGTGTTGCCGTCGCTGGTGGTGGGATTGTTGTTTGGCTATGCCATGAAAAACAGCGGGCTGTGGCTGGCTTCGCGCCGCCCACAGCCGCTGATGAAAGAGCAGGAAAAAGCGTGACCTGACGTCACGCGTCACTTTTTACGACTCCGGCGGTACGGCCATGGTGCGGTATTTGGCCAGCACCGGATTATTACGATCCGTACCGTTTTGCAAATCCCATAATCCCCTGTCGATGCCATCGTTAATCAGCAGAATTACGCCGGTTTCAATCGCCGACATCAGGCATAGCATGACGGGTTCATTGACGGTATAGCCAATTTCGCCTTCCAGCAGCCGCTGATAATCAATAAAGCGAAACACGCCCGCCTGAACTTCATAAGAGAGAATGGTTTTGCTGGTATTGACCGATGAGAGGATCTCCCCCGTCGACACATTAATAACGCGCAGATTTACCGCTATCTGATCCAGCTGATATTGCGTATCGGCGCCAATACCGAAGTAGCGTGCGCCAACGCCGCCCGATTTTACGTTGCTCTCATAACCAATGATGGAGCCTTCCACCATAATATTCGCTGCGGTGAGGGAAGGCAGCGGAACGCGGTTATTAATCGCCACCGTGCCGTTTTCTTGCGCGGCACGAATGATTTTTCGTTCATTTAATAAATTCTGCAAACCCTGGCGCTCCAGCGGCACAAACCAGCGGGAATCTTTCAGCGCCGTGACGAGCATTGCGGTCGCGCTTTGCGGCACGGCGGTAGAAAAGTTACTTGCCGGGTAGGGCTTAAATTGACCGGTTTCGTCCTGAATATTATATACCGAGACATATATTTTCCCGGTTGGCAACGGTAGCTGTGTGAGATCCTGATAACTTTGCGCTCGCGGCAGCAGCGTTGGTTTAGCAGCTTGTCTCGGCGGCGCAGTCAGGCAACCGCTTAATAAACACACGGCGAATAAAATAAAGAGGCGCGACATAATCGTTATCCTGTTAAACGGTGGTTTAAAAATTGGTTGAACCGCTTTGTAATCCTGAAACCTGGATGGTTGACGTTCTACCGGTTTTGCGGTCGGTGACATTTAATTGCAGCTGCCCGTCTTTATTTGAAATATCGACAATAAAGTCACTGGTTACCATGCGTCCTGGTTTCCCGGTATTTATATTGGTCAGCAGCCCGCCTAAAATTTGCGATTGTATGGCCTGGGTAAAATTATCCAGCGCCGAGGGGGTTTCAGGAGCGTAATCGTTATAACTCGGGTCTTTATAGGAGTTCTGTGCCTGCGCGCTATTTAATAGAAATGCACCATTATTCGGGTTACCGCCGAAATTAGGATTACGAAACTGGAAAGTCATGTTTCCCGCAAAGCTCGCAGGGGCAATAATCAACAGCGCAACCAGGGTATATACGCTACGCATAATAGTCTCCGGAATTTAACGTTTTTTAGAATTCGTCACTTGCCAAATCACCGACACTCAGCAACGCTTGATTTATTTGCAGGTGATCGAGCGCTTGCTGGGTTTGCGCCAGCGCGAGTTCAACATTTTTCTCAAAGTCACGATGCGTCGGGAAAAGAAAGGTCTGGTAAACGACGGTCTGATTTACGGATATCGTTATCCAGCTTCCCCAACGAGCGCTTGGCCGTTCATTTATGGTTAAATTCCCTTTCCAGCTACTTTCCCACTTATCACTGAAGGCACGATAGAATACGTGGCCTACAGACGAGACGGTGTGATCGGTTAAAAGCCCCGGTACTTCGACTTCCACAGCCGACACATTAAAGCAGGCGAGCAGCAAAGAGGCTGCCGCCAGATTACACCAGCAGCGTTTCATAATATTAACGCCTGAGATTATCGTTGGCCCACGAGACGGCCTGGGTACGGTTTTTAACCGCTATCTTCCTGAAAAGATTATAAAGATGGGTTTTGACCGTGTTTTCGCTAATAAACAACGAACGGGCGATTTCATTATTTGACGCGCCCACGCGCAGTTTATTAAGGATCTCTTTTTCGCGATGAGTAAGCAGTGCCGATTCAGTACTGTAGAAGCGGTAGTTGCCGGCATGGCTAATCAGATAGCTCGCCAGCTTCTGCGAGAAATAGTACTCCCCACGTTGCACCCCTTTTAACCCCTCAACCAGCTGATTTCTGTCCTCAGAGATGTAGAATACGCCGGTAATATTCGGCCAGTTCTCGATCTCCTGGAATGGATAGTCCGCGGGGGTATTCATTAGTAAAAGCTTAAGCTCCGCATTTTTCTGCGACAATATATTCTGCCACTGCTGAATAAGCTTTTTATCGGCATCCATCATATCGAATAAAACAATACTCAGTGCCGGTACGTCATCGAGAGGTCGTTGAATATTTTGCAGTTTTCCTGGCAACGCCAGCGTAAATTTTAAGTGCTGCAAAAGTGCCGTTGCCTGTAATGATGGTTTTGTGATTAACAATAGCATTGAAATAGATGAACTTTGGACTTCATAAAACATGATGAAACCCCGTGTAATTGTTTTATATTCATCAATTTTACCCCCGGTAATTAACCAGGGAAACTGGGATAGTGATGGATGCACTTTTCAGTGTTCAGGAATAAGTACTCAGCCCGGGTAAGGGAAAGTAATACAAAATAATGAGTGCAGCGGATTTAATCTAACGCTTGCCAATCTTAAAGCAAGTGTTAATCATGTAACAAGATGTAAAATTAAATTTTAAAATGTTATTTTTGTGCCGAAGTAAGTAAATATTCCTGGTGCAAAGAGGGCGTGCAATGCTAAGGGTAATCGTTTAAATAGTCATTACTTACAATGATATAGCGATATTTTGACTCAAGCTTAACATCACAAAATGGAGGGGTTAACAGCCTGCAGCGTTAAGTAAGGTTTAAAACCAGGCGGTAAGGAATTAAGAAAAATCATCTTTTGAAACGCTAATTAGAACCCTTAAAAAAGAGAGGCTTCATACTTTATAGTGATCCGTCTAATAAAAATCCTACTTGCTGGTGAGATATTTTATTTTTCTTCCAGACATACTCAATTCTGCAACGAGGTATTAACAATATAAATGTGGCGGTGACAGCATGAAGAATAAAATAACCTTTATGGTGTTATCCATGCTGGTGATGCCGGGTATGGTTTTTGCGGCCGGTTATGACCTGGCAGACTCTGAATACAATCTGGCGGTAAATGAGTTGAGCCAGGTTCCTTATAATCAGTCAGCCCATATTGAACAGCATGGTCAGAGCAATAATGCGCTGATAGATCAGCGCGGTTCGAAACTATTAGGCGTTATTTCTCAAAATGGTGGAAGCAACTCAGCGCATATTAATCAGTCCGGTAGCACAAACTTTGCTTATATCGATCAAGCAGGTAGTGCGAATAGCGCGAGTATTAATCAGGACGCCTTTGGTAATAGCGCGGTCATTATTCAGAAAGGCTCGGGTAACCGGGCAGATATCACGCAGTATGGTACGCAAAAAACGGCAGTAGTGGTGCAACGACAGTCGCAGATGGCTATTCGCGTTATTCAACGTTGAAAACGACTGCGGCTTTAAATATCAATCCAATGGGGGTTTTCCATGAAACTTTTAAAAGTGGCAGCATTCGCAGCGATCGTTGTTTCAGCCGGCGCATTTGCAGGCAGCATTCCGCAGTATGGCGGTGGTCATGGTGGCGGTAGCAACAATGGCCCGCATTCTGATATGAGCATTTATCAATATGGTACGGCTAACTCTGCGGTGGCTTTACAAAGCGACGCACGTGAATCCGATCTGACCGTTCATCAGTCCGGCGTGTCAAACACCGCCGATGTTGGTCAAGGCGCTGATTCCAGTTCCATCGATCTGACCCAGAACGGCGCTCTGAACAGTGCCACCATTGACCAGTGGAACGGCCACCACTCAGATATCTCCGTGAGCCAGTATGGTGTAAGCAACGGTGCCCTGGTTAACCAGACCGCTTCTTATTCAAACGTGACGGTTCAGCAAACTGGCTTTGGTAACCACGCAACAGCTAATCAGTACTGATCTTCCGATCGGAAATAAACAGGGCTGCGGCCCTGTTTTTTTTGGAGGCGCTATGCACACTTTATTATTACTGGCGGCTTTATCCAGCCAGATAACCTTCAATACCACGCGCGACGGAGACAACTATACCATTACGCCTGTGGTGCAGATCGTCGAAGATTGTGTCTGCGAGGTACAGGTGATCACCGAGCGCGAAGGCCAGTCGGGCGTGAGCCAGAGCCGACAGCGTAATACCCTGGCGCTTGCCGCGAATAAAACCACCGAGATATCGCGTATCCGGCTAAACATTGCCGAAAATGATAACGTCAAAATCATGGTGACCGTCTCCGATGGCGAGTCGCTGCATCTTGTGCAGCAGTGGCAGCCGGAACGTTAATTTTCAGTCCCGCCTGCACAACACATTCATCTCTTTTCTGCCCAGCCGCCGCATACAACATGCTGACCTGCTAAACCTTTTTTATTCTCCCGGCGGCAAGTTCTCGTTGGATAACGCCCTTACGGTGCATTATTGCGATCGCCGTCAATTCTGCGTCTAAAGATTCGTGTTGCCGTTAGGTATGTTGCTCACGCTGTTTGCGGGTACACTTAAGCCTGTTAAGGGTTATTGAACGGCCAGGGGAAGAGAATGCAACCACGTATGCAAGTAGTGCAAGGGGATATCACCACGCTGGCGGTGGATGTTATTGTTAACGCAGCAAATCCCTCCCTGCTGGGCGGCGGCGGGGTAGATGGCGCGATTCATCGCGCTGCCGGACCAGCGTTGCTTGAAGCCTGTCGACAGGTTCGCCAACTGCAGGGCGAGTGCGCGCCAGGACATGCGGTGATTACGGCGGCGGGAAATTTACCGGCGAAGGCGGTTATCCATACGGTCGGACCGGTCTGGCGCGGCGGGGAAGAGAATGAGGCGCACCTGCTGGAGGATGCCTATCGTAATAGCCTGCAGCTTGCCGAAGCGAACGGTTATACATCCATTGCTTTTCCGGCTATCAGTACCGGCGTCTACGGTTACCCTAAAGCTGCGGCGGCAGAGATTGCCGTTAATACCGTCGCCGCGCACCTGACGCGACGACCGCAGCTTCAGCAGGTCATTTTTGTCTGTTTTGACGAGGAAATGACCCACCTTTATCAGCGCTTGCTGACGCAACAAAGCGTATAAGCGACGGCGGCTCTGGTCGTAGAGCCGTCAAAAACTTATTTGGCGTGGGCGTGACCTTTGGCGGAGTTCTGTTGCGGCTTGCCGGAAAAGAGGAAGCGCAGCAGCGGAATGCGCAGATGAATTTCATACAACAGCACGGCGATGCCGATAACAAACACCAGGCCGGTAAAGAAACCCATAAAATTAGACTCGATATGCGGCGTTATCCACGCGCCAAACAGTAACGTCAGCGGATGATGGACGAGATAGATAAACAGCGAGGCATTAACGAAGTAGCTCACGCGCGCCGACTGGAAATTAAGCAGCTTGTAGCCTAACGAAAACACCACATTGACCATCCACAGACCCAGCACCATAGTGATAACCGCTTCGGTTTCGTACATCCAGCCGTCACCGCTGCCATACCGCTGATTCAGTAAATAGGCGCCAAACGCCAGAGCGGAACCGACCATGCACCACGGCGACGGCGAGGTAAACAGCGTCTTCAAGCGCGGGTTGATAAAGGTTACTGCGCCAAGGACGAAAAACGGCAGGTAGAACAGCGTCTGCATCACCACATAATTAAACAGCGCATCGCGCAAGATATCCGGATAGAGCAGAAACACGATTCGACGAAATGCGGCCCAGGCCAGACCCGCCAGCAGGAACCACAGCGATAAGTGCGCGAAAGAAATAGTGTCCGTCAGACGGTGAGCGCGCTGTCTTAATTTTCTGAATAGCAGCATACTAACGGTGGTTAATATCACGAGGACTAATAAAAACCATAAATGGGAGATCAGCTCCCACGCCAGCGTGTTGAATTTGTCATAAATCGATAAGGTGTGCCATTGCGCGGTTTTATTTTTCACATATTGCAACATCATAAACTGCGGTAGCGTCAGCAGCGGTATAGCCGTTAGCATCGGAATACCCACGCGCTCAACGCGGATTTTCCACCAGCGCTTAAGCGGGTAACGTAAAAACAACATGTATGAAAAATAGCCGGAAATAACAAAAAACACCTGCATGCGGAAAGCATGAATGGCGTCGTTGAAAAGCGTAAGCCACCACGAGGGGAAAGTACTGTTAACATGCCACATATGGCTGGAGTAAATCAGCGATATATGAAAGGGGATCCCGAGCAGCATCAACCACGCGCGTATGGAATCCAGGAAATATTCTCGTTGGGCGGGGGCGTTGGTCATAGGACTCCGTACATTCTCAGACTTTTCGTCTTATCCATAAGACAAATAATGATTACATTCGCAACCAACCCTACACTATGTCAGATAACCTGTCTCCAGGATAAGGCTGCAAAACGATAAAGGGCGAGTTTCAAAAGCTTAATCAATAAGCCAGCCTGAAGAACAAAGCGGGGATTCAGTTGTCGGATTGCCAGAGTTTCCATTAAAATGGATCGGATCGATTTAAGCACACAAAGGGGGAAGTGCTTAGTTATTATGAAACCTAAATTACGAATGATGAAAATGCGTTGGGTAGGTGCTGCTGTTCTGTTGTCACTTTATACGTCATCAGGCTGGGCCTTTTCTATTGACGATGTCGCAAAACAGGCACAATCACTGGCCGGTAAAGGCTACGAAGCACCCAAGAGCAATTTGCCCTCTGTGTTCCGTGAGATGAAATACGCGGACTATCAGCAGATCCAGTTTAACCACGACAAGGCTTACTGGAATGCGATTAACACCCCATTTAAGCTTGAGTTTTACCATCAGGGTATGTACTTCGACACGCCGGTGAGCATCAACGAAGTGACTGCCAATACCGTGCGTAAAATTAAATACAACCCGGATTTCTTCAACTTCGGTAATGTCCAGCACGATAAAGAGACGGTTAAAGACCTCGGTTTCGCCGGTTTCAAAGTTCTGTACCCCATCAATAATAAAGATAAAAACGATGAAATCGTCAGCATGCTGGGTGCGAGCTACTTCCGCGTCATTGGCGCAGGCCAGGTGTATGGTCTCTCCGCGCGCGGTCTGGCTATCGATACCGCATTGCCGTCCGGCGAAGAGTTCCCGCGTTTTCGCGAGTTCTGGATCGAGCGTCCAAAACCGACCGACAAACGCCTGACCATTTATGCGTTGCTGGATTCCCCGCGCGCGACCGGTGCTTACCGTTTTGTGATAATCCCGGGTCGCGACACCGTGATGGATGTGCAGTCTAAAGTTTACCTGCGTGACAAAGTGGGCAAGCTCGGCGTTGCGCCGCTGACCAGTATGTTCCTGTTTGGGCCTGCGCAGCCGTCTGCGGCGACCAACTATCGCCCGGAACTGCATGATTCCAACGGTCTGTCGATGCTGGCGGGCAACGGCGAATGGATCTGGCGGCCGCTGAACAACCCGAAACATCTGGCTGTGAGCAGCTATGCGATGGAAAACCCGCAGGGCTTTGGCCTGCTGCAGCGCGGGCGTCAGTTCTCCCGCTTTGAAGATATCGATGACCGCTACGATCTGCGCCCGAGCGCGTGGGTGACGCCGAAAGGCGAGTGGGGCAAAGGTAAAGTCGAGCTGGTAGAAATTCCAACCAACGACGAAACCAACGATAACATCGTCGCTTACTGGACGCCGGATCAGCTGCCGGAACCGGGTAAAGAGATGAACTTCAAATACACCATTACCTTCAGCCGTGATGAAGACAAACTGCATGCGCCGGATAATGCCTGGGTCTTGCAGACGCGTCGCTCAACGGGGGATGTGAAACAGTCCAACCTTATCCGTCAACCTGACGGTACGATTGCGTTTGTTGTCGATTTCAACGGCCAGGAAATGAAAAAACTGCCGAAAGAAACGCCGGTAACCGCGCAAGCCAGTATTGGTGATAACGGTGAGATTGTGGAAAACACCGTTCGCTATAATCCGGTGACGCAAGGCTGGCGTTTGATGCTGCGCGTGAAAGTGAAAGATGCCAAGAAAACGACGGATATGCGCGCGGCGCTGGTCAACGCCGACCAGACCCTGAGTGAAACCTGGAGCTATCAGCTACCTGCCAATGAATAAGACAACTGAGTATATCGACGCGCTGCCGCTTTCCGATGTGGAGAAGGCGGCGTTGCCGACAGAGAGCATCCGCAGCGTGCATGAAGCGCTGGATAAAGAGCATAAGGACTGGAAGCGAGAAGATGATACGCCGCTGGGGTCTTTGACTGCCCGTCTCGAACACAGCTGGCCGAATTCTCTCGCCGAAGGGCAATTGATAAAAGATGACGAAGGACGCGCGCAGCTGCAGGCGATGCCGAAAGCGAAACGCTCTTCGATGTTTCCCGATCCCTGGCGCACGAACCCGATTGGGCGCTTCTGGGATCGGCTGCGCGGGCGCGAAGTGCCACCGCGCTACCTTGCACGTCTGACCAAAGAGGAGCAGGCGCACGAGCAGAAATGGCGTACCGTCGGCTCTATCCGTCGCTACATTCTGCTGGTGCTGACGCTGGCGCAGACCGTGGTGGCAACCTGGTATATGAAAACCATTTTGCCTTATCAGGGGTGGGCGCTGATTAACCCAACGGATATGGCGGGCCAGGATCTGTGGGTCTCCTTTATGCAGCTTCTGCCGTATGTGCTGCAAACGGGGATCCTGATTCTGTTTGCCGTGCTGTTCTGCTGGGTTTCCGCCGGCTTCTGGACGGCGCTGATGGGCTTTTTGCAGCTGCTGATTGGCCGCGATAAATACAGTATCTCGGCGTCGACGGTAGGCGATGAACCCCTGAATCCTGAGCACCGTACCGCGCTGATTATGCCCATCTGTAATGAAGATGTGGATCGCGTCTTTGCCGGTCTGCGTGCGACCTGGGAATCGGTAAAAGCCACCGGACAGCAGCAACATTTCGACGTCTACGTTCTGAGCGACAGCTACAACCCGGATATCTGCGTTGCTGAGCAGAAAGCCTGGATGGAATTGATTGCCGAAGTGCAGGGCGAAGGGCAGATTTTCTATCGTCGACGCCGCCGTCGCGTTAAACGCAAAAGCGGCAACATCGATGACTTCTGCCGTCGCTGGGGCAGCCAGTACAGCTATATGGTGGTGCTGGATGCGGACTCGGTGATGAGCGGCGAGTGTCTGACCGGGCTGGTGCGTCTGATGGAAGCGAACCCGAACGCCGGGATCATTCAGTCTTCGCCGAAAGCCTCCGGTATGGATACCCTGTACGCGCGCTGTCAGCAGTTTGCCACCCGCGTTTACGGGCCGTTGTTTACCGCCGGTCTGCACTTCTGGCAGCTGGGGGAATCCCACTACTGGGGCCACAACGCCATTATCCGCGTGAAACCCTTTATTGAGCACTGCGCCCTTGCGCCGTTGCCCGGTGAAGGCTCATTCGCCGGGTCGATCCTCTCCCACGACTTTGTGGAAGCGGCGTTGATGCGCCGTGCCGGTTGGGGCGTGTGGATTGCCTACGATCTGCCGGGATCCTATGAAGAGCTGCCGCCGAACCTGCTCGATGAGCTGAAACGCGACCGCCGCTGGTGTCACGGTAACCTGATGAACTTCCGCCTGTTCCTGGTGAAAGGGATGCACCCGGTGCACCGTGCGGTGTTCCTGACGGGCGTGATGTCCTATCTCTCAGCCCCGTTGTGGTTCATGTTCCTTGCGCTGTCGACCGCCTTGCAGGTGGTGCATGCGCTGACGGAGCCGCAATACTTCCTGCAACCGCGCCAGCTGTTCCCGGTATGGCCGCAGTGGCGTCCCGAGCTGGCGATTGCGCTGTTTGCCTCGACGATGGTACTGCTGTTCCTGCCGAAGCTGCTGAGTATCATTCTGGTGTGGTGCAAAGGGCCGAAAGAGTACGGCGGATTCCTGCGCGTCACGCTTTCGCTGCTGCTGGAAGTGCTGTTTTCCGTGCTGCTGGCGCCGGTGCGCATGCTATTTCACACGGTGTTTGTCGTCAGCGCCTTCCTCGGCTGGGAAGTGGTATGGAATTCACCGCAGCGTGACGACGACTCAACCCCGTGGGGCGAAGCCTTTATGCGCCACGGCTCGCAACTGCTGTTAGGGCTGGTGTGGGCGGTGGGCATGGCGTGGCTGGATCTGCGGTTCCTTTTCTGGCTGGCACCGATTGTCTTCTCGCTGATCCTGTCGCCGTTTGTGTCGGTGATCTCCAGCCGTTCAACGGTGGGTATGCGCACCAAGCGCTGGAAACTGTTCCTGATCCCGGAAGAGTACTCTCCGCCGCAGGTGCTGGTGGCAACAGATCAATATCTGGAGCTAAACCGTTCACGCGCGCTGGAAGATGGTTTTATGCATGCGGTGTTTAACCCATCGTTTAATGCCCTGGCAACGGCGATGGCTACCGCGCGTCACCGCGCAAGTCACGTGCTGGAAATTGCCCGCGACCGCCATGTTGAGCAGGCGCTGAACGAAACGCCAGAGAAGCTGAACCGCGATCGTCGGCTGGTGTTGTTAAGCGATCCGGTCACCCTGGCGCGCCTGCACTATCGTGTGTGGTCCGCACCGGAGAGATATCTCTCATGGGTGAGCCATTACGAAACGCTGAAACTTAATCCGCAGGCGTTAAAGGCAAAATAAGCCTGGATGCCGACATAAATGAAAATACCGGCCTGCGGGCCGGTATTTTTTTAGCTTCAGACAAAAGAGGTTGCCTGTGAAACTCATTTTAGTGGTGATAATGGCGTGCCTGCTGAGCGGCTGCGGCAGCATCATCAGCAGGACAATTCCCGGCCAGGGGCATGGCAATCAATACTATCCCGGCGTGAAGTGGGATGTACGCGACTCGGCCTGGCGCTACATTACCGTGCTGGATTTACCCTTTTCACTGGTCTTTGACACGCTGCTGTTGCCATTGGATACACAACACGGCCCCTATGAGTAATTAACGCTCGTCCCACTCATCGGCGGCTGTCTGCCCCTCTTCGGTATCAAGAGGCGGTTCGAGCTGAAATTCACCTTCGTCCCATTCGTGCAGCGTATTCTCTTCCTGCCACTCCTGGCGTATCTCTATCTCATCAAAATCACCGTCGAAAACGCTTTGCGCAGCTTCACCGCTCAACAGCGGCAGGCATTCGCCTGGTTCTTCTGCATCGGCAAAAAACTCCGCGCGCCACGCGATATCGCCGTCCTGAAGGACATACTTTTGCACATTGAATTGCTGCACGCTGATGTCGTCTTCATCCAAATCCGGATTATCGGCAATAAATAATTCCCGGGCGGCATCAATTGCTTCTGACAGCGTTGAGTAATACTCCAGTTCAGTTTCGGCCATATCATCACTCCTGAGATAACAGTAAAAAAGGTATTCACAAACCTATAGACGCTGTGTTTGCGAGCGTCAAATCTGGAATAAGTGAATGCGCATTTTCCTGTATGTACAGAAAAGGATGCTCCCTAAGCAGCGGGGGAAAAGTTATCTGGCGCGTTACTTTTTGCTGCCCACAACATTGCGTTGCGTAGCGCCGCTTTCGGTTACCGGCGCGCTACGAGCGCGGCGCTGCAGGCTGAACCACGAATAGATAGCGTTAAACATGACCACGCCGGCGGTAACGCAAAATACTGCGCGAAAACCGTAGCTGGCCGATACCGCCGCACCCAGTAAAGGCCCGGTCACATTGCCTATATCACGAAATGACTGGTTATAACTGAATATGCGCCCGGCAATCTGATTGGTGGAGTTATACACCAACAGGGTTTGGACCACGGGAAGCAGCGCACCGTCGGCAGCGCCGAGCAGGAATCGTAAAATACCGAGCTGCCATGGGTTTTGTACCAGCGACATCGGCAGCAGTAACAGGACCGAAAGGAGCAAAGCCACAATAAGGATTTTTTCCGGTCCGATTCGGTCCCCAAGCTTGCCCAAACGAGGCGCACTGAGCAGCGCGGCGACGCCGGGCACGGAGGCAATCATGCCGCTAATAAACGCAATATTGCTGACGTTACCCGCCAGTTCCCGGACATACAGCGTCAGAATCGGGGCGATAGAGCCTGTCGACACCTGAATGATCAGCGAAGTAATAAACAGACTCAACACCAGCCTGGGGTTTTTCAGCGAGGCGAAAACCTCTTTGAAGTGCAACATTTCGCGCCGGGTAACGGGAGTAAAGTTTTCGCGGATGCAGACCAGCGTCAGGAGGAAGCAGAGAAACAGTACGGAAGCGGTAATAAAAAAGACCATCCGCAAGCCCCAGCTATCCGCCAGCAATCCTCCGGCCATCGGCCCCAGCAGCGCGCCGCTAACGGCACCTGTCGACAGCGTGCCCAGCGCCCAGCCGCTTTTATTCCGCGGTATTTGCGTGGCAATCAGGGCATTGGCGTTGGGGACAAAACCGCCGAGTAAACCGAGCAGCGCCCGCAGCATCAACAGCTGCCAGACGTTATTCGCTAAGCCCATCAGCGCCATCACAATGGCCATACCGAGTGCGGAGCGGAGCAACATGATTTTGCGCCCTTTACGGTCGGCAAGACCGCCCCAGAAGGGCGAGGCCACAGCGGAGAAGAGAAAGGTAATACTGAACACTAAACCGGACCACATATTAAGCGCGCCGGGATCGGTAATGCCGAGCTGTTCGATATAGAGGGGTAAAAAGGGCATCACCAGGCTGAACGCCGCGCCGGTGAGAAAGCAGCCAAACCACACTACGGTGAGATTACGCTTCCAGTTTATTGGGGCATCAGAGAGTGACATAACCGTCCATATCAGCACACATTTCTTTAATAAGCAGGCTAATTATGGGCGCAGGAGTGGATTGCCGCAATCTACGGGCGCAGTTTTGTGTGACAAAAATAAGCCCGCATCTTTGCGGGCTCGTTGCCGACTCAGTAGCGAGAAGGAACACCTTCCGGGCGCGTTTTAAAGCGCCGGTGCAGCCACATATACTGCTCGGGTGCCATCATAATGCAGCGCTCAACCACTTTATTCATCCAGGCAGCGGTGGTTTCCGCGTCGTCCAGCGGCGGCGAACACTCCGGCTCCAGCATGATCAGTTCGTAACCTTTGCCACCCGGTTTACGGCGCGGGACAAACGGTACAATACACGCCTGCGACATGCGCGCCAGCATCCACGTACCGGAGGTGGATGCCGCGTGATCAACGGCAAAGAACGGCACAAAGACGCTGGCGCGCGGGCCGTAGTCATGATCGGGTGCGTACCACACCACATCGCCGGCTTTCAGAGCGCGGATCATGCCTTTGAGATCTTTACGGTCGATCATGCTCTTATTGGAACGCATGCGCCCCCAGGTTTGTAGCAGATCGATAACCGGATTGTCATTCGGCCGATAGACGCCGATCCCCGGCTCGTTAAGGCCAAACATGCGGGCACCAATTTCCAGCGTCAGAAAATGTACGCCGATCAGCAAAATACCGCGCCCCTGCGCTTGCACCTGTCTGACAAAGTCAAAATCGATGACCTCCATCCAGCGGCGCATACGGCGATCGGACCAGAACCAGGCCATCCCGGTTTCGATTAATCCCATACCGACAGATTCGAAATTTTTCGTCAACATTTGCTGACGCTGGGCGTCGCTCATCTGCGGAAAACAGAGTTCCAGGTTGCGCTGCGCGATACGGGCGCGCCGTTTCATCAGGCGTTGGGCCAGAAAACCGACACCACAACCGAGGCGGTAGAGCAGGGGATAGGGAAGTTGAACTACTAACCACAGCAGGCCGACTCCACACCACAGCGCCCAAAAGCGCGGATGAAGCAGCGATGCTGAAAACTTAGGTAAATGCGTCATGACTGTCCTGTTTTGAGCAACAATACCTTGTATTCTCGCATTTTTTTCGGAATTTACCAAAATCAGGCCGCACAAAATGCCCGTTTTGTCAGGAATTGTAACGCAGTAATCGTTAGAATTAGACAAAATGTAGCGCAAATTGTGTGGATGTAAATTGTCACTAATTGCTTTATGATGCCGCCCTTTTCACTCTTTATCATTGCAGGACACGTACACCATGCCAGTGTTACACAACCGCATCTCAAATGATGAACTGAAGGCGCGGATGCTCGCGGAAACTGAACCGCGCGTCACCGTCTCGTTCTATAAATATTTTACGATTACCGACCCCAAAGCGACCCGCGACGCGCTCTACCAGACGTTTACCCAACTGAAGGTATTTGGCCGTATTTACTTGGCCCATGAAGGCATTAATGCGCAGGTTAGCGTGCCGCAAAGCCGATTCGACGCTTTTCGTGCGGCGCTTTACGCCTGGGATCCGGCCCTTGATGGGGTGCGTTTAAATATCGCCATTGACGATGACGGTAAATCGTTCTGGGTGCTGCGCATGAAGGTCCGTGAGCGGATTGTTGCCGACGGCATCGACGATGAGAGTTTTGATGCCAGCGATGTTGGTGATTATCTGAAAGCGGCACAAGTGAATGCCATGCTCGACGATCCCGAGGCGATTTTTATCGATATGCGTAATCACTATGAATACGAAGTCGGTCACTTCGATGGCGCGCTGGAGATCCCGGCCGATACCTTCCGCGAACAGCTGCCGAAAGCGGTTGAGATGATGCAGGAGCATAAAGATAAGAAGATCGTTATGTACTGTACCGGCGGCATCCGCTGCGAAAAAGCGAGCGCGTGGATGAAGCATAATGGCTTCAATAAAGTGTGGCATATCGAAGGCGGCATTATTGAGTACGCGCGCCGTGCGCGTGAACAGGGCTTACCGGTGCGCTTTGTCGGTAAAAACTTTGTGTTCGACGAGCGGATGGGCGAACGTATCTCCGAGGATGTGATTGCCCATTGCCATCAGTGCGGCGCGCCCTGCGATGCGCACACTAATTGTCGTAATGACGGCTGTCATTTGCTGTTTATCCAGTGCCCGGCGTGCGCAGAGAAATTTAATGGCTGCTGCAGCGAACTGTGTAAAGAAGAGAGCGGACTGCCGGCAGAAGAGCAGCGTAAACGCCGCGCCGGACGCGAGAATGGCAATAAAATCTTTAATAAATCCCGCGGACGTCTGAATACAAAACTGGGCATTCCTGACCCGGAATAAACAGGAGAGGGGCAACCCTCTCCCTCGTTTTATTTCTGACGAACGCCTTCGACGGAAATAATCAGCTCAACATCCTGCGATGCCGGTCCCAGATCGGTGGTGATGTTGAAATCCTTCAGCTTAATCTTGGCGGACGCTTCAAAACCGGCGCGCACGCCGCCCCACGGATCATCGCCCTGGCCGATCATTTTCGCCGCCAGCACCACCGGTTTGGTCACACCATTCAGCGTCAGATTGCCGTTGATATCCAGCCCGCCAGCGGTTTTTTTCACGTCTGTGGAGGTAAAGGTCGCCTGCGGGAATTTGGTCACGTTAAGAAACTCCGCGCTGCGCAGGTGCTTATCACGTTCCGCATGGTTGGTATCCACGCTGGTGGTATTAATGGTGACGTTCACTTTGTCCGTCGCCGGGTTGCTTTCATCGAAGCTAAAGCTGCCGTCGAAATCGCGAAACGTGCCATATAACCAGCTGTAACCCAGGTGCTGGATGCGGAAATTCACAAAGGCGTGCTGTCCCTCTTTATCAATTTTATAGTCCGCGGCGAGAGCGGAACCGGTGGTAAACAGCAGCGAGGCGAGCGCGAGTCCCGGCAGGATTTTCTTCATATTATGCTCCAGAGTCAGGTGACGATTTTCCCAGCATGCGCTTGAGAGTGGCGTCTTTATCGATGAAATGGTGTTTAAAGGCCGCAAGGCCATGCAGGACGGAGAGTACAACCACGGTCCATGCCAGCCAGAGATGAATATTGCCCGCCAGATCGGCCTGGGAACCCGCATCGGCAAGCGTCGCGGGTATATCGAACAGGCCAAATACGCTGATGGGTTTGCCGTCGGCGGTTGAGATCAAATAGCCGCTAAAAAGAATGCCGAACAGCAGCAGATAGAGGGCAATATGGGCCGACAGGGCAGCAACATGGGTCAAACGCGAATAACTGGCGAGCGGCCCCGGCGGCGGAGAAATAAAGCGCCAGATAACGCGAAAAAAAAGCCCCAGCATCAGTAAGACACCAATACTTTTATGCAGCTCCGGCCCTTTATGATACCAGCCGTCGTAATAGCTCAGCGTAACCATCCACAGACCTAAGGCAAACATACCGTAAACGACAATAGCCATCAGCCAGTGCAGGGCAACGGAAATGACGCCGTAGCGTTCAGGTGAATTGCGTAATGGCATAATTATTAAGCACGGTTAATAAGAGGTGAAATTAAAATGGCGGGAGGAAAAGAATATTGCAACTCAAAAAGTTGTGTAAGCTATAAATATCTTTTCTCTATCAAAAATATTGATTGTTATATGCGAAATCTGTTCAGGATTATAGTTTATAAGATATAGACATGCTGTTTTTGTGGGATTTTATGGACATTGTCGGTGTTCAAATATTTAGATTAAATAATTTATTTTTATAAATTAATGTCAATTTTCGTCAATTTTCAACGCTACCATATAATATAAATAATATCGATTAAGGCAATAAGTAACCAAAGGACAATATATAACATGAGATGTTCACGCACGTTATTAATTAAATAATCGAACAGACGCCGCATACTCTCTCCGCATTAAGTGAATAGGCGACCCCAACAGGAGGTCGCCACGGGATTATCCAGTAAAGCGGGCGAGAGAAAAGGGCTGTAAATCAACGTTGCTGCTTTTTCCCTGGGCAAATTCTGCAGCAATTTCACCCAGCACCGGTGCGAACTTAAAGCCGTGTCCGCTCAGCCCGGTAATAATCAGGGTATCGGGATGGCCTGCAAGGGTGTCAATGATAAAGTCCTCATCGGGCGAGTTATCGTAGGTGCAGGATGCGCCATACAGACAGCCGCCAATGCCGGGTAGAAACTGGCGCAGAAAAGCAAAACACTCTGAACCATCGCCGGGTTCCTCGCCGAACGGTGTACGCTGTTGTGCGTCGCTGATGAGCTGCCCGCCGTTGTGACGGCCGATTTTTAGCTCATTCTCCACCGCCGGGAAGCCGTAATACTGGTCTCCATTGGGCATTTCACCGGTGAACGCCGGGAAATTGTTTTTTGTGCTGTAGCGCCCATCGGCCTGGAACCAGGCAAACACTTTGCGAACCGGTTGAATGGGTAGCTCAGGCAGCAGTTTTTGTACCCATGTACCTGCGCTGACGAGGACTTTGTTACCGTGAAATGTGCCCTCCTGGGTATCGATACTTACGCCATCTTCATGATGATGTAAGGCGGTTACCGGACAGTTGAACAACTGGGCGCAGCCCGCCTCTTTTGCCAGGCGGATCCAGGTCTTCACTGCCAGCTCGCTACGCAGCACGCCGGAGTTGGATTCAAACAGCCCGATATAATTCTCGGGTACGCGAATCTCCGGCCAGCGCGCCATCAGCCCGGCAGCGTCCAGTTTTTCCACATTCAACTGCCACTGCGCAGCGCTTTGGGCGACATTCGCCAGAAAAGCAGAATCGGCAGGGCCGATATTGATAACGCCGGTCTTTTCAAACACCGCTTCGCCGCTGTCGGTAGCCAACCGATCCCAGAGCTGCTGTGCACGGAGTACCAGCGGGACATATTTTTCCCCTTCACCGTAGGCGTGGCGAATCAAGCGCGTATCGCCATGGTGGCTTCCTTGCTGGTGCGGCGGTAAATGCGCGTCGGTCATCAGCACCTTGAGCCCGCTTCGGGTGGCGTAATAGCCCGCCGCCGCGCCGACAGAGCCGCTGCCAATAATGATCAAATCGTATTTCATGGGGATATTCTCCAGGCAAAAGCGTGTTCAGGAGGGTAAATAAGCAGGGGACGTTATACAAGGGGGAAAAACAAGAAAGGCACCGCAAGGGTGCCTGTAGAGTCTTGTGTAAACATTATGACTAATGTCTGCGATACTCATCTTTCTGATAGTCGCCAGATTCAATCTTGGCGATGCCCGCTTCCAGTATCGAGATAAACTGGCGGGCAACATCGGTCGTTAACCACAACGTCTGGCCGACTTCGGTCTCTTCCTGAGCGGCTCTGTTTGGGGTCTGGTAATGCAACCGGAGCATCAGTGCGTCGTAACTATCCACGGTGCTGATGTCCCATCCGACCAGTGGATGGGTCTGGATGACTTCATTATTCTTTACCATCATAACCCCCTTTCTTGGCGTGTTTAATTCGACAACGACTCTTGAGGTTCAATGCGTGTTTTATTTGAAGCCTTTTCAGTATACCAACAACTGAGGTAGCAGATCGAATAAATAAACACTCTGCAACATGTTTTTTCGGCGGTTAGATTTTTTTGGCGTAACAAGAAAGGAAGATAAGCTCTTATTTTCACTGATAAAGCGAAGTAATAAGTGCTTGATTAAAAAAGCAACAAAAAAAGCCGGGGCGACCCGGCAATAAGCACAAACTTAAAGAGAAATTAGTCGGTGATAAACCAGTCGTCGGCGCTTTCCCAGGTTTCTTGCAAAATTTCGGTTATGCGATCTTTATCTTCTTTTGCACCGCCCAATACCGACAGATTATTTGCGGCGGCATAGCGAACCGTAATTGTATTTTCACGATCGGTATAAAAGCTGTTCACACGGCGAGATAACTCGCCCGCCAGTGCGTCTACAGCGCCCGGCGGTAAGGTGGTGGTTTTGGCGATAGTCACTTCAATGCGCATAATATCCCCCTGTGTAATTTACTGTATGTTTATACAGTTAAACGCAAGGCTTTACAACAGGGGGAGATAAATTATTTAGCCCTTTACGCGCCAGCGGACAGTTTCGCCAGCAAGGAAGGGTACCAGCGCATCATCCGTTAACGCGATTGTTTCGGGCACCGGGCTTTCTTCGCGCACCAGTTCGATAAACGTCTCGTTCAGCGGTAAGCCGTAGAAGCGGGGTCCATTGACGGAGCAGAACGCCTCAAAATGCTGCAGCGCATTCATCTCTTCAAACACGGTGGCGTAGCTGCCAAGGGCGGTAGGCGCATTGAAACAGCCTGCGCAGCCACAGCTGGCCTCTTTACGATGGCGCGCATGGGGCGCAGAGTCAGTGCCGAGAAAGGCGCGGGCGAAACCACTGGCGACCAGTTCACGCAGCGCCTGCTGGTGAACATTACGCTTCAGGATCGGCAGGCAGTAAAGATGCGGGCGAACACCGCCAACCAGCATATGGTTACGGTTAAACATCAGATGCTGAGGCGTAATGGTCGCCGCCAGTAGTTCGTTACCTTCGCGCACGTAATCTGCCGCATCTTTGGTCGTAATATGTTCAAACACCACTTTCAGCCCCGGCAGGCGCTGACGCAAGGGTTCCATTACGGTGTCGATAAACTGCGCTTCACGATCGAAAATATCGATCTCCGCGTGCGTCACTTCGCCATGTACCAGCAGCGGCATGCCGAGTTTTTCCATGCGCTCCAGCACCGGCATTATCGCATCAATGCTGGTGACGCCATGACTGGAGTTGGTCGTTGCATTAGCCGGGTAGAGCTTCGCGGCGGTGAAAACCTGTTGATTAAAACCGCGTTCGACTTCATCGGCGCTCAGGCTATCCGTCAGGTAGCAGGTCATTAATGGCGTAAAATCATGCCCGGCGGGTACGGCGTCGAGAATACGCTGGCGGTAGGCGATAGCCGCGTCTACGGTGGTTACAGGAGGAGCAAGGTTCGGCATGACGATGGCGCGGGCGTAAGTTTTGCTGGTCCACGGCACCACGGTTTTTAACATATCGCCATCACGTAAATGGACGTGCCAGTCGTCAGGACGGCGGATTTTTAAAACCTGGGGTTGGGTCATTGGAGTGCTCCGGCTGGTGAGAAACAGGCGTTTTTTGCCGGGCACTAAGAATAAGCGGAAACGTTTTCCTTTGCATCCCTTTCCTGTAAAAAGCAGCAAAAAAGGGCGTTAAAACGCCCTGGTCTTTAATCCGTGAGAGGAATAACAATCTCGCCCGGTTTAACCTCAATGCCTTTGGCATATTTCTTTGCCAGCGCCTCGCCTTTGCTGCTGTCCTCTTTCAGGACATAAGCCGGGCGTTGATTAAAATAGTTGCGCAGGGACTGATTGAGATAAGGCATCAGGGTTTGTAACACGCTCTGCATTTTTTCGGGGGTGACGGTTGAGTCCACCACTTCCATCTCTTGCAGATAAATCGCGCCTTTCTGTTTATCAAATACCGGTAACGCTTTCAGCTTCAGCTTGATAGTGGCTTTCTGATTACCAAAAAGCGAGTTCATATCCAGGTTAGCATCGCCCGTCAGGGTCACTTTATTAGGTTCTTCACGGCCGATTGCCGCCGCCAGGTTAGTGAGCACGATATGGGCATCCGCAAGGCCGGGAACGCCAATATCTTTGGCGAAATCATTACGCTTTTGTAACGCCTGGTTAATCTCCTGCTCGCTGATGGAATATTGGGTCAATTGATTGCATCCCACCAGCACGCCGCTCAACAGAAAGAGTGCGGCAAAAATAATTTTCTTCATGAATTCCTCAACGTAATGCCATACCTGATGCAGGGCATAGCATGCGATACACACCGGAGAAAGGCCAGCGGAAAAAGCTGAAAGGCGGGACGGAAACGAGCGCTTCCGTCCCGGCAGGTTAAATAGCCATTGATGACAGCAAATTGATTTGCGTCTGTTTCGCCATATTATCGCGGTAATCCGCTACCCGGCTTGGCCAGGTGATACCGCTGACAATGGTGAGGTTACGCAACAGCGGGAAGAGCTGAATATCATCTTCGGAAAGCTCACCGTTGACCGCGTTGGGTTGCACAATCAGCTTATCGAGGGCGCGTAAATCGTCGCTGATATTTTTCGCTAAACCCGTTGAGTGGGCGAGATGCCCGGCAAAGTCACCGATCGCCGCCTCTTTTTTGCTAACAAAAGCAGCGCGCGCCTGCGGCGTGGAAAATTCAGCAAACGCCGACTTTGCGAAGCGCGGGAGCAACAGCCGGTTGACATAGCCATTCACCTTGCGCAGCCACTCTTCCAGTTTCGGGTTTCGCTTGCCCGTAAGGAGCGGTTTGCCGTCGAGTTTATCGACATAGTGAACAATATCCATGCTTTCGGGTAGATAACGGCTATCGTCTTTTTGCAGGATTGGCACCATCTTCTGGCCAATCATTTTTGTCGGGGTGGCTTCGTCATCGCTGAGCAAAGTGTTGAGTTCGACAGGGATATTTTTGAGGCCGAAAATCATGCGGGCTTTCACGCAGAACGGGCAATGTTCGTAAATGTAAAGTTTCACGTTTCTCCTCCAGACTGACTTATCCATCAATCATCAGTATGGAGGAGGGGAACGCCCGGTGCAAATCAGGCGCCAGGCTCCAGTATTGTCGGGTGCACACGCTTGTGGCTGAACTGCCACAGCAGCGCCATCGAGGTCATCATGCCGATAGCGCCGAGCATCATCCACGGCAGTTCCGGCTGATGAAAGGCTTTGCCGGCATCAAACAGCCAGCCGCCGCCCGCATAACCCAGCGCACCGCCGAAAGCCAGCCCCAGACGGCTAAAGCCCATATAGCTGCCGCGCGCTCGGGCATCCGCCAGCTCCGCGCTTAAGGTTTCCCGCGCAGGTTCGGCAATAATCGAGCCGATATAAAACGTGCAAATCAGCGTGAACAGCTGTTGCAATGTACCGACCATACCCACCGGCAGCAGGCTTAATGACATCACCAGCAGGCCCGCCATCAGGCGGTGTTCGAGGCGAAAACGTTTTTCACTCCAGCGGGCAATCGGGTACAACAGCGTCAGGGAGAGACAGGCTTCGATGGCGTACATCCATTTCACCGCCGCCGCTGAACCGGCAATATCATTGACCATAATCGGCAGCATCAACATCACCTGTACGGCCAGCATGTAGTAACCGGTAAGCGTCAGAACGTAGGTGACAAAGCGTTTATCGCGCACTACGCGAGCCAGCCCTTCACGCACCGGGGTTTTTACCGTCGACAGTTTCCACGCCGGCAGCAGCCAGGCGTTAAACGCCGCGCAGAGGATAAACAGTAACGCGCCCGTCGCACACACCAGGCGAAAATCATATTGCAGCAGCCAACTGCCAAGTAGCGCGCCGATCACCGCGCCCGCGCTGTCCTGCATCATCAACAGGGAAAAGAAACGGCTGCGTTGCCGCGGCCGCACCAGTTTTACCACCAGCGCGGAACGCGGCGGATCGAACAGCGTGCCGCCCAGCCCCGAGAGAATACAGGAGAGCCATAAAAGCCAGGGCTCATGGGCCACCGCCATTGCGGCAAATCCCCCGGCGCGCATCAGCATCCCGGTGACGATGAGCGGCTTAGCGCCGAAACGGTCGGCAATTGCGCCGCCAAAAATACCTAAGCCCTGCTGAATAAACTGACGCAAGCCGAGGGCAATGCCGACCATCAAGGCGGCCCAGCCGAGCTGGTCGACAAAGCGAATGGAAATCAGGGGAAAGACCACGAAAAAGCCGAGAACTACCAGCATATTATCGACAAGCAGGAAATATTTACCCAGGCTCCTTGCCTGCGATATGCGCGCCATTTCCCCTCCGGGAAATAAGATTGATAAGACTTCCTTATTCTGCGGCTTCGTCAGAGCTTTGCCCATCGTAACGGTGACAATATTTTTTTATCAAAATCAGCGTTTGATTGAGACTTTTCATCGAAATTGGTCTTTGACGCAGAAAATGCCATGCTGCTGTTTTCACACAGCGGCAGAGCAACTGTATAGTAAAGGTAAGGGGTTAAAAGAGTGGTAAAACGGAAGGAGTGGTAATGCATGTTTGGCTATCGCAGTAACGTGCCGAAAGTACGCTTAGTGACAGACCGGTTGGTGGTTCGCCTGGTGCACGAGCGTGACGCCTGGCGACTGGCGGATTATTACGCCGAGAATCGTCAGTATTTAAAACCCTGGGAACCGGTGCGCGATGAAAGCCATTGTTATCCTTCCGGCTGGCAGGCGCGCCTTGGCATGATCAATGAGTTTCATAAGCAGGGAACGGCCTTCTACTTTGCGCTGCTCGATCCGGACGAGAAAGAGATTATGGGCGTGGCGAATTTCTCTAACGTCGTGCGCGGCTCGTTTCATGCCTGTTATCTCGGCTATTCCATTGGCGAAAAGTGGCAGGGGCAGGGATTAATGTTTGAAGCGTTGACCTCGGCGCTTCGCTATATGCAGCGCAGTCAGCATATGCACCGTATTATGGCAAACTATATGCCGCACAATAAACGCAGCGGTGATTTACTGGCGAGACTGGGCTTTGAAAAGGAGGGCTATGCTAAATCCTATCTGCTCATTGATGGACAGTGGCGCGATCACGTCCTTACCGCATTAACCACCGAGGAGTGGACTCCCCCCGGTCGCTAAGGAGCTTTGATGAAGTATCAATTAACCGCCGTAGAGGCGAGGGTGATTGGCTGTTTACTGGAAAAGCAGGTCACTACGCCGGAGCAATATCCGCTCTCTATCAACGGCGTTGTCACCGCTTGTAATCAAAAGACCAACCGTGAACCGGTGATGAACCTCAGCGAACCAGAGGTGCAGGCGGTACTGGATGAGCTGGTGAAACGCCACTATCTGCGCACGGTTAGCGGTTTTGGTAACCGGGTGACGAAATATGAGCAGCGCTTTTGTAATTCCGAATTTGGCGATCTTAAGCTCACCCCGGCCGAGGTGGCGCTCATCGCCACGCTGTTGCTGCGCGGTCCGCAAACGCCGGGTGAGTTGCGCACCCGCGCTGAAAGGATGCATCTCTTCGCGGATATGAGTGAAGTAGAAAGCGCGTTAGAACAGCTGGCAACGCGCGAGGATGGCCCATATGTGGTCCGTCTGCCCCGCGAGCCGGGTAAACGCGAAAGCCGTTTTATGCATCTGTTCAGCGGCGATGTACAGACGCAGGCGATCGTTGTCGAAGCGGTGAGCGCGCCGGAGCACGCGCTCGTGGCGCGCGTTGAGGCGCTGGAAGACGAAGTGGCAGAACTGAAGCAGCGTCTGGATTCGCTGCTGGCACACCTGGGAGAGTAACCATGACAACATTACGTATTGGTGTGGTTGGACTGGGCGGTATCGCGCAGAAAGCCTGGCTGCCGGTGTTAGGCGCGGCGACAGACTGGACGCTCACCGCGGCCTGGTCACCGACGCGGGAAAAGGCGCTGCGTATCTGCGAAAGCTGGCGCATTCCTTATGCCGATTCGCTGGCGTCGTTGGCTTCTCAGTGTGATGCGGTGTTTGTTCATACTTCGACGGCCTCGCATTATGCGGTGGTCAGCGAACTGCTTAACCTCGGCGTGCATATCTGCGTCGATAAACCGCTGGCGGAAAACGTACAGGATGCGGAGCGGCTGATTGAACTGGCGGCGCGCAAGAAACTGTCGCTTATGGTCGGTTTCAACCGACGGTTCTCCCCACTGTATCGCGAGCTGAAACAGCAGATGCCGCAGGCGGCCTCGCTGCGGATGGATAAACACCGTACCGACAGCGTGGGGCCGCACGATCTGCGCTTTACCCTGCTTGATGATTACCTGCACGTGGTGGATACCGCGCTATGGCTGGCAGGCGGTGCGGCGCAGTTAAAAAGCGGCACGCTGCACACCAATGACGACGGCGAGATGATTTATGCCGAGCACCATTTCAGTACCGGCAATCTGCAGATCACCACCAGTATGCACCGTCGGGCAGGCAGCCAGCGGGAGTGGATCCAGGCGGTGACCGATGGCGGGCTGTTCGACATCACCGATATGCGTGAGTGGCGCGAAGAGCGCGGGCAGGGCATCGTCGCCCGTCCGGTTGCGAGCTGGCAGAGCGTGCTGGAGCAGCGCGGGTTTGCTGGCTGCGCACGCCATTTTATTGAATGCGTACAAAATCAGACGGTTCCGGAAACCAGCGGTGAACAAGCGATCCTCGCTCAGCGAGTGGTCGAAAAACTCTGGCGCGAGGCCATCAGCGAATAATAGCCGGTAACAACTGGCGATAGTAATTCGCCTTTTTCTCTGTAGACTAACAGCCTCTTGAACCGGGCGTATATTGTTGCCGTCAATTTGGCCAGCGACAGCGCGGAGCAACCGAAGCGTACAGCCCGTACGTGAGGATTGTCAGCGCTGCCGGGCGTCAAAATGATCATCAATAGCCTGATGGGATTGGCTCTAGCGCTTCGCTGTACATCAACGCCTGCATTGCAGGCGTTGTGTCTTATGGAAATCAGAATGAATCTCTTAAAATCGCTGGCGGCTGTCAGCTCCATGACGATGTTTTCACGCGTGCTGGGTTTTGCGCGCGATGCCATTGTGGCAAGGGTATTTGGCGCAGGAATGGCGACGGATGCCTTTTTTGTGGCGTTTAAATTGCCCAATTTGCTGCGCAGGATCTTCGCCGAGGGCGCATTTTCGCAGGCGTTTGTACCAATCCTCGCCGAGTATAAAAGTAAGCAGGGTGAAGACGCGACGCGGGTTTTTGTGTCGTATGTCTGTGGGTTGCTAACCCTGGTGCTGGCGATTGTGACGGTTGCCGGGATGCTGGCGGCACCGTGGGTGATCCTCGTTACCGCACCGGGGTTTGCCGATACGGCGGATAAATTTAACTTAACCTCCCAGCTGCTGCGCATTACCTTCCCGTATATCTTGCTTATTTCGCTGGCCTCGCTGGCCGGGGCGATTCTTAATACGTGGAACCGCTTCTCGGTACCGGCCTTTGCGCCCACCTTCTTAAATGTCAGCATGATTGGTTTTGCCCTGTTTGCCGCCCCTTATTTCCATCCGCCGGTACTGGCGCTGGCGTGGGCGGTAACGGTCGGTGGTGTCTTGCAACTGGTGTATCAACTGCCACATTTGAAGAAAATTGGCATGCTGGTGCTACCGCGCATTAACCTTAAAGATGCTGGCGCGATGCGGGTAATCAAACAGATGGGACCGGCGATACTTGGGGTTTCGGTCAGTCAAATCTCCCTCATCATTAACACTATTTTCGCCTCGTTCCTGGTCTCCGGATCCGTATCCTGGATGTACTATGCCGACCGGCTGATGGAGTTCCCGTCCGGCGTGCTTGGCGTGGCGCTGGGGACAATCCTGTTGCCGTCGCTGTCGAAAAGCTTTGCCAGCGGCAACCATGATGAGTATTGCCGCTTAATGGACTGGGGGCTGCGGCTCTGTTTTCTGCTGGCGCTGCCGAGCGCAGTGGCGCTTGGCATTCTGGCGAAACCGCTGACCGTCTCGCTGTTCCAGTACGGGAAATTTACCGCCCACGACGCGCTAATGACACAACATGCCCTGATTGCATACTCCGTCGGGCTGATGGGGCTAATTGTGGTCAAAGTACTGGCACCGGGTTTCTATTCGCGGCAGGACATTAAAACGCCGGTAAAAATCGCCATTGTTACCCTGATTTTGACGCAGGTAATGAACCTTGCGTTTATTGGCCCGCTGAAACATGCCGGCTTATCACTGTCGATTGGACTGGCGGCGTGTTTGAATGCCAGCCTGCTTTACTGGCAGCTGCGCAAACAACAGATTTTCACGCCGCAACCTGGCTGGGCGCGCTTCCTGCTGCGTTTAGTGATTGCTGTCGTGGTGATGGCGGCGGCGCTTGTGGGCATGCTTTATGTGATGCCGGAGTGGTCAACGGGCACGATGCCGTATCGACTGCTGCGCTTAATGGCGGTGGTGCTGATTGGGGTGATAGCTTATTTCGCGACGCTTGCGCTACTGGGCTTTAAAGTGAAAGAGTTCGCGCGCAGGACCACGGCGTAACAGAAAAGCAAAATGCCAGGGCGTTATCCCTGGCAAAAAAAATAGGTTTACTTAAATGGAGATTTTCTTTCCGCCGCGACTGCCGTAAGCGGTCTGGCCGTTGGCACCGTAAAGCTGAGGTTCCTGGTGGGGCCTCAGAACTTCCAGCGCCTGCTTGTTACGCGCAATCTGCCCTTCCAGCAGCCATCCATTGTGCTGGTTAAGGTCGCGCAAATGCTGCGTTTTCTGCGTAATCGTCTGCCAACGATCGGCGACATCGTCGTTTGCGCTGTGCGGCTCTTTTTGCGTCGAACGACGCTGCTGCTCCAGGTAATCGAGCGTCGCGAGCAATGAGCTTTTTTCTTCCGTAATACGTTGTAGCGCGCTGCCATTGATATGGCCTACGGAAAGCTGTTTTTGCTCAGTATCCATCACGTCTTTCAGTGCGCTCAGGATAACTGTCATTTGATCAAGGATGTCTGACAGTCGATTCATACTGTTATTTACTCTGTAAGTAACTCTGCGCTTCATCAATCAGGGCATCGGCGATTTTGCCGGTGTCCATCTTCAGTTCACCGTTACGAATCGCCGTTTTCAGTTTTTCCACGCGATCCATATTGATGTCATTCGCACCCGCTTGCATCAGCTTGGTTTGCGCGCCGCTGAGGGTGACGCTGGTGCTGTTTGCCGTCGCTGCTTTTTCCACACGCGTTTTCTGCGTTTGGGTATCGCTGGTTTCACGCTGTTGAACAGTGCTAACCGGTTTCAGTGACGATGTACGATCAATACTCATAGTGTTTTCCTCATCGAGGTATCACGGCGTTTTGGCCAGATATCTTTAGTCGTTGCTTATTTATCGGCAGCCGACATGATTTCTTTAAAAAGATTATAGGTTAATCAGAATATTCCCATCAGCGTTCACTATACCGCTGACAATCTGCCCTGAAGCCATGCGTACACGGGCGTTTTGCGCCACCGCTGCATTGTTCATGGCCTGACCTTCGCCGTTCACACTAAAGCCATCACCCGACGCCACAACCTGTACACGCTGACCCGCTTTTACCCGCCACGCCTGGCGCAGCATCGACAGTTGAATCGCCTGTCCGGGAGCGAGATCGCGCAAACTGACCGCATCCTGCGCCTGGGTAATATCCAGCATCGTTCTCGGCGGCAACTGATCGAGACGGCCGCGCTGTAACGTCACGCTACCGGGCTGCAAAGTGCTGCCGCGTGCGACGTTTTGCGCAGCCACTACGTAGTTGCCGGTCGCCTGAACAATAACCTGCAAATAGCGCTTCTCACCCGCGCAATTCGCCAGCACGTTCAGGTTTCCCCACAGTTTAGCATTACCGAGTACGCTCAGCGCGGGCTGGTCGCATTTGGGCAGCTGGTTTTGCGGGGTGCGTATATTTACCACTACCTCATCGCTAAAGCCAGCAAGACGTTGAGCAAAAAATGACGTCAGCTGCGCCTGTAAATCCGCAGCATGGGTAAAGGTGGCTAATAACAGTAAGGTCGCGGCTAAACCGCCTTTCAACGTGTTCATCGCAGACTCCTGCCTGTTGATTGGATGCGGAGATTTTAACCGCACAGCGAATCTATCAACGCAATAAATAGCGACGCATTTTGCCCTTATTCCAACGATAAGTTTGACGGCAGGGATTTAAGCTGTTGGCTAAATAATTGTCATCAGTGGGGGAGACATGCTCGATAAACTCGATGCCGCACTTCGTTTCCAGCAAGAGGCGCTGAACCTGAGCGCTCAGCGTCAGGAAATTCTGTCGGCTAACATCGCCAACGCCGATACCCCAGGGTATCAGGCACGCGATATCGATTTCGCCAGCGAATTAAAAAAAGTCATGGAGCGGGGTCGTGCTGAAGGTAGCGGCGTTTCGTTGGCCCTGACCTCTTCGCGCCATATTCCGGCGCAGGCGATGACCGCACCGTCTACGGATCTGCTGTACCGCATTCCCGATCAGCCGTCTATGGATGGCAACACCGTGGATATGGATCGTGAACGTACGCAGTTCGCCGACAACAGCGTCAAATACCAGACCGGTTTAACCGTGCTGGGTGGGCAGATCAAAAGCATGATGACTGTTCTGCAACAGGGGAACTAAGTAAATGGCATTGCTGAATATTTTTGATGTCGCAGGCTCCGCGCTGACCGCGCAGTCCAAACGTTTGAACGTCGCCGCCAGTAACCTGGCGAACGCCGACAGCGTCACCGGACCCGACGGCCAGCCGTATCGCGCCAAGCAGGTGGTGTTCCAGGTAGATGCTGCGCCCGGACAGGCGACCGGCGGCGTGAAAGTGGCTGATGTGGTGGAAAGCCAGGCACCGGACAAACTGGTTTACGAACCGGGTAACCCGCTGGCCGATGCCAGTGGCTACGTCAAGATGCCAAACGTTGATGTGGTCGGCGAGATGGTGAACACCATGTCCGCGTCCCGCAGCTATCAGGCAAACGTTGAAGTGCTTAATACCGTTAAGAGCATGATGCTCAAAACCCTCACGCTCGGCCAGTAAAGGAGACGCGCATGTCTATCGCCGTAAGATTGGATGACCCGACCAGTACCGGTGCATCCTCATCGACCAGCAAAACCAGCACTACCAGCGCGACGGGGACCAACAGCGCCTCCGACCTGCAGGGGAGCTTTTTAACCCTTCTGGTTGCGCAGCTGAAAAACCAGGATCCCACCAACCCGCTGCAAAATAACGAATTGACCACGCAGCTTGCGCAAATCAGCACCGTCAGCGGGATTGAAAAACTGAACACCACGCTGGGTTCGATTTCCGGCCAGATCGACAACAGCCAGTCGCTGCAGGCGACGAGCCTGATCGGTCATGGCGTGATGATCCCAGGGCAAACCGTGCTGGTAGGTAAAGAAACAAGCACCCCGTTTGGCGTTGAACTGACTCAGGCCGCTGACAAAGTGACCGCCACCGTGACCGACAAAAGCGGCACCGTGGTACGCACTATGGATATCGGCGGCTTAACAGCTGGCGTCCACACCTTTAGCTGGGACGGCAAACAAACAGATGGAACGGCGGCACCGGATGGCTCTTATAAAGTCACTATTGCTGCCAGCTCCGGTGCAACACAGCTGGTTGCGCAACCGCTGCAGTTTGCGATGGTGCAAGGTGTGACCCGCGGCGACAAAGGTAGCACCCTGGATTTAGGTACCTACGGTACCACCACACTCGACGAAGTACGGCAGATTATCTAAGCCAAAACACTTATCAGGAGTAAGTCATGGCCTTTTCACAAGCGGTCAGCGGCCTGAATGCTGCGGCCACCAACCTCGATGTCATTGGTAACAACATTGCCAACTCCGCCACCTATGGCTTTAAGTCCGGATCTGCGTCCTTCGCCGATATGTTTGCCGGTTCTAAAGTAGGTCTTGGCGTAAAAGTGGCAGGGATCACTCAGGACTTCGCCGATGGCACAACGACCAACACCGGTCGTGGTCTGGACGTGGCGATCAGCCAAAACGGTTTCTTTCGTATGACCGACAGCAACGGTTCTGTTTACTACAGCCGTAACGGTCAGTTCAAACTCGACGAAAACCGCAACCTGGTCAACATGCAGGGTATGCAGGTCACGGGTTATCCGGTAGCCGGTACGCCGCCAGCGGTGCTGACCGGTGCGAACCCGACGGCAATTACCATCCCGAATACCGTGATGTCCGCCCGTGCGACCACGACGGCGACCATGCCGATGAACCTGAACTCGACGGCCAGCATCCCAACGACAACACCGTTCAATCCGGCTAACTCGGACAGCTATAACAAGAAAACCACCATCACTTCGTACGATAGCCTGGGTAACGAACACGCTATATATAGTTATTTTGTGAAAACCGCCGCTAATACATGGGATGTCTACACCCAGGACTCCAGCGTAGCCGGTGCGAACTATCAAAAAGCAGCCCAGATGTCCTTCAGCTCTAACGGTACCCTCTCTTCGGTGACCAACTATAACGAAGTGCTGCCTGCGACCAACCCGCGTACCTGGACTCTGGCCGCAACGCCGAATGCCCAGCCGCAGATCGACATCGCGCTGCAGAGCCTGAACGGTTCCGCGGCCAGCAGCTACTCCCTGAGTTTCCTGAACTCGATGCAGCAGAACACCGGTAGCAGCGGCGCGGTCTCCGTCGATCAGGATGGTTTCCCGCCAGGATCGCTGGTGAGCTATGCCATCAACGATGACGGTACCGTGGTGGGTAGCTACTCGAACGAAAAAACGCAGCTGCTGGGGCAGATCGTGCTGGCGAACTTTGCCAACAATGAAGGCCTGAAATCTGAAGGGAACAACGTCTGGTCTTCGACGACCTCTTCCGGCGTTGCGCTGCTTGGTACGGCGGGTTCCGGTAACTTCGGTAAGCTGACGAACGGTGCGCTGGAAGCATCAAACGTGGATCTGAGTAAAGAACTGGTCAATATGATCGTCGCGCAGCGTAACTATCAGTCGAACGCGCAGACCATCAAAACCCAGGATCAGATCCTCAACACGCTGGTTAACCTGCGTTAATTGTCTGACGGGATGGCTTAATGGATCACGCAATATATACCGCGATGGGCGCTGCCAGCCAGACGCTGAATCAGCAGGCTGTCACCGCCAGCAACCTCGCAAACGCCTCCACGCCCGGTTTTCGCGCGCAGCTCAACGCGCTGCGCGCGGTGCCGGTACAAGGCCTGTCGCTGCCGACCCGTACGCTGGTGGTGGCATCTACCCCCGGTGCCGATATGACACCGGGTCAACTGGATTACACTTCGCGCCCGCTTGACGTTGCGCTGCAGCAGGACGGCTGGCTGGCGGTGCAGACGGCGGACGGCACCGAAGGGTATACCCGAAACGGTAATATCCAGGTGACGCCGACGGGGCAGTTGACCATTCAGGGGCATCCGGTAATGGGCGACGGCGGTCCGATTTCGGTGCCGGAAGGTTCGCAAATCACCATTGCCGCTGACGGCACTATCTCTGCGCTGACCCCTGGCGACCCGGCGAACACTATCGCCCCGGTCGGTAAGCTGAAGCTGGTGAAGGCGAATGCGCAGGAAGTGGTACGTGGCGATGACGGCTTTTTCCGTCTGAACCAGACCGCTCAAGCAACGCGCGGTACGACATTGCAGGACGATCCTACAATCCGTGTAATGTCCGGCGTGCTGGAAGGCAGTAACGTCAAGCCGGTCGAAGCGATGACCGACATGATCGCCAGCGCCCGTCGTTTCGAAATGCAGATGAAAGTTATCAGCAACGTCGACGACAACGCGCAGCGCGCCAACCAATTGCTGTCAATGGGCTAATTAAACAGGACTACATATGATCAGTTCATTATGGATCGCAAAAACCGGCCTCGACGCTCAACAAACCAATATGGATGTCATCGCCAACAACCTGGCGAACGTCAGTACCAACGGGTTTAAGCGTCAACGCGCGGTATTTGAAGATTTGCTCTACCAGACTATTCGTCAGCCTGGTGCGCAATCCTCTGCGCAGACAAACCTGCCATCGGGTTTGCAGATTGGTACCGGTGTGCGCCCTGTCGCCACCGAGCGTCTGCATAGCCAGGGCAACCTGTCACAAACCAACAACAGTAAAGATGTGGCAATCAAAGGGCAGGGCTTCTTTGAAGTGCTGCTGCCGGACGGCACTTCCGCCTATACCCGCGACGGTTCTTTCCAGGTTGATCAGAACGGCCAACTGGTAACGGCGGGTGGTTTCCAGGTGCAGCCGGCGATTACCATTCCGGCGAACACGCTGAGCATCACCATCGGTCGCGACGGTGTGGTTAGCGTGACACAGCAGGGCAATGCCGCACCGGTTCAGGTTGGTCAGCTCAACCTGACTACCTTTATGAACGACACCGGTCTGGAAAGTCTCGGTGAAAACCTGTACGCAGAAACCCAGTCATCAGGCGCGCCAAACTCCACGACGCCGGGGCTGAACGGTGCGGGGATGCTGTATCAGGGGTTTGTGGAAACCTCAAACGTAAACGTTGCCGAAGAACTGGTGAATATGATCCAGGTTCAGCGCGCTTACGAAATAAACAGTAAAGCAGTATCGACCACCGATCAGATGCTGCAAAAACTGACGCAACTCTAAGGCGTTATCCGGTGCGGTAAATGCCGCACCGGAACCCTGATTTCGAAGATGAATGCAATGCAAAAATACGCCGTGCGCAGCTATCCGATTGTGACTTTAGTGGTACTCACCCTGACGGGATGTGCCTGGGTTCCATCAACACCGCTGGTTCAGGGAGCGACCACCGCTCAACCGATTCCGGGACCGGTGCCGGTGGTCAATGGCTCGATTTATCAAACTGCGCAGCCGATCAATTACGGCTATCAGCCGCTGTTTGAAGATCGCCGTCCACGTAACGTGGGCGATACCTTGACGATTGTGCTGCAGGAAAACGTCAGCGCAAGCAAGAGTTCGTCGGCTAACGCCAGCCGCGACAGCAAGGCTAAATTCGGCATGGATACCACGCCGCGCTACCTCGAAGGTCTGTTCGGTAATGCCAAAGCCGATATTGAAGCGTCCGGCGGCAACAACTTTAACGGCAAAGGCGGCGCCAATGCCAGCAACACCTTTAGCGGCACGTTGACCGTTACGGTCGATCAGGTGCTGATCAATGGCAATTTACATGTGGTGGGTGAAAAACAGATCGCCATCAACCAGGGCACTGAATTCATCCGCTTCTCGGGGGTTGTGAACCCACGCACTATCAGCGGCAGCAACACCGTACCGTCCACCCAGGTGGCGGACGCGCGTATCGAGTATGTCGGCAACGGCTATATCAACGAAGCGCAGAATATGGGCTGGCTGCAACGTTTCTTCCTCAACTTATCGCCGATGTAACCGGGGTGAATTATGTTTAAGATTTTGACTGGCATCGTGTTAGCGCTGGTGGCGACTTTCGCCCAGGCTGACCGTATCCGGGATCTCACCAGTGTACAGGGCGTACGTGAAAACTCCTTAATTGGCTATGGACTGGTGGTGGGCCTGGACGGTACAGGCGACCAGACCACCCAGACGCCATTTACCACACAAACCTTAAATAACATGTTGTCGCAGATGGGGATCACCGTTCCTACCGGCACCAATATGCAGTTAAAGAACGTGGCGGCGGTAATGGTAACCGCGCAGTTCCCGGCCTTTGCCCGCCAGGGGCAAACCATCGATGTGGTGGTTTCCTCGATGGGTAACGCGAAAAGCCTGCGCGGCGGTACGCTGCTGATGACGCCGCTGAAAGGCGTCGATAGCCAGGTCTACGCGTTGGCGCAGGGTAACATTCTGGTCGGCGGCGCGGGCGCGTCCGCCGGCGGTAGCAGCGTGCAGGTCAACCAGCTTAACGGTGGCCGCATCACCAACGGCGCGGTAATTGAGCGCGAGCTGCCGACCCAGTTCGGCGCAGGTAACACCCTTAACCTGCAGTTGAATCAGGAAGACTTCACCATGGCACAGCAAATCGCCGATACCATTAACCGCAATCGCGGCTATGGCAGCGCTACCGCGCTGGATGCGCGTACCGTACAGGTGCGTGTTTCCAGCGGCAGCAGCTCGCAGGTGCGTTTACTGGCCGATATTCAGAATATGGAAGTGGGCGTTACCCAGCAGGATGCGAAAGTGATTATCAATTCGCGTACCGGCTCGGTGGTAATGAACCGCGAAGTGGCGCTGGATAACTGTGCTATTGCTCAGGGCAACCTGTCGGTGACGGTCAGCCAGCAGGCGAACGTCAGCCAGCCGAATACGCCATTTGGCGGCGGCCAAACGGTGGTCACGCCACAAACACAAATCGATTTACGCCAGAGCGGCGGCTCGCTGCAAAGCGTGCGCTCCAGCGCCAACCTCAATAGCGTAGTGCGCGCACTCAACGCTCTTGGCGCCTCGCCGATGGAACTGATGTCCATTCTGCAGGCGATGCAAACCGCAGGCTGCCTGCGTGCGAAAGTGGAGGTCATCTAATGCTGACGGATAGCCGATTGTTGAACAGCGCGGCATGGGACGCGCAATCATTGAATGAACTGAAGTCGCAAACCCGACAGGATCCCGGCGCGAACCTGCGCCCGGTGGCCCGTCAGATGGAAGGGATGTTCGTGCAAATGATGCTGAAAAGCATGCGCGAAGCCCTGCCGAAGGACGGGATTTTCAGCAGTGATTCAACGCGGCTATACACCAGTATGTATGATCAACAAATTGCCCAACAGATGACGGCCGGTAAGGGTCTGGGGCTGGCGGATATGATGGTGAAACAGATGGCCGGCGATCAAACGCCGGTCGACCCTGCCGATCAGATGCAGCAGGTGCCGATGAAGCTCCCGCTGGAAACCGTCACCAGTTATCAAAATCAGGCGCTGACGCAGCTGGTACGTAAAGCGATGCCTAAAGCGCCGGACGACAGCGACGAGCCGTTAACCGGCGACAGCAAAGACTTCCTGGCGCAGCTCTCTCTGCCCGCGCGGCTTGCCAGCCAGCAGAGCGGTGTACCGCACCATCTTATTCTGGCGCAAGCGGCGCTGGAATCCGGCTGGGGCCAGCGGCAGATCCCGCGTGAAAACGGTGAGCCGAGCTTTAACATTTTTGGTGTGAAAGCCACTCCCGGCTGGAAAGGGCCGACCACGGAAATCACCACCACGGAATATGAGAACGGTGAAGCGGTAAAAGTGAAAGCTAAATTCCGCGTCTACAGCTCCTATCTGGAAGCGCTTTCTGATTACGTCGGCATGCTGACGCGCAATAAACGCTATGCGGCGGTCACCACCGCTGCGACGGCGGAGCAGGGCGCACAGGCATTGCAGAATGCGGGTTACGCCACCGATCCACACTACGCGCGTAAGTTAACAAGCATGATCCAGCAGCTCAAATCGATGGGCGAAAAAGTCAGCAAAGCGTATAGCACGGATACACAAAATCTGTTCTGAAAGCACTCAAGTTTCCTCCTGGGTTGCCGATAATTATCAACAGGACTCATGTCTGAAAGTGTATAAGGAACCTCCATGTCCAGTTTGATTAATAGCGCCATGAGCGGGCTTGGCGCCGCTCAGGCCGCGCTAAGTACCGCCAGTAATAACATCGCCAGTTATAACGTCGCGGGCTATACCCGCCAGACCACGGTGTTGACTGCGGGCAACAGTACCCTGACCGGCGGCGGCTGGGTTGGCAATGGTGTAGTCGTTTCCGGCGTTCAGCGTGAGTATGACGCCTTTATTACCAATCAGCTGCGTGCGGCAGAAAACCAGAACAGCGGTCTGACCACGCGCTATCAGCAGATGTCAAAAATTGACGATGTGCTGTCAGATACTACCCACTCGCTGTCGACCAGCCTGCAGAGTTTCTTCTCCAGCATGCAAACGCTGGTGAGTAACGCTTCTGACCCGTCATCACGTCAGGCGTTGCTGGGTAAGGCTGATGGGCTGGTAAACCAGTTCAAGGTGGCCGATCAGTATCTGCGCGATCAGGATAAACAGGTTAATCTGTCCATCTCCTCAAGTGTTGACCAGATCAACAACTACTCGTCGCAGATTGCCAACCTTAACGAACAAATTTCTCGTCTCACCGCAGTAGGTGGCGGCTCGTCGCCGAACGACCTGCTCGATCAGCGCGATCAGTTAGTCAGCCAGTTGAACAAAATCGTTGGCGTGGAAGTGAACGTCCAGGACGGTAACACCTATAACATCAGCATGGGTGACGGTTACACGCTGGTTCAGGGCGGCGATGCGCGCCAGCTGGCCGCGGTGCAGTCCAGTGCTGATCCGGCACGTACCGCCGTGGCGTACGTTGATAAAATTGCCGGTAATATTGAGATCCCGGAAAAGCAGATCACCACCGGTTCACTGGGCGGGCTGCTGACGTTCCGTTCACAGGATCTGGATCTGGCGCGCAATAAGCTTGGACAAATGGCGCAGAGCTTTGCGGATTCGTTTAACAAGCAACATACCCAGGGGTATGACGCCAATGGCGATCAAGGCGGCCAGTTCTTTACCATCGGTGCGCCTTCCACCACCAGCAACAGCAAAAATACCGGCGATGCGGTGCTAACAGCCTCCGTGACCACCAGTTCTGCGGTGCAGGCGACTGACTACAAAGTCGCCTTTGACGGTACCAACTGGAATGTGACCCGCCTGTCCAATAACACCTCTTTCGCCGTGACGCCGGATACCACCGACGGTTCGTTGAATTTCGACGGTCTGAAGGTGAGCATCAGCGGAACCACCGGCGCGAAAGCCAACGACAGTTTTACCGTTCGTCCGGTTAGCAACGCGATCGTCAATATGAGCGTGGCAGTAACGGATGAATCGAAAATCGCCATGGCTGCTGTCGCCAACGCCGGTGCGAGCGATAACCGCAACGGCCAGGCGATGTTGAACCTGCAAAGTGCCAAAGTCGTTGGCGGCAACAAAACCTTTAACGACGCCTATGCCACGCTGGTAAGCGATGTAGGTAACAAAACCTCAACGCTGAAAACCAGCACTACCACGCAGACCAACGTTGTCACGCAGTTGACCAAGCAACAGCAGTCGATCTCCGGGGTTAACCTTGATGAAGAGTACGGCAACCTGCAGCGTTATCAGCAATATTACCTGGCGAATGCTCAGGTTTTACAGACTGCGGGCACGCTGTTTAACGCGCTGTTGGGAATTCGTTAAGTAAGAGGTGAGTGATGCGTATCAGCACACAGATGATGTATGACCAAAGCATGCGCGGCGTGACCAACTCACAGAGTAAGTGGTTGGACTACGGTCAGCAGATGTCGACGGGGCAGAAAGTTAACCGCCCGTCCGACGACCCGATTGCCGCGTCGCAGGCAGTCGTGATTTCTCAGGCGCAGGCGCAGAACGATCAGTATGCGACAGCGCGTACCTTTGCCACGCAGAAAGTGTCGCTGGAAGAGAGTGTGTTGCAGCAGGTGACGACGGCGATTACCGGCGCGCAGGGAACCATTGTTAAAGCAGGTAACGGTGCGTTGAGTGATGATGACCGTGCATCTTTGGCGACCGAATTGCAGGGCTATCGCGATCAGTTGTTGAACCTGGCGAACAGTACCGACGGTAACGGGCGCTACATTTTTGCCGGCTATAAGACACAAAGCGCGCCGTATAATGCCAGTGGCGTCTACAGCGGCGGCAACCAGGCGATTTCTCAGCAGGTTGATGCCTCGCGTACCATGGTTATTGCTCATACGGGCGATGAGGTGTTTAACCACATCAGCAGTAATGCGACGCTGGAACCTATTGATCCTGCGACCAACCTGCCGGGCACGCCGGAAACCAATCTGTTCAAAATGCTGGATACGGCCATTACCGCCCTGAAAAATCCGGTCGCAGGTAATGAAACCGCGCAGGCGGCGGCACGCGCGGTGATTGATAAAACCAGCCGTGGCCTCGGCAACTCCCTCAACAACGTCTCGACGGTACGTGCTGAACTGGGTACGCAGTTGAACGAGCTGGACACGCTGGATGCTCTCGGTGATGACCGCGGGGTCGCGCTGAAGCAGCAGAAGAGCGAATTGATTGATGTGGACTGGAACTCGGTGATTTCGTCTTATACTATGCAACAAGCTGCGCTGCAGGCGTCCTACAAAGCATTTACCGATATGCAGGGCCTGTCGTTGTTCCAGATGAATCGATAACATTTTCATTTTGGGCATGTCTTGAAACTGGGCATGTTCGCTATGCCCGCTCCATCACTCCGGAGCGGGCTTTTTTTTTACCGGGGAATGCGTTTTTATCTTCCCGGATAACGAGCTTGCAACCGGTTGAAGAGCTTGCATCACAGCCTGCGCTACCAAAGCTGAAGACATAGCCAGTACCGTAATTTATCCCTTAAGCGCCTTTTCTGAACGCATTATCATTTCTACATCGACAACAAATACATCTCTATTATGAATTTCTAACGTTTTCTGTTAGTTAAGCAGCCATGCGCCAACTTTCCATTTTTAAGGAAAATGGCATTGTATTCGGTGAGGTAAGAATCGCCGAAAACAAGCAATCCTTCTGGATGATGATATAACGCCTCTACTTTGCCGCCAGGCTACACGCCCAGCAGGGGCATTAACGTCATTATCCTGCGAAAAAAAGCACTGCGATGGGGCGAGGAACTGTCTGTTTGCTAAAGCGGGGGGGTATTTTCCAATGCGCATTAAACAGATTACCACCGTGCAAAGTATTGAAGAGGTTGTGACATAGATCGACGTATAACCGTTACTTAAGTTCATAAGCCAAATGATAGAATTTGATAAGTAACTGACTTTACGGAGGGAAGTTAGGAATGAGTAAAAGAAAGGACATCATCGATGGCAAACTCGCCGCTAGCGCTAACGGTGGGTTAGTTTATACCGAAGTTCTCGGGTGGGTTGATTTAGGCCATGCGCGAGGGAAGGACATTAGAGACATACTAGAAAAAATTCGAAAGGGGGAGGCTTCAGGAGATGAATATTACGATATAACCTATTCTCAAGGGATGACCACGCCTGGAGGATTTATGCGCTCGGGTAAGGTCATCACATGGAGAATCCGTCGCGGGCGCCCATTTTGGGAGCAGAAGAGTATTGCACTTGCGATGATGATGACCGCTGCAAAACGCTTCGAAGCATTCCAGGGTTCATTTCCTTATAATTTCGTCACTGATAGTGGTTATAGCGGTGAAGATCTGGTGTCTGACTTACTTGGGTTTTATCGCGTAGCCTCAACCCCTCACCCTTTTCCAATATTACGTCCTGTAAGTAAGCAGGAGGCACTGAAACGGTGGGATTATTACGGCCCAATCGGCTCTTTCAAGTAACTGAATTCATCCCTTTGCTCTTTCCTGATCCTGAAAAATTTCCAAAGGCTAAGCCGCGTAAGGGCATTCTGCCTGCTTTCATGCGGACCATTGTCCCCTATAATGATTTTCTTTCAGGTAACGTGATTTTGCCGCGGCGCGACAAAACTTTTATGGTATTCGGCACCAGTAATGGCAGGATGGGATTATGAGAAAAAAAATCTCCTATATCCTCGCAGCGGCGGTGGTATGTTGCGCAGCAATAGCCTATGTCTGGCCAATTGCAAAAATGGAATTTGCCAGCAGCGCCTACTATACGCAGGATGATAAGCGAGAGTATGACTATTATACGCCTGACTTGCTCAAAGATATGCCGCGTATATCAGAAAGGTATTCCTTTCAGTACATGAACATAAGCGGGCCTCAAGCTTTCGTTTACGGTATCAAGTTTGAAGATGCTCAGGACACCACAAAGGTTCGCGATTACCTTGCATCGGCTGGCTATAAACCTCAAGAGAAGTGTGATCTAGAGGCTGAATGCTGGAAGGCTGGATTGACTAATGACACTGTCACCGTCGCCAGGATTACTTCCCCTGATACCGTGTTAGTGCAAATTTATCGCAGCTCTTACAATTGATAGCCTCCATCTTTGATTCCCTGGAAAGTGATCACTATCCGGGGAGTCAACTCACAAAATTTCATTTTTTATAAGCCAGGTATTTGCCTGGCGAGATGGGGGAAGATAGTCGACATGAACATGCGGATTTAATGTTGCTTCCGCCCATCTCGTTACCTCAATCCATATTACTTATGTCATTTACTACTGGACTGAATAGTTGTAAACGTAGCCCGGCTGGCGCTGTTTTCAGAGGAGAGCAAATCCGCGCTGAGCTTTTTTTGCCTTACGCTTTCTGTGCCGCACGCTGTAACTGACGCGCATCGAACAGCCGAATCAGCAGGGCAATCAAACCCGATACGCTGGCCAGCATCACCACACCCTGCCATGAAGCGATTGAGTAAAGTTTACTGCCGAGCGCCGAGCCGAGCGCCATACCAATAAACACGCCGGTAAATAGCAGGGCGTTCAGACGTCCTCGCGCTTGCGGTTCCAGCCCGTAGACCAGGTTCTGGTGCGCCACCAGGCTCGATTGCAGACCCAGGTCAAAACCCACCGCGGAGAGCGCAATCAGTATCAGCTGACCGTGGGGCGGCAACACCGGCAACAGGAACATTAGGGCAAAAGAGACGGTCACCAGACCTGCGCCTAACTGTGTGACTTTTTCCGCGCCCACTCTATCCGCCAGTCCGCCTGCCAGCGGTGCCGCTAAGGCCCCTGCAGCACCGGCGATACCGAAAGTCCCCGCTACCGCGCTGCCTAACTGGTATTTTTCCAGCAGCATCAGCGCAAGGGTGGACCAGAAGGCGCTAAAGGCGATGGATAAAAAGCCCTGGGCGAATGCGGCGCGGCGCAGCGTCGGGTAGCGTTGCCACAGGTGCACCAGCGTTTTCATCAGCGCCGGGTAACTCAGCGTCGAGTGCGTGGCGAAACGCGGCAGTACCGACCACATCAACACGCCAATCAGCGCAATACTGACAGCGGCCAACTGATACATGATGCGCCAGCCGAACGCCGCGCCGACAAAGCCGCTCACGGTTCGCGAGAGCAGAATACCGAGCAGCAGGCCGGTCATCACCGTGCCGACCATTTTCCCCTGCTTACCTTCCGGGGCGAGGATCGCGGCGGCGGGGACAATATCCTGCGCCATCGTCGCCGCCATTCCTATCAACAAACTGACGATTAACAGGGAAGGCAAATGCGCGGTCAGGCTACAGACCAGCAGCAATAATGCCAGCGCGGCGCTTTTCACCAGGATCAGGCGGCGACGGTCATGGCGATCGCCCAGCGGCAGCAGAAACAAAATACCCAACGCATAACCGGCCTGGGTCAGCGTCGGCACTAGCCCCATCCCGTTAATGGTTAAATGTAGATCGCTGCCCATCAACGGCAGCAACGGCTGTGAGTAATAGATTGCCGCGACGCTGAATCCGGCACCGAGGGCGAGGGCGAAAATAACCCAGCTAACGGCTTTTGATGAGAGAGGGTTCATAGTAGGTTTCCCGCAACGTTTGGTGTGATTAACAAAGTGAAGCCATTTTTACCCGGCGGGACATAGCGCGGTAGCCGGCGAAGTGGTAAAACGGTTATACGTTAAACGTATAGGCAATAATTTTATGAAGCGGCAAGAGCGTATAGACCGGGTGGATCTGATGCGCACCTTTATTCGTATCGTTGAGGCGGGATCGCTATCGGCGGCGGCCAGGCAGCTGGAGACTACCCAGGCGACGGTTAGCCGCCGTTTGCAGTCGCTGGAGGCGCTGCTCGGCGCTAAGCTACTGCTGCGCACCACCCACGCCATGAAGCTGACGGATGATGGTGAACGTTGCTATCAACACGCAAAGCGGGTCACCGATGCCTGGATGGCGCTGGAGGATGAGCTGAACCAGTCCGATGACGAGCCGGTAGGGATTTTACGCGTTCGCGCGCCCCATGCCTTTGGTCAGGAGCAACTCCTCGTGCCGCTGGCAGAGTTTCTGGAACGGCATCCGCAGCTCTCCGTCGAGTGGATGCTCAATGATAAACATGTCGATTTCCTCAGTGCCAATATCGATTGTGCCATTCGCGTTGGCGCAGAAGTGGATCCGGCCACGGTGTCGGTACTGCTGGCGGAAGTGCCCAGAAGTCTGGTTGCTTCGCCGACGCTGCTGGCGCGTTTCCCCGTCGTTGAGACACCGCAGCAGCTCTCCGCGCTACCGTGGATTGCGCTGAACACCTTTTACCAGCATGAAATCAATCTTACCGATGTAAACAGCGGGGAGAGCGCGCAGGTGGCTATCGCGCCGCGACTCTATACGGACAGCCTGTATGCGGCGCGTAATACCGCCCTTGCGGGATTAGGTGTGACGCTGATTTCCAGTTGGGCTGTGGAAGAAGAGTTACGCAGCGGCAAACTGATTGCGCTATTGCCACAGTGGCAGGCCGCGCCGCTGCCTGTTCATCTGGTCTATCCGTGGGCGCGTTACTATCCGGCGCGACTGCGTAAATTTTTGCAACTGATGCGTGAAGTGATGCCGGGGCTCGGCGGCATGCGCCAGCCGGTGCGCCAGGCATAAAAAAGCCGACCCGAAGGTCGGCTGGTTTTTACTGTCCGTCGCTTAATCGACAGCGTTCGGCTTTGTCGCCGGTGCGGTAGCCGTGTGGGTGGCGCTGTGGCCGCCCGCTGAACCTTTACCGTCAAAGACGAAGTGCGGACGTACCCAGTCGCTGTGACGCGGTGCTTCCGGGACGTAGTCCGGTGCTGGTGCCTTGGTCATTGGCGCGCTGGCAACTTTATGCTCAGCAACGACAGCCGGAGCAGCAACCGGAGCAGGAGCAACGACCGGAGCAGGAGCAACGACCGGAGCAGGCATCTGCACAGGGGCAACGGTTTCCGCTGCTTTTTCTTCAACGCTAGCGGTTTCTTCAACCTCAACCACCACAGGGGCAGGGGTTTCAGTTTCAGCTTCTGTCGGGACAGCGTCCTGACGCGCCGGTTCGGCTTCTTCCACCACTTGCTGAGCAACGGTACGATCTTCTTCGGCGATGAGCTGCGGCTGTGCATCTACCTCAGTATCGATCGCTTCCGGATGACGGGTTTCAACGCTTACCGCTTGCGGTTCTTCAGTGCTGACCTGCGGTTCAACCACCACCGGCTCTGCGCTTTCCGTCGCCGCCTGCGGTTCAACAACGTCGCCCTGACGAGCGGTAACCAGCTGCGCTTCTGCCATCGCCGGAGCGACATCCTGCCCGGCAACAACAGTGTTTTCAACCGGCATCTCCTGCACCTGCTGCTCTTCCTGAACACGTGCAACCGGATAGCTGATCCACACTTTACCAGACGCCATTTCCGGGGACGCACAGGCAGCCGCCAGCGGCATTGCTGACTGCATCGGATAGCGCTCATCGCGGTAGCGACGACGACGTTGACCGCTGACGCGCAGATGGCGAGGAGAACGGCGAGAACGGCGCGGCATCGCGTTTTCGCGCGCGTCGTTATTCTCTTCGTGCTCCAGCACCGGTGCGGTATCTACAACTGCCGGCAGGTCGACTTTTGCCAGTTGAGTGTTCTGCGCGGGAGCGATCGGCTCGGCAGCCTCTTCAACGCGATTTTCTTCGCGGCTGTCGACGATACGCACTTTCTGACTCAGCTGACGCTGTTTACGACGCGGCATCACCTGCACGCGCTCTTCCTGTTCAGTCTCCTGAGCAGGTACTTCGTCACGGGTCAGTTCTTTAACGTCCTGCTGCGCCTGGCGCTTATCATCGTTACGGCGACGCGGGCGTTCACGGCGAGGCTGCTGCGGCTCATCACGGGATTTCGCCTTTTCGGTTTCATCCACAGCGACCGGCTGGCGAGACTCACGGGTTTCTGCGTTCTGCTGCGATTTTTCGCGGCGATTACGACGATTTTCTTCGCGGTTATCACGATTATCACGGTTATCGCGGCTTTCGCGCCCTTCGTTGCCTTCGCTGCGGCTATCACGACGGTCGTTGCGATCGCGACGGTTGCCCTGACGCGATTTGCGGCGATCCTGTGAACGCTCCGGCTTGTCGGCTTTTTTCTCCTCTTCCACTTCAACCGGCGCCGGGGCTGCTTCGCCCGCGAACAGACCTTTCAGTGCAGAGAGGAAACGGCCAAACAGGCCCGGCGCGGCATCGTTAGTTGATGCGGTTGCAGTAGCAGGCTGCACGGCTGGCGCGGCGGTGGCTGGCGCTTGCGGTACTGGCGGAATATCCGGCATCACAAAGGTGGCCAGCGCAGGCTGTTCCGGTAATTTACGTTCGGCGTACTCTTCTTCAGACGGCAGCGCCATCGCTTCTTCATGCAGTTTCGGCAACAAGTAGCTCAGGGTTGGCGTCTCTTCGCCTTTGCGTACGCGTAGCACGGAATAGTGCGGCGTTTCCATCTGGTCGTTTGGCACGATCACGCAGCGTACGCCGCCCTGACGGGCTTCGATGGCGCTGACCGCCGCGCGTTTTTCGTTAAGCAGGTAAGAGGCGACCGGAACCGGCACAATCGCGTGCACTTCCTGGGTGTTCTCTTTTAACGCTTCTTCTTCAATCAGGCGCAGAATCGACAGCGACAGGGATTCGTTATCACGAACGGTGCCGGTGCCGCTGCAGCGCGGGCAAACATGATGGCTGGATTCGCCCAGCGACGGACTCAGACGCTGGCGGGACATCTCCAGCAGGCCGAAACGGGAAATATGGCTAATCTGGATACGTGCACGATCCTGACGGACCGCTTCGCGCAGGCGGTTTTCAACCGCACGCTGGTGACGCACCGGGGTCATATCGATAAAGTCGATAACGATCAGGCCGCCAAGGTCGCGCAGACGGAGCTGGCGAGCAATCTCATCCGCCGCTTCCAGGTTGGTGTTGAACGCGGTCTCTTCGATATCGCCGCCGCGAGTTGCGCGCGCAGAGTTAATATCGATAGCGGTCAGCGCTTCGGTACTGTCAATAACGATGGAGCCGCCGGACGGCAGACGCACTTCACGCTGGAAAGCGGATTCAATTTGCGACTCGATCTGGTAATGGCTGAACAGCGGAATTTCACCGGTGTAGAGTTTAATTTTGCTGCTGAAATCGGGACGGCCCAGCGCGGAGATGTGCTGACGAGCCAGCTCAAGCACTTTCGGGTTATCGATAAGGATTTCGCCGATATCCTGGCGCAGATAGTCGCGGAAGGCGCGCACAATCACGTTGCTTTCCTGATGGATCAGGAACGGCGCAGAACGGCTTTCGGCCGCTTTCTGGATGGCTTCCCAGTGTTTCAAACGGAAGCTCAGATCCCACTGCAGCGCTTCGGCGGATTTACCCACCCCGGCGGTACGCACAATAAGGCCCATGCCATCCGGCAGTTCAAGGCTTGAGAGCGCTTCTTTCAGTTCGGTACGATCGTCGCCTTCAATCCGGCGCGAGATACCGCCCGCACGCGGGTTGTTGGGCATCAGCACCAGATAGCTGCCGGCGAGGCTGATAAACGTCGTCAGCGCTGCGCCTTTGTTACCGCGCTCTTCTTTATCAATCTGGACGATAACTTCCTGGCCTTCGCGCAGCACATCTTTGATGTTCGGACGACCATGTGCGTTGTAGTTAGCAGGGAAGTATTCGCGGGCGATCTCTTTGAGGGGGAGGAAACCGTGACGCTCGGCACCGTAATCAACAAATGCGGCTTCAAGGCTGGGTTCAATGCGGGTGATTTTACCTTTGTAGATGTTCGCTTTTTTCTGTTCGTGGCCCGGGCTTTCGATATCCAGGTCGTACAGACGTTGCCCATCAACAAGTGCGACACGCAACTCTTCTTGCTGAGTTGCGTTGATTAACATTCTTTTCATTGTAACTTACTCATTATTCTTACATTGACGACTAAGCTGCGGGCAAGATATCGCCTTTCCGGGGGAGAACCGATGGCCTCGAGTCTGTTCACGTCGCCAACCTCACGGTTGTCGTTCGCTTAAGAGGCGCAGTGTGTCGGTTGCCTGTGTTTCCTGTGGAAAACACAGCGCAATTATCAGGGGAACAGCCTGGGAAAAACTCTCCAGAGAAGATTCCATCTACCGGTAAGGACTGCAACCCGCAGCCCGCTAACTGCCTGAAAGCTCAATACGTCTTACGCCATTGCTGCGTGTATGATCGGACAGGCAAAACTGGTCATTCCGTTTATTTACTTGTTTTAACAAGATTCAACACGGAAAACCGCAACATTATTCCCTGCGAACCCTGTTATAGCAAGCTGACTTTTACCATTTATCACCCGGTTACTCACAGTTTTTTCACCTTTGTGCGAAGATTGGTTTAAGAACCGCCGCCTCATCGGTGTAAAACGAAGTTGCCGAGTCAATTGTAAATATAAGCATAGAAAAATGAGTGGCGCTAATCATCGCGGCTATTTAGAATCGCCTCCCATGAAAACTGAGACACCATCCGTAAAATTTGTTGCTATTACCGCCGACGAAGCGGGGCAGCGCATCGATAATTTTTTGCGTACCCAGCTCAAAGGGGTGCCTAAAAGCATGATTTACCGCATTCTGCGTAAAGGCGAAGTGCGGGTGAACAAAAAACGCGTTAAGCCGGAATATAAACTGGAAGCGGGCGATGAAATTCGCGTTCCGCCGGTGCGTGTGGCAGAAAGAGAAGAAGAGGCGGTCTCCCCGCATCTGCAAAAAGTGGCCCAGCTCAGCGACGTTATTCTGTATGAAGACGATCATATCCTGGTGCTCAACAAACCCTCCGGTACGGCGGTACACGGCGGTAGCGGATTAAGTTTCGGCGTGATTGAAGGTCTGCGCGCGTTGCGCCCGGAAGCCCGTTTCCTTGAGCTGGTGCACCGTCTCGATCGCGATACCTCTGGCGTCTTGCTGGTGGCAAAAAAACGTTCCGCTTTACGTTCGCTGCACGAACAGCTGCGCGGTAAAGAGATGCAGAAGGATTATCTGGCGCTGGTACGTGGTCAGTGGCAGTCCCATGTGAAAGCGGTGCAGGCGCCGTTGCTGAAAAATATTCTGCAAAGCGGTGAGCGCATTGTGCGGGTAAACAGCGAAGGCAAACCTTCAGAAACGCGTTTTAAAGTCGAAGAGCGCTACGAGTTCGCCACGCTGGTACGCTGCAGCCCGGTCACGGGTCGCACGCATCAGATTCGTGTGCACACTCAGCATGCGGGCCATCCTATTGCCTTTGACGATCGCTACGGCGACCGGGAATTTGATAAGCAACTGGCAGGTACGGGCCTGTCGCGTCTGTTCTTGCATGCTGCGGCGCTCAAATTTACCCATCCAAATACCGGCGAGACGCTGCGTATTGAAGCGCCCCTTGATGAGGCGCTAAAGCGCTGCCTGCAGGTATTACGCAACGCTAAATAAAAGCCCCCTCGCGCAGGCGAGGGGTGTGATTAAGGTTTTAGCCACTTATCCAGCCACGGAAACACTTCCTCCTGCTGTTCCTTATAAAAAACGTGTCCCAGTTGCGGCCAGCTTTTGGTCACCAGCCTGTCGTCTGCCTGCTGTGACGACCAAACGCGGTGAGCTTTATCAAACGCCTCTGTTACCGCCTCCGCCGGGAATAGCGTATCTTTGCCGCCGCTAAAAATCAGCATCGGTTTTGGCGCCGCGATGCTGGCGATATCGGGAATATCCATTCGAGCGGGCATGCCCGGGTGCAGCATATAAAACGCCGACTGGCCGCGCAGCACGTTGTTGCCGGGCTGCATCAGACCGTTATAGGTGCCAAACCACGAAATGACGGCGGTAGCGGCGACTTTATCGCTCAGTGCTGCCAGCTGCCAGGCGCGAAAACCGCCCATAGAAAAGCCGAGTACGCCAACCCGTTGCGGATCAACTCCCGGTAGCGCGGCAATAAAATCGACGGTACGCATATCTTCATAGGCCACTTCGCCCGCCAGCGATCGACCCAGATTGAAGTAGTTGCTGGCTAACGCCTGCTGTTGCTCATACACCATCGGTCCGCGATCGCCAAAGCCTGGGCTGTCGATAGCGATAACGGCATAGCCCCGGCTAGCCAGCTCATCGCCAATAAATTTACCGCTGAAGAATTTGTCCGCCCAGGCCTGGGCGCTGGTAAGCTTTTCTTTGTCGCCCCAGGGACGAATCAATTTCTCTTTGCCGATATCAAACTTCGAACCATGATCGTGCAGCAGTACCATCGCCGGATGTGGGCCGGGGGATTTCGGCATCAGCAGCAGGGCAGAAATACGATTATCATCGGTGATATTGATCGCCAGTTTTTCAGCCGTATAGCTGCCGCGATCTTCTTTTGCTATCGACTGTGGCGCAAAAGGTTTTGTCGCATCGGGGGTAAGCAGGGCGTGACGAAGAAGCTGGCGGCTATGGGTTTGCCAGTGATGAAAGTCATTGAAATTTCCCGATAGCCAGGAGTCGGGATAGCGCATTTGCGCTTTCATTGCAGGCCAGCTTGCCGGGAGATTGCCTTCGACAATCCCCTCTTTTTGCCACGTCTCTTGTGCCCAGACAGGGGCGGAAGCCAACAGCGCAAGGGCCAGCGGCAGCGCACGACATAACTTCATCATCTCTCCTTAAATTAAAACGACGTTTTAATATTGATGAAGAATGTAGTGATTGCTTAAAAAAGAATCTGTGATCGGCAAAGCATTAGTTTAACAACGGGTTACACTCTTCGCGGCGCAGCATCTGACAGAGCGCAATCAGCGGCAAACCCACCAGCGTATTAGGATCGCGTCCCTCAAGCCGTTCGAAAAGCGTGATGCCTAACCCTTCGCTTTTGAAACTGCCGGCGCAACTGAGCGGGTGCTCTTTGCGCACATAATTTTCGATCTCTTGTTCGCTTAAGTGGCGAAAATGCACGTCGAAGGGTTCGCATTCCGTCTGGCAATGACCTGTAACGGTATTTAACAGCGCAAGGCCAGTATAAAAGGTCACAATATTGCCGCTGGCCTTGAGCAACTGCTGGCACGCGTTTTCAACGGTGTGCGGTTTGCCGGCGATTTCGCCATCCAGTACGCAAACCTGATCGCTGCCAATTATTAAATGTTGCGGGTAAAGGTGGGCCAGCGAGTGGGCTTTTTCTTGTGCCAGCCTTAATACCAGATGGCGTGGCGTTTCGCCTGGATGAGGCGTTTCGTCGGTTTGTGGCGCGGCACACTCAAAGGGTAAACCGAGCTTGTCGAGCAGGGCGCGTCGCCAGGGCGAAGTGGAAGCAAGGATAATTTGCGACATATTTTTTTCACCAAATATGGCTTAACAATGCCAGGCATTTTAAACTGTAGGCCGCAATGTGTGCGAATTATTGGCAAAAGGCAACCGCAGGCTGCCTTTTTCTTTGACTCTATGACGTTACAAAGTTAATATGCGCGCCCTATGCAAAAGGTAAAATTACCCCTGACTCTTGACCCGGTTCGTACGGCTCAAAAACGCCTTGATTACGAGGGTATCTATACTCCCGACCAGGCGGAGCGCGTCGCTGAGTCTGTAGCCAGCGTAGACAGTGATGTAGAATGCTCCATGTCGTTCGCTATCGATAACCAGCGCCTTGCCGTGTTAACCGGCGATGCGAAGGTCACGGTATCGCTCGAATGTCAGCGTTGCGGGAAACCGTTCGTTCATCAGGTCTACACCACGTATTGTTTTAGTCCTGTGCGTTCAGACGAGCAGGCTGAAGCACTGCCGGAAGCGTATGAGCCGATTGAGGTTAACGAATTCGGTGAAATCGATCTGCTGGCGCTGGTCGAGGATGAAATCATTCTCTCCCTGCCGGTAGTTCCGGTGCATGATTCTGAACACTGTGAAGTGTCCGAGGCGGACATGGTCTTTGGGGAACTGCCTGATGAAGCGCAAAAACCAAATCCATTTGCCGTATTAGCCAGTTTAAAGCGTAAGTAATTAAGGAGTAAGGTCCATGGCCGTACAACAGAATAAACCAACCCGTTCCAAACGTGGCATGCGTCGTTCTCATGACGCGCTGACCGCAGTCACCAGCCTGTCTGTAGACAAAACCTCTGGTGAAACCCACCTGCGTCACCACATTACTGCCGACGGTTTCTACCGCGGCCGCAAGGTTATCACTAAGTAATCACGCGCAAGCGTGATGAAGCTTAGTGAGGATTTCCCCGCGTAAGCGGGGATATACCGAACGAGGCTGCGACGATACCTTGACACGTCTAACCCTGGCGTTAGATGTCATGGGGGGAGATTTCGGCCCATCCGTGACAGTGCCTGCAGCTTTGCAGGCACTGAATTCTAATTCGCAACTCAACCTTCTTTTAGTCGGCGATCCCGACGCTATCACGCCATTACTTGCCAAAGCTGATTTCGAGCAACGCTCTCGTTTGCTTATTGTTCCTGCACAGTCAGTTATTGCCAGTGATGCGCGCGCAGCGCAGGCGATCCGTAATAGCCGCGGCACCTCAATGCGCATGGCGCTTGAGCTGGTTAAAGAAGGGCGCGCTCAGGCCTGCGTCAGCGCAGGCAACACCGGCGCGCTAATGGGGCTGGCGAAAATGCTGCTCAAGCCCTTAGAAGGGATTGAGCGTCCTGCGTTGGTGACGGTGCTGCCGCACCAACAGAAAGGCAAAACCGTGGTGCTGGATCTTGGCGCTAACGTTGATTGTGATAGCACTATGCTGGCGCAGTTTGCGGTGATGGGCGCGGTGATGGCCGAAGAGATCCTCGGCATTGCCACGCCGCGCGTGGCGCTGCTGAATATTGGCGAAGAAGAGACCAAAGGGCACGATAGCATTCGCGATGCCGCAGTAATATTACGCGCGATGCCCGCAATGAATTACATTGGTTATCTTGAAGCAAATGAACTATTGACTGGCAAAACGGATGTACTGGTTTGTGACGGATTTACAGGAAACGTTACATTAAAAACCATGGAAGGCGTGGTCAGAATGTTCCTTTCACTGCTGAAATCGCAGGGGGAAGGAAAAAAAAGGTCGTGGTGGCTGATTTTATTAAAGCGTTGGTTACAAAAAAGCCTGACAAGGCGATTCAGTCACCTCAACCCCGACCAGTATAATGGCGCCTGTCTGTTAGGATTGCGCGGCACCGTGATTAAGAGTCACGGCGCAGCCAATCAGCGCGCATTTAGCGTCGCTATTGAGCAGGCAGTGCAGGCGGTGCAGCGGCAGGTTCCACAACGGATCGCCGCTCGCCTCGAATCTGTGTATGCACCCTCGTCTTCGCAGCCCTCTGCGGGCGAAAACCAGAGCGTGTGTATATTACCCAAGAGTGACTGAGCGTACATGTATACAAAGATTATTGGTACCGGCAGTTATCTGCCTGAGCAGGTTCGAACCAATGCTGATTTAGAGAAGATGGTTGAAACCTCAGATGAGTGGATTGTCACCCGTACGGGGATCCGTGAGCGCCGTATTGCGGGCGCAAATGAAACGGTTTCGACGATGGGCTATGAAGCCGCCAAACGCGCGCTTGAAATGTCCGGCATTGATAACGAACAGATTGGCTTGATCATTGTTGCAACGACCTCAGCAACGCACGCATTTCCAAGCGCAGCCTGCCAAATCCAGAATATGCTGGGCATCAAAGGCTGCCCGGCTTTTGACGTCGCCGCGGCCTGTGCAGGCTTCACCTACGCCTTAAGCATCGCCGATCAATATGTGAAATCCGGTGCGGTGAAACATGCGCTGGTTATTGGTTCCGATGCGCTGGCGCGGACATTAGATCCTGCCGATCGCGGCACGATTATTCTGTTTGGCGATGGCGCGGGCGCCGTAGTGCTGGGGGCGTCTGAAGAGCAAGGGATCATTTCCACCCATATGCATGCCGACGGCAGTTACGGCGAGCTGCTGGCGCTGCCGAATCTCGATCGCGTGAACCCGGAAAACCCGACCTATTTAACCATGGCGGGTAACGAAGTGTTTAAAGTGGCGGTGACGGAGCTTGCGCATATTGTTGATGAAACCTTAGCCGCGAATAATCTTGAGCGCAGCGAGCTCGACTGGCTGGTGCCGCATCAGGCTAACCTGCGCATTATCAGCGCGACGGCGAAAAAACTGGGCATGTCGATGGATAACGTCGTCGTGACGCTGGATCGCCACGGTAATACCTCTGCGGCTTCGGTCCCTTGCGCCCTTGACGAAGCCGTTCGCGACGGCCGCATCAAACCGGGGCAACTGGTCCTGCTGGAAGCATTCGGCGGCGGGTTCACCTGGGGCTCAGCGCTGGTTCGTTTCTGAGTATTAAGGATAAAAATAATGACGCAATTTGCTTTTGTGTTCCCGGGACAAGGTTCCCAAACCGTCGGTATGTTGGCCGACATGGCCGCTGCTTATCCGGTCATTGAAGAGACATTCGCAGAAGCCTCTGCCGCGCTGGGTTACGATCTCTGGGCGCTGGTGCAACAAGGTCCGGCGGAAGAGCTCAATAAAACCTGGCAGACACAACCTGCGCTGTTAGCGGCTTCTGTTGCCCTGTGGCGCGTATGGCAGCAGCAGGGCGGTAAAACCCCTGCGCTGTTGGCCGGACATAGTCTGGGCGAATACTCTGCGCTGGTCTGCGCGGGCGTGATCGCTTTCGCTGATGCGGTGCGTCTGGTTGAGCTGCGCGGCAAATTTATGCAGGAAGCGGTTCCGGCAGGAACGGGCGCGATGTCCGCCATTATTGGTCTGGATGATGCGGCTATCGCGAAAGCCTGTGAAGAGTCAGCGCAGGGCGAGGTTGTATCTCCGGTGAACTATAATTCGCCGGGCCAGGTGGTTATCGCCGGTCATAAAGAGGCCGTTGAGCGCGCCGGTGCCGCGTGTAAAGCTGCGGGCGCAAAACGCGCGCTGCCGCTGCCGGTAAGCGTTCCGTCCCATTGCGCGCTGATGAAACCGGCGGCAGAAAAACTGGCCGCCGAGCTGAATAACATCACTTTTAACGCGCCGCAGATCCCCGTTGTCAACAACGTGGATGTGAAGTGCGAAACCACGCCAGAAGCGATTCGCGATGCGCTGGTGCGCCAGCTTTATAGCCCGGTGCAGTGGACGAAGAGCGTTGAGTTTATGGCCTCGCAGGGCGTTGAGCACCTGTATGAAGTTGGCCCGGGTAAAGTTCTCACCGGCCTGACTAAACGTATTGTTGATACCCTGACTGCATCTGCCCTCAACGAGCCGGCTGCTGTGTCAGAGGCACTTGCGCAATAAAAGAGGAAGACCATGAGTTTTGAAGGAAAAATCGCGCTGGTTACCGGCGCAAGTCGTGGTATTGGACGCGCTATTGCTGAAACGCTCGTCGCCCGCGGCGCGAAAGTTATCGGCACCGCCACCAGCGAGAGCGGCGCGCAAGCGATCAGCGATTATTTAGGCACGAACGGTAAAGGGCTGCAGTTAAATGTGACCGATACTGCATCTATCGAATCCGTGCTGGAAAACATTCGCGCAGAATTCGGCGAGATTGATATTCTGATCAATAACGCAGGGATTACGCGCGATAACCTGCTGATGCGCATGAAAGACGATGAGTGGAACGATATTCTGAACACCAACCTTTCATCGGTTTTCCGCCTGTCAAAAGCGGTAATGCGCGCTATGATGAAAAAGCGTCATGGGCGTATTATCACTATCGGTTCTGTGGTTGGTACCATGGGAAATGCTGGTCAGGCCAACTACGCTGCGGCGAAAGCGGGTCTTATCGGTTTCAGTAAATCGCTGGCGCGAGAAGTTGCGTCCCGCGGTATTACGGTAAACGTTGTTGCTCCGGGTTTTATTGAAACGGACATGACGCGTGCGCTGTCTGACGATCAGCGTGCGGGTATTCTGGCGCAGGTCCCTGCGGGCCGTCTTGGTGGTGCACAGGAAATCGCCAACGCGGTTGCATTTTTAGCCTCTGACGAGGCGGGTTACATCACTGGTGAGACCCTGCACGTCAACGGCGGAATGTATATGGTTTAACCACGATGAAAATTATTTGCGTTATTAGGGCGAAAGGCCTCAGAATAGCGTAAAATCGTGGTAAGAACTGCCGGGATTTAGTTGCAAATTTTTCAACATTTTATACACTACGAAAACCATCGCGAAAGCGAGTTTTGATAGGAAATTTAAGAGTATGAGCACTATCGAAGAACGCGTTAAGAAAATTATCGGCGAACAGCTGGGCGTTAAGCAGGAAGAAGTTACCAACAATGCTTCCTTCGTTGAAGACCTGGGCGCTGATTCTCTTGACACCGTTGAGCTGGTAATGGCTCTGGAAGAAGAGTTTGATACTGAGATTCCGGACGAAGAAGCTGAGAAAATCACCACCGTTCAGGCTGCCATTGATTATATCAACGGCCACCAGGCGTAAGTGAACATCTCCAGGCGGTCATTCGACCGCCTGAGTTTTATCTGTTTTTCATCCCACGAATCTCTTTTTTATCCCTCCCTGGAGGACAAACGTGTCTAAGCGTCGTGTAGTTGTGACCGGACTTGGCATGTTGTCTCCTGTCGGCAATACCGTAGAGTCTACCTGGAAAGCTCTCCTTGCCGGTCAGAGTGGCATCAGCCTGATCGACCATTTCGATACTAGCGCCTATGCAACCAAATTTGCTGGCTTAGTAAAGGATTTTAACTGTGAAGACATTATCTCGCGCAAAGAACAGCGCAAGATGGATGACTTCATTCAATATGGAGTTGTGGCGGGCGTTCAGGCCATGCACGATTCCGGCCTTGAAGTCACGGAAGAGAACGCCTCCCGTATTGGCGCAGCGATTGGTTCTGGTATCGGCGGCCTTGGGCTGATCGAAGAAAACCACAGCTCCCTCGTCAAGGGTGGGCCGCGTAAAATCAGCCCGTTCTTCGTACCGTCCACTATTGTCAACATGGTGGCAGGTCACCTGACTATCATGTTCGGCCTGCAGGGTCCAAGTATTTCCATCGCCACAGCCTGTACTTCCGGCGTGCACAACATTGGCCATGCGGCGCGTATTATTGCCTATGGCGATGCGGATGCCATGCTTGCAGGCGGCGCGGAAAAAGCCAGTACGCCACTGGGCGTAGGTGGGTTTGGCGCAGCGCGCGCGCTCTCTACGCGCAACGACAGCCCGCAGGCGGCAAGCCGTCCGTGGGACAAAGAGCGTGACGGTTTTGTGCTCGGCGACGGTGCGGGCATCATCATGCTCGAAGAGTATGAGCACGCGAAAAAACGCGGCGCGAAAATTTACGCTGAGATCGTCGGCTTCGGTATGAGCAGCGATGCCTACCATATGACCTCTCCGCCGGAAAACGGCGCGGGTGCGGCAAAAGCGATGGTCAATGCATTGCGTGACGCGGGTATTAACCCCGAGCAGATTGGCTATGTCAATGCACACGGCACTTCCACGCCGGCAGGCGATATCGCTGAAGCGCAGGCGGTGAAATCGGTGTTTGGCGACGCGGCGCGTAGCGTAATGGTAAGCTCGACGAAATCGATGACCGGCCATCTGTTAGGCGCGGCAGGTGCGGTAGAATCTATCTACTCGATCCTGGCGTTGCGCGATCAGGCGGTTCCGCCGACCATCAACCTGGATAACCCGGATGAAGGTTGCGATCTTGACTTTGTGCCGCACGTAGCACGCCAGGTCAGCGGCCTGGAGTACACCCTGTGTAACTCCTTCGGTTTCGGTGGCACCAACGGCTCGCTAGTCTTTAAGAAAGTTTGATCGACTAGCCGCATAATGAAGGCCCGCTTGTCGGGCCTTTTCTCTTTAGCGTTATCCTATTGTCCTTCGCTTTTCACCCTGCCAAACTGTCCAGCCAGAAAGATAAGGAGCTCTCTATGTTCTTGATAAATGGCAAAGAGCAGCAATGGCTGGCCGCCAGCGATCGGGCGACGCAGTTCGGCGATGGTTGCTTTACCACCGCGCGTATCCTCGACGGGCAGATTCAGTTCTTAGATTTGCATCTGCAACGCCTGCGTCTTGCCTGTGAACGCTTGTTGATCCCCTTTCAAGACTGGGAGACGCTGGCGCAGGAGATGGCGCAGCTGGCCCATGGCAAAGCAGATGGCGTCGTTAAAGCGATCCTTAGCCGGGGTGCTGGCGGACGCGGTTATGGCAGTGCAGGGTGCGAATCACCGACGCGTATGCTGTCGGTTTCGCCCGCGCCTGCGCATTATGCGCGCTGGCGTGAGCAGGGTGTCACGCTTGCCCTGAGCGAGGTTCGACTGGGGCGCAACCCCAGGCTCGCCGGCATCAAGCACCTTAATCGTCTGGAGCAGGTGCTTATTCGCGCCGGGCTGGAAGAGACCACAGCGGACGAAGCGCTGGTGCTTGATAGCGACGGCTGGCTGGTTGAGTGCTGCGCCGCTAATCTCTTCTGGCGCAAGGGCGATGAGGTGTTCACGCCGCGTGTGGATAACGCCGGAGTAAACGGCATTATGCGGCAATATTGTTTGCGTCAGCTGGCAACTTCCGCTTTTCGCGTTGTCGAAGTCAATGCGCGGCCACAGGCGCTGGCGCAAGCCGATGAGGTGATGATTTGTAACGCGTTAATGCCGGTGGTTCCCGTCCGTGAGTGGGCAGAACTACGCTGGTCAGCGCGCGATTTGTACCATTTTTTAGCCCCTTTATGTGAGCGCATACATCCGTTATGAAGAAAATGTTACGCGTAGTGCTTCTCCTGCTGGTTGTGCTGGTCATTGCGGCGGGAGCAGGCGCCTGGAAAGTTCGCCAGTTGGCAAACAGCCAGATTCTGGTGAAAGAGGAAACCATATTTACGCTCCCTGCCGGAACCGGCCGCGTCGCGTTGGGCGAACTGCTGTACCGTGAAAAGGTGATTAATCGCCCGCGCGTATTCCAGTGGCTGCTGCGCCTGGAGCCCGATCTCTCCCATTTCAAAGCGGGGACCTATCGGTTAGTGCCGAAAATGACCGTGCGCGAAATGCTGCAACTGCTGGAAAGCGGTAAAGAGGCGCAGTTCCCGCTACGTCTGGTGGAAGGGATGCGCCTGAGCGATTACCTCAAGCAACTGCGTGATGCGCCCTATATCAAGCACACGCTAAAAGATGATGATTATGCCACCGTTGCGCAGGCGCTTAGCATGGAGCATCCGCAGTGGGTGGAAGGCTGGTTCTGGCCGGATACCTGGATGTACACTGCCAATACCACCGATATCGCGTTACTCAAACGGGCGCATCAGAAAATGACGCGGGCCGTAGAGCAGGTATGGGAAGGACGGATGGAAGGGCTTCCCTATCAGGATCAGAACCAGCTGGTGACCATGGCGTCGATTATCGAAAAAGAGACGGCGGTCGCCAGCGAACGTGACCGGGTTGCCTCGGTCTTTATCAACCGCTTGCGCATCGGCATGCGTTTGCAGACGGATCCTACGGTGATCTACGGGTTGGGCGAGCGTTATAATGGTAAGCTGACGCGCGCGGATCTTGAAGCGCCGACGGACTATAACACCTACGTGATTAGCGGCCTGCCGCCGGGACCTATCGCCACGCCCGGCGAAGCCTCGTTAAAGGCGGCGGCGCATCCGGCGAAAACACCGTATCTCTATTTTGTGGCGGATGGCAAAGGCGGTCACACCTTTAACACCAATCTTGCCAGTCATAACCGGTCAGTGCAGGACTATCTGAAAGTACTTAAGGAAAAAAATGGGCAGTAAATACATCGTTATCGAAGGGCTTGAAGGCGCGGGAAAAACAACGGCGCGCGATATCATCGTCCAGACGCTCAAAGAGTTGGGCGTTGGTGAGATGGTCTTCACCCGCGAACCGGGCGGTACGCTGCTGGCGGAAAAACTGCGCAGCCTGGTGCTGGATATCCGCTCTGTGGGTGACGAAGTCATTACCGATAAGGCCGAAGTGCTGATGTTTTATGCTGCCCGCGTTCAACTGGTTGAAACGGTAATTAAGCCAGCCCTTGCGCGCGGCTGTTGGGTGATTGGCGATCGCCACGATCTCTCAACCCAGGCTTATCAGGGCGGCGGCCGCGGTATTGACCAGACAATGCTGGCTACGCTGCGTGATGCGGTGCTGGGTGATTTCCGCCCCGATTTGACGCTCTATCTCGATGTTACGCCGGAAGTTGGCCTGAAGCGCGCCCGCGCCCGTGGCGAATTGGATCGTATCGAACAAGAGTCCCTCGATTTCTTCAATCGCACCCGCGCGCGTTACCTCGAACTGGCCGCGCAGGATAAGCGTATTCGTACCGTTGACGCGACGCAGTCGCTGGAGCAGGTGAAAGCGGACATTCGTAACACCGTCAGCGCCTGGGTGCGGGAGCAGGGCGCATGAAATGGTATCCGTGGCTGCGACCGGATTTTGAGCAACTGGTTGCCAGTTATCAGAGCGGGCGCGGGCACCACGCGTTATTGATTCATGCCCTGCCAGGAATGGGCGACGAAGCGCTGATTTACGCGATCACGCGTTTCTTGTTGTGCCAGACGCCTGACGGTCATAAAAGCTGCGGTCAATGCCGCGGCTGTCAACTTATGCAGGCGGGTACGCACCCGGATTACTACGTGCTGGCACCTGAAAAGGGGAAATCGGCGCTCGGTATCGACGCGGTGCGTGAGGTGAGCGAGAAACTTTACGACCATGCACGGCTGAGCGGTGCAAAAGTGGTATGGCTGGCCGATGCCGCCTCGTTGACGGACGCGGCGGCCAACGCCTTGCTAAAAACCCTGGAAGAGCCGCCCACGAACACCTGGTTCTTGCTGGGCTGCCGTGAGCCGGCAAAGCTGCTGGCCACCTTACGCAGCCGCTGCCGCCTGCACCACCTTGCGCCGCCTGCGGAGCAGTACGCCTGCAGCTGGCTTACGCGTGAAGTGGCGAGGCCGCAAGAGGCCTTGTTAACCGCCTTGCGCCTGTGTGCAGGCTCGCCGGGTGCCGCCCTTGCGCTATTGCAGGACGATATCTGGGCGCAACGGCAAATACTGTGTCAGGCAGTAGACAGCGCGTTAAGCAGCGGCGATTGGTTAGCCCTGTCGGGCGTACTGAATCATGACGGGGTCGCTGAGCGTTTACAGTGGCTTTCCGCGTTGCTGGTGGACGCCCTGAAACTACAACAAGGCGTGAGCTTGCTCAGTAATGTTGATGCGCTGGCGCTGGTACAAAAAATTGCGCAGCAGTTGTCGCAGGAGACGCTGCATGCGCAGTTGCATGCTATTTTTACCTGTCGTGAACAGTTACTCAGCGTAGTCGGGGTCAACCGGGAACTGCTGCTGACGGATCTGTTGTTAACTCTGGAACGTTACCAGCAAACGGGCGTAACGCTTCCGGTCTCCCATCTTTAAGAGAGTATTATGTTTTTAGTCGACTCACACTGCCATCTTGATGGCCTGGATTATCACGCATTGCACAAAGACGTTGATGACGTGCTGGCAAAAGCCGCTGCGCGCGACGTGAAGTTTTGTCTGGCGGTCGCCACCACCTTACCGGGTTATCGCGCTATGCGTGAGCTGGTGGGCGAGCGTGAAAATGTGGTTTTCTCCTGCGGTGTGCATCCCCTCAATCAGGATGAGGAGTACGAGGTCGAGATGCTGCGCCAGCTGGCGGCAGAGAAGGGGGTGGTAGCGATGGGTGAAACCGGGCTGGACTATTTTTATACTCCCGAAACAAAGCCGCGCCAGCAGGAATCCTTTCGCCACCATATCCGCATTGGCCGTGAATTGAATAAGCCGGTGATTGTCCATACGCGCGATGCGCGCGCCGATACCCTCGCGATTTTGCAGGAAGAGAAGGTGATGGATTGCGGCGGGGTGCTGCACTGCTTTACAGAAGATCGCGAAACGGCGGGAAAACTGTTGGACATGGGCTTTTATATCTCCTTCTCCGGCATCGTCACGTTCCGCAACGCTGAGCAGCTGCGCGATGCGGCGCGCTATATTCCGCTGGATCGGTTGCTGGTGGAAACTGATTCGCCTTACCTCGCGCCGGTCCCTCATCGCGGGAAAGAGAACCAGCCCGCCATGACGCGTGATGTAGCAGAATATATGGCGGTATTAAAGGGTGTTGCGCTGGAAAAACTGGCACAACAGACCACGCAAAACTTCGCCCGCTTATTCCATATTGACCCGGCCCGCCTGCAATCCGCCTGAAGTGTAAGCTTATTTTAGTACTCGTAATTAATAAACGATCGGAGTAAAGTTCACCGCCATAAAAAAGGCGGTGAGGCTATTTTTACGCCGTCTGATCGGCGACTTTTGTAAATCAGTGTGAGTTTTCCAAAGGGCGCTGGTTGAAACGTGATAGCCGTCAAACAAACTTATCGGCATTTATTTTACTCTGTGTAATAAATAAAGGGCGCTTAGATGCCCTTCCCACGGCGCGGTTCTCCCCCCGCGCCAATGCGCAAAAGCGTAATAAAAGCACTAATACTCAGGAGCACTCTCAATTATGTTTAAGAATGCATTTGCTAACCTGCAGAAGGTCGGTAAATCGCTGATGCTGCCAGTATCCGTACTGCCTATCGCAGGTATCCTGCTCGGCGTCGGTTCGGCAAACTTCAGCTGGCTGCCAGAAGTGGTTTCTCATGTTATGGCCGAAGCGGGCGGTTCCGTTTTTGCTAACATGCCGTTGATCTTCGCTATCGGTGTGGCCCTTGGCTTTACCAATAACGACGGCGTTTCTGCGCTGGCTGCGGTTGTTGCTTACGGCATTATGGTGAAAACCATGGCCGTGGTAGCACCTTTGGTTCTGCATTTACCTGCCGAAGAAATTGCCGCAAAACACCTGGCTGATACCGGTGTACTGGGCGGTATCATCTCCGGTGCGATTGCCGCGTATATGTTTAATCGCTTCTATCGCATTAAGCTGCCTGAGTACCTGGGCTTCTTCGCGGGTAAACGTTTCGTACCGATCATTTCTGGTCTGGCGGCGATTTTCACCGGCGTGATCCTCTCCTTCATTTGGCCGCCGATCGGTAGCGCAATTCAGACCTTCTCCCAGTGGGCTGCTTACCAGAACCCGGTTGTGGCGTTCGGTATCTATGGCTTCATTGAGCGTTGCCTGGTGCCGTTTGGTCTGCACCATATCTGGAACGTACCTTTCCAGATGCAGATCGGTGAATTCACCAACGCAGCAGGTCAGGTGTTCCACGGCGATATCCCGCGTTATATGGCAGGTGACCCGACCGCAGGTAAACTGTCCGGCGGCTTCCTGTTCAAAATGTACGGTCTGCCGGCTGCCGCTATCGCTATCTGGCACTCTGCTAAACCGGAAAACCGCGCGAAAGTGGGCGGTATCATGATCTCCGCAGCGTTGACCTCGTTCCTGACCGGTATTACCGAGCCGATCGAGTTCTCCTTCATGTTCGTTGCGCCGATCCTGTACGTTATCCACGCAATTCTGGCAGGTCTGGCATTCCCGATCTGTATCCTGCTGGGTATGCGTGACGGTACCTCCTTCTCGCACGGTCTGATCGACTTTATCGTGCTGAGCGGTAACAGCAGCAAACTGTGGCTGTTCCCGGTTATCGGTGCCTGCTATGCAGTGTTGTACTACACGATTTTCCGCGTGCTGATCAAAGCGTTGGATCTGAAAACGCCGGGTCGTGAAGAGAACACCGAAGAGAACAAAGCTGGCGCAACCAGCGAAATGGCTCCGGCTCTGGTTACCGCGTTTGGCGGTAAAGAGAACATCACCAACCTCGATGCGTGCATCACTCGCCTGCGTGTCAGCGTCGCTGACGTAGCGAAAGTGGATCAGGCTGGCCTGAAACGACTGGGCGCTGCAGGTGTGGTCGTTGCGGGTTCCGGTGTTCAGGCGATTTTCGGGACTAAATCCGATAACCTGAAAACCGAGATGGATGAGTACATCCGTAGCCACTAAGCCGTAGTCTGGGGAGACTGAGGGAGCCTGATGGCTCCCTTTTTTATTGCCTGTAACAGGCCGCCGGAGGAACAGGGCGTGACGGCGTTTATGCTTGTCCCGCCTGGCTGTGTCGATAAGCTCCCCATTCGCCGCCCGTCACATGCCACCGGCAATTTGCTTCTCGGTGCTAAACAACAAAAAAGCCCGCCATCAGAGGGCGGGCTTGATAAGCGCTGTTGTGAGCCTTAGAAGCTGTAGCTGGCGCTCACTGAGAAGTTACGCGGCGCGCCATACACGCCGTAGGTGCCCAGATAATCGTAATACTCTTTATCGAATACGTTGTTCAGGTTGGCCTGAATAGCGAAGTTTTTGCTCGCCTGGTAACGGGTAAACAGATCAACCACCGTATAGCCGCTTTGCGTGATACGCATATTGCCGCTCGGGCCTTTAATATCCTGCCAGCTCTTATTCTGCCAGCGCGCGCCGCCACCCACGGAAAGGGCTGGCAACATCGGCAACTGGTAGCGGGTGAACAGTTTCATGGTGGTGCGCGCCTGTTCCGGGTTAATCGCGATGCCATCGCCATCTTCAGCCATAAAACGGCTGGCCCCGAAGGTTAACTGCAGGTTATCCGTTAGTGCGCCATTCAGCTCAAATTCGACGCCTTTACTGACGGTGCCATTAACCGACTTATACGCCGTCTGGCCACCTGAGTTGGGAATGTACTCGCCGGTCGACACAGCAACGTGATCCTGCTCGGTGCGGAATACCGCCAGGGTCGCGGTCAGACGCGTGTTATACCAGTCGCCCTTGATCCCGGCTTCATAGCTTTTACCGGTGGTGGGTTCGAGAAACTCACTGTTGATATCGCGCTGGCTGGAAGGCTCGAAAATTGAGGTGTAGCTTCCATAAACAGACCAGGTGTCATCGATATCGTAAATCAGGCCAGCATAAGGCGTCACGTCATCGAATTTGCTATTACGGATCTCATCCGGTTTGCGCTCCAGATTATATTTCGCGCTCCATTCCGTATAGCGTGCGCCAAGGATCAAGTGCAGGGGATCGGCAAGGGAAATGCGCGTCGCGGCATACAGTGATTTCTGCCGGATCACATCGCGCTGATAGAGCGTCCAGGGAGACCAGGCCGGATCCGCCAGCGTCTTGCCGTTATAGCCATGAATATCGCCAGCATCCATCAAACCGGCAACCGGGAAAGAATTGTCATAGTTATTGCGCTGACGGCTGTAGCTGCCGCCGAACATCACTTCATGCTGGCGACCCAACAGATCGTAACCGCCGCGCACAAAGGCATCGACCGAGTCCTGTTTCCGCTCGCCACGGTTCCAGCCGCCCCATGCGCCTTGAAATAGCGAAGCATTATACAAACCGGTGGTTTTATCCGGGAAGCCGTCGATATACATCAGCTTACTGTCGAAATTGGTCTCTGCATGCATCGCATTCACTTTCGCTTCCCAGCCATCAGCAAAACGCTGGGTCAGATTGGCGAACACTTTTGAGGAGTCTGTGTTGGCGTAGGCCCAGTCAGCGGCGGTGTTAAAACCACGACGAAAGTGCGTGCGGCTGCCGTCGCTGTACAGAGAGGGAAAACCGCCCCAGGTTGGGCTATCGTCTTCACTTTCCTGATAATCATAACCGAGAGAAAGGGAGGTGGAATCGGTGAGATCCGCATCCACCACGCCGGTGATAAATTTTTTGCGGTAATGATTACGCTCTATCCAGGAGTCTTTGTCCTGGTAGCCGGTGATAACGCGCCCGCGCACGTTGCCGGATTCCGTCAGCGGAGCCTGCAAATCCAGCACATAGCGCTGATTATCCCAGCTGCCGTACGTAGCGGTGGCTGATCCTTTAAAATCTTTACTGTCAGCATGTTTACGCACCATATTGACATAGGCCGAAGGGTTACCGGTCCCGCTCATCAAACCTGCTGCGCCGCGCACTACTTCAATTTTATCGTAGATAGCCGTGTCGCCTGCGGTATCGCCAAAGTTCCAGCGATTATCAAGGAAAGTGGGCATATCTTCATAGGCGAAGTTACTGACAAAAAAACCGCGCGCGTAAAAATTGGTACGATGGGTATCAATACGCGAAGCGCTCACCCCAATCGTATTATCCAGAACTTGCTCAATGGTATTGAGCTGCTGGTCCTGCATACGCTGTTGGCTCACCACGCTGACGGATTGCGGGATATCACGTGGAACCAGTAACAGCTTGGTGCCGGTGGTAGTGGTTTTCACGCTGTAATCCTGGGCCTGGCTGTCGGCGGTGCTTAACGCGGTACCCTCGACCACTACCGTATCGTCTGCGGATGGAGTCGTTTGGTCAGCAAAAACCGCAGAAGGCGTTAACGCTAGCGCGATGCAGGCAGCAAGCAGCGACGGCGTAGCGGCAAACGAACGCGCGTTCTCCCCGGCGTGATGAGTGAAAGACATGAATAAACCCTTAATGGTGTGTTGGGAAAAGCCTTACGGCGATACGTTGTCGCTTCAGGCGGGGTGTGTTAATTCGTCGAGCAATAATTGCGCATGAGAATGCAAATGCGAAATATACTCATTCACACCATCGATGTAAACAGATGTAAGTATTACGTCTGAAATATCGTTTCAAACACACGTAAAGAAGAGGCTGGCGATTTGCACAGCGACAAATCCGGAAAGGTAAAAGAAAAACAGCGTTTTGGTTGAAACAACAAGAGAATCTCGATCATACTCTAGGGCACGTAATTGACGACGGCTGCGGGCTGGTTCCGCGAACATCAAAGGAAAAACGTCATGGCCGAAGAAACTATTTTCAGCAAAATTATCCGCCGCGAAATTCCTGCGGATATCGTTTATCAGGACGAGTTAGTCACTGCCTTTCGCGATATCTCTCCGCAGGCACCGACACATGTGCTTATTGTGCCGAATATCCTGATTCCTACCGTTAACGATGTGACTGCCGCGCATGAACAGGCGCTGGGTCGCATGATGACCGTTGCGGCGAAAATCGCCCGCGATGAAGGCATCGCCCAGGATGGATATCGCCTGATCGTCAACTGCAATCGCCACGGCGGGCAGGAGGTTTATCATATCCATATGCACCTGCTCGGTGGACATGCGCTGGGGCCGATGCTGGCTCATAAAGGTCTGTAATATGAGCAACGGGCGTGTCGCTTTATGGCTCGCGGCGCTGGTGCTGGTGGGATGCAGTTCACGGCCCACGATCCCGGTTGCCGACGATCAAACGCTGGTGATGGAGTCAACGCTGCTGGCGGCCGGTATCACCGCGCAGCCGCCTTCGCTCAACACGCAGGAAATCCAGCCTTCCGCCTCTTCACGGCTGTTTAATGAAAGACAGCAGCCCGTTACCGTGCACTATCGTTTTTTCTGGTATGACGCCAGAGGCCTGGAAATGCATCCACTGGAAGCGGCGCGTACCGTCACGGTCCCGGGAAATTCAGCCGTGACGCTGTATGGCAGCGCTAACTATCTGGGTGCGCACAGTGTCAGACTTTATCTCTACCTGTAAGGGGTGACTCTTGATTAAAACTATTGGACGCTATGCGCTGGTAACAGCGCTGGCAGCACTGCTTGCCGGGTGTATTAGCGATCAGCAACCTGCGCCGGTCGACCAGGCTGGCGGAGCAGGGACTCAACAACCGACAACGCCGGAACAGCCGCAGCAGCCGGTACCGACGGTGCCTTCCGTTCCGACGCTGCCGCCGCAGCCGGGACCGATTGAACATCCGGATCAAACGGCTCAGCCAACGCCGCGCGAGCGTCATTTTGACTGGAACAGCGCCGTGCAGCCGATGGTGGGCAAAATGCTGCAGGCCAGCGGTGCCAACGCCGGTAGCGTATTACTGGTAGACAGCGTTAATAACCGTACTAATGGCTCGATAAATACCGCTGAAGCGACGGGGGTTGTGCGTAACGCGCTGGCGAACAACGGTAAATTTACCCTCGTTACTGAACAGCAACTGACGGTAGCCAAGCAGCAGCTCGGTCTCTCGGCGCAAGATAGCCTCGGTACACGCAGCAAAGCTATTGGCATCGCCCGCAATGTAGGGGCGCAGTATGTGCTCTACTGCAACGCTACCGGCAACGTCAACGCACCGGCGCTGCAAATGCAACTGATGCTGGTGCAGACCGGCGAAATTATCTGGTCGGGTAAAGGTGCAGTTCAGCAACAGTAAACAGACGCGTGATGAGCTATTGTCACGCTATTTTCCGACCTGGGCTCCCGTCGCCAGCCAGAGTAACGGCTTAAGCGGCGGGAGCTGTCTTATTAGCGATGGCCAGCAAACGCGGGTGCTGCGAAAACGGCACCACGCCGCGTCATCACCCTTTCTGCGCCAGTATCGTTTGCTCAGACGTCTGCCGGCGACGCTTGCCCCGCGACCTTGCTTATATACCGGCGAGTGGATGGTGCTTGAGTATCTCCCTGGTGAAGTGCGCAGCGCACTGCCGCAGGCCGATAAGCTGGTGCCGCTGCTGCATGCATTACACTGTCAGCCTCTGTTTGGCTGGCGAATAACCTTACTTCCGCTGCTGGAACAGTATTGGCAGCAGAGCGCCCGCTCGCGGCGAACGCCATTCTGGCTGCGGCAATTAAAACGCCTGCGCCAGCAAAAAGAGCCGGTGCCGCTGCGCCTGTCGCCATTACATATGGATGTCCATGCCGGGAATCTGGTACAGAGCGCGTCGGGCTTACGTTTAATCGACTGGGAATATGCCGGCGATGGCGATATCGCGCTGGAACTGGCCGCAATAGGTACCGAAGACGAGGCGCAACGGCGCAGTCTGGTAGGTAGCTATGCACAGCACGCGGTTATCGATCCCGCGCGGCTTTGGCGGCAGGTCAAACGCTGGCGACCGTGGGTACTTATGCTAATGGCTGGCTGGTATGAATGCCGCTTTCAGCAAACGGGCGACAGACAATTTATTACCCTGGCGGATGAAATATGGCGCCAGCTAGCGATAAAAGGATAAGTAAGATGAATATGGGACCCGTAATGTTGGATGTGCAGGGTTTTGAACTGGACGCGGAAGAGCGCGAAATTCTGGCCCATCCGTTGGTCGGTGGGCTGATCCTCTTTACGCGTAATTATCATGATCCTGAGCAGTTATGCGAACTGGTTCGCCAGATCCGTCGCGCATCGCACCATCGGCTGGTGGTCGCCGTGGATCAAGAGGGCGGTCGCGTACAACGTTTTCGTGACGGCTTTACCCGCTTGCCGGCGGCGCAATCTTTTGCCGCGCTAAATGGGCTGGGAGAGGGCGGTCGCCTGGCACAGGAAGCGGGCTGGCTGATGGCCAGCGAAATGATTGCTATGGATATCGATATCAGTTTTGCCCCGGTGCTGGACATCGGCCATATCAGCGCGGCGATTGGCGAGCGCTCTTACCATGAAGACCCGGCGAAAGCCCTGCAGATAGCGACGCATTTTATTGACGGTATGCACAGCGCCGGTATGAAAACCACCGGTAAACATTTTCCCGGTCACGGCGCGGTGACCGCCGATTCCCATAAAGAGACGCCGCGTGACCCACGTTTGCAAGGTGAGATCCGCGCCCATGACATGTCCATATTCCGCCGTCTCATTGAACAGAACAAACTCGATGCCATTATGCCCGCGCACGTCATCTATAGCGATGCGGATCCACGCCCGGCCAGTGGTTCGCCCTACTGGCTGCAAACCGTATTACGCGGTGAGCTGGGCTTTGACGGCGTTATCTTTTCAGATGATTTGTCGATGGAAGGGGCGGCTATCATGGGCAGCTATGCCGAACGCGGACAAGCCTCGCTGGATGCGGGTTGCGATATGATACTGGTCTGTAATAATCGTAAAGGCGCGGTAAGCGTGTTAGATAACCTGTCGCCGATCAATGCACAGCGTGTTACACAATTGTATCATAAAGGTTCATTTTCTCGTCAGGAGTTGATGGATTCAGCGCGCTGGAAGAAGGCGAATAAAGAGCTTGAACAGCTCAATGCGCGCTGGCAAGAGCATAAAGAGGCTCATTAATTCCTGCGCGCGCGTTTGGCGAAGTGGTGAGGATACAATGATTATCTATTTACACGGTTTTGACTCAAACAGCCCGGGCAACCATGAAAAAGTGCTGCAGCTGCAGTTTATCGATCCTGATGTGCGCCTGATAAGTTACAGCACGCGCCATCCGAAACATGATATGCAGCATCTGCTGAAAGAAGTGGACAAAATGTTGCAGCTCAACATCGATGAGCGGCCGCTGATTTGCGGCGTCGGACTCGGCGGTTACTGGGCGGAACGCATCGGTTTCTTATGCGATATCCGCCAGGTGATCTTCAATCCGAATCTGTTTCCCTATGAGAATATGGAGGGGAAAATCGACCGGCCGGAAGAGTACCAGGATATTGCCACCAAGTGCGTGGCCAACTTCCGTGAAAAAAATCGCGATCGCTGCATGGTGATCCTTTCGCGGCAGGATGAGGCGCTGGATAGTCAACGCTCGGCCGAAGCGCTCCATCACTACTATGAAATCGTCTGGGACGAGGAACAAACGCACAAGTTTAAGAACATCTCGCCCCATCTGCAGCGTATCAAAGCCTTTAAAGCCCTCGGTTAATTCCTCTGCCGACAGGTTAATCCCTGTCGGCGCTTTCCTATGTGACTCCCCTCTGTCGGCCATTATTTTGCCGGACTATGACGTTTGCACATTTTTTAATCACCAAAACTTGATGTATATCAATTTTGGTATGACCAATGAACCGTTCATGGTATTCTCAAGGTCAATGTTCAGTTGCGTGTGCGTAAACCATTGTTAACTAAGGGCTATTTACATAACTTTTAATTAACAATTGGTTAATATTTTAGGGGGTCATCGTGACTACACCATTAAAAAAAATTGTCATTGTAGGCGGCGGTGCTGGCGGTCTGGAGCTGGCAACGCAGTTGGGCGAAAAACTGGGGCGCGGTAAAAAAGCGAAAATTACGCTGGTCGACCGCAACCACAGCCATTTATGGAAACCGTTGCTGCACGAAGTGGCGACCGGGTCACTGGATGAAGGCGTCGATGCGTTGAGCTATCTTGCCCACGCGCGTAACCACCATTTCCAGTTCCAGCTCGGTTCGGTGATGGATATTAATCGCGAAAGTAAAACCATTACCCTGACAGAGCTGCGTGATGACAAAGGCGTCCTGCTGGTTCCTGAGCGTAAACTGGCTTATGACACGCTGGTGATGGCGCTGGGCAGCACCTCAAATGATTTCAATACGCCGGGCGTAAAAGAGCACTGCATTTTCCTCGACAACCCGCACCAGGCGCGCCGTTTCCACCAGGAAATGCTCAATCTGTTCCTGACTTACTCCGCGAACCTCGGGGCAAATGGCAAGGTGAACATCGCCATTGTCGGCGGCGGAGCAACCGGCGTGGAACTCTCTGCAGAGCTGCATAATGCAGTGAAACAGCTGCACAGCTACGGTTATAAAGGTCTGACAAACGAGGCGCTGAACGTGACGCTGGTGGAAGCCGGCGAACGTATTCTGCCAGCGTTGCCGCCGCGCATTTCCGGGGCTGCGCACAATGAGCTGACCAAAATGGGCGTGCGCGTGTTGACCCAAACTATGGTCACCAGCGCCGACGAAGGCGGTTTACATACCAAAGAGGGCGAATATATTAAAGCCGATCTGATGGTGTGGGCGGCGGGCATTAAAGCGCCGGACTTTATGAAAGAGATTGGCGGTCTGGAGACCAACCGTATTAACCAACTGGTGGTTGAACCGACGCTGCAGACGACGCGCGATGCGGATATTTATGCGATTGGCGACTGCGCGTCGTGCGCTCGTGCGGAAGGCGGGTTTGTACCGCCGCGCGCACAGGCTGCTCACCAGATGGCAACCCTGGCGCTGCATAACATTGTGGCGCAGATGAAAGGCAAACCGCTGAAATCCTATGTCTATAAAGATCATGGCTCGCTGGTGTCGCTGTCGAACTTCTCCACCGTCGGTAGCCTGATGGGCAATCTGATGCGCGGTTCGATGATGATTGAAGGACGTATTGCGCGCTTCGTCTATATCTCCCTGTACCGTATGCACCAGGTGGCACTACACGGTTATTTCAAAACCGGCTTAATGATGCTGGTGGGCAGTATTAACCGCGTCATTCGTCCGCGTCTGAAATTGCATTAACCTCGCTTCTGCTCCCTGCGGCCTGAACGCCTGGGGAGCAGCATTTCTCTCTGCCTGCAAACCTCATCACGCTCAGACAACTCTGAATGTCACGCCTTTTTTGCCCGATCCCGCTTTTTTACGCTCTTTCTGATTGGCTTAGCGCCTTACAGAATTGCAAAATTGTTACCAATAGCAAACAGGGAGAGAATCCTGATGAACAAATCAATGTTAGCGGGTATCGGTATTGGCGTGGCCGCTGCACTGGGCGTTGCCGCAGTGGCCAGTCTGAATGTGTTTGATCGCGGTCCTCAATATGCACAGGTGGTATCGTCGACGCCTATCAAGGAAACGGTGAAAACGCCGCGCAAAGAGTGCCGCAATGTCACGGTCACCCATCGTCGTCCGGTGCAGGATGAGAACCGTATAACCGGTTCTGTTCTTGGCGCAGTCGCTGGCGGCGTGCTCGGTCACCAGTTCGGCGGCGGGCGCGGTAAAGATGTTGCTACCGTGGTCGGCGCATTAGGTGGCGGTTACGCCGGTAATCAGATTCAGGGTGGGATGCAAGAGAGGGATACTTACACGACCACCCAGCAACGTTGCAGCACCGTGTATGACAAATCAGAAAAAATGCTCGGCTATGACGTGACGTATAAAATTGGTGACCAGCAGGGAAAAATCCGCATGGATAGAGATCCAGGTACGCAAATTCCGCTGGATGGCAACGGTCAACTTGTTTTGAATAACAAAGCCTAAAAAAGAAGTACTCTACATATTGGCTCCTCATCGCTCAGGCTGAGGAGCCTTTTTTGCATTAAAAAAGCCTCGCATCGCTGCCAGGCTTTTAAAAGGTCAAATGAAATCGTGTTGGCGAACCAGTAGCAGGCCGGTTATCAAAACTGAGATAAAGGCGAACAGTACTGAACCACCTAATAAAACCCACAGACCAAATAACAATGTAATTACTATTAACACTTTAATGAATGGTAATAGCAAAATCATCTCCATTTTCCTTCTGCATGTGTTAGTTCAGTTAAATAGCCTTAGCCTCAAAAATCATTCAGTACAGCACGTAGGGTGAGAGCAAAGGAAAGCAAGTACAGGGCGCATCGTCACTGACGCAGGTTATTTGTATTACTCTGGCTAATCATTAGCGGGTCAATAATCACACTTAAGGATAGCAGAGCGTGGGAAAAGTCTGATAGTTTTTATCTATTGTTGAAATGTGATATCTCTATCACAGTGACATGATGAGACGGTTGCCCGTCTCATTTTTTTTTAAGGTTTGATCAAGTCGGGCCACAGGCGCAGGGTGGTTTGGGTAATTTGCAGCAGCTTTTCATAACCCGCGCCTTCACGCGCGCTGATCGACATACCCTGAAGAATACAGCCTAAGAATTGTGCTAAAGCCTGCGTATCAACGCCGTGGGGAATTTCGCCGCGAAGCTGTCGGGCGGTAAGAAACTGGCGCAGCGTCTCTTCTTGCTGGGCGTGGCGCGATTTAATCGTCGTCGCTATCGCCTGCGACGATGCTGCAAGCGTCGCCGAGGTATTGATCATAAAACACCCGGCGGGCGTATCGGTGCTGGTAAAACATTTTGCTACGGCGGTGAAATAGTCCAGCAGCGCGCTTGCTACCGGCTTCTCTTCGCACAAGAGTTGAGCTTCATGCTGGCGGGCGAATCGCGCAATATACCGGTCGAGAACGGCGCGAAAGAGCCCCTCTTTATTGGTGAACTCGGCGTACAGCGTTGGGGCTTTTGCCCCGGTAGCTTCGACGAGATCGGATAATGATGTGGCTTCGTAGCCATGTTGCCAAAATAGCGTCATGGCCTTGTCGAGCGCCGCTTCCCTGTCGAACACTTTTGGTCGGCCACGGCTTTTTTTACTGCAACTGCTGACTTCACTGGTCATAACGCCGCCTAACCTTTGTTAGTTTGTTTAAACGATCATTATAAAAATAATGGCAGCCGATCGCCAGTGACAAAATAGCAGCGATAAATAAAAGATATACTTATGAATTCTAAGCGGTTAATAATTTAAAAAAGTGCGTGATATAAACCATCCCTGGAATAAATAAAGGCGCGATAAAAAAAAGCGCGCCTTTATTTATTCCAGGGATGTGCTGTTACATCGCCTGTGGCATAGATTCGATATGGCGAGTCACATCGACCGGCATTCCCGAGCGCACCTCCATCGCATGCTCCATCACCACCGCGTCGCTGTGGGCATCGTCTTTAAACGCTTGCATAGAAGCATTCAATACGATGGGCAGTGTTTTCGGATCGTCATCAATGGATTTCGACAGGGGCTGATGCACTTCCACCAGCCGCGTACCGTCCGGCTCAACGGAAGCTTTGATCGGGGTATTAATGATATTCACCGGCGTACCAGGCGTCACGCGGGCAAAGAGATCCGAGATATCTTTATCGCGCAGGCGAATACAGCCTGAGCTGACGCGCATCCCAATACCAAAATCCGCATTGGTCCCGTGCAGCAGATAGACGCCGCCAAAAGCTGCCAGACGAATAGCATGGTGGCCCATCGGATTATTCGGCCCGGCCGGCATTACCGCAGGCAAATCGATGCCCTGCGCTTTATAGCGTGCGCGAATATTGGCCGTCGGCGTCCAGGTCGGATTGGCGCGTTTGTCTGAGACGGTGGTCACCATCGTTGGCGTCAGCGTATCGCCGCCGAGCTGACCGATACCTATCGGGTAGACGGTAACTTCGTTTTTATCCGGCGGATAATAATAGAGACGCAGCTCAGCAAGGTTGATAACCATCCCTTTGCGCGGGACATCCGGTAGCAGCGTCTGCAGCGGGATAGTCAGTACGCTGCCCGCGCGCGGGACATAGGGGTCAACGCCTGGGTTAGCCTGCAACAATGCAAGGAAGCCAACATTATATTTTTTGGCAATCGCCTCCAGCGAACCCCCGTTATTTTCAACAACGTGGAAACGGTTTTCACCCACCAGCCGGCTGCCGGTTGGCGGCAGCGGCCAGGTGTTAGCTCGAACGGGAAGGGCAATCGTCACGCTGACCGCCAGCATCAGGAGCGCAATCCAGGGAGAGAAGCGGAGAGTCTTAATCATCAACACAGTCCATATTAATCTTAAGGTTATCATTATGTGAAATTGAACAGATGATTATGGCTAACCAGCGGGCCGGGAGCAGCGCCATGAGTGCAAAGTGTTGTAAATGATTGCATATTTGCTCGCGCCGCAACCAGCGCCCCCGGCAGCCATCACCGGGGGAATATCACAGCGTCAGGCGATAGCGTTCTCTTCCAGTTGACGCATAAAGTTACGCACCCATTCCATACGGACTTTGCGCTCCGCCAGATCCTCGGTGAATTTCAGCCGTGTCGGTCCATCCAGGCGGAAATGCTGGGGTTGTTTTTGCAGCAGGCCGATAAGCCACGCCGGATTGACATGATTTTTCTCATTGAACTCAATCATGCCGCCTTTTTCATTGCCTTCCAGTTTGCGAACGCCCAGTTTTTGCGCCTGCTGGCGTAAACGGGCAATATCCAGCAGGTTGCGTGCGGCATCCGGCAGTAGACCGAAACGGTCGATAAGCTCGACTTTGATCTCCTCCAGCGCATGTTCTTCTTTGGCACTGGCAATACGTTTATAGAATGACAATCGGGTATTCACATCGGGAATAAAATCATCCGGCAGTAGCGCCGGCATCCGCAGCTCAACTTCCGTTTGCTGGCTGGTGAGATCTTCCAGCGAGGGTTCGCGGCCCGCTTTCAGGGCATCGACGGCATTTTCCAGCAGCTCCATATAGAGCGAGAAGCCAATGGTTTCCATCTGCCCGCTCTGATCTTCGCCGAGCAGTTCCCCGGCGCCGCGGATCTCCAGATCGTGGGTCGCCAGCGCAAAGCCCGCGCCTAAATCTTCCAGCGAGGCGATGGCTTCCAGACGTTTTTGCGCATCGGTGGTCATCGCTTTTGGATGCGGCGTCAGCAGCCAGGCGTAGGCCTGGTGGTGCGAACGCCCGACGCGGCCGCGCAGTTGATGGAGCTGGGCCAGACCAAAGTGATCGGCGCGTTCAATAATAATGGTGTTCGCCGTCGGAATATCGAGGCCGGTTTCGATAATCGTCGTGCACACCAGCACGTTAAAACGCTGATGGTGGAAATCATTCATCACCCGTTCCAGCTCGCGTTCGCGCATCTGCCCATGACCAATGGCAATCCGCGCTTCCGGCACCAGCTCCGCCAGTCTGTCGGCGGCTTTCTGGATATTTTCCACGTCGTTATAAAGATAATAAACCTGCCCGCCGCGCAGGACTTCACGCAGGATCGCCTCGCGAACCACCAGGTTGTCATATTCACGGACAAAGGTTTTTACCGCCAGACGACGCGCGGGTGGGGTGGCGATAATTGACAGATCGCGCATTCCGCTCATCGCCATATTCAGCGTGCGCGGGATCGGCGTCGCGGTCAGCGTCAAAATATCGACATCGGCGCGCATGGCTTTAATCCGCTCTTTATGGCGTACGCCGAAACGGTGCTCTTCATCGACAATCAGCAGGCCGAGATCTTTCATCTTCACATCGCTCTGCAACAGCTTATGCGTGCCAATCAGAATATCGACTTTCCCATCGGCGGCCTGTTCGAGGATCTGCGCCTGCTCTTTGGCGCTGCGAAAGCGGGAAAGCATCTCAATGCGCACCGGCCAGTTGGCAAAACGGTCGCGGAAGTTATCAAAATGCTGTTGCGCGAGCAGGGTAGTCGGCACCAGCACCGCCACCTGTTTGTTGTTTTCAACTGCCAGAAACGCGGCGCGCATCGCCACTTCGGTTTTACCGAAGCCGACATCGCCGCACACCAGACGATCCATCGCCAGCGGCTGACACATATCGCTCAGTACCGCGTTAATGGCCTGCGCCTGATCCGGCGTTGTTTCAAACGGGAAGCTGTCGCAGAACAGTTGATACTGCTCTTTATCATGCTTAAAGGCGAAGCCCGCTTTAGCTGCCCGCTGGGCATAGATATCCAGCAGCTCCGCCGCCACATCGCGCACTTTCTCCGCCGCTTTTTGCCGCGCACGGGTCCACGCATCGCTGCCAAGCTTATGTAACGGCGCGTTATCTTCCGCACCGCCCGCATAGCGGCTGATCAGGTGCAACGAAGAGACCGGCACATACAATTTTGCATCACCGGCGTAGGTCAACATCAGGTATTCACCCTTGATACCGCCCGCTTCCAGCGTGGTCATCCCGGCGTAGCGGCCAACGCCATGCTCCAGATGCACAACCGGCTGGCCGTCGTGCAGTTCGGCCAGGTTGCGGATTAAGGTATCCGGGTTGATAGTGCGCCGCGTATCCTGGCGGCGACGGGCGACACGCTCGCCGAGCAGATCGCTTTCGCAAATCAGCGCGCGGTTACGCAGCGTATCGATAAACCCATGCTCGGCGGCACCAATCATTAAAAACGCACCGGACGCGGTGGCTTCGTCGAGACGCAGAATGCGTTTGGGGGCAACTTTGATGCGCGCCAGCAGTTCGATGAGCGCCTCGCGGCGGCCTTCGCTCTCCACGGAGAAGACTACCGGCCCGCCGAAGGATTCAAGGAATTTGCGCAGGCTATCCAGCGGTGATTTCTGCTGCGCCTGTACCGCCAGCTCCGGCAGCGACCGATAACCGAGGTTTACATGCGCCGCTTTATCGCTCAGCTGCTCGGTTTTCAACTGGATGCGCGGCCATCGCTTCAGCTCGCTAAACAGTTCATCCACGCGCAACCATAAGGTCTGCGGCGCTAACAACGGGCGCATCGGATCGACGCCGCGATTCTCAAAGCGTGCCTGCGTCTCTTGCTGAAAGCGCTCGGCGCTGCTTTCCAGGTTTCCGGTGTTGACCAGCAAGGTATTGGCCGGAAAATAGCTGAACAGCGGCGGCAGCGGTTCGCTAAAAAACAGCGGCTGCCAGTACTCGATCCCGGCGGGCAGCGTGCCTTTACTCACCTGTTGATAGATATGTTCCGCGTCGCGTTTGACGTCAAATTTATCGCGCCACTGGCTGCGAAACAGCTCTATTGCGTTTTTATCCGTCGGGAATTCGTGCGCCGGGAGTAAATTGATCGCCTCGACTTCCTCCAGCGTGCGCTGGGTATCGGCGTCAAACAGGCGCAGGCTGTCGATTTCATCATCAAAAAAATCGAGGCGGAAAGGCTGCTCGCTGCCCATCGGAAAGAGATCGAGCAGCGCGCCGCGCGTGGCGTACTCCCCGTGCGCCATCACCTGATCGACATGTCGATACCCGGCGCTATCAAGCTGTTTACGCAGCTCATCGCGCGACAGGCGTTGTCCCTTTTTCATCACCAGCGCATGACCGTGCAGATAGCTGTGCGGGCAGACGCGCTGCATTAAGGTATTGACCGGCACAATCAGCACGCCGCGCTGCATCGCCGGAAGCTGGTACAGCGTCGACAGGCGGGCGGAGATAATCTCCTGATGCGGTGAGAAGCTGTCATAGGGCAGCGTTTCCCAGTCGGCAAGGTTCATCACCAGGTTCTCGGTGAACTGTGCGACTTCGTCCTGTAAGCGCAGCGCGTTTTGCATATCCGGGGTGATTAGTACCACCGGGCCTGCATGGCGCTCGATGATTTCTGCCACTTCGGTGGCGCAGGCAGCGCCGGTGAGTTCGCCAAACTGGCGCTGGTCGCCTGCGCTAACAGGCAGGGAATAACGATATTGTTCAGGCATAGACGGTGTCAGGATCTCGTTTGGGTATGCCCCCGTTATGGGGGCATATCACTGATACGCAATACCATTATTATCTGTGATCGGGCCGGTTTAGCCAATACGCTACGCTGATTAACGCGCCTGCAGGGCGGCAAGGTGTCTCGTCGGCGGTGTAAAAAAGAGATCGGCGAACAATGCAGAGGACATTTTGCGCACCAGCAGCCCGAACAGCGTGCAGATCAGCAGGGTGACAAAGGGATATACCAGCAATAGCGCCAGCTCGACGGTTTTTGGCCACGCGCCCGCGTTGAGCGGCTTGAGTACGGCGAGACTAATCGCCTCTATCAAAATGCGGTGAGTGGTGTAAATCGCCAGCGTGTTGGAACCGATCACGTTCAGTAGATTGTTTTCGCTCGGCGGAAAACGTTGTTCAAGCATATAAAACAGACGCATCACGCCGACGATGGATAACAGGCACAGCGGGAGCGGCATATTAAACATCCACAGCCCAAACGCTACCGCCGTTGCCAGCGCAAACAGCAGGCCATAGCGGCGCAACGACACGGTTTTTACCCACTCCATAACGCTTGCGCCATACCATGCACCCAGCGAATAAAAAATCATATTGCGCACCACGCTGTTCATTCCCCACCACGGCAGCGGCAGATAATTGATCGCCAGGCTCGCCATAATCATCAGCGCAAGGGCCGGGACTTTCCAATGGCTTAATAATTTACACAGGGTGAAATAGACCACCAGCGCATAGAGATACCACAAGCTGGTGCTGGCGGTGAGCATGCCCTGGATAAACTCCCTGCCGTTATCGGCATAGGCGGCGTTATTAGCATCATGTAGATCACGCCCCGGTGCCAGCCATTCGTTAATATGGGTTAAGCCAATCCATTGCAAAACGCCCCATAGCGCCAGTACGTAGACGATGCTCCAGATCCGTTTATCAATGGTCTCTTTCCATGGGACCTGATCGATATAGCGGCGAATCAGATAGCCCGAAATAAAAAAGAATACCGGCATGCGAAACGGCGCCAGATAGAGGTTAAAGTAGATCCAGCATTTCGCCAGCGTCGGCGACCAGGGATGCTGGAAGGCCGATAAATGCGGGTAAAAAGTGATGACGGAGTGATAAACCACCACCAGGCAAATACATAACCCCTTGATCTGGTTTAACCATAACTGCTTCTTTTTCATTCTTTCGACTGCCTGTTTTACCAAAATATCTGATATATATCCTGCTGGGGCAGCCGGAAGTTGTATTGGGGAAGTGTCTGTATTTTTCTATTTTCGGATTATGGTGAAACGCCAGCATGATTGACCTTTGTAGAAACATCCGCCCGCGCACAGGCGTTTACGCCCGTCTATTGGATTGATTTCGCAAATTTTTTTGCTATCTGTCTGACGAATACTTACCGTTTCACTCATTTACGCTCCTGGCTTTCGCTTATATACTCCTCACTTTGCTATCAGCAACCAGACGGATTTCATGTATCAGCCTGTCACTCTTTTTATAGGTCTGCGCTATATGCGCGGACGCGCAGCGGACCGTTTTGGTCGCTTTGTCTCCTGGCTGTCAACCATTGGCATCACCCTGGGCGTTATGGCGCTGGTCACGGTGTTATCGGTGATGAACGGTTTTGAACGCGAGCTGCAAAATAACATCCTGGGGCTGATGCCGCAGGCCACGCTTTCCACCAAAACCGGCTCTCTCAACCCGCAACAGCTCCCGGCAAGCCAGGTGAAATTGCAGGGCGTAACGCGCATTGCGCCGCTGACTACCGGCGATGTGGTGCTGCAAAGCGCGCGCAGCGTCGCGGTGGGCGTAATGATGGGGATCGATCCGGCGCAAGCGGATCCGCTGGCACCCTTTTTGGTGAATGTGAAACAGAGCGACCTGCAGGCCGGAAAGTACAATATTATTCTCGGTGAGCAGCTGGCAGGGCAGTTGGGCGTCAATCGCGGCGATCAAATTCGTGTGATGGTGCCCTCCGCCAGCCAGTTTACGCCGATGGGACGTTTGCCGAGCCAGCGTCTGTTTACCGTCGTTGGCACCTTTGCCGCCAACAGTGAAGTCGATGAGTACCAGATGCTGGTTAACATTGATGATGCGTCGCGCCTGATGCGCTACCCGGCGGGTAATATCACCGGCTGGCGTTTGTGGTTGAACGAGCCGCTGAAAGTCGATGTGCTCAGCCAGCAGACCCTGCCGGAAGGCACCAAATGGCAGGACTGGCGCGAGCGTAAGGGCGAGCTATTCCAGGCCGTGCGCATGGAAAAAAATATGATGGGGCTGCTGCTAAGCCTGATCATCGCCGTTGCTGCCTTCAACATTATTACCTCCCTTGGCCTGATGGTGATGGAAAAACAGGGTGAGGTGGCCATTTTGCAAACCCAGGGATTAACGCCGCGGCAAATCATGCTGGTGTTTATGGTACAGGGGGCCAGCGCCGGGATTATCGGTGCGCTGCTTGGTGCCGGGCTGGGAGCCTTGCTCGCCAGTCAGTTAAATAACCTGATGCCGATTATCGGTGCGTTCCTTGATGGTGCCGCGCTGCCGGTGGCGATTGATCCGCTGCAGGTCATCGTCATTGCGCTGGTGGCGATGGCCATCGCGCTGCTCTCTACGCTTTACCCTTCCTGGCGCGCCGCCGCCACCCAACCCGCTGAGGCTTTACGTTATGAATAAGATCCTGTTGCAATGCGACAACCTGTGCAAACGCTATCAGGAAGGCAGTGTGCAAACCGATGTTCTGCACAATGTCAGCTTTAGCATGGCGGAAGGCGAACTGATGGCGATTGTTGGCAGCTCCGGCTCTGGCAAAAGTACCTTGCTGCACCTGTTAGGCGGGCTGGATACGCCAACCTCCGGCGATGTTATTTTCCGCGACCAGGCGATGAGTAAACTTTCGTCGACGGCGAAAGCGGAGCTGCGCAATCGCGAACTGGGCTTTATCTATCAGTTTCACCACCTGCTGCCGGACTTTAGCGCGCTGGAAAACGTGGCGATGCCGCTACTGATCGGCAAGAAAAAACCTGCTGAAATTGACACCCGTGCGCGAGAAATGTTGCGCGCCGTCGGCCTCGAACATCGCGCCAGCCACCGTCCTTCCGAGCTGTCCGGCGGCGAACGCCAGCGTGTGGCCATTGCCCGTGCGCTGGTGAATAACCCGCGCCTGGTGCTGGCGGATGAACCGACCGGTAACCTCGATGCCCGTAACGCGGACAGCATTTTCGAACTACTGGGCGAGCTGAATAAATCCCAGGGCACCGCCTTTCTGGTGGTAACTCACGATTTGCAACTGGCAAAGCGCATGAACCGTCAGTTGGAAATGCGTGACGGTCATCTGAATACCGAAGTGACCCTGATGGGGGCCGAGTAATGGCTTCACCTCTTTCTTTACTGCTGGCGCTGCGTTTTAGCCGCGGTCGCCGCCGTGGCGGAATGGTATCGCTGATTTCGGTGATCTCCACCGTCGGTATCGCCCTGGGCGTGGCGGTACTGATCGTCGGTTTAAGCGCGATGAACGGTTTCGAGCGCGAACTGAACAACCGTATTTTAGCGGTGGTGCCGCATGGTGAAATCGAGCCGGTTAACCAGCCGTGGAATAACTGGCAAACGGTGCTGGAAAAGGTAAAAAAAGTACCGGGCATTGCCGCCGCCGCGCCCTACATTAACTTTACCGGTCTGGTGGAGAGCGGGGCGAACCTGCGCGCCATTCAGGTCAAAGGGGTTGATCCGCAACAGGAAACCCAGCTCAGTGCGTTACCTAAATTTGTTCAGGGCGACGCCTGGCAGAATTTTCGTGCCGGGGAGCAGCAAATCATTCTTGGTAAAGGCGTGGCCGAAGCGTTGAAAGTGAAGCAGGGCGATTGGGTGTCGATCATGATCCCCAATTCCGATGACGCGCATAAACTGCTGCAGCCGAAACGCGTGCGTCTGCATGTCAGCGGCATTTTACAACTGAGCGGCCAGCTTGATCACAACTATGCGATGATCCCGATGCAGGATGCGCAGCAGTACCTCGATATGGGCGAGAGCGTCACCGGTATCGACATCAAAGTGAATGATGTGTTTAACGCCCAAAAGCTGGTGCGCGACGCCGGTGAAGTGACCAACAGCTATGTCTATATCAAAAGCTGGATCGGCAAGTATGGCTATATGTACCGCGATATTCAGATGATCCGCGCCATAATGTATCTGGCGATGGTGCTGGTGATTGGCGTAGCCTGTTTTAACATTGTCTCGACGCTGGTGATGGCGGTAAAAGATAAGAGCGGCGATATTGCCGTGCTGCGTACGCTTGGGGCTAAAGATGGGCTTATCCGCGCCGTTTTCGTCTGGTACGGCTTGCTGGCGGGGCTGTTTGGTAGCCTCAGCGGCGTCGTCATCGGCGTCGTGGTTTCACTGCAGTTAACGCCGATTATTAATGTGCTGGAGAAGCTGGTGGGCCATCAGTTTTTGTCGGGCGATATCTACTTTATCGATTTCCTGCCCTCGGAGCTGCATCCGCTGGATGTCGTCTATGTGCTGGTGACGGCGCTGGCGTTAAGCCTGCTGGCGAGCTGGTATCCGGCACGCCGGGCGAGCAATATTGATCCTGCGCGCGTGCTGAGCGGGCAGTAATTTAGCGTGTAACGGGCCACAACAAAGGAGTGGCGATGAATTACGGGTTTGATATTGGCGGCACAAAAATTGCGCTAGGCGTCTTTGACGCCAACCGGCGTTTACAGTGGGAAAAGCGCGTCGCAACGCCTCATGAAAGCTATGAGGCGTTTCTGCAGGCTATCGGCTCGCTGGTGGCCGAAGCGGATGCGCATTTTGCCACCAAAGGCAGCGTCGGCGTCGGCATACCCGG
>NZ_JXAG01000005.1 GCF_000814905.1 Enterobacter sp. Bisph1
TTTAAATTGAAGAGTTTGATCATGGCTCAGATTGAACGCTGGCGGCAGGCCTAACACATGCAAGTCGAACGGTAGCACAGAGAGCTTGCTCTCGGGTGACGAGTGGCGGACGGGTGAGTAATGTCTGGGAAACTGCCTGATGGAGGGGGATAACTACTGGAAACGGTAGCTAATACCGCATAACGTCGCAAGACCAAAGAGGGGGACCTTCGGGCCTCTTGCCATCAGATGTGCCCAGATGGGATTAGCTAGTAGGTGGGGTAACGGCTCACCTAGGCGACGATCCCTAGCTGGTCTGAGAGGATGACCAGCCACACTGGAACTGAGACACGGTCCAGACTCCTACGGGAGGCAGCAGTGGGGAATATTGCACAATGGGCGCAAGCCTGATGCAGCCATGCCGCGTGTATGAAGAAGGCCTTCGGGTTGTAAAGTACTTTCAGCGGGGAGGAAGGTGTTGTGGTTAATAACCGCAGCAATTGACGTTACCCGCAGAAGAAGCACCGGCTAACTCCGTGCCAGCAGCCGCGGTAATACGGAGGGTGCAAGCGTTAATCGGAATTACTGGGCGTAAAGCGCACGCAGGCGGTCTGTCAAGTCGGATGTGAAATCCCCGGGCTCAACCTGGGAACTGCATCCGAAACTGGCAGGCTTGAGTCTCGTAGAGGGAGGTAGAATTCCAGGTGTAGCGGTGAAATGCGTAGAGATCTGGAGGAATACCGGTGGCGAAGGCGGCCTCCTGGACGAAGACTGACGCTCAGGTGCGAAAGCGTGGGGAGCAAACAGGATTAGATACCCTGGTAGTCCACGCCGTAAACGATGTCTATTTGGAGGTTGTGCCCTTGAGGCGTGGCTTCCGGAGCTAACGCGTTAAATAGACCGCCTGGGGAGTACGGCCGCAAGGTTAAAACTCAAATGAATTGACGGGGGCCCGCACAAGCGGTGGAGCATGTGGTTTAATTCGATGCAACGCGAAGAACCTTACCTGGTCTTGACATCCACAGAACTTGCCAGAGATGGCTTGGTGCCTTCGGGAACTGTGAGACAGGTGCTGCATGGCTGTCGTCAGCTCGTGTTGTGAAATGTTGGGTTAAGTCCCGCAACGAGCGCAACCCTTATCCTTTGTTGCCAGCGGTTCGGCCGGGAACTCAAAGGAGACTGCCAGTGATAAACTGGAGGAAGGTGGGGATGACGTCAAGTCATCATGGCCCTTACGACCAGGGCTACACACGTGCTACAATGGCGCATACAAAGAGAAGCGACCTCGCGAGAGCAAGCGGACCTCATAAAGTGCGTCGTAGTCCGGATTGGAGTCTGCAACTCGACTCCATGAAGTCGGAATCGCTAGTAATCGTAGATCAGAATGCTACGGTGAATACGTTCCCGGGCCTTGTACACACCGCCCGTCACACCATGGGAGTGGGTTGCAAAAGAAGTAGGTAGCTTAACCTTCGGGAGGGCGCTTACCACTTTGTGATTCATGACTGGGGTGAAGTCGTAACAAGGTAACCGTAGGGGAACCTGCGGTTGGATCACCTCCTTACCTGAAAGAACCTTTCTCTGTAGTGTCCACACAGATTGTCTGATGAAAAAGTAACGAGCAAGACGGCTGCGAAGTCGTGACACTCCGTGTCCCCTTCGTCTAGCGGTTAGGACTCCGCCCTTTCACGGCGGCAACAGGGGTTCGAATCCCCTAGGGGACGCCACTTGCTGGCTGTGGGTGAAAGGCACAACCAATCAGTATCTCAAAACTGACTTGCGAGTCATGTTTGAGATATTTGCTCTTTAAAAATCTGGATCAAGCTGAAAATTGAAAC
>NZ_JXAG01000050.1 GCF_000814905.1 Enterobacter sp. Bisph1
ATGCCTGAAACCGCCGACGGCACGCTGTATGCCGCGAATCTCCCTGCCGCCAGCGGTCGTACGCTGCGCGCCGATCTCAGCGCGATGCTCGAACGTGATGTGCGCATCGACAACGACGCTAATTGTTTTACCCTCTCCGAAGCCTGGGATGACGAGTTCCGCCAGTATCCGCTGGTGATGGGTTTAATCCTCGGCACCGGCGTCGGCGGCGGGCTGGTGGTCAACGGCAGATCCATTGCCGGCAGGCGTTTTATCACTGGCGAATTTGGTCATATTCGTCTGCCGGTGGATGCGCTGGGGCTAATGGGCTTTGATTTCCCCCTGACCCGCTGCGGCTGCGGTAAAATCGGCTGTATTGAAAACTATCTTTCCGGTCGCGGTTTTGCGTGGTTATACCGTCACTTCTATCATCAAACCTTGTCAGCGCCGGAAATCATCGCGCGTTGGGAACAAGGTGATGCGAAAGCGCTGGCGCATGTTGAGCGCTATGTCGATCTGCTGGCGGTCTGTCTGGGCAATATTTTGACGATTGTCGATCCTGACCTGCTGGTGATTGGCGGCGGCTTATCGAATTTCAGCCCCCTGACGCAGATGTTGCCGGCGCGTATCGCACCGCATCTGTTACCGGCGGGCGATGTGCCGCGTATCGAACGCGCTCGCCACGGCGATGCGGGCGGCATGCGCGGTGCGGCCTTTCTTCATCTCACTGACTAATCTGAGAGGATGCCATGCAATCGCGACGTTCACATCGTCTCAGTCGTTTTCGCCGTAACAAACGCCGTCTGCGCGAGCGCTTACGCCAGCGTATTTTTTTCAGAGACATAATGGTGTCAGACGTAATGGAAAAACCAAGAGTCGTTGTTTTGACGGGAGCGGGCATTTCCGCTGAGTCCGGCATTCGCACCTTCCGCGCCGCGGACGGGCTGTGGGAAGAGCATCACGTTGAAGATGTGGCGACGCCGGAAGGTTTCGCCCGTAATCCGCAGCTGGTGCAAACCTTCTATAACGATCGGCGCAGGCAGCTGCAGCAGCCGGAGATCGTACCCAATGCCGCGCATCAGGCGCTGGCGGCGCTGGAGCAGGCGCTGGGGGACAGGTTTTTGCTGATCACGCAAAACATCGATAACCTGCATGAGCGCGCGGGCAACAAAAATATCATTCATATGCATGGCGAACTGCTAAAAGTGCGCTGTTCGCAAAGCGGACAGGTGCTGGAATGGACCGGCGATGTGAATGACGATGATAAATGTCACTGCTGCCAGTTTCCCGCGCCGCTGCGTCCGCATGTGGTGTGGTTCGGTGAAATGCCGCTGGGGATGGATGACATTTACAGCGCGCTGGCGATGGCGGATGTGTTTATCGCCATCGGCACCTCCGGTCATGTTTACCCGGCCGCCGGTTTTGTCCATGAAGCGAAGCTGCAGGGTGCGCACACCGTAGAGCTGAACCTCGAACCAAGCCAGGTCGGCAGCGAGTTTGCCGAGAAACATTATGGGCTGGCAAGCGATGTGGTGCCGGAGTATGTCGAAAAACTGCTGAAAGGGCTTTAGCGGGTTGTCGACCGGGCACGCGACCCGGTCGACAAGCGGTGATTTAACGGCCAGCTTTTAACTTCTGATAATACTCTTCATACAGCGCGCTGGCGCTGCCGACATCGTTTTGCCATTCGCCTTTATCAACAATTTCCGCATCCGGGTAGAGGGATTTATCATTCGCCACTTCCGGTTTCAGCAGTTTCCGCGCCGCCAGGTTGGGCGTTGGATAACCAATAGTTTCGGCGACCTGTTTGGCAATCTCCGGGCGCAGCAGGAAGTTGATCAGCTTTAGCGCGCCGTCGACATTTTTCGCGTTGGCAGGGATCGCTAAACTGTCCATCCAGAAAATGCCGCCTTCTTTCGGCCACACTACCTCAAGCGGCGTTCCCGCCTGGCGCGCCACAAAGGCGGACCCGTTCCACACCATACCAAGATTCACTTCGCCTTCCATATAGGGGTTCGCCGGGTTATCCGAGTTGAACGCCGCCACGTTTGGCATCAGTTTTTGCAGCTCTTTATAAGCCGCTTCGATCTCTTTCGCATCGGTGGTATTGCCGGAATAACCGAGTTTGCGCAGCGCTATCTGGAACACTTCGCGCGCATCATCCGTTAACAGCAGGCTGCTTTTATACTCCGGTTTCCACAGATCGGCCCAGCTGGTGACGCTTTTCGCATCGATGGCTTCGCTGTTCACGCCAATTGCCGTCGCGCCCCAGATGTAGGGAATCGAGTAGTCGTTATTGGGATCGAAAGGCTTGTTGAGCATTTGCGGATCGAGATTGGCGAAATTGCTCAGCTTCGTTTTATCGATCTTCTGGATCATGCCCTCTTTGCGCATCTTGTCGACAAAGTAGGTTGACGGCACCACCAGGTCATAAGCCCCTTGTTTATAGGTTTTGAGCTTGGCGTACATGGTTTCATTCGATTCATAGGTCGAATAGATAACCTTGATGCCCGTCTCTTTGGTGAACTGCTCCAGCAGCCCCGGCGGAACATATTCGGTCCAGTTATAGAAATAGAGTGTTTTAGTGTCGTCGGCGTGGGCGGCGCTCATGCCGAAGGCAAGTGCGCCCGCCGCGAGCAGGTGGCGTGACCAGTTTTTCATTCAAACGTCCCCTGAGTTGAGCCTGATATTCAGGCAAAGTTTTTGCTGCGTCGGGATTTCGTGGTATCCCGGGCAATAAGCTGGCTGGCAATTACCAGCACCAGCGAAAGCAGTAACAGAATGGTAGCCAGCGCGTTGACTTCCGGCGACACGCCCACTTTCACCATCGAGTAAATTTTTAGCGGCAGGATTTCATACCCCGGCCCGGTAACGAACGATGAAACCACCACATCATCCATCGACAGGGTAAAGCTCAGCAGCCAGCCCGCGGCCACTGCCGGTAGCGCCAGCGGCAGAATGATTTTGCGTAAAATAGTCATCTCGCTGGCTCCCAGATCCTTCGCCGCTTCCAGCATACGCACATCGAAGCCTTTCAGACGGGAGAATACCGTTACCACCACAAATGGCAGGCAGAAGGTGATATGGGAAAAGAGCAGCGACCAGAAGCCGAGATGAACGCCGAGCAGCATAAACAGCACCAGCAAGGAGATGGCCATCACGATATCCGGCGACATCATCACCACAAACAGCATGCCGCTGACAAATGGTTTGCCGCGAAAACGGTAACGATAGAGCGCCACGGCGGTCAGTGAGCCAATCAGCGTAGCAAACGTCGCCGACAGCACCGCCATGGTTAACGAGTGCTGCGCCGCCTGCAGCAGGCTATCGTTGTTCATTAACAGGCGATACCACTGGGTGGAAAATCCCTGCCAGTTGATGCCAAAACGCGAGCTATTAAAGGAGTTGACGATCAGGATGATGATCGGGATATAGAGATAAGCGTAAATGGCGGTCATAAAGCCGCCGCGCAGCAGTCGACCGATCATTCGAGTTCCAGCCTATTCATCAGTAGGTTAGTTTGTTTTAATGAGTTGAAATACATCACTTTCTCTGCTCTTGCCAAAACCTCTCCACAATATTTCATCGCACCGTCCGTTCGTCGACAGTTGCTTGAGGCCGCGCATTTTACAACAAAAGTTTTGTCTGCCGAAAAAAAAGGCCGCGATGAATGAGGAAATTTACCGATTTTTAATCATTACTGTCGCTATAACGATAGATTATCGTAGGGGTTTCTTGGAAGTAAGTGTTCCAGGCCGATATGCGGAGAGGTAGCGAGGCTGGAGGTATCACCCTGATATCGACTAAATTTGCCAAGGATTACGGTGACTCGTTGCTAAAAGCAGGGTTCGTTGCATTACCCCAGACGGCACAGCCCGAAAAAGGGGATGTTGCCATTATCCAGCCGTATGCCGGAGGCAACGGAATAGGTCATATGACGATGTTTGATGGTAAAACATGGTATTCAGATTTTAAACAACGTGATATGTATCCCGGGCCGGGCTATAGAAGACTTCATCCATCGTGGATAATTTACAGGAAGAAATAATGCGACTTCTTTTTTCATTACTTTTGGCGGCTTACCTCCCTTTCGCCTGTGCCAACACGGAAACGGATATTCAGAAAAATGTCACCCAATTCTATACATTTTATCTGCATCAGTTAAACAGTGACGCTTCGCCGCCAAACATCATCAAGCTTGAGCAAATGAATAGATGGGTATCGGCGAAATTACTTAAGCGTATGGACGAAATTTATCATATGCCGGAACAAGAGCTGCTGATGGCTGATTATTTTACCTACGCTCAGGACATTTTCCCTGAATGGGAGAAGCAGATAAAAGTTTCCCCCGCTTACCCTGATAAAGGGAGCATGAAACTGGATGTCTGGCTTGGGCTGAAGGGGAACGAGAATGCTCATCTTCAGGTATGGACACGTAACGAGAATGGCGGCTGGAAGATTTTTCGCGTTATTGACGCGGGAGATAACTATGAGCAGAAACTCAATTAATCACCCAGCGCCTTCACCAGCTTAGACAATAAAGTCGATGGCATGCGCTTACCGAAGAGGAAAGCGCATGCCCGAATGACATAATGCGCGGTTATTCGTCTAAATCTGTCGGCTTTTTATTCAGCATCCGCGCCGCGCGCCAGTACACCAGCAGCATCAGTCCCATCACGATAGTCAGCGTAATGCTGGTAGCCGAACCGAACGGCCAGTCGCGGATATTTAAAAACTGGCTCTTAATCACGTTACCGATCAGCAGGTTTTTTGCACCGCCCATTAAATCGGATACGTAGAACAGCCCCATTGCCGGCAGCATTACCAACAGGCAGCCGGCAACAATCCCCGGCATGGTCAGGGGAATAATGATGCGCAGGAAGGTCTGGAGTTTACTGGCACCGAGATCTCTTGCCGCTTCTAGCAGCGGTTTATCGAGCTTTTCAATACTCGAATACAGCGGCATCACCATAAACGGCAGCAGAATATAGACCAGCCCGATAATCACCGCGCTCGGCGTAAACATAATGCGCAGCGGCGTGTCGATAACCCCCAGCCACAGCAGAAACTCGTTGAGATAGCCTTTAGTGCTGAGAAAGATTTTCAGCCCGTAAATGCGGATCAGCGAATTGGTCCAGAAGGGGACAATCAGCAAAAACAGCAGCAGCGGACGCACCTTTGCCGGCAGTTTTGCCAGAAACCAGGCGAAAGGATAGCCCAGCGCCAGACAGGCCAGCGTGGCGATGACCGCCATATTCAGCGAGTGCAGCAGCACGTTGAAATAGAGCGGATCGAGCAGGCGCGCGTAGTTATCCAGCGTAAAGACCAGCTTAACGAAGCTGGCGTCATCGCGGGTCAAAAAGCTGGTGGCGATGATCATCAGGTTGGGCAGAAAAACAAACAGCACAAGCCAACCGACGATAGTGGCGATCACCACCTTCTGGAATTTACTGGTTCTCTTCATCAGCCAGTACGACCTCCCAGCTTTCAACCCAGGTGATAGCCATTTTTTGATCCAGCGAGTGGTCAAAATCCGGATCGTCCTCATTAAAGAATTCGCTGACCATCACCATCTTGCCGTTTTCCAGCTCGACCATCGATTCCAGCGTCATCCCTTTATAGTTACGCTCGCGCACATAACCAATTAGCCCTTCGGTTTCGGCAATGTCGTTGATCTCTTCCACGCGCAGATCTTCCGGGCGCAGCAGCACATTCAATTGCTGGCCTTTCTCCACCGCGAAGTTGACATAAATATTGCATTCGCGCCCTTCGACATTAGCCCGCACCCGGCTATCGTCGAGGCGCTCAATCACCGTGGCGTTAAAAATATTGATTTCACCAATAAAGCTGGCAACAAACAGATTTTTTGGCTCTTCATAGATTTCGCGCGGCGTGCCGTCCTGCTCGATACGCCCGTCGCGCATCACCACAATTCTGTCTGACATGGTCAGCGCTTCTTCCTGATCATGGGTGACAAAGACAAAGGTGATACCGAGCTTACGCTGCAGCGCTTTGAGCTCGTTTTGCATCTGCTTACGTAGCTTATAATCAAGGGCCGAGAGTGACTCATCCAGCATCAGTAAGCGCGGTTTATTGACCACCGCGCGTGCGATCGCGACGCGCTGTTGTTGCCCGCCGGAAAGCTGGTGCGGTTTTCGCTGCGCGAACTCGTCAAGCTGCACCATGCGCAGCGCGTCGGTAACGCGCGGGGCAATCTCCTGCGCCGGGGTCTTTTGCATCCGCAGGCCAAAAGCTACGTTTTCAAACACGGTCATATGCGGGAAGAGGGCGTAACTTTGAAAGACGGTGTTCACATGGCGGTGTTCTGCCGCAACGCGAGTAATATCCTGGGCATCCAGCTGGATATGACCCTCATCGACATTTTCCAGCCCGGCGATCAGGCGTAAAACGGTGGTTTTTCCGCAGCCGGAAGGGCCCAGCAGCGTCAGAAATTCGCCATTATTGATGGTGAGGCTAAAATCAGAAATGACATTTTTGCCATCAAAGCTTTTGCGAATACCAGCCAGTTCCACCAGCGGTGAACGCGAACGCGATTGTGTGTTCAATTTTTCTACTCTGTCCCGTGTCTGCGCATCGAAAAGCCTTATCCGATGCGGGGTTTGTGATGAACCACCTTGAGGGTTGTGCACAATATAAGGGCTGGCATTCTACGGCAAACCTAAAAGATCGCCAATTGTTGTTCGCGTTGCGTGAGGCAAGCCGCCACTTTCCACGCCAGACTTACGCAGCTTGACGCAATTTTGAAAATATTCTCGTTTACGGGGTAAAAGTGACCTGACGCAATATTTGTCTTTTCACCCTTACTGATAATGTTGAGACATTTTGTTGGGGGGCTTCATGGATAAATTATTAGAGCGTTTTTTACAGTACGTTTCTCTGGACACTCAATCTAAGCCGGGCGTTCGCCAGGTGCCAAGCACGGACGGACAATGGAAGCTCCTGCGTTTACTTCAAGACCAGCTCGAAGAGATGGGGCTTACGGATGTCACCCTAAGCGAGAAGGGCACGGTGATGGCGAAGCTGCCGTCGAATGTGCAAAAACCCGTTCCGGCGATTGGTTTTATCTCCCATGTCGACACCTCGCCGGATTGCAGCGGTAAGAATGTGAATCCGCAGATCCTTGAAAACTATCGCGGCGGCGACATAGCGCTGGGCGTCGGCGATGAGATCCTCTCGCCGGTGATGTTCCCGGTTCTGCACCAAATGCTGGGCCAGACGCTGATCACAACCGACGGTAAAACTCTCCTCGGCGCGGACGATAAAGCGGGCGTCGCGGAGATCATGACGGCGCTGGCGGTACTCAAGAAGAACAACATTCCCCACGGCGATATTTGCGTCGCCTTTACCCCGGATGAAGAAGTCGGTAAAGGGGCAAAACATTTCGAAGTGGAAAAATTCGGCGCGAAATGGGCCTATACCGTTGATGGCGGCGGCGTGGGCGAACTGGAGTTTGAGAACTTCAATGCCGCGTCGGTCAATATCAAAATTGTGGGTAACAATGTCCATCCCGGCACCGCGAAAGGGGTGATGGTTAATGCCCTGACGCTGGCCAGCAAAATTCATGCGTTGGTACCGGAAGAGGAGAGCCCGGAGCAGACCGATGGTTACGCGGGTTTCTACCACCTCACCAGTATCAAAGGCAGCGTTGAACGCGCCGAGATGCACTACATCATTCGTGATTTCGATCGGAAAAACTTCGAAGCGCGTAAACGTAAGATGATGGAGATCGCCAAAAAAGTCGGCAAAGGGCTGCACCCGGATTGCTATATCGAACTGGCGATCGAGGACAGCTACTACAATATGCGTGAAAAGGTTATTGAGTTCCCGCATATCCTCGAAGTAGCGCAGCAGGCGATGCGTGATTGTGACATCGAGCCGGATCTTAAACCGATTCGCGGCGGCACCGACGGCGCACAGCTTTCCTTTATGGGACTACCGTGCCCGAACCTGTTTACCGGCGGTTATAACTACCACGGCAAACATGAGTTTGTGACGCTGCAAGGGATGGAAAAAGCGGTGCAGGTAATCGTGCGCATTGCGGAACTTACCGCTAAGGGCGAGTAAACTTTCTTTATTTCGCCCGACGGCAAGCGCCGCCGGGCGAAACCTCGGTTAATCTTCGAAGAACCAGTAACCACTGTTCACCAGCGCAGCGAGCATCGCGAGGAAGGAGGGATCTTCCAGCGCGTCGCCGAGATGTTCACCTGTCAGCTCAATATGGCTGGCCAGCGCTTCCAGCGCCGGGCGGTGCGGGGAGTTGATGCGCTCGCCATTGGCATAAATGTCCTCACCAATTCGCAATACGCGCAGACCGCCAAGACGCACCAGCTTATCGCCCTGCTGCAGCGCATCGTAAATTTCATCCGGCTGGTAAGGCGGCTCCGGCGGCGCGACATCCAGCTCATGGCGCGACTGGGAAATAAACTCGCCCATCCACTCCTTAAACTGCTCCGGTTGATTAATTAACCCGAGCATCATTTCCCGTAGTTTATCCAGCTCGTGCGGCAGAATGTCCGCCGGATGATCGCGCAGCTGCACCTCCGGATCGCTATAGCGTTGGCTGCCGAGTTCGCGCTGCAAAACATAATCGGCAAAGCCGCTAATAAGCTCCCGGCCGCTTGGCGCGCGGAAGCCCACCGAGTAGTTTAATGAATTTTCCAGCGAGTAGCCTTCATGAGGGAATCCCGGTGGAATATAAAGGATATCGCCCGGCTCCATCTCCTCATCGATAATGGCCTCAAAGGGATCAACCTGCAGCAGATCCGGATGCGGACAATGCTGCTTCAGCGTTGTTTTTTCGCCAACGCGCCAGCGGCGGCGGCCGGTGCCCTGAATAATAAACACATCGTACTGATCGAGATGCGGGCCCACGCCGCCGCCGGGCACGGAAAACGAAATCATCAAATCGTCGGTACGCCAGTCGGGCAGGGCACGGAACGGACGCATTAACGCCGCAGCGGGCTGATGCCAGTGGTTAACGGCCTGCACCAGCAGCGACCAGTTATTTTCACCGAGGTGATCGTAGCTTTCGAACGGACCGTGACCCACCTGCCATTTACCTTCAAAATGGCTGACCAGGCGGCTGTCCACTTCATTTTCCATTGCCAGCCCCGCCAGCTCATCCGGGCTTATCGGGTCGACAAAATTCTTAATTCCACGCTTTATCACTACCGGGCGTTTTTGCCAGTAGCGTTGAATAAAGTCTGGCCAGTTTATCTCTACGTGATATTCCATATGCGTTTCCGGCGTGTTATGAGGGGTTAAACAAAAGATCATAGTAATGCTGCACGGGCGTTTTGTCTGCGTAACGATGTGACAGAAAAGTAAAAAGGAGCAACATTGGCTCCTTTTTGTTCTTTCGTACCCGCCTTTGCTACGGGAGAGTAATCATTGCTGGCTGATATGCTGGCGACCAAAAATCACTTCCATTTTTGCCCCGCCGAGTAAACTTTCATCCGTCAGGATCTGACCGTCGTACTGATCGACAATCTCGCGTGCCACGGCAAGCCCAACGCCCTGGCCCGGCCGCAAGGTATCGGCGCGCTGGCCGCGATCGAAGATAATTTCGCGTTTCGCCGCCGGGATCCCCGGGCCGTCGTCCTCAACAAAAATATGCAGCGTTTCGTCGGTCTGGCGGGCGGAGACTTCGACAAATTCCAGACAATATTTGCAGGCGTTATCCAGCAAGTTGCCCATGACTTCCATAAAGTCATTTTTCTCGCCGACAAAGCTAATTTCAGGTGAAATATCGAGGCTAATGTTGACCCCTTTACGCTGATAGACTTTGTTTAACGCCGAGGTCAGGCTATCGAGTAATGGCGCGACCGGATGCAGTTCGCGGCTCAGTAATCCGCTGGTGCCGCGCATGGTTGCCCGATGCAGATAGTAGCCAATCTGCTGGGAAATACGGCTGATCTGCTCCAGCATCACCGGCTCGGCGGCAGTGACGCTCATTTTCTCGCAGCGCAAGGATCGCAACGTACTTTGCAGCACCGCTAACGGTGTTTTCAGGCTGTGGGTGAGATCAGTGAGGGTGGTGCGGTATTTGTCATAACGTTCGCGCTCGCTTTTTAATAGCCGATTAAGGTTGCGAACGAGGCTGGTGAGCTCGCGGGTGGTTTCCGGATTGAGCTGCTCACGATGGTGCTCTTCCAGCTCGCGCACTTCGCGGGCCAAATCTTCAATAGGGCGCAAACTCCACCACGCCGCCAGCCACAACAGCGGGATCACTAACAACAAATTGGCGGCGAGCACGTAAATGAACCAGCTCCAGACCATATAGGAGCGTTTAAGCTCGATAGGGATGGTATCGACCACGACAATCGTCAGCTGTGGCATGCGCTCCGTCGCCGGATAGATATTGACCGCGACCGAGTGGTCATTTCTCACCAGCGTACTGCTGTAATCGACATCGGCTTCTATTTCATGAAAACCGTTGGCGGTTAGCCATTGGGGCGCAATCAGCCTCTCCAGCCAGGGCACCTTTTTCTGCGACCAAATCAACTGCCCGTTTTGGTCGTAGATCAACGCCACCGTCGGGCTTTGCAGATTGAGATTATCCGGCAGGTTAACGCTGAGTTTATCGTTATCCCAGCGTGCCAGGGTATAGAACAGGTTGCTTTCACCGCGCAGCAACCGGAAGGTGGTTTTATCAAAACTGACGCTGTAACCCACCAGCGCCACCATTCCGTAAGCGAGGGACAGCACCATCACTACGGCGGCCGTCGCGAGGAGAAAGCGAACCCGTAGAGAGAGCGGCATCAGATGGCGCAACAGGCGTCTCATTTTGTTAATTCGAACAGGTAGCCCTGACCGCGCACGGTGGTAATCACATCCGCCGGATAGAGCGCCTGGATCTTTTTCCGTAACCGTCCCATCAACACGTCAATGGTGTGGCTCTCGCGCAGCTCGGCGTCGGGATAAAGCTGCAGCATTAACGAATCTTTGCTCACCACTTTGCCGCTGTTGCGGATCAGCGTCTCCATAATGGTGTATTCAAAGGCGGTAAGCTTTACCACTTCATCGTGAATAGAGAGTTCACGGCGCGAGAGATCGACCTGGAACGGCGGCATCGAGATAAGCTGTGATGCCAGACCGCTGTTACGCCGCATCAGCGCCTGGATCCGCGCCACCACTTCTTCAATGTGGAACGGTTTGGTGACATAGTCGTCGGCACCGGCGCTGAGCACTTCGACTTTATCCTGCCAGTCTTCACGGGCGGTCAGCACCAGCACCGGCAGCGTGACGTCATGGCTGCGCCAGCGGCGAATCAATGACAGACCATCTTCATCCGGCAGGCCGAGATCGACGATGGCGATATCCGGCAGATGCTCGTTCAAAAAGTAATCCGCTTCCCGTGCATCTTCTGCGGCGTCTACCTGGTGTCCTGACTCCTGCAACTGAACTTTTAAATGGTGGCGCAACAGAGCATTATCTTCCACAACGAGGATACGCATCGTCAGAACTCTCCATATTTTTTGATACAAATAGTTTAACGCTGATTGTGGTGCTCAGGGGATAAACATTTATTAAACCGGTGAGGAAAGAGACTCTCTTTCACGGTGGAAAGAGAGTCTTAAAGGCGAGGGGGATTATTTCAGTTCATCAACCATGGTGATAGCGCGGCCAATATAGTTCGCCGGCGTCATCGCTTTCAGGCGCTCTTTTTCGTGTTCCGGCAGCGCCAGGCTATCGATAAACTGCTTCATACCTTCTGCGTCGACGCGTTTACCACGGGTCAGCTCTTTCAATTTTTCGTACGGCTTTTCGATGCCGTAGCGACGCATAACCGTCTGGATCGGCTCCGCCAGCACTTCCCAGTTATGATCCAGTTCGTCGAGCAGGCGATCGCGATTGACTTCCAGTTTACTCACGCCCTTCAGTGTCGACTGGTAGGCGATCAGCGCATAGCCAACGCCAACGCCGAGGTTACGCAGCACGGTGGAGTCGGTCAGATCGCGCTGCCAACGGGAAACCGGCAGTTTACTGGCCAGGTGCTGCAGGACGGCGTTAGACAGGCCGAGGTTACCTTCGGAGTTTTCAAAATCAATCGGGTTGACTTTATGCGGCATGGTGGACGAACCAATCTCACCGGCAATGGTTTTCTGTTTGAAATGGTTCAGCGCCACGTAGCCCCAAACATCACGGTCGAAATCGATCAGAATGGTGTTAAAACGCGCCATGCAGTCAAACAGCTCGGCAATATAGTCATGGGGCTCAATCTGCGTGGTGTACGGGTTCCACTGAATGCCCAGCGCGGTGACAAACTCTTCGCTGAACTGATGCCAGTCGACTTCCGGGTAGGCGGCGATATGGGCGTTATAGTTACCCACCGCGCCGTTGATTTTGCCGAGAATTTCAACCTGATTAAGCTGACGGAACTGGCGCTCCATACGATAGGCGACGTTGGCCATCTCTTTACCCATCGTCGACGGCGTTGCCGGCTGACCATGGGTGCGCGAGAGCAGCGGGATATCGCGATACTGCAGAGCCAGATCTTTTACCGCGTCGATAAGCTTGCGCCAGTACGGCAGGATAACGTCGTCGCGCGCGGTTTTCAGCATCAGCGCATGGGAGAGGTTATTGATATCTTCGGAAGTGCAGGCGAAGTGAATAAACTCCGACACGGCGTGTAATTCCGGGATCGCTGCGACTTTCTCTTTAAGAAAATATTCCACCGCTTTCACATCGTGATTGGTGGTGCGTTCGATGGTTTTAATGCGCGCAGCGTCTTCTTCATTGAAGTCTTCGACGATTTTATCGAGGTAACCGTTTGCGTCGGCAGCAAAAGCAGGAACTTCCTTGATCGCCGCGTGAGACGCCAGTTTTTGCAGCCAGCGCACTTCAACCTGCACGCGAAATTTCAGCAAACCAAATTCGCTGAAGATCCCGCGCAGCGCGTTGACTTTATCGCCGTAGCGTCCATCGACAGGGGAAACGGCGGTCAGGGAGGATAATTCCATAAGTCACAACTCCGGGAGGTTAACAATGAGCGAGAATTTGTTTGGCCTGCGTCGACAGGCGATTTCGGGAAAACATTAACTGCAGACGACCGCCGCCAACCTGGTGCCAGAGCACCGCAGCGCGGATACCCGCCAGCAGCGTCGCGCGAACTTTTGCCTGCACCTGCGGACTTTGCAGCACGGCTGGCGAGCCGGTGACCTGAATACGTGGCCCCAGCGGGCTGACAACGTCGACATAGATAGCCGCCATCGCGCTCAGCAGCGTTTCCGATTGCAGATCGAAGTGCTCCAGCTGGCGCTGTAAACCGCTGATGCGATCGCCGAGGGTCGCCATCGCGCCTTTGCTGGCGGCAAGCTTGCGCTCCAGCACCATCATGCTGAGGGTGTAACGGGTGAGTTCGCCGTTCAGCCCCTGCCGGTTGCTGGCGTTAAGCACGCCGAGCAGCGTCTCCAGACCGGTGCGCAGATTGGTTTCGCTGCCGCCAAAGACGCCTAATGTTGAGTCCGGGTTCAGGTCAATTACGCTATTTAATGAAACATGCAGCGCGTCAGCGTCACAGTGCCCCTGATGCGCCAGCTGTTGCACCAGGCGAGACGACTGACAAATGCCCGCCAGCGCCAGGGTAATATCGTAATAGTTCTTCGCCACACTTACTCCTTTATCTGCCCGCTATGCATCAACGCTGCGGGCGTAGGCCGTTCCGATTGTGCAATTCGTTTTTATTACAGGGGCAGCGGCAGGCGCTGTTCAATAATACCGCCGCCGAGACACACCTCATCGAGGTAGAAGACGGCAGATTGCCCCGGCGTAACGGCGGCAACCGGCTCATCGAAACGCACCTCAATGCGGTCATCGTCCAGCGCGGTCACGGTACAGGGAATATCTTGCTGGCGGTAGCGGGTTTTTACCGTACAGCGCAGCGTGCCTTTGATCGGCTGGCGATCGACCCAGTGCAGTTGCTGAGCGATAAGTCCCACCGACATCAGACGTGGATGATCGTGACCCTGGGCGACAATCAGAATATTGTTTTCAACATCTTTATCGACGACATACCACGGATCTTCGCTGCCCTCTTTGGTGCCGCCGATCCCCAACCCTTTGCGCTGACCCAGGGTGTGATACATCAGCCCCTGGTGCTCGCCGATCTCTTCACCGTCGACGGTGAGGATCTTACCGGGCTGTGCGGGCAAATAGCGGCCGAGGAATTCGCGGAATTTGCGCTCGCCAATAAAACAGATACCGGTAGAGTCTTTTTTCTTCGCGGTAATCAGACCCAGCTCTTCGGCGATTTTACGCACCTGCGGCTTTTCCAGCTCGCCGACGGGGAAGAGGCTTTGGGCAATCTGCTCATGGCCGAGGGTGTAGAGAAAGTAGCTCTGATCTTTATTGCCATCCAGGCCGCGCAGCAGGCGGCTTTTGCCGTCGACGTCGGCGCGGCGTACATAGTGGCCGGTCGCAATGTAGTCGGCACCCAGATCTTCGGCGGCGAACTCAAGGAAGGCTTTAAATTTAATCTCTTTGTTGCACAAAATATCCGGGTTTGGCGTGCGTCCGGCTTTATATTCCGCCAGGAAGTGTTCGAACACGTTGTCCCAGTATTCTGCGGCAAAATTGACGGTGTGAAGCTCAATGCCAAGCTTGTCGCACACGGCCTGCGCATCGGCAAGATCCGCCGCGGCGGTGCAGTATTCCTCGCCGTCATCCTCTTCCCAGTTCTTCATGAACAGGCCTTCCACCTTATAACCCTGTTGTTGCAACAGGTAAGCGGAAACGGAAGAGTCGACACCGCCGGACATGCCGACGATCACTTTTTTTGGGCTATCAGACATAGAATACTCACGACTTAGAACTTCAGGGCGGCGTATTCTATCACGGGCTTGCGCCTCAGGCATCCCCTGTAAATGGCCAGTTAAATTCCGCAATGGTCTCCAGCGGCAGCCGCTTGCCGCTCTGGTAGCAGCGGATACTCTCAGCCACCAGCGGCGAACGCAGGTTTGGCGCGTTCAGAATCTCTTCAGCCGTCACCCAATGGCAGCAGTCGATATCGCTGTCATGGGGTTCGGTGGCGCACATTTCGTTAAGTTCTACGGCAAACAGGAAACGTAAAAATGGCGTGTTATCCGGTGCCAGCCACTGGTGCATACGGATAAAATGCTGCGGTTCGGCGCGAATGCCGGTCTCTTCCCACAGCTCACGTTTTGCCGCCTGCAACAGGGTTTCGTCCGCTTCAAGATGGCCTGCGGGCTGGTTCCACAGCGCTTTGCCGCGAATAGTCTCTTCAACAACCAAAAATTTACCCTGCGCGTGCACCACGCAAGCCACGGTGACATGGGGTTTAAACATTACCGCCTCCCTGATTAAGCGTCACGCCATTCGCCATTTGCGAGATTATCCAGCGTGTAGTTGCCCATAGCGTAGCGGATGAGACGCAGAGTAGGGAAGCCGACATGCGCCGTCATGCGTCGCACCTGGCGATTACGGCCTTCATAAAGGGTGATTTTCAGCCAGGCGGTCGGAATCGCTTTGCGCTCGCGAATGGGCGGATTGCGCGGCCACAACCATTCAGGCTCCGCTACGCGCTCAACCCCCGCCGCCAGTGTCGGACCATCGTTAAGCGTTACGCCGTTACGCAACGCTTCAATCGCTTCAACGGTCGGTTCGCCTTCAACCTGCACGTAGTAAATTTTGCCGGTGCGTTTGCCAGGCTGCGTCAGGTTCGCCTGCAGCGCGCCGTCATTGGTCAGGACCAGCAGCCCTTCGCTGTCGCGATCGAGACGACCGGCGGCGTAAACGCCCTGCACAGGAATAAAATCTTTCAGCGTATTGCGCCCGGCTTCGTCAGTGAATTGTGGCAAAACATCGTAGGGTTTATTAAACAAAATCACCCGCTTTGCCCCGGCTTGTACCTTCTTACTGGTGGCTTGCCGTGAGCTGAATCGCTTAAGGCGGTGATTTCTTTCAGAAGTTTTATTCATGGTATTTTCAGTGGTTATCAATTGCCGCATTATAACTGAATCATGATTGCCTTTCATGGAGCCGGACTATCGGTTAGTATGTTCGGGCTCATTACAATTCATTAACAATAAACGGTTTGCTCTGTGTGATTCACGTAACCGGTGAGCGGACGCAGTCTGAGCGCCCCGGCATAGATGTCAGCGAGCAAACAACCAGAAGCGCTCGAAGGAGAGGTGAATGGAAAGCAAAGTAGTTGTTCCGGCGGAAGGTAAGAAAATCACCCTGCAAAATGGCAAGCTCGACGTGCCAAATAACCCGATTATCCCTTTTATTGAAGGTGACGGAATCGGTGTGGACGTGACTCCGGCGATGCTGAAAGTGGTGGATGCCGCTGTGGAGAAAGCCTATAAGGGCGAGCGTAAAATTTCCTGGATGGAAATTTATACCGGTGAGAAATCTACCCATGTTTACGGCCAGGACGTTTGGCTGCCGCCGGAAACCCTTGATCTGATTCGCGATTACCGCGTTGCGATTAAAGGCCCCCTGACAACGCCCGTTGGCGGCGGTATTCGTTCTCTGAACGTTGCCCTGCGCCAGGAGCTGGATCTTTATATCTGCCTGCGTCCGGTCCGTTACTACGAAGGCACGCCGAGCCCGGTAAAACACCCTGAGCTGACCGACATGGTCATCTTCCGTGAGAACTCAGAAGATATTTATGCCGGTATTGAGTGGAAAGCCGACTCTGCCGACGCTGAAAAAGTGATTAAATTCCTGCGCGAAGAGATGGGCGTGAAGAAAATTCGCTTCCCGGAACATTGCGGCATCGGCATTAAGCCGTGCTCGGAAGAGGGCACTAAGCGTCTGGTGCGCGCCGCGATTGAATACGCCATCACTAACGATCGCGATTCCGTTACGCTGGTGCACAAAGGCAACATCATGAAGTTCACCGAAGGCGCGTTCAAAGACTGGGGCTACCAGCTGGCACGCGAAGAGTTCGGCGGCGAGCTGATCGATGGCGGTCCGTGGCAGAAAATCAAGAACCCGAAAACCGGTAAAGAGATCATCATTAAAGATGTGATTGCCGATGCGTTCCTGCAACAGATCCTGCTGCGCCCGGCTGAATACGATGTTATCGCCTGTATGAACCTTAACGGTGACTATATTTCTGACGCCCTGGCGGCGCAGGTTGGCGGTATCGGTATTGCCCCTGGCGCGAATATCGGCGACGAATGTGCGCTGTTCGAAGCCACTCACGGCACCGCACCGAAATACGCCGGTCAGGATAAAGTAAACCCGGGTTCGGTTATCCTCTCTGCGGAGATGATGCTGCGGCATATGGGCTGGACTGAAGCGGCCGATCTGATCGTGAAAGGCATGAGCGGTGCGATTAACGCGAAAACCGTGACCTATGACTTCGAACGTCTGATGGAAGGCGCTAAGCTGCTGAAATGCTCAGAGTTTGGCGACGCGATTATCGCGAACATGTAATCCGTTTCGTGGATTGAATAAGAACGGGAGCCGAAGGGTTCCCGTTTTTTATGGAAATGGGCGGCTGGTGGGTGTTGTAGCACTTAACCAGCCATTCGCTCATGGTATAGGTCACAAGCGAACCACGGCCAACTGCTTTAGCGCAAAAGCATAATGAGCCTATCAGAGTCCCGCTGACTGATTTAAGAAGAATACTGTAAATTTAAACAATGTTGATTTAATCAATGCTGACTGCCTGCATAACATCGTAACCCTTCCTGATAACTATATTGATCTGATAGTTACTGACCCACCATATTTCAAGGTTAAGCCGAACGGCTGGGACAATCAGTGGAAGGGGGACGAAGATTATTTAAAGTGGCTCGATGGATGCCTGGCGCAGTTCTGGAGAGTCCTCAAACCAGCGGGAAGCATTTACTTGTTTTGCGGTCATCGCCTTGCCGCAGATATCGAAATCAACGGTGAAGAAGTCAAACGCTGTCAGACCGCCGACGACAACTTAGGTGAGGTGGTGGATATCGTATGTGATGATAATGGGCGCGTTCTTCTAATGAACGGCGAAGTAAAACGTCGCATTCGCCATGGTCATATGAAGATTGAGCGATGCCGCAAGTAGTCATCCAGGCTCTCATCTGCGGGTGGGCTTGATAATGAAAAAATGTCTTCTAAATAAGAGCAAAAGGAATAATGCGGGTCTTTTCAGCTATTTTTATCTTCTCGACGCGCTCAACCCTGAGCTATCTCATGGTGTGGGTAGGAGCCACAGTGAGGAGATTTAACTGTTACACACAATTACCAAACGACAAGCGTGAGCGGCAGGTATTAAGAAAACGCGAGGTGTCGACACGCAAAGACAGAATCGAGATGAGTTGTCAGAACAGGGCAGGATTGGGGTGCATGTGCGTTAGGGGTGCTTAAGTTAAAACTCCTTCATCCTATAAAGGATGAAGGATTGTCATATGGGGTATCCTGCAAGCTCAGCTGATTAGAGCCTTTTATGACTTTTTAGCACGCCGTTGCTGTCGAAGATGAATAATATGTTTGCCCCCACGCCATTCTGGCATATCACCCCATCTGTATTGACTTTGTCAGTTATACCCTGGCAAGCCATGTTACTGACGTAAGGTCTGATCTGGCATTTGAGAGTTTTGCCATCCTCAATCTTGAGGTGACCTTTATCAATTTCGCTCGCAGTCGGGGCCGGGCATGTTCCATCACCCCAATTAACACCATGATGTTTGTCAAAAGCTGAACATCCTTGAAGTAAAATTGCGCAAGCTATCAGAGTTACAATGTGAATCTTCATTTTTAACTTCCAGTTGTGAAATGCCAGAGTATTGTTTGCACTGCGCGCAGAGCATTTTAGGCCTGAGTTTACCATCGTCATTTAAGATGAATCTTAGTTGGGGGGCGTTTATGGCAAAGCTACGCAATTGCAGCATTTAAGAAACGGGAAGTAGGTCACTTCACCAAGCGCCTGTCAGGTAGATAGTCTATAATTTATAGAGAGTTATGGTTCAACGACGACACTACCTTGAGACCATGTGTTACAGCTGAAAACTCTGCCATTTACAATATTGCATTCTTCATAATCCCCATCGCTTGTTTTTACTTGCGCTGAATCCTCATACCAGCCGTCACAGCTGAAAACGCCACCATTAAGGATTTTGCAATTGTAATAGACGCCATCCTTGAGCACTGGAACTGAAGCGGACTGCCCCGCGCCATCGCAGGAAGTGATTTTGCCATTTACGATGTTACAGTTTTCGTAACTTGCTAAAGCATTAAAGCTCAGCGCCAATAATGCTGCGTACCTGAATTTTTCATTAAGCGATCCTTAGTAGAAAATTTTACCCTGATACTTAGTGTGATTAATTTACAGCTTTCGCAATTGCGTTGCCACATCCATCTTCGCCCCTAAATTCAAAAGCTTATTCAAAAAAACTGAAGCCCACATCATCCCATGCACACAGCACCCGCAAATAACGCGAGGTGAGAGACTATGAAAATGCCCTACAAAGAAGATTTCATCGCTGCATTACTGCATGCAAAAAAGCTGTGTATTGGCGCAATGCTGGCGTTCGCTATGGCGCATCTACGGGGGCGCTATAACGGTGGCCCGATTGTGAAAACGCTAATTGATGCGACCATGTGCGCGATGATTGCCTGGTTCGCACGTGACCTGCTGGACTTATTCGGCATGGCTAAAAATCTGACGTACATAGCCAGCGTATTTATTGGCTATGTTGGGACAGATTTCTTTATGGGCTCAGGCTCAACGATAAAGGCAGCAATATAGCACTCGGTAGAAGAGGGATTGGGGTAGAGCTCGAAGACGAACGATTCAACCAGACTGTATCAGAAATAAAGCAACAGTTTACCAGGACTGATGAATAACCCGTTCTGTTTTTCATTTCATGGACAAAGCCAGCACTATGAGCTAGATAGTTTATTCTGTGCCTGTGTTCATGATCTTTTGTTGCAAATCTTTTATTAAGAACTAATCCTGATTTTTTTTGATAGTAGGGCACATTACTCTTGTTTACCAAGCCGACAGGGATCCAAAAGGAGTTAAGTAATGTCAGACTATTTGTCAGGACGGAATTCAGCAGACAACCTTCCTTCGTTTAACAGACCGCAAACGTGGGGTGGGCCAGGTCCTGTTGATTTCGATTTACATGCTCTGGCGAAACAACTGGATTGCAGGCGGGACTTCAACCAGGCTGGCATTATTTACTCTAATGGCCTGAACCAGTGGCTGGTCAGGCCGTCCCGACGAATTGCTAACCCGGCTCAAAGTACTGTAACTCATATTATCGTTACGAAGGTCAGCAATACTTCACCGCAGAGTGCGACATAGGCGACAGCAAAGGCGATCAGGCACCTTCTCTGGCGACAGAAATTACTTCAACAGCGATGTCATGCGGGGCTATGGTCGCAACGGCGGTTCTTGCCATGACGTCCACTTTCTTTATACCTTTTACAGCCGCGGCAACCGGGTATATTGCTGGTGTAATGATAGCTGGTAGCTTAGCAACCGGCGCTCAATGCTTTATTGGTGCGGGACGTTTAATTTACATTCATAATGGGAATGAAGATGATGTTGCCTGGCTGGATTCTCAGGGATGGTATACGGCGACGGTAACAGCTCTGGATATCATTTCCCTTGCTGGTGCCGGTGCCGGGTTAACCAAGACAGTAGAGATATATCGGATGATGAAAAGCTCATCCTCTTTAAAGGCCATTGAATGGCTCAAAGGTTTAAGTAGACCTGAACGTAAACGGATAACGATTGAAATAATTCGCGCAAAGAATCCAGGTATATCCAATGAAGGTGTTAAAGCTCTTATAAGAGCTGGGGCATATCCCACACGCTACCCTGCAGAAGCATTACAAAAATCGCTTCAGTACGAATTAATGAAGACTGTTACCGACTCTTCTGCGTTTACCGGGAGTGCGTTTTCTGGAACGCTAAGAAATCCACAAAATGTGCAGAAGTCCGGGCAGTATGTATTTGGTCTCATACAATCATTTTCAATTTAAGGAAGTAATTGAACCTGCAATGCTAAATAATCTCAAAAAATGCTTTGCACTTACTACGGTAGTTGCAAAAGAAATTAAGACGAATGACATACATGGGCTTGAATCACTGAAAAATCGTCTGATCGCTGATATAGATATTTTTGCTGAATGGTACAAAATTGTTCTGCCACTGACTTTTAGCGGTATTTTTGCAGTTTTTTGCTTTGCTATCTCTCAGGGCTATCTGTGGGACTCGATCTCTGAATGGCTGGGCTGGCCTGAGCATTATTCAATCGTTGGCACGGTCTTTTGCGGTCTTACATTTTGTGTGTTCTTTATGCCATTAATGTTCCTTATCGCCCGCGGTAATTTCTTTGCGCTGAAATGGCATGTGGCTGTGATATTGCTCGTAGCATTGGTTGCTGTTATATATTTTATATCAGCTTATACCCTTATGCTGACTGGCAGTGATAGAAATATCGGGGATTTAGTTGGATCTGTCCTGGGTTTGATTTTTATTGCGCTTAGCATTACATGCCTGAACAGTCCCTGGTTCGTGAAGTCTACGGCGGTTGGGTTACATAATCGTATATTGCGCGAGTTGTCTAAACGTGGGAAGCAAACGCTGACGGCAACGAAACGGTAGAAATACTTTAAGTTTTATCAACCAAAAACATCCGCGATTAAGTTAAATCTTCGCAACAACAAAACCCGCCAAAATATCGGCGGTTTTTTCATTTTCAGGCCCCGGGAATCACCCTCAGATGACTCCTTTGCCAATGTAGCCCGAAGGCCTGAACCCCTTTTACGCACAGCACCCCGACAGCTTCGAAGGTGAGAGCATGTATCGAATGGACAAACTAACAACCGGTGTGAGCTACGGCTTTGCTGGAGCAAATGGAGGGTATTGGGTGCTCCAGCTACTCGATAAAGTATCGCCCTTACAATGGGCTGCTATAGGTGTTCTTGCGAGCATCCGGCAACACGTTGAAGGAAAACACTACTATTTCTGGGTTAAACAAGAGCGGGGCCGGCGGGTTCCCGTTTATTTGTCTCCTCTAAACCATCTCATTGGGAGGTGATGATTGATCCCGTAAACTAAAGCCTTAAAAATGCTCATGCTGGCTTATCTCTTCTTACTCACCACAAGTAAAAAGAGACAAATCGACATTGGACTTTACAGGTGTTCATCACATGTCTATTAGCGTTATAAATATCATATCGTCTGGACACAAAAGTACCGCTTCTGGATCCTGAAAGATAAGTTGGGCGAGAACTTTACAGGACAATAAACATTCTCTGCGGAATAAAGGATTATGAGGTTCTGGAGCTAAATGTTCAGCCTGATCATGTACACCTTGAAGTAATCGTCCCCCCGGCAATCTCGATATCAACCCTGATAGGGCGTCTGAAAGGCCCCAGCGCAATCAGGATCTACACTCGTTTCCCACGCATAAGAAAGAAGTTATTGGGCGGCCACTATGGCAGTAAAAAGTTGCTCAGCTGAAGGCCAATTTGCGTAAAAGGAAGATGAAAATAAACGGAGTGCCGAACACCACAATGCCAAGTCTCTGCCAGCACTGCGCTAAGCGACAGGGCGTTGTGATTGAGAAATCCGATAACGTGACACCTCAGCCCAATGGGGCCAGGCAGCTATTACGACGAAGGGGTGAAAATAAGATTACTCTTATTCGCCGTCCTTTAAAGTCATGTAGCATTGCAGCGCTTTGCATTACATTCAAACTTGTTGTTTTCAGAGGGATTTTTATGGGGTGGGATAAAGATGCGGCGGCTGATTACATAGTGAAACATGTCCTCCCGCAATCACATTCTGACTGTGCAAAATTTACGAGGAGAGCCATAGCGGCGGGAGGCATCAATCTTATCCGGACAGATTATGCTAAGGATTATGGTGACTCTTTATTAAAAGCCGGGTTCGTTGCACTGCCACAGTCAACATCTCCAGAAAAGGGCGATGTTGCGATTATCCAGCCTTACAAAGGGGGTAACGGAATCGGTCATATGACGATGTACGATGGTAAAACATGGTATTCTGATTTCAAACAACGAGATATGTATCCGGGGCCGAAATACCGGCAACTCCGTCCTCCTTATGTAATTTACAGGAAAAAATGATGCGTTACCTGCTTACGTTGTTACTGGCTATTTATTTCCCTTTTGCCAGTGCAAATACTGAGACTGATATTCAGAAAAGCATGACTGATTTTTATTCATTTTATTTACATGAGTACGATAATACGTCCTCCGGTGACATTATCAAAATGGATAAAATGCATAAGTGGGTGTCAAAAAAACTCCTGGCACGGATAGCCGCTATTTATGAAATGCCTGAGCAAGAGCTACTTGAGGCAGATTATTTTATCTATGCTCAGGACTATGATCCTGCGTGGATACCCCGTATGAAAGTATCACCTGCGCATCGTGATGGGCAGAGTATGAAACTGGATGTCTGGTTGGGGATACAGGATAATAAATATAAGCACTTGCAGGTCTGGACCCGGCAGGAAGAGGGCGAATGGAAAATTTGGCGAGTTATTGATGCCGGAAACCATATTGAGCAAAAACTCAATTGAAATCTTGCCTTATCCGGTCAAAAAGCCCGTGGCGACACGGGCAAAATTACAGCGCATGATTTAGCTGCAAGGATGCGCACCAGCCTGCCGAACCCACGTCATGGTGCATTTAATTGCGATTTGGGCGCATTGCGAAGAAGATCGCTGCGGCTCCGATAGCGACGATGAGCGTATCTTCCAGGTCTGCCCCATCCCTGAAATAGCCTTTTTGCGTACTGCAAGCGTTACATAGGCAAGTGGCACAGCGGTATAGATAGCGATAGCTGCCCCGGTTTTTTTTCGCAGGGTGCTAACGCAGCGCCCGTAATTAACTTTGCGTGGCCTCCTGTGCAAACGACTACTGTAATAGCCAGTAAAGATGAATGGCTTGAGACCGCAGAAATGACGGAAGCGGGTGGAATAAGAATGGGGACTGCACTTCATTGCCGAGCCAAACCTCAGCGATAATTATCCGGTAATATGGTCATCAAGACGAGCAGCTACATTGATGTATAATTATGATTCAATGCATCTTACTAGAGTGAGCTATGGAAATAGAAATCGGCAATTTCACACGTGTAAAGGGAAATGCTGTCTATACAGAAGTGACGATATATACCGATCCCGATTCGGGTGGTGAAAACGTGTCTTTGTATCTGAAGTTGCCTTACCAGCATGAAGCAAAGCTTGTTGAGTTAGAAAAATTGGCGAAAAACGAGGCCATTAAACAACTGCGCGCTGCGGCGGATTGGTTAGCTGAAAATTGTTGCTAGCTGTACCACCTTCATCACAGGGCGCATTTGCATGTGTCTCATCTAAATGGTGCATTTACCTTTAATATCACCAACAAATGCTCCAACTGCGTCCTGTAAAACGTTACTGGAGTTTGACCTGTTGATAGTCATAAACGCTTTTGTGCCATCAGTAGAAACTTGCCAGGTTTGAATAGTAAGGCCCAGATCGGTAGCATAAGTTCCTACCATTGAGGTAGGGCTGATAACGGTATAGGTCATGATACTATCGGTAACGGATGGGCTATGTTTATCAATATTAATAACAAACGTTTTCCCGGCATAACCATCTTTTTTGAACTCATACTGATTATACTGACTGGAACCTGTACCACTAAGATTTTCAACAATCCAGCATCCGGCATTAACGGTTGTGGTGACAAAAATCAGGGCTGCGCCAAAAACAAAATTCTTTAACATATCTAATGAATCCTTTTTGTTACTCGAAGAGGAATGGATTGTGTAGACATAGGATACGTTTTCAATTAATAAAATATAATGGTCAACCCATTAATTTTTAATAACGGTAATACTACGCAAAACGAGGGTGAAAGTTATTTTGCAAATAGTCTTGTTTGTTTTCCCCCGCACTTATTAAAATTTCCGGGCTTTCGGCTATCAGCAGGTATGCTTCCGGGGGCCGATTATCCCGATATTCATAGGAGCATTCGCGGTAATGTTCAGCCAGCGGTCTGTTATTTGTTGTGCTTAAATCTGTGTTCTGAGCAGGTAGATATCCAGGTTTTCAGTACAGCTGTGTTCTGGTGAATGGTTCGACAAATATATTCAGAGTTGAGGTCAAAACGCCCGGAGTGACACACACCCCAGGCTAGCCGTCAGTTAAATTTCAAAGCAGTTTGCGGGCCTTGTTCCAGTACGGGGCCTTGCTGGGTTTTGATCTGTACCTCAGTCCCTTTCCCGTTCACATAGCGTGCCTGCACGCCATATTTTGCTTCGATATCGATATGGCTAAGTGAGACATTTTGCACCGTAGATTCCGGCAAACCGCTAAAGACCATAGCGTGCTCCGCGTTGGTGGCCGTTAGATGTGAAATATTGACGCCGCTGATTTTAGGCGTTGTAGCCGTTACCTCCGCGTTATCCAGCGCGGAAATAAGCGTGTTGCCTTTGGCTCCGGACTGACCGCTATAGCTATTGGTCACCAGAATCGGCGTCGCGACATTCGTCATCGTCAAGCGATCCGCAACCAGCGGACCGATGGTGTTTCCACGATCCCGTGCGGATTTAATACGCACGCCGTTTTCAGTATTGATGAATGTGACATTTCTGATTGTCACGCGGCCAATGCCATTGGCGGTCTCGCTGCCGACCGAAATGCCGTGACCGTCCCGCATGATCGAATCACGCACGATGATATCTTTTGATGGCGCAGCCGTTCCCGGTACCAGACCAGATTTAATGGCAATGTTGTCATCCCCCGTTTGGATATCCATCTTTGAGATCGTCACATTGCGCGACGAGACAATATCCAGGCCATCAGTATTTGGCGAGGTGGTCGGATTATTAATACTGACTTCGTGCACTTTAATATTGGCGCTGTTGCGGATAACGATATTCCACATTGGTGAGTTAGTCAGGTGTATTTGTTCGAGCTTGCCATCGGTAACATTATTGAATTCAACAAACCACGGGCGAGGCGCGCCGTTTGCCAGCGGAATGCCAGGGAAACGATCGGTAAACGCTTTGGTATTGCCGCTGCGTAATTCAGCGCGGATTTTCATCGCCTCTGGCCACCAGGTGTTTTCACCGTCACCATCCAGCGTACCACCGCCGGTTATCGCTATATTGTGTACGTCACTGGCAAAAATGAATGCTTCGTTCGCGCGTGCCGGCTGGCCAATAAAAGCCTGCAAAAACTTGCCTTCCTGATTGCTGGCTTTCAGTGTTGCGCCTTTATCGATCTGCAGTGTGATGTTGTTTTTAAGCTGCAGCGGGCCGCTGAGCCATACGCCCGAGGATAACGTTACCGTGCCGCCGCCGCGTTCGCTGCATTGCTGAATCGCTTGCTGGATAGCATGGGTATTGAGGGTTCTGCCATCGCCTTTACCACCAAAGGTTTCAGGAGTACAGGAAGTTGGCGCAGCCTGCGCTATAAAGGATGAAACGGCGCCACAGCATATCAACGCCAGTATAGATTTATTCATAAGGCCTCATTGTCATTCGTCTTATACTCAAAAACTTCATGGTGCGGGTCGTGGGCCGTTAGAGAGTTGAATGAGTCATATCTGAAAGGAACATATCTCGCCAATGAGGCGAACCATTGATTGGTCGTTCCGATGGATTGCTTACTCCGCTCCGCGTTTAAATTCTGCGGCATAGACATTCGTGGCCCGTTAAGCTGCTTTTCACCGTATATGACAGCGTGAACACGTTCTGTTCCGCACGCTTCCCACGTTTTGTCGCCACTATTTTGCTGTCCTTAAGGCGTTCCATTTACCTGCTGGCAACACATCAGAAAATTATATGTCACTGAAATTTTGGCAACAGCGTCGAAAACCATTAACGTGAGTCTTCGTACCCCTAAACACCATAAAGGCTCAGAATCATAGAGCACTCAATCGTCAAAAAATGTGAGTCAGCTAATAATTTGCGGGTTAACTAATGGGGTTTTCTTACTGAGTTGCATGCTTGAAAACAGCAGATAATCAAACACTAATCATGCTAAGCGCTCGTTTTTATGCGCATGTCAATCTGAGGACTTTCTTCAGTGTGGTGTGGTTTACTGCGCTTATCGCGGTCGTTTTCTTCTTATATGTACTTATTTCCTGCATAACGAGTGCTGAAGGCGGGCTTTACGATCTTATTGGTTCCGTTTTGGGGGTGATTTTTAACGCAATCAGCATTAAATGTCTTAATACCGTTATGTGTACAAAGATAATCGCCTTCAATTTATTCAACCTTATTTCACGAAAACAAATAGCCCTGCAGCAGCAATAGTTCTTAACCAGGAAACGTTTTCGACGCGATTAAGCTTTAACCCATGTTCTTGCCCACCTGTTAGTGGGTTAAGCATTTTATGTTCTGGAAAAAAGAGTTCGCGATAGGGTCCAAACTTTAAACACAACACAAATTTATAACCAGTGTTTATCTGCAGAGTATCAAGTTCATATTTACGTGTTCTACTCAACACTGCTGGTCTGCCCCCGTTGATTAATACACGCCGATGTTCATAATGCCTAAACTAGTCATATGAGGACATCGCCATAAAAAAGCGTTTATCCGAGGAACATATCATTATTATCCTACGTGAAGGTGAAGCTGGGGTTTCTGCCCGCGAATTTTGCCGCAAGTACGCTATCTCCGATGCGATCTTCTACACCTTGCGTAAGAACTGTGGCAGCATTGAAGTGTCTGAAGTGAAGCGACAAACCAACATTACTGACTGATCGTTGTATCTAATATAGGGAGGCCACATTTTTTTTCGTCACTCATCTAAAAAGGTTAAGGTATCATGAACATAGTATTATACGTTTCTTGCTCAGATATGTGGGTGCAAAGACGTTATTACAAAGGTATATGATTAAAAGAAAAAAGAATTCCGAGGGATTTATCTCACGCTGCAGGACCCAATGCAATATATTTGGGTCCTGCCAGCCTCTCATTTGGGTAAATTATTTACTTTCTCTTTAAGTTTTAAGACGTTTTTGTAGTAATCTGTATCTTGTTTAATTTGCAACAGATGCTTGTCAACTATCTGCTTAAAGTCACGTCCTTGCTTATTTACCAGATTAGGGTTCGCTCCATGTTCCAGCAGAAAATTAACTTTATCCAAATCTGCTTTAAAAAAAGCGTCAACAAGGGGCGTATTACCTAAAGTATCTCGCGTATTTACGTCGGCACCCCGCTCGATTAAAAGTGCAAGCGTGTCAGTATTTTTTGAACTTAACGCTGAATAAATAAGAGGAACATTGAGAAGCTTATCTCGAGAATTAGGATCAAGCCCGCCATCGAGCATGGCTTTTAACCATATGTCTTTATCACCCATCGCCATCATTTGAGCGGGTGTTCCCGGCATGTTCGGTTGTGCTTGCTGAGGATCTGCTCCTGCGCGAACAAGTTCGGTGATGATATCTAGTCGATTGGTTGGATTATTATTGTACATCGCTTCGTTTAGAGCAAAAAATAGCAGTGTTAGTTGTTCCTTTCCTGGTGAGTTCAAATCGGTTTTTTTTGAAAGGTGGAGAACGGACTCACGATCTGCCGTTTGGATAGCCTTTGCTAAAACTAGCTGTGGACCAGAGAAATGTTTTTCAGGGTCTATTTTTTTCATATCATTGCACGCCGATAATAGTACAAACAGAAAAGAGAACACTATTGTGAATATGATTTTTTTCATACTATATCCTGTCTTTAATGATTCCAATATCCTCATCCTTTTGTGCTTCGATACATTCAATTACCTGTGTCATACCGTGTTTATCAAGCATATTTCCTGTACCCCCTGCGAGACCGGTAGGTTTACCTATGGCATCAGGGAACATATTTGAAACTCCCGCTTTCAGTGCAAAAAAGGATGTGTCAAAATTCGCATCCATTAGATCTTTAATACTAACTTCTTGAATCGTAGTAAGCATCTCCCCATTAACTCTATAGGCGGATATTTCAGAAAACGGAAGCTGTCATCAATTGCCACCATAGCGCCACGCTCAAGATCAACTGTAGCTACAGTACGTATATCGCGACCTACTTGATTGGGATTGGCACCATTACGTGAGCGAAACGTGTGTGTCCTGACGGCTAAACATAGAGCTCAACGAAGATGGAGGCATCGTTCTGATTCTCTGCACTGCAAGTTGCGGATGAATAATAAATGAAAACCGCAACGGAGCGACTTTTTCTTCAAGAATGTAAGTTAGTGACATGTAACTTGTCATGTTACCGACTCCCGGGACACGCCGTTATGCATTTGCTCTCCTGAACAGGAATGACTAACCTATAGGATAGTGGAAGTCTAACTGCTAACAAATTCCTACCCGTTTCGATATAGAGTATATAAATTTTTGCAGAGATTTACAGTAAAGATGCCAAAAGTATTCTGCTGATGCCCATAAACAGCTCCAGATAGTTTGTCATAAAGGCAAAGAAAAACTCATTAACTCGTTTAATTATTGTCCGATAAATTTAATTGGTAAAAAATTGTTGGTGCATTAGCATCTGAAAACTTACTCGCAGCTACAAAAAATTGAATTAATAAGCACTTGAATAAGCCAATGGTTCCTTAAGGATAGGGCGATTCAATCGCAAATTTCATCCCTGTTTTTAGCGCTTGCTGCTTCAATCTGACGAAAGATAATAGTCTAAATGGAGAGGGAGATGATAATTAATAAATGAAAAAGAATCGCTAACAATCAATGCGGTATAAATCAGAACAACCATAACGTAGCTGGTTTATTAATAAATTATATAAAAATAACATTATTGAAAAAGCGATAGTATTAACTGCTGATACATAGTGACTAATCCGAGACCGTAGATCAGGTTGCTGCAGAAATGGATACATTAACTTATTGAAAAAATTGGTTTTTATTAACTCGATTATCACGAATAAGGCATTCAGGTGATGAATTATACAAATATGGCAGTCGATAGCGCCTCTTTTAGTCTCGCGATGATTCAAAAATCAGGCTCGGCAAGATGGTGAGGAGTTTTATTACAAGATATGCTTATACCGTGTCTACTCGAAAGGTATCAACCTCATGTTTACGCGTCGCACTCTTAATGCTGCTCTGGCGGCGGTGGTTTCACTCTCGGTCCTTTCCGCGCCGGTACTGGCCAATCCCGGTAACGGTAATGGCAACGGCAACAGCGGTAACCACGGTAACAGTGGGAATCATGGCAATAAGGGAAATAACTTCTCTTCTGATACGCAGGGTAAGGGTAAAAATTACGGCAAACCGGAGCATGTCGAATCGGATATTAGCGTCTCGCGCGCCCGTTCTCTGGCGGTAAATTACGGCCTGACGGGCTATCAATCGCTGCCGCCGGGGATTGCAAAAAACCTTGCCCGTGGCAAACCGTTACCGCCGGGCATCGCCAAAAAAGCGGTACCCGCATCGATGCTGGGTCAGTTGCCTTATTATCCCGGCTATGAATGGCGTATCGTCGGTCAGGATCTGGTGCTGGTTGCGCTAAGCACCGCGATTGTCACGGCGATTATCAATGGGGTTTTTGACTAACAGCGAGGCGTTTTCAACGTAATCACTGTGCAAAGCGGGGTAATCAGAGGGCACAACCCTTCCTTCAAGCCCCGCTTCTTCGCGCTACTGCGTAGCGCAAGTTATTCCTGCACCAGCCACATATCGGCTTCTTCAAACATCTCTTCAAGCATACGGTTGAGCTTTTCGCGATCGCTTTTACTGGCATCGCTGTTCAGGCCGTTGGCCTGCATCGGCTTAACCCGTACAGCGGCATCGGGAAAAATGCGGTGTACGCGCTTAGTCAGTTCAGCCAGGATAATCTCATTCGCGCCGGGTAATCCCGCAACGTTACGCTTGTCATAAACCAGTTCAACAAACACAAGGAAGCCCTTTTTACTGTTTTTTCGTCCAGTACTTATACTGGATGAAAAGCCAGTATTCAAGGGGAGAATGCAAGCAACTGTTACGTAGAGATTTTTTGCCTGCATCAATCGGGCGCCGTATGCTAATGTTGCGGCCACTTATTGTCGAAGCGGTTGTTATGGAGTGGTTGTGTTTGCGGAATATGGCGTTTTGAGTTACTGGTCCTATTTTATTGGCGCGATTTTCATCATTTTACTGCCGGGGCCGAATACCTTCTTTGTGTTAAAAACCAGCGTTGCGCATGGTGTTAAAAATGGCTATGTTGCCGCCAGCGCTGTTTTTCTTGGCGATGCGCTATTAATGTTTTTAGCCTATGCGGGCGTCGCCACGCTGATTAAAACCACGCCGCTGCTGTTTAATATTGTGCGCTATCTTGGCGCGTTATATCTGCTCTACCTCGGCATAAAAATGGTTTACAGCACGCTGAAACGCGGGGCGAAGCAGGAGGGCGAGGATGAGGTGCACAAAGGGGATATTTTCAAACGTGCACTGATATTAAGCCTGACTAATCCAAAAGCGATCCTCTTTTATGTCTCCTTCTTCGTGCAGTTTATTGACATTGCCTACGCCCGGCCCGGAATGTCATTCTTTATTCTCGCCAGCACGCTCGAGCTAATTAGCGTTTGCTATTTTAGCTTTTTGATCGTTTCCGGCTCGTATCTAACTCAGTGGGTCAGAACCAAGAAAAAGCTCACCCGGTTGGGTAATTCACTGCTGGGGCTGGTTTTTGTCGGCTTCGCCGCGCGGTTGGCAACGCTGCAATCCTGAAGCGTTTATGCAGGTAAGAGGCCCATTTACTTTTCCTACGGGCGAAACCGTTAGCGCGCAGTCAGAAAGCTATCGCGGAACTGTTCTCTGCTTCACTAAATAAAGCGATGAACGTTTCCGCTCGCTTTGGATTCAGCTAATCTGAACTGACCACCCGCGCAAGGATTTTTCTTATGAAAGGTACTGTCGTTCATCACGAACACCGCAATGGTTTTATTGTTATTCGCGACGAAAACGGAGCGTTTGCTATCGCCAGTCTGCAGGGAGATTACGATGTCGAAAGGGGCGATATCGTCTCCGGCGCTTTGCAGACCAGCAGTGACGCAACGCTGTTTAATCATACGCAAGATGTATCGATGGAGGTTCTGATAACGGCCATTGGGCTTTCAGAACAGGATGCCATCAGTCAGATCCTCGGCACGCATTAAACCCCTCTCTCTACGTGGCTCGCCCGTAATAAGGTGAGCTTACGTATACCGTCTCTTATTACTGGCTTTGCCTTTCAGGCCCTTGCACGCGCTAAACAAACAGGGTGAACACAACCAGGAAAAGAAGGAATAGCTTGAAGCGGAATTTGTCTCTGAGGGGGAAGCGTGTCTGCAATAAAAGATGGCAGTTTCGACACCAAAACTGCCAGCGAAAAAGTTTAACTTTATTAAATCGTATATCCGTCACTTGCGCACTTTATACCCTGCGGGCGAAAAGTGTACAAACGCAAATTTTTCCGTTAATAGATTCATAAAATTTATGATCAGGTTATTAATTCATCACCCTTACTGATTGACAGCGAGGAATGCGCTTGCCAGCCGGTTAAAAACGCCATTCTGCCTTCCACAAACATTATATTTTTTCGTGCAGCCAGGCGCTGGCGCTGGCCGGCCCTAAGCGTCATATTGCGGCTGTTGTTCATTATTGCTTCTCGCCAGCAGACGAAACGGCCTGCTGTCCGCCAGCCAGTTGGCAATCTCTTCCGGGGCGAGGGGGTGCGAGAAGAGATATCCCTGCGCTTCGTCGCAGCCGTACTCTTCCAGCATGCGCGCGGTTTCAATATCCTCGATCCCTTCGGCCAGCACCACATAATGCAGTTCTTTAAGCATCATAATGACGTTGCGGGCAATAATTCGGCTGCCGGTGTCGGTAGTCACCTGGCTTACCAGCGAGCGATCAAGTTTGATCACATCAATGGGGATGCGACGCAAATAACTGATATTGCTATAACCTGCGCCGAAGTCATCGAGCAAAATAGTAAAACCGTGCAGTCTGAGCCGATCGAGCTCTTCCAGCGCCGTGTCGCTTTCCAGCACTTTCTCGGTTTCCAGACACTCAATATGAATATCCGAGGTAAACAGACCGGCCGCCAGTACCGTATTTTCCAGCTCGTCGGCAAAGCCAGGATGGGAAAAATCACTCACTGTCACGTTAATCGACACCGGCAACTGGATTCCTTGCTGTTTCCACTGTTTCAGCTGTGCAATTACCGATCTGATTACCCACTGCGTCAGGTCGGACATCAGGGTCGTTTTTTCCGCCAGCGCTACAATCACCGCCGGTGAAACCGGGCCGAGCTGGGGATGCGTCCAGCGCAACAGCGCTTCCACGCCCTCGGTTTTCCCGCTGCACAGGGATATTTTCGGTTGGTAAACCAGATGGAGCTGGTCGGCCGCTTTAATCGCCTCGCTGAGATCGTACAGCAGCTTAAAATCTCTATTACGCTTGTGATCGAGGATCGGGTTGAACTGCAGGACGCGAATTTTCTCGCGCATCGCTTCATGCAATGCACTAATACCCTGGCGTACGATCTCCGGCACGCTGTCTTCGGCGGGAGAAAACTTCACGTAACCTGCATGTACCGTCAGATTGATATCTATGTCACCGGTAACTGTGGCCTTAATACCGGGCAGTTTTTCCGCCCGTTTTGCCAGCGTTAGCGCATAATTTGTCTCCACCAGCACCGCATATCGGCCGGTGGTAAATGCATACAGCGTGGTCTCATCTTTCAGCCTTAAGCGCTGGCGCAGCAGCGACCCGAAGCTGCGCAGCATCTTTTCCAGCGCTTCCACGCCCAAATAGCGGGATAACTCATAGGCGCGATGCATATCAAGGCAGTCAAAAATCATTAATGCGTAGCTACCGCTCGCTTTCTCCCGCGTCAGACGCTCCATCTCCTTTTGTAAAAACGGGCGATTCGGCAAACCCGTCAGGGCATCAATCAGACCGTGGGTGTAACAGGATTCAAGGTATACGGTGGCGAGGGCGGCAACGCGCTGGAAATTAGTTATCTGCCGTGAGGTAGGCGTACAGGTTTCAGGATGGCTTACGCATAACGTGCCGAGCACCGTACCCTCTTTATTTATCATCGGCGCTGAAGCATAAAAAACAATATTGCCGTTTTTCACCAGCGGTTGCTGATTAAAACGATCATCAAGGCGGGTATCCGAACTAATAACGGTCTGGCAACTCTGCAGCGAATATTGGCACATGGTGTGTTCAATACGAATTTTGACATGCTCTATCGGTACGTTTTTAACATATTTGATATATTGGTAAATATCATCAAACGTTGTGATAAAACAGCCCTCAACGCCCATCACTTCAGATGCCAGACGCGCAAATTCGGCCAGCGCTGCATCGCGGGAATCATCCTCTTTACTGAGCAATTCCAGCGCGGCTAGCCGAGTGCTTTCGCTTTTTTTGAGACCAGTGAACATAGCCAGCTCCTGCCCAAATCAATGAGACTATGGGGTTCTGTTCAGATGACTCCATCATGCGCTGCAAGCATCCGGCTAATAAAAATTCCTCGCGGGTTTACCACCAGCCAAATTGGGTTCCGGCCACGACGATAATTGCCACGATAAGCATAATGATGGTTGTCTTTCTCACGAAAACTCCTTCGCTGGCGAAAATCGCCAGAAATAAACGGTATTAGAAATAGAGGAAAATAAGATTTTTCTCAAGCCCCCGACGGCTGCCGATGCGCTTAATTGAGAGGAATAAAGGGTTTTTTTACTTTATTCTTTTTCACCTGGTACATTGCTTCATCTGCCGCATGTAATGCGGCGTCAGCATCAAAGTGCTCCGGGTTAATTTCAATCACGCCGATGCTGGCACCGGGATAGAAAATCGCGTGTTTCCCGAGCTGATAATTGCCGGTAATGCGTGCGTCGATACTGCTTTGCAACGACAGCAGCGAGCTGACCTGCGGCTGCGTCAACGGTGCGCCCGGAGAGGCGATTAAAAACTCATCGCCGCCAAGACGGCCGACAATATCCCCTTTTTCGCGTCCCATAAGCAGCCGCTTGCCAACTTCAATGAGAAATTTGTCGCCGGCTTCGTGGCCTAACTGATCGTTAATTCCTTTGAAATTATCCAAATCGATAAACGCGATAATCACATGGGTTTTCCGGTGACGGGCGAGGGCAAACATCGCTGCCAGGTTCTCAAAAATGGCCCGGCGATTGGGTAAGCCCGTCAGCGCATCGGTATAGGAGTGGGCAACCAGCGCAACGTTGGCTTCACGCAGCTGATTGAGGAGAAACTCCTTTTCAATAAACTGCGCGATTAAGCCAGCAAACAGGCCCAGCACTTGTTGTCCCCGTACGCTAAGATTCTTTTTCGCATTGCTGGCGGCACACAGGGTTCCGTACAACGAGCCGTCCGTCAGATGCACCGGGGTGCTTAAATAGGTGGTGATACCCAGCGCCTGTGCGGCTTCGCAATCCTGCCAGCGTTTGGCAACTTCATTGCTGAACATGCAGTTATCGTCGAGCGCACGTTTACACAGGCTATCGCCCCACGGGACGGAAAAGCCTTCCGGGATAGCAAGTTGTTTGGTGTTACGGGAATAGAGGATGTGTTGCAGGCGAAAATCGTCACTGATTTTTGTTAAGTAAGTCGATTCCATGTCGGTTACTGTTTCAAGCATCTCCAGCAACTGTCGCACCAGACCTTCAAGGGATTGCTCTTTCGACAGCGTTTCAGAAACGCGCGCGAGAATGTAATCGGACATTACTTAGTTTACTCCTGTGTCCAGGTCATGCTTATTCATGGACATTAAAGCTGAAAATTTAGACTGCGCGACATTAAATCATGAAAAACCTTATTTGAATATCCTGGCACGGGGAACGCTGAGGTGAAAAAGGGGCAGGGAGCAAAAAAAAGCCCCGTTGATGAAGCGGGGCAAAAACGCATTGATTACGGAATGATGTTCTCTGGTCATGGGTGAGAACAGGGAAACTATATCGAGGAAAAGTGCAGTTAGAATGGAGAAATCATGGAGATAACGCCTGCACAGCGCTATGGTTGCTGGGCGTTCAACCCTTCACTAAGGAAAAATGATGCGTTACTGGTTACTGGCATTTCCTGTGGTTCTCGCGGCCTGTTCTGCGGCAAAACCTGAACCTTCCCGTCATCCGCAAATCGGTATGGCGAACCCGGCGGCCATTTACTGCCAGCAACGGGGCGGCGAGCGCGTACCGGTACAAAGCCCGCAGGGCGTTCGTACGGAGTGCAAATTGCCCGGCGGAGAAACGATCGATGAATGGGCCCTTTGGCGGCGCGATCACCCCTAAGGGGAGAGTGACAATAACGGGTTTGCCAGGGTACACTTCGCACTCAGAATTATCCTAATTTAACCTGGCGCGGGAGCGCATGAGAGAAGTATGTTCCAGCTACGTCCGGGCAGCCCGGCTCTAATTATCGGCGCCCAAACCGCCAATGGCCGCAGTAATATTGGTAAATCCGTTGAGCTTTTCGGGCTATGCCAGCCCGGCGAGCGTTTTCTTAATCCGGTAAACGGCGTGGTCACCGAAATGCCGCGCAGCGCCAGCCGCGCATTATGGCTGGTGACCGGCGATGTGACCGCCTTTGATGGTCAGCGCGGTTTTGCTTTTGTGCGCGCAGAACATCTGATGCCGCTTCAGCCGGACATCGAGCCGCAGGACGTTCTCGAACGCGTCCTGGACTAACCCAGCGTACCCAGCCACTCAGCCAGCACCCGTGCGTGGTTGTGCTGCGTGTCTTTTGCCGCATACAGCAGCGTGACGGTGCCGGTTTTGCCGCGTGCCGCCAGCGCCCGGCCTTCCGCTTGCTGGGTGGCAAGCTCATCACGGTAGCGTTCGCTGAATGCGGCGAAATCAACGGCTTCGCCGTGGAAGGCTTTGCGCAACGCGGTTGAAGGGGCGAGGGTTTTGTTCCACTCATCGCAGGCCAGCTCGCTTTTCTTGATGCCGCGCGGCCACAGCCTGTCGACCAGTACCCGGTAGCCATCTTCCGCGGTTGCAGGATCATAGACCCGTTTACAGTGAATCATTTTCACGCTCCGTCTCTTCGAGCCAGGCCAACAGCGCCGGTAATTGCCGATCGGAAAATACGCGAATACCGTGCGCTTCAAGCAGCGCGGCGGCCACGCCCATCCCTTCGCGCCGCGTACCGCTAAAGGTGCCGTTATAGATAAACTGGCTACCGCAGGTGGGGCTGCCATCGGTAAGCAGGGCGGCGCGACAGCCATTTTCCTGCGCGGCCCTAAGCGCCAGCCACGCGGCTAATTGATAGTGTGCGGTAACATCCCGTCCGTCGTTTTCGATAATCCGTGCCTGCTCGCGTAATACATCCGCACCGGCACCGGCGACAATCTCCGCCGCTTTTCGCGGCACCGGCAGCCCGGCCGCCAGTTCCGGGCAGTGAATAATCAAACGGTTTTCCTGCTGCCAGCGCGCTAATAGCCCCTGCAGCGCAGTTTTCTCACTGCCGTTGTAGCGCACTTTTAAACCCATCAGGCAGGCGCTGACGAGAAGGTTGCTCTGCTGCATAAGATTTGCCGTTTTTATGACCGAAAAGCTATTTTTTCATAAACACTGGTGATGTATAGCCGCTAATTTTAAGTTGTTGTGATTACATTAAAAGACAGCTAAGGTGATGTTCCTTATGTTACTCGTTATTTGCCCCGGCATAAGGACACTTCCATGCAGCATATTCCCCCGAAAAAAACGTTACGCATCGCTCTGGTCGGTGATTACAGTCATGACATTGTGGCGCATCAGGCTATTCCGCTGGCGATTGATGATGCCGCCGCCGTGCTGGAGATTACCGCCGATTACGACTGGCTGCACACCAGCGAAATTAACAGTGATGAAGATCTGGTGGGCTACGACGCCATTTGGGTGGTGCCGGGAAGCCCTTATAAAAACGCCAGTGGCGCATTTATCGCCATTAAATACGCCCGTGAAACCGCGATCCCCTTTCTCGGCACCTGCGGCGGCTTCCAGCATGCGATGATTGAATATGCCCGTAATGTGCTGGGCTGGAGCGATGCGGCCCACGCGGAGACGGAAACCAGCGGTCGAATGGTTATTTCGCCGCTGGCCTGCGCGCTGGTGGATCAGAGCGGCGCTATCGAACTGCGCCCCAACACCTTGATAGCCCGTGCTTATGGCCGCGAGGAAATTGAAGAAGCTTACCGCTGCAGCTTTGGCGTTAATGAGGCGTTTGCCCGTGAGCTGGAGAGTGGCGATTTGCGCGTCACCGGCTGGGATGAAGAGGGCGATATCCGCGCCGTGGAACTGGTGACGCACCCGTTTTTTGTCGCCACCCTGTTCCAGCACGAACGCGCGGCGCTTGCCGGGCGTCCGGTACCGCTGGTGCAGGCGATGCTGCGCGCGGCTTGTGAATAAGATCAGCGTGGCAGGGGCAGAACGCGACGGGCACGCACCCGCTCTAGCGGATCTCGCGATCGCGCCCGGCAAATGCGCCGAACACTGCCATCACCAGTGATAAAAGCACGCACGCCAGCAGCGGCAGCTGCCAGTCACCGCTGGCGTCGTGAACTTTCCCCATCAGCGGCGGCCCACACGCAGCCAGCAAATAGCCGACGGATTGCGCCATCCCCGAGAGCGCAGCGGCCTGGTGCGCGGAGCAGGCACGCAGGCCGATAAACGTCAGACCCAGGATCATGGTGGCGCCGGAGCCAAAGCCATAAACCAGCGTCCACAGCGCCGCCTGCGCCGGAGAGAGCCACAGCCCTAACGAACCCACCGCGCAAAACATTGCGGTGACAACAGCGATACCGCGCTGGTCTTTCAACCGTGGCAGAATCAGCGGCACCAGCAGCCCGGGTACGGCGGTCGCCAGCTGCAACATACCGTGCACTGAGCCCGCCTGCGCATCTGTGAAACCGTGTGCAATCAGAATCGACGGCAGCCAGCCAATAACGATGTAATAGATTAATGAGTTAATCCCCAGATACAGCGTCACCTGCCAGGCCAGCCCTGAGCGCCAAATCCCACGGTTATGCAGCGCGCCGGAGCTACTCAGCGCGACGGGTGCTTCTGCGCGCAATCTGGGGAGCCACAAGGCTAATGCCACCAGGGGGAAGACCATCAGCATCAACAGCGCGCCATGCCAGCCCGCGCCATGCTGCGCCAGCGGAACCACTGCCGCCGAGCCGAGGGCCGCCGCTACGCCCATCGTCAGGGAGTAAGCGCCGGTCAGTTTGGCGACATGTTGGGCGAAGTCACGTTTTAATATTCCCGGCAGCAGCACGTTGCCAAGGGCGATGCCGCAGCCAATGATCGCGGTACCGACAAACAGCAGCAGCGCCGAGGGCAGGGAACGCAAGGCGATGCCAAGGCAAATCAGTACCATGGCGGCAAACAGGCTACGTTCCATACCGAAACGGCGCGCTACACCGGCGGCGAGCGGCGATATCAGCGCAAAGGCCAGCAGCGGTAGCGTGGTGAGCATGCCGGTTTGCGCGGTGGTTAAACCATACTCCGCGCGAATGGCATCCAGCAGCGGTGCCGCTGCGGTAAAGGTAACGCGAAGCGTGGTGGCGATCATCAGGATCCCGGCAATCAGCAGAACGCTCTGTTTGCCGCGAGAGGGAAGGCTAAAGGTCATTGTATTCTCTGGGTTACGAACAGAGCGCTACGATAACGCTTTTTCTCGCTGTTTTAATCAAGCTAAAATGACACTTTATCGCTAAATTCGGACAACTTTATGCACGGACTTGGCTTAGGCGGTTTTGATCCCGACAGCCAGCAGGATGCGGCAGTGGCGTTTAGTGTCACCGTCAAAGAGGGTGAGCAGCGTATTCCCGTTCATCACCACCGCAAAGGGCAGCTTATTCTGGCACTGAAAGGCGCTATCACCTGCGAAGTGGAACATGCCCGCTGGATGGTGCCGCCACATCATGCAATGTGGCTTCCGGGCGAAGTCGCGCACAGCAACTGCGCGACGGCGGATGCTCAGCTCTGTTTTCTGTTTATTGAACCCTGGTCGGTGGTGATGCCAGAGCACTGCTGCACGCTCAAAATATCAGCGCTGGTGCGCGAGTTAATCCTGACATTAGCCACGCGCACGCCCGCCCAGCGGCGTGAACCGGCCGGCCAACGGCTGGTGCAGGTGCTGTTTGATGAACTGCCGGCGCAGCCGCAAATGCACCTGCAGTTACCGGTTTCTGCGCACCCGAAAATCCGCCAGATGATAACGACGATGGAGAATAATCCCGCCGAGCGACAAACCCTGGCGCACTGGGCGCAGCTGTTCGCCATGAGCGAGCGCAACCTGGCGCGGCTGGTAGTGAAAGAGACGGGACTCAGTTTTCGCCGCTGGCGGCATCAGATGCAGCTTATTCTCGCGCTACGGTTATTAATTGAGGGCCAGCCGGTGCAGCAGATTGCCCAGGCGCTGGGCTATGACTCAACAACTGCTTTTATCACCATGTTTAAAAAAGGGCTGGGGCAGACGCCGGGGCGTTATATGACGGGGCTGGGCGAGGCGTAAAATATTCTGCTTGCCGGCGCGTAGTTTTTATTCAGGTGAGGCATATTTATCGTGCCGCAGGCTTAATGATAAGTGATTCATATGGGATGAAGGATTTTAATAACTTTTTTAGCTAATCAATGCACTTTTTGATATTTGTCGGCTGGGTGAGCTTGTGTGACTTTAGCGCTAAATCAACACCATAACAGGGTTCAAGGATTAGCATGGCAAGCTCATTACAGACAAAAAAAATCGCTACGCTTAGCGCACTGGCGCTGCTTTCAGCGCTCTCTTTCTCCGCACACGCAGACAAACTGGCAGATATCAAAGCCGCAGGCGTGGTTAAAGTGGCGACTTTCGACGCCAACCCGCCGTTCGGCGCTATCGATGCCAAAACCCATGATATCGTCGGCTATGATGTCGATTTTGCCAAAGCGCTGGCCAAAAGCCTGGGCGTAAAACTGCAGCTGGTGGCCACCAACCCGGCGAACCGTATTCCGCTGCTGCAGTCGGGCAAAGTGGATCTGATTGTCGCGGATATCACCATCACGCCGGAACGCGCGCAGGTGATTGACTTCTCCACGCCGTATTTTGTGACCGGCCAGCAGTTCCTCGTCGCCGCTAAATCACCCGATAAGCTGGATGCCTACAGCAAAGCGCGTATCGGCGCGGTGAAAGGCACTACCGGCGAGCAGGCTTTACACCAGCGTTTCCCGCAGTCGCGGGTGATGGCCTACGACGACATCCCGCTGGCGCTGACCGCTCTGCGTAACGGCAACGTGCAGGCGATCACCCAGGACAGCACTATTCTGGCCGGGTTGCTGGCGGAGGCACCGGATAAAGCGCAGTTCAAAATTCTGCCGGATCTGCTGTCAAAAGAGGAGATCGGCGTTGGCGTCGGTAAGGGCGAAACGGCGTTGCTCAACGCGGTCAATCAGGAGCTGGTAAACCTTGAGAAGAACGGCGAGGCGGCGAAAATCTACGCTACCTGGTTTGGTCCGCAAACCAAAACCCCCGCTCCACGCAGCTTTACCATAGAAGCGAAGTAACAATGCTGGCAGGTCTTTTCTCTTCCTCCGTGGCGGATGCCACGGAGGTATCGCCCGTGGCGAAAGGCACCATTGTGTTTCGTCAGGCGAGCAAACGCTACGGCGATAATGTCGTCTTGAAATCCATTGATTTAGAGGTTGCCGCCGGAGAAGTACTGGCGGTGTGCGGGCCGTCCGGTTCCGGTAAATCGACGCTTATTCGTTTGGTTAATCAGCTCGAAACCTTAAGCGGGGGGGAAATCTATGTTGACGGCCAGCCCACCAGCACGCTGAAAGGTCGCGGGTTGCGCGCGTTGCGCCAGCATGTAGGCTTCGTCTTCCAGCAATTTAACCTGTATGCCCACCTCAACGCGCTGGATAACATTACGCTGGCCTTACGGCGCATTCATGGTAAAAGCGCTGACGAAGCGCAGGCCACGGCGCTGGCATTGCTGGCGCGCGTTGGGCTGCAGGATAAAGCCTATCACTACCCGGCGCAGCTGTCGGGCGGCCAGCAGCAGCGGGTGGCGATTGCCCGCACCCTGGCGGCCGATCCGCATATTATCTTGTTCGACGAGCCTACTTCTGCCCTCGATCCAGAGATGATCGGTGAAGTATTGCAGGTGATGAAATCCCTGGCGCACAGCGGTATTACGCTGATGGTGGTGACGCACGAAATGCAGTTTGCGCGTGAAATTGCCGACCGGGTGATTTTTATTGATGGCGGTGAAATTCTTGAGCAGGCCGCGCCAGCGCAGTTTTTCTCGGCGCCGCAGCACCCGCGGGCGCAGCGCTTTTTACAGAAAGTGCTCAATCCGCTGCATGCGGATAACAAGGAGCTGTAATGGCGTTGCATCTCGACTGGGCGGGAGTGCTGAGCGGGCAGCCTGCACAATGGATACTTTCGGGTTTCCTGACCACTGTTTGGGTGACGGTTGCCGGGGCGCTACTGGCAACCTTGCTGACGGTGCTGCTGCTGGCACTGCGCCAGACCGGCGGTAAAGCAGGCCGCGGGCTGGTGGCGACATGGGTATCACTGTTTCGCAATACGCCGCTGCTGGTGCAGTTGCTGTTCTGGTATTTCGCCGCCTGGAACGTACTGCCGCAGAGTTTTCGTCTCTACGTCAATGACGATCACGCTTTTAGTATCCTGCCGGGCGATGTCTGGTGGTTTACCCCGGAGTTTCTCTCCTCGGCGTGGGCACTGGGGCTGTTTACCGCTGCGTTTCTGGTAGAAGAGATTCAGGCGGGTCTCGCTGCCGTACCGCGCGGGCAAACGGAAGCCGCGCTGGCTCAGGGCTTTAGCCCGCAGGCGCTGTTTCGTTGGGTATTGTTGCCGCAGGGGTTGCAGAACGCATGGCAGCCGGTGGTGGGGCAATACTTGAATCTGATGAAGCTCTCTTCGCTGGCGACCGGCATTGGTCTGGGAGAGTTAACCTATCAGACCCGGCAGATAGAGAGCTTTAACGCCCATGCGCTGGAAGCGTTTGCTGTCGGCAGCGCACTCTATTTGCTGCTGGGGCTGGTAATGAGCCTACTGTTTAATCTGCCGCGCCACTGGCGGGCGCTGCGGCGTACTGCGGAGCTTCGCCATGATCGCTAATCTCACCGTCATTACGGATAATCTCGACTATTTGCTGTGGGGGCGAGCGGCACAGGGTGAACCCGGCGGCGTACTGCTCTCGTTACTGATGACGCTCGGCGCGGCGGTGCTGGCCTTTCCCGGCGGTGTACTGCTGGCCTGTTGTGCCTGGCGTTTGCGCGGCTGGCCGCGGCGGCTGCTGTTTTTATGGGCGGAGCTGATCCGCGGTATTCCGCTGATCTTCGTCATTTTCTGGCTGTGGTTTCTGTTGCCGTTGCTGACGGGGGCGGATCTGCCGGGTGCGCTGACCGTAACGCTGGCGCTGGCGTGGTTTACCTCGGCGGCGGTGATGTATTCAACCCTCGCGGCGCTGGAAGCGTTGCCGAAGGGGCAATACGAAGCGGCCCTCAGCAGCGGGTTTGCCAGCGCACAGATTCTACGGCTGGTGCTGCTACCGCAGGCGTTACGCAACGCGCTGCCATCGTATATCGGTTTACTCATCGCACTGCTAAAAGATACGTCGCTGGCGTTTATCGTTAACGTGCCGGAGCTAACTACCGTCGCAGGCCAGGTGAATAACCGTGTGCAGGTGTATCCGGTGGCGCTGTTTGTCTTTACCGGGCTGGTCTATTACCTGCTGTGTAGCCTGCTGGAGCTTACGGTTAACCAGTGGCAGCGAAGTCACTCACTGCCGACCAATTAACAACGACACTAATCCCGCCGCAATCAGTGGCCCGACCGGAACGCCCCGGAACAGGGCCACGCCGAGCACCGTACCCACCAGTAATCCCGCCACCAGTGAGGGTTGTGAACTCATCAAGGTCACGCCGCGACCGCCGAGCCACGAGACAAAAATGCCCACCACAATCGCCACCAGGGATTTCCAGTTCACAAATGAGTGCAGCAGGGTAGACGGCGGCAGCGAGCCGCTGGCGATCGGTGCCATGACGCCAATGGTCAGGATAATAATGCCAATCGTCAGCCCCTGTTTCTCAATCCACGGGAAAAAGGTGTTAAGCGGCGTGACGCGAATCATGATCAGCACCATTATCGAGATGGCGACGGTGGTGTTATGGCTGGCAAAACCCAGCGCCACCAGCGCCAGCAAAATAAACAGCGTGGTATCAAACATCTTAAGCTCCTTGCCAAAAGTGGGTCCGTGTATGCTACGCGCTGCGGCTGCTTATCGCTGGGTTATTCGCGGCGAAAATCCACCAGCTCAGGTTGAGCAATGCGCAGATAATCCTGCGTGTTCATGATAACCGACTTCTCAAGCAGACCGGCATTGAAAGCGATATCGTCAAAGCGCTGAAACAGCAGCGGGTCGGCGACCAGGTGCAAATCCGGGTGAAAGCTGAATGGCGGAATTGCACCAAACACGCAGGCGGTCAGCGCATCGACTTCTGCGGGGCTGGCGAGGGAGGCTTTGCTGCCGCCGAAATGCTGCGCTAAGCGTGCGAGATCGGCCTGTAAATCTGCAGCGAGGATGGCCAGTACATGCATTTTCACGCCGTTACCTTTGATTTTACACAGCAGCGCTTTAGCCCCCTGGCCCAGCGCCGTACCGCGAATTTCACTCACGGCTTCACATTTGCCGACGGCCTCATGTTCAACCACGCGAAAGCGCGCCTGCTGTTGTTCAAGCAGGCTTACTAAATGCTGGTGGACGTTACGGCTGGCTATTTCAGACATGTTGACTCCCTGGGATCGCGTTGAAGATAAAGAATAATTCACGCGCCGGGAGATGAAAATAAAAAAGCCGCCCTGAAGGGGCGGCGAAGAGAAACAAGCACTACAAACAACGCTTTTTTGTGTGTACTGTTAATTTTTTACTCACGGTAGCTTTACGCTACCCGCTCAGTGTCATATCTGAGCGTAACAGCACCGACGCAAACGCATTCCGCGCTCGCCGTGCCACAAATGCTTCGATAGGGTTACTATGCCATAGCTGTGTGCGCGCAAGGGGTCAAATAGCCGCTATTTTGTACGGCAATTCGTCCTTTTACCCGGCTATGGCGATGGATTAGAGGGAAATAGACGGAAAGCGCAGCCGGAAAACGGGTTTCCGACTGCGTGAGGTTAGTTATTCGATGCGGATTGTTTGTGAAAAAGTTCGCGGAACACCGGGTAAATATCCTCCTGATCGCGAATATGCTGAATGGCAAAGTTATCAAACATCGTTTGCAGATGTTCATACTCGCGCCACAGCGTTTGATGGGCGCGGCGGGTGATTTCGATATAGCTGTAGTAACGCACCACCGGCAAAATTTTCTTCGCCAGAATCTCGTGACACAGCGGCGAATCATCCGCCCAGTTATCACCGTCCGAGGCCTGGGCGGCGTAGATATTCCACTGCGCCGGGTCGTAACGATCTTTCACCACTTCATCCATCAGTTTTAAGGCGCTGGAAACAATGGTGCCGCCGGTTTCCTGCGAGTAGAAGAACTCATGTTCATCGACCTCTTTCGCCTGCGTATGGTGGCGGATATATACCACGTCGACGTTTTTATAGGTCCGGCTCAGGAACAGATAGAGCAGAATATAAAAACGCTTGGCCATATCCTTGGTGGCCTGATCCATGGAACCCGATACGTCCATCAGGCAGAACATCACCGCCTGGCTGGAAGGCTCCGGGCGTTTCTCGTAGTTTTTGTAACGTAAATCAAAGGTGTCGATAAACGGCACGCGCTCGATTTTGGCGCGCAGCTCGGCTATCTCTTTGCGTAAACGCTCCTCTTCAAGCAGCTGCGCCGGTTCGCTGTTTGCTACCGTTTCGAGGCTGCTCTCCAGTTCGCGCAGTTCACGACGTTTACCAGCCGTCATCGCGGTGCGCCTGGCCAGTGAGTTCTGTAACGAACGCACCACGCTGATATTTGCCGGTACACCGTTGGCGGTATAACCCGCACGGTGGGTTTTATATTCATTCATCTGCCGCTGCTGATTTTTCTTCAGGTTAGGCAGGGCCAGATCCTCAAACAGCAGATCGAGATACTCATCTTTGGAAATCTGGAAAACAAACTCATCCTGGCCTTCGCCGTCAGGGCTGGCTTCACCCTGGCCGCTGCCTCCGCCGCCACCGCCGCCTTGCGGGCGCTCGATACGGTCGTTCTGCACAAAATGGTCGTTTCCCGGATGTACGCGATGGCGATGGCCGCCGCGCCCCTGATGGAACATCGGTTCGCTGATATCTTCCGTGGGGATGGAGACAGACTCGCCATTCTCCACATCGGTCACCGAACGCTTGTTGATGGCTTCGGAGATCGACTGCTTAATTTGCGCTTTATAACGGCGTAAAAATCGCTGGCGGTTAACCGTGCTTTTATTTTTACCGTTCAAACGCCGGTCAATGAACCAGGTCATAGTTCCCTCCCGCTGCGTATGCCAACTTAGCGATAAGCCGCGCCGGGCGCGGCTTATCGCTTGTTATGATGATTTACGTACACGCAGATACCATTCGCACAACAGGCGAACCTGCTTGCGGGTGTAGCCTTTCTCCATCATACGATCGACAAAATCATCGTGTTTTTTCTGCTCGTCGGTGGAGGTTTTGGCGTTAAACGAAATCACCGGCAGCAGCTCTTCGGTATTCGAGAACATTTTTTTCTCGATAACCGTGCGCAGTTTTTCGTAGCTGGTCCAGTTCGGGTTACGGCCGTTGTTATTAGCGCGGGCACGCAGCACGAAGTTGACGATTTCATTACGGAAGTCTTTCGGGTTGCTGATCCCGGCAGGCTTCTCAATTTTCTCCAGCTCCGCGTTCAGGGATTCGCGGTCAAACAGCTGACCGGTATCGGGATCGCGGTACTCCTGATCCTGGATCCAGAAATCCGCATAGGTGACATAACGGTCGAAAATGTTCTGCCCATATTCGGAGTAGGATTCGAGATACGCCGTCTGGATCTCTTTACCAATAAATTCGGCATATTTCGGGATCAGGTAGCCTTTAAGGAACTCAAGGTAACGTTCTGCCTGCTCCTGCGGGAACTGCTCACGTTCAATTTGCTGTTCCAGCACGTAAAAGAGATGTACCGGGTTTGCCGCCACTTCCACATGGTCGAAGTTAAATACCCGCGAGAGGATCTTAAAGGCGAAACGCGTGGACAAGCCGTTCATGCCTTCGTCGACACCGGCATAGTCGCGGTATTCCTGATAGGACTTGGCTTTTGGATCGGTGTCTTTCAGGCTTTCGCCGTCGTAGACGCGCATTTTCGAGTAGACGCTGGAGTTTTCCGGCTCTTTCAAACGCGAGAGAATCGAGAAGCGCGCCAGGGTTTCGAGAGTGCCAGGCGCGCAGGGCGCATGGGAAAGTTCACTGTGATTGAGCAGTTTTTCGTAAATCTTGATCTCTTCCGAGATACGCAGGCAATAAGGCACTTTGACGATATAGACACGGTCAAGGAACGCTTCATTGTTTTTGTTATTACGGAACTGCACCCATTCAGATTCGTTCGAGTGGGCGAGGATAATGCCGTTAAACGGCAGGGCAGAAATCCCCTCGGTACCGTTATAGTTGCCTTCCTGTGTTGCGGTCAGCAGCGGGTGCAGCACCTTAATCGGCGCTTTAAACATTTCAACGAACTCCATCACCCCCTGGTTTGCCCGGCATAGCGCACCGGAGTAGCCGTAGGCGTCGGGATCGTTTTGCGCGTGGTTTTCCAGTTTGCGGATATCCACTTTACCCACCAGCGCCGAAATGTCCTGGTTGTTCTCATCGCCCGGTTCCGTTTTGGCAATCGCAATCTGTTCGAGAATCGACGGCCAGACTTTTACCACGCGGAATTTGCTGATATCGCCGCCGAAATCGTGCAGGCGTTTAGCGGCCCACGGCGACATAATTGTGCCGAGATAGCGGCGGGGTACGCTGTATTCCTTTTCCAGGATCTGCGCATCTTCCTGCGGGTTAAACAGGCACAACGGATGGTCGTTAACCGGGCTGCGTTCGCCGTTGGCGCTCAGCACATAGATCGGTACCCGCTGCATTAAGGATTTTAAACGTTCTGCCAGCGACGATTTACCGCCGCCTACCGGGCCAAGCAGATAGAGGATCTGTTTCTTCTCTTCCAGACCCTGCGCCGCGTGCTTGAGGTAGGAGACGATTTGCTCAATCGCCTCTTCCATCCCATAGAACTCCTCAAACGCCGGGTAGCGTCCAATGACTCGGTTAGAAAAGAGACGGGAAAGCCGTGGCTCCTGGGCAGTGTCTACCATCACAGGTTCCCCTATAGCCATCAGCAGCCTTTCAGCGGCGTTAGCATAGGCACTGCGATCTTGCTTACAGATGGCAAGAAACTCCTGCAGAGTGAACTCTTCGTCCTTGGCAGCTTCATAACGCTGGCGATAGTGATCGAATATATTCATGGCATGCCGTCCTTTCGTAATCTGTGGGAACAGTACAGCTAACAGTTTTTCCACTTTTAGCGTCGCAAACCAACGGGATAAAAAATATGCACCGTTCTATTTGTTATGAGCGTGTATCGGGCTTTGATCAAGTTATGCTGAAAGACGATTCTGCAGGCGACAGGGCCTTTTCTGCCCTCTATTTAGATTAAAAACCCGTCTATATGCGGTTATGTAGATTTTTTATAAGAAAGAAGGGGGTTCCATGTTGGAAAATGCCAACATTGCGCGCCGGGTGATTATTGGGAAATTTTTACAGGATGTGCGGAATCGCAAGTATAGAAAAAGTGACGTTGTGATGGTCACTTCATCAACATGAAAGGCTGACGGACACCATAACTACCCGTGCTGTGTGAAACTCTGATGACAAACGGGCGTTTTTTTAGACGCAGTGCTGAGGGCAAAAAAAAGCCCCGGCAATAACGCCGGAGCCTGTCGATAGCTAGCGCCGCAACCTTAGCCGCGGTTTTCTTCAATGTATTGCGCTAAATGGGCCGGTGTTTTCAGCACGCTGGCGACTTCCGTCGGCGGGATCATACAGCCGTATACGTCCTGCACTTCCAGCACCATATCCACCGCCAGAATCGAGTCAAGAATATCGGACTCGATCAGCTCATCATGGAAGCCGACTTTGCGGGAGAGAATCTTTTCAAACATCGCGAGAATTTCGTTTTCCATCGTTTTTACCTCTAATCAGTGACTGCGGGCGTGGCTGTCCAGCAGTTTACGGTCGATTTTGCCGTTCGGGTTCAGCGGCAAAGCTTCCTGGATAATGATTTGTGACGGCACCATATAGGATGGCACCACCTGCGAAAGAGAGTGTTTAATCGCGTCAGGCGCGAGATTGGTCACGCAGAACGCGGCGATACGCAGCACGCCGCCGCCCGCTTTCATCAACGGCAGCACCACCGCTTCGCGAATGCCGGACATTGCCAGCAGACGGTTTTCAATCTCATTGATCTCAATCCGGTAACCGTTGAGTTTAATCTGGCTGTCGTTGCGGCCCTGGCAATAGAGCAGCCCGTCCTGATAGCCGAGATCGCCGGTTTTGTATCCGCGCCAGGTTTCGCCTTCGCGGCGCAGCAGTTTCTGCGCATTCTCCTGCGGCAGCCCAAGATAGCCGCGCATCACATTTTTACCCCAGATGATCATCTCACCTTCGGCGGTTATCTCCATGTGCGATTCCGGCATCATGGTGCCAATCGGCAGCAGGTCGTTTTGGCTATTCAGGATAGCGTCGGTGATTTCAACCACCGTGGTGGCGATAGTCGCCTCCGTCGGGCCATAGGAGTTGAGAATTTTGGCCTGCGGGAAACGGCGGCGCAATTGCTTAACCAGCGCCTTATTGAGCACCTCGCCGATAAAGACAAACACGCCAAGGGCCGGGAGATAGTCGCTATTAAACTGCGGCGACAGCAGCTTTTGATAGGCGAAAGAGGGGGTTGATACCCAGACCGATACGTCGTTATTTTTTAAACGGTCGAGCCAGTTTTCCGCCGCGATATCCTCTTTGGCATTCAGCACAATATGTCCGCCGGTGGCGAGGTTCGCCAGCAGCGGAATCAGCGACAGGTCAAAACTGAAAACCGCGTGGTTCATCAGTACTGGCACCTCGGGCAGGGCGAAATCCTCGCGGACCCACTGCATAAAATGCCATACGCTTTCACGGCCAATCTGCACCCCTTTCGGTTTGCCGGTACTGCCGGAAGTGAACATGATATAGGCCAGATCCTGCTCCGCAAGCGGCTGGCCGACTTCGCCGGTGGCGACAAATTGCCGGCTCGCCACGTCGTAGTAATAGGGTGCGCTGGCGAGATGGCAAATCTCCTTCAGTCGCTCCTGCGGATAGATACAATCCACCGGAATATAGGGAATATTGTTCAGCAGGCAGCTGTAAATCGCCACGGCGAATTCCGCCTGCTGGTGGCCGTAAAGCACCACCGGCGTCCCGGATGGGGCCTGGCAACGCTGATAGCGCTGCGCCCAGTCCGTTACCGCGCCGCCAAGCTGTTGCCAGCTCAGCGCTTCATCGCTGCCGCTTATCGCTAACTGATGTGGACGGGCGGGATCGAGTAATGCCGCACGCAGGAAATCCTGCAGCGCCTGAAGATCGGAGTGAAGGTTCATAGAGGTGACATTCCGCTAAAAATGTAAAGGGATGCCGCAGCGCTTGCCAGCGTTAACAGGCGGCCCAAAAAGGTAACGACCGGGTATTGCAACCAGTGGTGCAGCGTTGGAGTACGTTTCGCTGTCCACAGCAGCATATTGTGAACAACGGAGATGGCACCAAACAGCGCTCCGCTAATCACATAATGCCTTTCGAGCCCGTTCCATGCCCCCATACAAAACAGCGTGCAGAAGATACCGATATTCTGCGCCAGAGTTTTGTTTTGGCGGAAAAAGTCGAGCTTCATTAAATTCATATAAATTGGCATAAACACCACATCGCGCAGCCACTCAGAGAGGCTAATGTGGAAGCGACGCCAGAAATCCTGCGGGTTTTTAGCCAGCCACGGCATATTGAAGTTCGCCGGAACATTCAAGCCAAATAAGCGGGCGGCACCGATGGCCATATTGCTGTAACCGGCAAAATCAAAATAGAGATAGGCGCTATAGGCCAGCGACATCACGACGCCCACGCTGAAGGTAAAAGGGCGATGGCTCCAGTCTTGAATAACCAGATTGTCGATTAGCATGGCAAATAAAAACTTCTGCACAATGCCGGTAACAATTTGCTCGGTCGCGACAAGAAATTGTTCGCGGGTCAGGGCAAAGACCGGTTTATTGATGTCCGTCATCCATGTGCGCCAGCGATACATCGGACCGGCGAGGATAATAAACGGCATAAACAGGTAGCAGAAGTAGTGCAAAAAGGCGTGGCCGTCTTTTTTATTGCGGTAGAGCAGAACATCAATGGCGCGGAAGGTCATAAACGATAAACCAATCATGCCCCAGTGATTATTCAGATGCAATTTGACCGCAAATAGCGGCAGCAGAGTTAAACTCACCGCCTGCCAGGTTTTTAACCAGCCTTTCTCTTTTAGATTGACGATCAGATAAAAACTAAGGAATACCGCAACGGGGACAATATAGTCGCCCTGAAAAATATATCCCCAGCCAAACGCCGCCAGCACAGAAAAAGCGGATAAGTACGTTAACCGGTAGCGCAGGACGCGGTTAACCAGCGCAAACAGCAGCGCTGAGGAAAAGAGAAAGAAGAAAAAGGTTCCGGAGCTGTACATCATTCATTCCTCAGAACTTTTGATATTCAAAGTGCACTTTTAAGTTCATGCTCTCATCAACCGATGACCAGGCGATAATGGTGACCGCCAGCAAGAGATAAAGGAAAAACAAGCGGATAGCGTGTTTCATCATTTAAAATTCTCCACGATAAAGCGGTCCATCGGCACCCATGCCAGATCCGTCGGATGCAGGCGATCCCAGTTCCAGCCGTTCTGATAAGGCATGGAATACATATCCAGATAGGGGATCTGATTTTCGTCTAAAATGGCCGTGGCTTGCGTCACAGCAGCCTGCACCAGTTCGGGGTTTTGCACCGCCCGACGGTTAATCGCATCAACAATGACTGCCACCTGAACGTGGCGCTCTTTCAGCAACTGAATCGTGGCGCGAAACGCTTTCATCTGGTGGGGTACAACGGGAGACGCATCCCAAACTTCCGGCTTTTCACCCGGTTCATAGACGGATTTATCCATCCATAATGTGTCAGCGCTTTCATGACGCGCCTCGTTCAGTTCGCGGGCGTGGGCTAATTCCCGATCCCAGTCCGGGGCGATCGCCACGGCGGGTTGCACAGGCCAGGCGCGCTGTGCTGACGGGACAATCTGCAGCATCGCCAGCCAGTCTTTTTTCACCAGCGTGCAGAAATTAGCAAATTCATAACTCACTTCCTGCCAAATATTATCAACATTCCAACCAGAAATTTTCATTTGTTCGAATGTTAAATGGCTGGTCTCTTTTTTATTAATATGCTGTAAATAGTTAACCAGGTAAGGGCGGGTGCTCTCGTCCTGCATTAATGGATTAAATATGGCTGACGGGAAATTGTTGGCGAAAATAGCCGGTGGTACGCCGGTAAAATAAAAACTGTCGGGTGCCAGCAGCAAAACAACTTTACTGTTTTCGTTAAGATCGTTTTTAAAACGCGACAGCAGAAGAAATTGCGTCACGCTATCATCAAAGCTGTCGCCAAAAGCCACAACATTGCGATGTAAATCATTATTCAGGTAATTATATACAGCGTAAGGTTCATCTTCAGAGGTGGCGACTTCCGACGCACCGATGAAAAAAATGGCATTACCCTTTAACGCGTGGGAAATAGCGGCGATCTTTTCCGTCTGTTCTTTTTGCGTGCCGTCCAGCGCTTTTATCAGCGGCAGGAAAGTCAGCGGCGGAGCAGAGCTCGTCGCCAGCGGATGGGCGCAAAGGAACCCAACGGCGAGCAGCGCCATGAGCAAATGTAGGCAGAAAGTATTTTTGATTTTCATTAATAAGTAAAACTATCTAAGTGTTCGTTGTTTAAAAATTGTTATTTTTAATCACAGAGGAAAAATATCTCTGTCTCCGCGACACTATATACCAGCCGCGGGGAAGATGATGAGCGTTGCTGTGTAACGGTATGTACAGCGCGTAATTCATCACCCATAAACCCGTAACCGTTGTCGCGCTTTTTTACCGCCATCACGGATTGCCCGCCAGGCAGTGGATCGGGTGAGGTTGTGCGCGTTAGGACAAAGGATACATTTTTGTAATTGTTCGGTAAAAATCTTTGGGCAGGATGCCGGGTGCAGCTAAACTTCTTGCGCCAATTATTTGACTACAGGAAAGTAAGAATTGTGACCAATATCAAACGTGTGGCACTGGGCGTGCTGACTGCAGCCTGCGCTTTTACGGCGAATGCAGAAAATACTTTTACACTGGGTGCGGGTGTTGGTGCCGTTGAATCCCCGTATAAACAGTATGATAACCTTGTCATGCCGATTCCTGTTATCACTTATGAGAGTGACAATTTCTGGTTTCGCGGCATCGGTGGCGGGTATTATTTGTGGAATGACGCCGCGGATCAGCTCTCTGTAACAGCGTTCTACTTACCCTGGGAATTTAAACCGAAAGACAGCGACAATAATCAGTTGCGCCAGCTTGATAAACGCAGAACCACCATGATGGCCGGGCTCTCGTGGATCCATAATACCGACTACGGTTTCCTGCGTGCCGCACTTTCTGGCGATGTGCTGGATAACAGCAACGGTTTGCTGGGGGATGTCGGCTGGTTGTATAACTACAATCGCGGTGCATTGAGCTTAACGCCGGGTATTGGTGTGGAGTGGGCCAGCGCCAACCTGAATGATTACTACTACGGCGTATCCCGTTCCGAAGCGCGCCGCAGCGGGTTGAAAAGCTACGAAGCGGATAACAGCTGGAACCCCTATCTGGAACTGACCGTTAGCTACCGTCTGACGGACAGCTGGACCGTATACGGCACCGGGCGTTATACCCATCTGTCAGATGAAGTTAAAGACAGCCCGATGGTGGACAAATCCTGGGGCGGATTGCTCTCAACGGGCATCACCTATCGTTTCTGATTGTGCAGTTGAATAAAACTTTCTATGCATACAAACAGGGCCATTGGCCCTGTTTTGTTTTACGGTAGAAGGTTAAGCAGGAGGAGAACATGACAGACAACCACGTTGTTTTTACAGATAAGCTTGCACAACCGGCGATTGGCCAGGGTACCTGGTATATGGGCGAAAATGCGCGGCTGCGCCCGCAAGAGGTGGACGCCCTACGTGCGGGTATCGATCTGGGACTGACGCTGATTGATACGGCAGAAATGTACGCCGACGGCGGCGCGGAAGAGGTGGTAGGCGAAGCCTTACAGGGCGGCCAGCGCGATAAGGTCTTTCTGGTCTCTAAAGTCTATCCGTGGAATGCCGGGGGCGAGAAAGCCATTGCGGCGTGCGAGGCCAGCCTGCGCCGCCTGAAAACTGATGCGCTGGATCTCTACTTGCTGCACTGGCGCGGCAATTTCTCCCTGGCACAAACCGTTGAGGTGATGGAGACGCTGATCCAGCAGGGTAAAATCCGCCGCTGGGGCGTATCTAACCTTGATTACAGTGATATGCAGGAACTGATGGGCGTGGCGGGTGGCGAAGCGTGTGCGGCGAATCAGGTGCTCTACCATCTGGGATCGCGCGGCATAGAATACGATCTGCTGCCGTGGTGTCAGCAACGCGGCTTGCCCGTGATGGCCTATTGCCCGCTGGCGCAGGCCGGGCGTCTGCGTGACGGATTGCTGGAAAACAGTACGGTGCGCGAAATTGCTGGGGTCCATGGCGCAAGCGCCGCACAGATTTTACTGGCGTGGGTGATCAGCCATCAGGGCGTGATCGCTATTCCAAAAGCGTCCAGCGTGGCCCATGTGCAGGAAAACGCTGCAGCACTGAAGATAACCCTTGGTAGTGATGAGCTGGCACGGCTGGATAGCGCCTTTCCGGCACCGGGGCGTAAAACGCCGCTCGATGTGGTGTAAGAAAATCACCCTCTCTTGCGAGAGGGTGTGCAGGATCAGCGTTTCACTACGCGGATAGTCTGCGCCAGGCGGGACGGTTTCTCTTCGGTGGTTTTTTGCGGCACGGTCGCGTTGACCGCTTCCACACACACAAAGGTTTTGTAACCGTCATCCGGCATGTCGGTCATGCTGGCGGAGAGCGCCGGACCCGGGTTCCAGGCCACCACGTTGGCGTTATGGCTGTGGATGACTTCGATAGTGCGGTTCAGGGCGCTATCGTGGATCAGGCTGCAGGCTTCTGCGTTCAGATAAACGCGGTCGGTGCGATCCGGGAAGGTTTGTACGCCGTCGGCCAGCACATCTTCTTTCGCGTCGTTCACTTTGTCGATAAAGCGATCGCCCAGGCCACTCACTTTAACGGCGTCGATATCACCGACGTTGAAATAGGTATGCAGCGCTGAGGTAGTTTCAAACTCGCCGTGGGCTTCCAGTTCCATTTCACAGGTTGCACCGAGCTTGTAACGGGCATACAGCGTGAAATCGTGCGGCCAGTACTGGCGCGACGCATCGCTGCTCTGCAGCTCAAAGGTCAGCACTACGCCATTGGCGTCTTCATTGTGGGCTTTCAGGGTCCACGGCAGATTACGCGCGAAGCCGTGCGCCGGCAGACCTTGCTGTTTTGCCGGGCCAAACCACGGCCAGCAGACCGGCACGCCGCCGCGCAGGGCTACGCCGTCTTTAAACGGGGTATTGCCGCTCAGCCACAATACTTCTTCTTCACCCTGCGGTTTCCAGGAGAGCAGATGCGCGCCCTGTAAGGCGAAGGAGCCTTTAACCTGCGGATGATCGACGACGATGAGTTCCAGCTCGTCCAGCGTGCGGCGCGAGAGCGTAGGGGTAATGTCTTCGACTACTGGAAGTGCAAAAATTTTGTTAATCATTAACGCAATCCTCTGTCTTCAAAACAAAAAAAGAGCGACCGAAGTCGCTCTTTCAGGAAAGCTTATCATCTCAACTTATTTGGAGATGTGAGCGATCAGATCCAGAACTTTGTTGGAGTAGCCAGTTTCGTTGTCGTACCAGGAAACCAGTTTCACGAAGTTGTCGTTCAGTGCGATACCGGCTTTGGCATCAAACACGGAAGTGCAGATTTCGCCGTTGAAATCGGTAGATACAACGTCGTCTTCGGTGTAACCCAGAACGCCTTTCATCGCGCCTTCAGAAGCGGCTTTGATGGCTTTCTTGATTTCTTCGTAGGACGCTGCTTTTTCCAGACGAACGGTCAGGTCAACAACGGATACGTTCGGAGTCGGAACGCGGAACGCCATACCGGTCAGTTTGCCGTTCAGTTCCGGCAGTACTTTACCTACTGCTTTAGCAGCGCCGGTAGAGGACGGGATGATGTTCTGAGCTGCGCCGCGGCCGCCGCGCCAGTCTTTGTGAGACGGGCCGTCAACGGTTTTCTGAGTAGCGGTGGTCGCGTGAACGGTAGTCATCAGACCTTCAACGATGCCGAAGTTGTCGTTGATAACTTTAGCCAGCGGAGCCAGGCAGTTGGTGGTGCAGGATGCGTTAGAAACGATGTCCTGGCCAGCATAAGTTTCGAAGTTAGCGCCACGCACGAACATCGGGGTATTGTCTTTAGACGGACCAGTCAGAACCACTTTTTTCGCGCCAGCAGTGATGTGCTTACGAGCAGTTTCGTCGGTCAGGAAGATACCGGTAGCTTCAGCAACAACGTCAACACCGATTTCGTTCCATTTCAGGTTAGCCGGGTCTTTCTCAGCAGTAACACGGATGGTTTTGCCGTTAACAACCAGGTGGCCGTCTTTCACTTCTACGGTACCGTTGAAACGACCGTGAGTGGAGTCATACTTCAGCATGTACGCCATGTATTCAGCGTCCAACAGATCGTTGATACCAACGATTTCGATGTCAGAACGTTCCTGAGCAGCACGGAAAACAATGCGACCGATACGGCCAAAACCGTTGATACCTACTTTGATAGTCATATATTCCACCAGCTATTTGTTAGTGAATAAAAGGTTGGCTGTAAAATTACAAAAACCTTACGCAGCGTCAAGCGGAATCGTGTCAATCATTGCGACAAATCAATCCTCCGCAGAACCTTTGTTCGACTGACTCGCCTCACTCTTCCTATGAGCATGCTCCCATATAAGGGCGCCACCCGGAATTTTAAAGGTCAGTCAGGATAAAAATGTGAGATTACTCACAATTCCCCGGCTGCTTAACCGCAACAAACAAGTTTAGAACAAAAGTTAACACCGCAGTGTTAATGTTTTGTTAGAATCAGCGATAAACGTTGTCGAGTTTTTACCGTGAGGCCTAAGCAAATGGCGAATCATTCTTCAGAAGATGACCTGAAAAACACATTGACCGAAATGCAGTTTTACGTAACGCAAAATCACGGCACCGAACCGCCGTATACTGGCCGTTTACTGCATAATAAACGTGACGGGGTGTACCACTGCCTGGTGTGCGACGCGCCGCTGTTCAATTCACAAACGAAATATGATTCCGGCTGCGGCTGGCCGAGCTTTTTTGAGCCCCTCAGCGAGGATTCTATTCGTTATATCAATGATTACTCCCATGGCATGCAGCGGATTGAAATTCGCTGTGGAAAATGCGATGCGCATTTAGGCCATGTATTCCCCGATGGCCCGCAGCCCACCGGCGAGCGTTACTGCGTTAACTCGGCTTCGCTGGCCTTTACGGACGACGAAAATGGCGACCAGACGCGCGGTTGAAAAAACGATTCAGCTATTATTCCACGGAGTTATGCCAGATGAATCTCGATCAAATCGTTAACAGTATGACGCCGGAGATTTACCAGCGGCTGGCGACCGCCGTTGAAACAGGTAAGTGGCCGGATGGCGTTGCGCTGACGCCGGAGCAAAAAGAGAACAGCCTGCAATTAGTGATGCTCTGGCAGGCACGCAATAATACCCAGGCGCAGCATATGACCATCGATACCAACGGGCAGATGGTGATGAAAAGTAAGCAGCAGTTGAAAGAAGAGTTTGGTATTTCACCCAAGCCGATTGCCACCTTCAAATCTTAAAGTTTGTTGCCGGAGGCGTTGCGCCATCCGGCAATATTCTCAGGCATGGGTCTCTTGCCAGTCCGCCAGCGTATAGAGCGTGGCACCCGCAGCGGCCATATCCATAAACGCCTGCGGGCTGTCCTGCGCAGTCAGGTTGACGCCGCGACAGCCATCGGTAATGACATTTACGTCGTAGCCCAGCGTCAGCGCATCCAGCACGGTAAATTTCACGCAGTAATCGGTGGCTAAACCCAGCACCACCAGTTCGCGAATGCCGTGCTGTTGTAACCAGCCGTGCAGCGCCGTTTGCTGGCGTTGGCCGTTGTCGAAAAAGGCGCTGTAGCTATCAATCTGCGGGTTCTCACCCTTGTGAAACACCGCGTCAATGGCGCGCTGATTGAGCAATGGGTGCAGCGCTGCGCCTTCGCTATCTTGTACACAGTGATCGGGCCAAAAGGTTTGCGGTAAACCCGCCAGTTCGCCTGTGCTAAAGGGTTCAACATTATGCTGGCTGGCGAAACTGCCGTGATGTAACGGATGCCAGTCCTGGCTTGCCACCACGGCGTCGCCGCGGGTTTTACACCAGGTTATCATTGCGTTGGCGATATCCACGGTACTGTCGCCTTCCGCCACAGCCAGCGCGCCACCAGCGCAAAAATCGTTTTGAATATCGACCAACAGCAGGGCACGCTGCGTCATAAACGTCTCCTTATTCATCTGGGGTCAGTTCACCGCGCAGGTTCTGCGTCATGGTCTGACGAATGGTGCTGGCGTCCAGATCCTGGCTTAACAGATAGTGAAGTTTAGTCAGGGTCGCTTCCACCGTCATATCCGCACCGCCAATCACCCCCGCGTGGGCGAGGGCATTGCCGGTGGCGTAGCCGCCCATATTCACTTTGCCGGACATACATTGCGTCAGGTTGACCACCACAATACCGCGCGCGCTGGCTTCCTCTAGCGCTTTGAGGAACTCGCCGTTTTGCGGCGCATTCCCCACGCCGTAGGAGCGCAGGATAAGTGCCTTCACCGGCTGAAGCAGAAAGTTACGCACCACATCGGCAGAGATACCCGGATAAATTGTCACCACGCCAATCGGCTGCGGAGTTATCGGATGCACCACCAGTTCGCCAACGGTACTGGGCGCAGGCGGTGTGCCGAGGCGGCGAATATGGATCCCCGCTTCCAGCAGCGGCGCAAGGTTAGGCGAAGCGAAGGCGTCGAAACCGTCGGCGTGCGCTTTGGTGGTCCGGTTACCGCGATAGAGGCGATTATTGAAGAATAAGGTGACTTCGTTAATCGGGAAATTGGCCGCGACGTACAGCGCATTAAGCAGGTTGATTTGTCCGTCGGAACGCAGTTCTGCGAGGGGAATTTGTGACCCTGTCACAATTACCGGCTTGCCGAGGTTTTCCAGCATAAACGACAGTGCCGAGGCAGTGTAAGCCATCGTATCGGTGCCGTGCAAAATGACAAAGCCGTCATACTCGTCGTAATGGGCCTGGATATCGTCGGCGATATGCTGCCAGTCTTCCGGCGTCATATCGGAGGAGTCCATCAACGGCGCATATTCATGAATAGTGAAGTCAGGCATTTCCGGGCGATGAAACTCCGGCATTAGCGCCAGCTGGCGCTGGAGGTGGCCAGAAACGGGCACATAGCCGTGTTCGGAGCGTTGCATACCGATAGTCCCGCCAGTGTAGGCAACGTAAATGGATTTTTTTTGCATAGTTATAGTCTGGCTTAATCAAAAAAATCCCCTCCGGCGGAGGGGACGTATTAAACGCATTTTAGCGGATATTGGCGCAGTTCAAACAGAGCGCATAGCGATTTTGTGGATCGTTAAACACCGCCAGTTTATCGGTTTCGGCTTTTACTTCCTGTGCCGCCTTCGCCAGCGGTGCAGGCAGGTAGGCCTGTAACGCTTTAGGCAGCATGGCGCTTACCGAACCGGACATACTGTCGAGTACCCGATCGAAGAAGCTTGGTTCTTCTTCGTAGTAATCCACATGCCACTGCTTAAGTTTCGCCAGCTCCGCCGCTTTCGCCAGCGCGTCATCAAAATCGCCCAGCGCATCAACCAGCCCGTTACTTTTCGCGTCCTGGCCGGTCCAGACGTGGCCCTGAGCAATTTTATCCACCTGTTCAGGCGTACTGTTGCGTGATTTCGCCACCAGCGTAATAAAGCGTTTGTAGCCGTTCTCAATGCTGAGCTGCATCATCTGCGACACTTCGTTGGGTAGCGCTTTGGTCATGCTGACATCCGCCAGCGGTGACGTCGCCACGCCATCGGTATGCACACCAATGCTATCCAGGCTGTTCTCCAGCGTGTTGATAACGCCGAAGATACCAATAGAACCCGTCAGGGTGCTGGCGTTGGCGACAATATAGTTCGCCGGGGTGGAGATCCAGTAACCGCCGGACGCCGCCATGCCGCCCATCGATACCACCACCGGTTTACCCGCCGCGCGCGCGGCCGCCAGTTCAGAACGAATCACTTCCGAGGCGCTGACGCTACCGCCAGGGCTGTTGACGCGTAGCACAATGGCTTTCACTTTAGGATCAAGACGCGCGTCGCGGATCTGTCCCGCAGTGGTATCACCGCCAACATTACCCGGCGTTTCATCGCCGTCCATGATCGCGCCGTTGGCGAAGATAACCGCCACGGTATCGCCAACATCGCTGGGTCGTTTAGTCTGGTAATCATAGAAACTGACCGCGCGGAAGTTCTTCTCCTCGGCGCTCCAGCCAAACTGTTTAACCATGGCTTTTTCCGCCTCGGCTGCGCTGCCCAGTTCATCCACCAGCTTGTTATCCAGCGCATATTTCGCCGTGTCGCCATCGGCCTTACGCAGGCCATCAAGCATCGCCTGGGCACCGGGGAACACTTGCTGGGCAGTTATTTGGCGATTCGCCGCCACGGTATTGAGATAGTTCTGCCACAGCTCATTGATCCAGCGGCTATCCGCTTCGCGCGCGGCATCAGACATATCATCGCGAATAAACGGTTCTACCGCAGATTTATAGGTGCCGACGCGGAAGACATGGGTGGTGACTTTCAGCTTATCGAGCAGGGTTTTGTAGTAAAGGCCATTGGTGGCAAAACCGTGCAGATCGACCACGCCCTGCGGCGAGAGCCAGATCTTATTGGCGAAGCTTGCCAGATAATATTGCCCCTGGCTGTAGTTATCGCCAACGGCATATACCGGTTTGCCGCTGTCGCGGAATTCGCGCAGCGCTTTACCGATATACTGCATCGACGGTTGGTCGGCACCGGCAAAGTTTTTCAGATCCATCACAATCCCGGTGATGTTCCGGTCATGCTGCGCCTGGCGAATAGTATCGACGATATCGAACAGTGAGTTTTCCTGCAGGCGATCGGAACTGGCCCCGAACAACTGGCGACCCAGCGCGCCCAGGCGACCGCTGGCGGAAGTTTTATCCACCACCACACCGGAAATATCCAGCAGTAACGCGCCGCGGCTCTCATGACTGGCTTTGCCATCGCTCATCTGTATCCAGACCCCGGCGACAACCAGCACCAGCAGAATAAAGAAAAGGTTCAGCACCAGATTGCGGAAAAAGTTCAGCAATCGCCAGCTCCACTTAAAAAAACCGGCAATAAAACGCCCAAGGGTTCGCATGTATTCTCCCTGCTAGTTAACGACCACCGCTGCCCGAGCGGCAAAGTGTGGTTATCCTAATTACCCCGCCGCCTCTTGTCAGCAGGAATCGCCTGCGGCGCTGTAACAATTTCTATGCGCGTGTTAATTTTAGGAACAATTTTCACTACAGGAGTTTAACTAATGGACGCACTTGAACTGCTCGTCAATCGTCGCAGCGCATCCCGGCTGGCAGAACCGGCCCCGGCAGGAGAACAACTGGAGAATATTTTGCGCGCCGGTATGCGCGCGCCGGACCACGGTACGCTTCAGCCATGGCATTTTTTTGTTATTGAAGGCGAAGGGCGCGAGCGCTTCAGCCAGGCGCTGGAGCAGGGCGCGATAGCCGCAGGCGAAGAAGAAAAAGCCATTGAAAAAGCGCGCACCTCGCCGTTTCGTGCACCGATGATTATCGCCGTGGTGGCAAAATGCGAAGAGCATCATAAAGTGCCGCAGTGGGAGCAGTTGCTCTCGGCGGGTTGTGCGGTGATGGCGATGCAGATGGCGGCGCTGGCGCAAGGGTTTAACGGTATCTGGCGCACCGGCCCGCTGACGGATAGCCCGGTGGTACGTCAGGCATTTGGCTGTCGCGAATTGGATCGGATCGTCGGTTTTCTCTATCTCGGCACGCCGCAGTTAAAAGCTTCCACCACCGTTACCGTTGCGGACACCGCGCCGTTCGTGACGCGTTTTTAATCAAGACACACGGCGAGCGGCGGCCATAGCCCGCACGCGCTACCCGTGTAGCTGTTTCCTCTTCTCTGAGGGAGCAGAATCGCAATCAAACCCTACGTTGTGCGCCCCGGTCGGGGCGCACATTATCTCAGTGGCATTACTTATGGCTGGCGGCAAATTCCTCTTTCGCTTTCTGCAACTGCTGCTGGAAAGCCGGATTAGTGTGCAGCGTGGCAACCACGGCGGATCCGACAATGCGCGCCGCATCCACATCGCTCTGCCAGTGGTAACCGCAGATCACCCGGCTTTGCCCCAGATCGTATCCGCGTTTGAGGATCTGATCCTGGCGCTGCGGGTTGATCTCTGCCAGCACCAGCGCTGTAGCCCAACCGATAGAGGTATGGCCGGATGGGTAAGAGCCGTTTTTCGCCAGTTTATCCTGCTCGGCGGTATTGCAGGTTGGCACGCCATAGAAGGCAAACGGGCGAATACGCATATATTTTTGCTTCGCGCCGCGCGTCGCCAGATCGCCGGCATCTTCAATCATATTGGTTAACAGTTTGTGCAGCTGCGGCGCGTCTTGTTCGGTGATCGGCGCGCCAAAGGCAGCAGAGAAGGCGTTTGCCACGCCGCCGCTGCTCAGGTTCGCGTCTTCCGCTGCCAGTTTGCCACGTTCGGTATCGCGTAGCATGCGGCCTTGTTCATACATTGCCTGGTCGTTTAAAAAGGCGATGCTGCCCACTTCCGGCGGCGGCGGTAACAGCGCCAGACTGTCGATAGCCTGGGCATTTTTCAGGTAATAGAGATCGGGTTTGGTCGAAGCGTCATTTCCCGACGGGACGAGCGCAAAAGCGCTGGTGGAGAGTAAGCTGGCAACACAAAATGCAATAATATTTTTTTTCATTATCGGTTCCTTTCGGCGAAATAGCCTCTATAGCCTTCAGTGGCGATTGTCATATTTCTGTCACAAAAACGCGCAAAGAACGGTGCGGTCACTCGCAAAATGGTCGATGTATCGATTGAGATGATGTGAATGGCTAAAAAATTATCAACGGTGATGGCTGTTTCGTTTGCTTAATGAGCAATAATGCGCGAATTAAGCGTACCAGACTTACCAGCTAAGCCATTGGGCGCTACCATAGCGCGATTGCAATGACAGGAGATGTCCATGAGCGAGCAAGCTATTCGTTTAACGCAATACAGCCACGGAGCCGGTTGCGGTTGTAAAATTTCCCCTAAAGTGCTGGATACTATCCTGCATAGCGAGCAGGCGAAGTTTCTCGACCCGAACCTGCTTGTTGGCAATGAAACGCGTGATGACGCCGCCGTTTACGATCTGGGTAACGGCACCTGCGTTATCAGCACCACCGACTTTTTTATGCCGATTGTCGATAATCCCTTCGATTTTGGCCGTATTGCGGCGACCAACGCCATTAGCGACGTTTTCGCTATGGGCGGAAAACCGATTATGGCGATAGCTATTCTCGGCTGGCCGTTGGATAAACTGGCACCGGAAATTGCCCGTGAGGTGATTGAGGGTGGGCGATTCGCCTGCCAGCAGGCGGGCATTGCGCTGGCGGGAGGCCACTCCATCGACGCGCCGGAACCGATTTTTGGCCTTGCCGTGACCGGCGTGGTACCCACCGAGCGGGTGAAGAAAAACAGCACCGCGCAGGCGGGTTGCAAACTGTTCCTCACCAAACCTTTGGGCATTGGCGTGTTGACCACGGCAGAGAAAAAATCCCTGCTGAAGCCCGAACATGTCGGTCTGGCGACGGAAGTGATGTGCCGCATGAACAGCGCCGGTGCTGCCTTTGCCGCTATCGAAGGGGTGAAAGCGATGACCGATGTAACTGGCTTTGGCCTGCTCGGCCACCTCAGCGAAATGTGTCAGGGCGCAGGCGTACAGGCACAAGTGTGGTATCAGGATGTACCGAAACTGCCGGGCGTCGAAGCGTATATCGCCCAGGGCGCGGTACCCGGCGGTACCCAGCGTAACTTCGCCAGCTATGGCCATCTGATGGGCGATATGCCGACCGCAGTGCGCGATCTGCTGTGCGATCCGCAAACTTCCGGCGGCTTGCTGTTGGCGGTAGTGCCGGGTGCGGAAGAGACAGTGAAAGCGACGGCGGCGGAATACGGTATTGAGCTTAGCGCCATCGGTGAGTTGGTTAGCGCCCGCGGCGGTCGTCCGATGATCGAGATCCGTTAAGTCGATGCGCTTATTTATTGCCGAAAAGCCCAGTCTGGCGCGTGCCATTGCCGATGTGCTCCCGAAGCCCCATCGCAAAGGCGACGGCTATATTGAGTGCGGTAATGGTCAGGTGGTGACATGGTGTATCGGTCACCTGCTGGAGCAGGCGCAGCCGGATGCTTACGACAGCCGCTACGCGCGCTGGAATCTGGCGGATCTGCCGATTGTGCCGGAAAAGTGGCAGCTGCAGCCCCGTCCATCGGTGCTGAAACAGATCAACGTCATCAAACGCCTGCTCGCTGATGCCGAGCAGGTAGTCCACGCCGGTGACCCGGATCGCGAAGGGCAACTGCTGGTTGATGAAGTGATCGATTACCTGCAACTGCCACCTGAAAAGCGCCAGCAGGTGCAGCGTTGCCTGATTAACGATCTCAACCCGCAGGCCGTTGAACGGGCGCTTGAGCGGCTACGTGCCAACAGCGAGTTTATTCCGCTGTGTGTCTCGGCGCTGGCCCGCGCACGCGCCGACTGGCTGTACGGCATTAATATGACCCGCGCTTACACCCTGTTGGGGCGCAACGCCGGTTATCAGGGGGTGCTGTCGGTTGGGCGCGTACAAACGCCGGTGCTGGGGCTGGTGGTACGTCGTGATGAAGAGATCGAAAACTTTGTCGCCAAAGATTTCTTTGAGGTGAAGGCGCATATCATTACCCCTGCCGGAGAGCGTTTTACCGCCCTGTGGCAGCCGAGCGAAGCCTGCGAGCCGTATCAGGATGAAGAGGGACGCTTGCTGCATCGCCCGCTGGCGGAGCATGTGGTAAACCGCATTAACGGCCAGCCCGCGCTGGTTACCGCGTATAACGATAAACGGGACTCAGAACCTGCGCCGCTGCCGTTTTCCCTCTCGACATTGCAAATTGAGGCGGCAAAACGCTACGGGCTTAGCGCGCAAAATGTGCTCGATATTTGTCAGCGCCTGTACGAAACCCACAAATTGATTACCTATCCGCGTTCCGACAGCCGCTATCTCCCGGAAGAGCACTTTGCTGGTCGGCATGCGGTACTGAACGCAATTGGTCAGCATGCGCCGGATCTGCTGCCGCAGCCGGTGGTCAATCCGGATACGCGCAACCGTTGCTGGGACGATAAAAAAGTCGATGCCCACCACGCCATTATTCCCACAGCGCGCGCATCGAAAGTTTCCCTTAACGACAACGAAGCCAACGTCTACAGCCTGATTGCCCGCCAGTATCTGATGCAGTTCTGCCCGGATGCGGTGTTTCGCAAATGCCAAATCGATCTCGATATCGCTAACGGCAAGTTTATCGCTAAAGCGCGTTTTCTGGCGGAGGCTGGCTGGCGAACCCTGCTTGGCGCGAAAGAGCGCGATGAGGAGAACGATGGCACGCCGCTGCCGGTGGTGGCAAAAGGGGATGAACTGCTGTGCGAGAAAGGCGAAGTTGTCGCGCGCCAGACGCAGCCGCCGCGTCACTTTACCGACGCCACATTGCTATCGGCGATGACCGGGATCGCGCGCTTTGTGCAGGATAAAGAGCTGAAAAAAATTCTTCGTGCCACCGACGGGCTCGGCACCGAAGCGACGCGTGCCGGGATTATTGAACTGCTGTTTAAACGCAGCTTCCTGGTGAAGAAAGGGCGCTATATTCACTCTACTGAGCCGGGCCGGGCGCTGATCCACTCGCTGCCGGAGATGGCGGCGCGCCCGGATATGACCGCCCATTGGGAATCAGTGCTTACGCAGATTAGTGAAAAAGAGTGTCGCTATCAGGACTTTATGCAGCCGCTGGTTACCACGCTCCATGAGCTGATCCACCAGGCACGCAATACGCCCGTGCGTCAGTTTCGTGGGCTGGTCGCGCCTGGCGCGGAGAAGAAAAAGCCTTTTACGAAAGCGCGAGCTAAAAAACGCCCCCCTGCGAATAAGAGCGGCGGCGAGGCGGCTTCCGATGCCGGATAACGCCGCGCGGTGTTATCCGGCTCCTGAGATTAAATGACGCCCTGCGCCAGCATCGCATCGGCAACTTTAACGAATCCGGCAATGTTGGCCCCGCGCACATAGTGCGTCTGTTTCTCTTCACCGCCGTACGCGACGCAGGCCTGGTGAATATCGAGCATAATGTGCTGCAGGCGAGTATCGACTTCTTCTGCTTTCCAGCCCATACGTGCGGCATTTTGCGCCATCTCCAGCCCGGAGGTCGCCACGCCGCCCGCGTTGGCGGCTTTTCCCGGCGCAAACAGCACGCCCGCATCAAGCAACAGTTCCGTGGCCTCAATGGTGGTGGGCATGTTGGCACCTTCCGCTACCGCTTTCACGCCGTTGGCGATCAACACCCGCGCCGCGCCGCTATCCAGTTCGTTTTGCGTGGCGCAGGGCAGCGCGATATCGACGGGGACTGACCACGGTTGTTGGCCTTCGAGCCAGGTAAGGCCAAATTCCTGCGCATAATCCGCAAGACGACCGTCGCGGCTGGCTTTGATAGCGCACAGACGCGCGAGCTTTTCGTTGTTAAACCCGGCTTCATCCACCACGGTTCCGCCGGAATCAGAGGCGGTTATCACCCGTGCGCCGAGGGCCATCGCTTTTTCAATCGCGTACTGCGCCACGTTGCCGGAGCCGGAAACGGCAACGCGCATCCCTTCAAAACCAAGATGGTGTCGCTTAAGCATCGCATCGGTGAAATAGACCAAACCGTAGCCGGTGGCTTCTGGACGGATCAGGCTGCCGCCGAAAGAGAGACCTTTGCCGGTGAACACGCAGGCGGTATTGTTGGACAGTTTTTTCATCATCCCGGCCATAAAGCCCACTTCTCGTGCGCCAACGCCGATATCGCCCGCCGGGATATCCGTATCCGCGCCTAGATGGCGATAGAGCTCGCCGATCAACGCCTGGCAAAAGCGCATCACTTCGCCCTCGCTTTTCCCTTTCGGATCGAAATCGCTGCCGCCTTTGCCACCGCCCATCGGCAGGGTTGTGAGGGCATTTTTGAAGGTCTGTTCGAAGCCGAGGAATTTAAGGATCGACAGATTGACCGACGGGTGAAAACGCATGCCGCCTTTATACGGACCGATGGCCGAGCTGAACTGCACCCGCCATGCGCGGTTAACCTGTACCTGATTACGGTCATCAACCCAGGCAACGCGAAACTGAATGACCCGTTCCGGTTCAACCAGCCGCTCAAGGAGCGACATCTGGCGGTAGCGCGGATTCGCATCAAGGAATGGCCACAGGGTGGTCATCACTTCGCGAACGGCCTGGGCGAACTCCGGCTGGTGCGGATCGCGTTGTTCGACATAATGGAGGAATGAAGCAAGAGAGTGAGTCTGATCCATAGATATAAGCGTCTCTTAGTGGTGCGGTGGGTTTATAGTGTTGAAAATGCGCAAAAAATAGGCGCTTTCCGACTATAACATCCACAATGCGGCCTGCCGCAAGATAAAACGCCGCCGCAGCAGGCAAATTCATCATTGTTGTCGTGTCATCACAAAAAATGATGAACCGGCAAACTAAAGTCCTGACCAGTAGATCCGTTATAGTAATAAGTGGAGTCAATTAAACAGGAGTGGTTATGGCTCGAATGAAGTGGCTGGCCGCCGCGTTGTTACTGACAGCGTCAGGCAGCGCGCTGGCAGAACGTTCACCCTCGCCCGATATTCAGGTGAATGTACCGCCGGAAGTGTTCAGCAGCGGTGGGCAAAACCAGAACCCACAGCCCTGTATGCAGTGCTGCGTGTACGACAATCAACGCTACAGCGAAGGGGCGGTAATCAAAACCGAGGGGATATTATTACAGTGCCAGCGCGACGAGAAAGTTATCTCGACGAACCCGCTGGTATGGCGGCGCGTGAAGCCATAAACGCTTCCAGCAGAGGGATATCCGCCGGCGCCAGCGACAGTTGCAGCGCGTCGGCGGGTAAGCACCACAGCAGGTTACTGTGATAGTGGCGCAGCGGTTCACCGCTAAAATCCACGACATGCCAGGCATGCAGGTGAATCAGCCTGCCGGAGACTTCACGTTGATGGCTGGCAATATAGCCACCTGGAACAGCGTCAATACCTAACTCTTCGCGTAATTCGCGCGCTAGCGCCTGAGGCTGTGTTTCTCCCGCTTCCACCTTGCCACCGGCGAACTCCCACAGCCCGGCCTGATCGGCATGTACCGGGCGCTGCGCCAGTAAAATGTGGCCGTCGCGCTCAATAATGGCCGCCACGACATCAAGGGTTTTCAGCTGGGTCATTGGTATTTCCACAAAAGTGCTGGCTCCATTCGAGCCAGCCGCCATCATACACGGCGATATTCGGCCAGCCGAGGGAGCGGGCAATAAAAAAGGCAAACGACGCGCGCCAACCGGTACCGCAATAAAAAATAATCCGCTGGTCGCCGCTTATCTGCTGTTGATGCCAGAGGGCAGCGATTTCCGCAGGAGCGCGCACCGTGCCATCAGGGTGATGAAAATTGGCGATATACTGGCTGTCACCCTCAGCCATTCCCCACCGCGCGCCGGGAATATCCCCCGGCGTGAGATAGTCGTATCCGCTGGCTATACCATTGTATTCAAGCCAGCTGCGAATGCTAACCAGCACCGTTTCCGGCAGTGCACGCATCTGGCTGGTTTGCTCAATATCGAGCAAAAAATCGGCCTGCGCCGGAACAGGCGTGCCGAAATTTTTGGCAGCCACGACAGACGACGCATTGCCTTTCTCCTGCGCCATTCCGGCACGCAGCCAGCTCTGCCAACCGCCGTCCAGTAAGCGTACATCCTTCACCCCGGCGTATAACAAAATCTGTCCCAACCGCTCGGGAGCGTAATTTCCCCGGCCATAAAGGATAACCGTGGTATCGGCTCGCAGCCCATGTTTCAGCAGGGTATGGCGCAACGGTTGTGGCGAGATGACATTCCACAGCGGCGGGCTTTCTACTTCGCCGGTATCCATATAATCCGCGCCGGGGATATGCCCGGCGCGCCAGCTCTCTTTGGCGTTAAAGCCCACTTCCACCAGCCGCCACTCACCGGCGGGTGCGGCGCTAAGCGGGCGGTTTTGCTGCAATGCCGCCAGCCAATGTGCAGTCACCCACGGCGAGTGTTGCATCGATTCAGAGCGTAAATTTTGCCCACACCGGCGCGTGGTCGGAGGGTTTTTCCATACTGCGAATCTCGTAATCGATCCCGGTTTCGCTGCAGCGCTCCGCCAGCGGCTGGCTTGCCAGCAGCAGATCGATACGCAGGCCACGGTTGTCGTCAAAGCCTCGTGAGCGGTAATCAAACCACGAGAAACGATCCGTAAGTTGCGGGTTGGCTGCGCGGAAGGTATCCACCAGCCCCCAGCCTTTCAGGCGCTCCATCCACTCGCGCTCTTCCGGCAGGAAGGAGCATTTTCCCGTACGCAGCCAGCGCTTGCGGCTCTCTTCGCCAATACCAATATCGAGATCCGTCGGGCTAATATTCATATCGCCCATGATCAGTACCGGCTTCGATTTATCCAGCTCGGTGTCCAGATAGTTTTGCAAATCCTGGTAGAACTTCTCTTTTGCCGGGAATTTCAGCGGATGGTCGCGGCTTTCGCCCTGCGGAAAATAGCCATTGATCACCGTAATGTCGCCGATAGGAGAGGGCAGCTCTGCCATGATAATCCGGCGCTGCGCCTCTTCATCATCATTCGGGAAGCCGCGACGCACGGAAACCGGCGTCTCTTTCGTGAGCAGCGCCACGCCGTAATGGCCTTTCTGGCCATGATAAAAAACGTTGTAGCCAAGGCGAGCGACATCCTCAAGCGGGAACATATCGTCGTGGACTTTGGTCTCCTGCAGGCCGATAACGTCTGGTTGATGTTGCTCGACCAGAGCCTGCAGTTGATGGGGGCGGGCACGCAGGCCATTGATATTAAAAGAGACGAATTTCATAGTCGCAGCCATTAAGCAGAGTGAATGATGCATAGGTTAGCAGAATTTACATTTTGCAACCGCCACTTATTACGCTCGCCCCGTTCAGTGGCTACAAACGCGCCGCCAGCACCGCTATGGTGCGCGTTGCGCCAAAAAAGAGCATCGTTGCATTATTAATTACGCTTATGATCACAATTCCACAATTAATATTTCTAATTGCATAAACAGGCGCGAAATCCTGCCTGTCCTCCACTCCCATGCGCAATATATTCACTTTTTATGCAAATTAAATGCATAGCGACGGGCTTTAAGTCATTGAAATTACGTCCTGTGGAGCCGCCTATGCATTTTTATCGCTGGCTGGCACGAACCCTGCAATCTACATTAACAGCGAAAACACTCATTTTATTAACATTTCGTCAACCATTTATTTACCGGAAGAGGTTGCTATGTCTCAGTCAATTACGCGTGAAAACTTTGATCAATGGATGTTGCCTGTCTACGCGCCAGCGCCTTTTATTCCGGTACGCGGTGAAGGTTCCCGCCTGTGGGATCAGCAGGGAAAAGAGTATATCGACTTTGCTGGCGGTATCGCGGTAAATGCGCTGGGGCACGCACATCCTGTGTTGCGCAATGCATTAAACGAGCAGGCGGCGAAGTTCTGGCATACCGGCAACGGTTACACCAACGAGCCGGCGTTGAAACTGGCGAAACGCCTGATTGATGCCACCTTTGCCGATCGCATCTTCTTTTGTAACTCCGGGGCAGAAGCGAACGAAGCGGCGCTGAAACTGGCGCGCAAATATGCCCATGATACTTACGGGCCGCAAAAAAGCGGCATTGTCGCTTTCAAAAATGCGTTCCACGGCCGCACCCTGTTTACCGTCAGCGCGGGCGGACAGCCAGCCTATTCGCAAGACTTCGCACCGTTGCCGCCGCAGATTCAGCATGCCCAGTTTAACGATCTCGCCTCCGCCAGCGCGTTAATTAATGATGATACCTGCGCGGTAATTGTTGAGCCGATGCAGGGCGAAGGCGGCGTCGTGCCCGCCAGCCAGGCATTTTTACAGGGGCTGCGCGAACTCTGTACCCGCCATAACGCGCTGCTGATTTTTGATGAAGTGCAAACCGGCGTCGGTCGCACCGGCGAGCTGTATGCCTATATGCATTACGGCGTGACGCCGGATGCGCTTACCACCGCGAAAGCGCTCGGCGGCGGTTTCCCGATTGGCGCGATGTTAACCACCGAGCAGTTCGGTAAAGTGATGAATGTTGGCACCCATGGCACCACCTACGGCGGCAACCCACTGGCGGGCGCGGTGGCCGGGGCGTTACTTGATATCGTTAATACCCGCGAAACCCTGAACGGGGTCAAACAGCGCCACCAGTGGTTCACCGAGCAGCTTACGGCGATCAATGAACGCTATCAGCTGTTTAGCGAGATCCGTGGCTTAGGCCTGCTGATTGGCTGCCAATTAGTGGCGGAGCATGCAGGAAAAGCCAAGCAACTATCGCTGCTGGCGGCGACAGAAGGGGCGATGGTGCTGATTGCCGGGGGGAATGTGCTGCGTTTTGCACCGGCGCTGAATATCAGTGAAGAAGAGATCCGCAGCGGGCTGGAACGCTTCGCCCGCGCCTGTGAACACCTGGTTACGGAGAAAAAAGTATGATGGTGATCCGTCCTATCGTCGCAGGCGATTTACCGGCGCTGCTACGCCTCGCCAGCAAAACCGGCCGCGGCCTGACGTCGTTGCCCGTTGATGAAGCGACCCTTGCGGCGCGCATTGAACGCTCGCGGCTCACCTGGCTGGGTGAACTGCCGAAGGGCGAGCAGGGCTATGTCTTTGTGCTGGAAGATACGCAAAGTGGCGAAGTAGCGGGCATTTGCGCCATCGAAGTGGCGGTTGGCCTTAACGATCCCTGGTATAACTACCGCGTGGGAACCCAGGTGCACGCGTCGAAAGAACTGAATGTCTATAACGCGCTGCCGACGCTGTTTCTCAGTAACGATCACACCGGTAGCAGCGAGCTGTGCTCGCTGTTTCTCGATCCCGCCTGGCGTAAAGAGGGCAACGGCTATCTGTTATCAAAATCTCGCTTTATGTTTATGGCGGCATTTCGCGACCGCTTCAATGAAAAAGTGGTGGCGGAAATGCGCGGCGTCATCGACGAGCACGGTTACTCACCATTCTGGGAGAGCGTGGGCAAGCGCTTCTTCTCCATGGAGTTCAGCCAGGCAGACCATCTGTGCGGTACCGGGCAGAAAGCCTTTATTGCGGAACTGATGCCCAAGCATCCGATTTATACCCATTTCTTGTCTGAAGAAGCGCAGGCGGTGATTGGCGAGGTGCACCCACATACGGCACCGGCGCGCGCTGTGTTGGAAAAAGAGGGTTTTCGCTATCGCAACTACGTGGATATTTTCGACGGTGGCCCGACACTGGAGTGCGATATTGACCGCGTACGGGCGATTCGTAAAAGCCGGCTGGTGTCCGTCGGCGAAGGGCAGCGCGCGCCCGGGGAATGGCCAGCGTGTATGGTGTCGAATGAGAATTACCAACATTTTCGCACCATGCTTATCAAGGCCGATCCTAACACTGAACGGTTGCTGTTAACGGCGGCCGAACTGGATGCGCTGAAATGTCAGGCCGGGGATACCGTACGGCTGGTGCGCCTGTGCGCCGAAGAGAAAAGCGCTGAGGAGAGATCACGATGAGTTTATGGATTAATGGCGATTGGGTCACGGGGCAGGGCGAACGCCGCCGCAAAACCAACCCGGTAAGTCACGAAACCCTGTGGCAAGGTTTCGATGCCGATAGTGAGCAGGTAACCCAGGCGTATCAGGCCGCGCGCGCCGCTTTTCCGCACTGGGCGCGCCAGGGTTTTAGTGCGCGCCAGGCCATTATTGAAAAATTTGCCGGGCTGCTGGAGGCCAACAAAGCCGCGCTAACGGACATCATTGCCCGTGAAACAGGTAAGCCGCGCTGGGAAGCGGCGACAGAAGTGACGGCGATGATCAACAAAGCCGCGATTTCTGTTAAAGCCTATCATGCGCGTACCGGAGAGCAGCATACGGAGATGGCGGACGGCGCGGCGAGCCTGCGCCATCGTCCCCACGGCGTGCTGGCGGTTTTCGGACCCTATAACTTTCCGGGCCACCTGCCGAACGGTCATATTATTCCGGCGCTGCTGGCGGGTAACACGCTGATCTTTAAACCCAGTGAATTAACGCCGTGGAGCGGTGAAGCGGTCGTGAAACTGTGGGAACAAGCCGGGCTGCCTGCCGGGGTGCTTAATTTAGTGCAGGGCGGTCGCGAAACCGGCCAGGCATTGAGCGCCTTAGCGGGACTGGACGGTTTGCTGTTTACCGGCAGCGCCAATACGGGGTATCAACTCCATCGCCAGCTTGCCGGGCAGCCGGAAAAAATACTCGCTCTCGAGATGGGCGGTAATAACCCGCTGATTGTTGAAGATCCCGACGATATTGATGCCGCCGTGCATCTGGCGATCCAATCCGCATTTGTTACCGCCGGACAGCGCTGTACCTGCGCACGTCGCTTGCTGGTGAAACGCACGCCCGCCGGTGATGCTTTTCTGGCGCGGCTGGTGGAAGTGAGTTCACGTCTGGTTCCGCAGGCGTGGGATGCTGAACCCGCTTCGTTTCTTGGCGGCCTGATTTCGCCCCAGGCGGCTCAGCACGTTTACCAGGCCTGGCAGGCTCATGAAGCGCGCGGTGGTAAAACATTACTGGCTCCGCGCTTGCTGGCCGAAGGCGCCTCGTTACTGACGCCGGGCATTATTGAAATGACGGGCGTGGCGGACGTGCCCGATGAAGAGGTATTCGGTCCTCTGCTGTGTGTCTGGCGATATGACAGCTTTGACGAGGCTATTCGCATGGCGAACGACACGCGCTATGGGCTGGCCTGTGGGCTGATTTCGCCCAGCAGAGAGCAATTCGACCAGCTTTTGCTGGAAGCGCGCGCCGGGATCGTTAACTGGAATAAACCGTTGACCGGCGCGGCCAGTACTGCGCCCTTTGGCGGTGTCGGCGCATCGGGCAACCATCGCGCCAGCGCGTGGTATGCGGCAGATTATTGCGCCTGGCCGATGGCAAGCCTGGAGTCTTCGACAATAACGTTGCCGTCGACCCTCAGCCCGGGACTGGATTTTTCCCGCGAGGAGCAGCCATGAAAGCGCGCGAGGTCAATTTCGACGGGCTGGTTGGGTTAACCCATCATTACGCCGGACTCTCTTTCGGTAATGAAGCATCGACCAAACACCGCTTTCGCGTCTCCAACCCGAAACTGGCGGCGAAGCAGGGGCTGCTGAAAATGAAAGCCCTGGCGGATGCCGGTTTCCCGCAGGGGGTGATCCCGCCGCAGGAGCGCCCCAATATCGCGGTCTTACGCCAGCTCGGTTTTAGCGGCAGCGATGAACAGGTGGTGGAAAAAGCGGCTTCACAGGCGCCGCAGATCCTCTCCGCCGCCAGCTCGGCGTCGGCAATGTGGGTGGCCAATGCCGCCACCGTTTGTCCTTCGGCGGATGCACTGGATAACAAAGTGCATTTTACCGTCGCCAATCTGAACAACAAATTTCACCGGGCGATAGAAGCACCCAGCACGGAAGCGCTGCTGCGCGCTATTTTTCGTGATGAAACGGCATTTGCCGTGCATCCGGCGCTGCCGCAGGTCGCCATGTTTGGTGATGAAGGGGCGGCGAACCACAACCGCTTTGGCGGCGATTATGGCGAACCGGGCGTGCAACTGTTCGTTTACGGTCGGGAATATGCCAGCCATGACGCCCCGGCACGCTATCCGGCGCGCCAGACTTTAGAAGCCAGCCAGGCGGTGGCGCGCATTAACCAACTGCGTGCGGAACAGGCTGTTTTCGCCCGGCAAAACCCGGATGTTATTGATCTGGGTGTGTTTCATAATGATGTGATTGCCGTCTCAAACCGTCAGGTCCTGTTTTGTCACGAACTGGCCTTTGCCGACCAGCCGACGCTGCTGGCGCAGCTACAGGAAAAAGTGCCGGGATTTATGGCGCTGCAGGTACCGCAGCAGGCGGTTTCCGTTAGCGACGCGGTGGCAACCTATCTGTTTAACAGCCAGTTATTGAGCCGTGACGATGGCAGTATGATGCTGGTGCTGCCGCAGGAGTCGCAGCAACATGCGGGCGTATGGCGCTATTTAAATACTCTGCTGGCGCAGGATAATCCCATTAGCGAACTGAAGGTGTTCGATCTGCGTGAAAGCATGGCCAACGGCGGCGGCCCGGCTTGTCTGCGCTTGCGCGTTGTGCTGACTGCGGCCGAGCAGCAGGCCGTCAATCCGGCGGTAATGATGAATGACAGCCTGTTTGCTACTCTCAATGAGTGGGTCGATCGCTACTATCGCGATCGGCTGACGCAGGCGGATTTAGCCGATCCGCAGCTGCTACGCGAAGGGCGTGAAGCGCTGGACCGATTAACACAGTTGCTGAATCTGGGATCGGTGTATCCCTTCCAGCGTTAACGGGAGGTTTTATGGAGAACTTTCTTGCTGCCACGCTTGCGGGCGATATCCCGCGTAAAACGTCAGGCGAGTCGGGCGGTATTCACTGGCTGTGGCATGAGCAGGGCATTCTGGAGCTTATCCCGTCGCAGGCCACAGGCCGATCGCTGGTTATCTCTTGCGCTATCCACGGTAATGAAACCGCGCCGGTTGAGATGCTGGATCTGCTGCTAAAAAATCTCTTTTCTGGCGTACAACCGCTGAGCTGGCGGCTGTTAGTGGTGCTCGGTAATCCGCAGGCGCTGGCGCAAAACAAACGCTTCTTACATAACGATCTCAATCGGATGTTTGGCGGTCGCTGGCAAACGCTGCCGCCAAACGATGAAACCGTGCGCGCCGCCCAGCTTGAACGGGCGGTAACCCATTTCTTTGCCGAAGGCGATGAAGTGCGCTGGCATCTTGATTTGCATACGGCGATTCGCGGCTCGCACCATCTTCGCTTTGGGGTGCTGCCCCAACGAACCGAACCCTGGGATGAGCCATTTCTCGAGTGGCTGGGCGCTGCCGGTCTGGAGGCGCTGGTTTTTCATCAGTCTCCGGGCGGCACCTTTACACACTTTAGCTGCCAACATTTTAATGCGCTGGCCTGCACGCTGGAGCTTGGCAAAGCGTTACCGTTCGGCGAAAACGACCTGAGCCAGTTTCAGCGTACCGCCTGGGCGCTGGCAGCCTTACTGGCCGGTGAGCCCGCGCCGGATACGGAAACCAGGCCGCTGCGCTATCGCGTCGTCCAGCAGCTGACGCGCCACAGTGAGATGTTCAAACTGCATATGGGGGCCGATACGCTTAACTTTACGCCCTTTTGCGCGGGTACATTGCTGGCGGAAGACCGCGGTGAGCGGTATGTGGTGCAGCACGAGCAGGAGTATGTCCTGTTTCCCAATCCGAACGTTGCCGTTGGTTTACGCGCCGGATTGATGCTCGAAAAAATGAATTAATTACTCCGCCCTGTTAATTCAGGGCTTATTTTATGCCTGTGAGTGATAATTTACAGAATAATCCTGGAATGGGCTTTATTAATAAATTCCGTTGCTTTATTCTTGTTCGTAATTCCTTTTTTATCAGCATATTGAATATTTATTTTTCCACTCTCCATCGTTTATCCTTATTTCCTTCATATTTGCCGTAAAATCAGTTTTTACACTTTCATTGTTTTACTGTCGCTCTGATTAGTTGACGATTAAGGCAGTAAAGTGAATAGCGTCAACACGGCAACCGCCGTAAGTAAAACCGAAGTAAGGAATAAAATTATGCGTAAATTGACCGCTCTGTTTGTTGCCTCTACCCTGGCTTTCGGCGCTGCTGGCCTGGCCCATGCCGACGATACCGCCGCTGCACCTGCCGATGCGAAACCGATGATGCATCACAAAGGTAAAGGCCCGCACGATATGATGTTCAAAGATCTTAATCTGACGGATGCGCAGAAGAAACAGGTCCGCGAAATCATGCAAAGCCAGCGTAGTGAGATGAAACGTCCGCCGGTTGAAGAGCGGCGCGCGATGCACGATATCATCACCAGCGACAGTTTTGACCGCGCGAAAGCCGAAGCGCAAATCGATAAAATGCAGCAGCAGCATAAAGAGCGCATGCTGAAACATATGGAAGCGCAGAATAAGATTTACAACATTCTTACCCCGGAACAGAAAAAGCAGTTCAATGCTAATTTTGAGAAGCGTCTGACAGAACGTCCGGCATCAGAAGGTAAAATGGCTCCTGCCTCTGCTGAATAATTCAGCATCCCCTATCAAGACCGCCGGTTTTGCCCATTGCACGCAGTAAGTGATGGGCAGAACCGGCGGTTTTTTCATGTTTGCCTCTTGCCAGCCGCTACGGTCAGGGTATTCTCGTTGAGCCGATTTTGTGGCGCGGTTACTTGTCTGAAACTTATACTTTTTTACATCTCTGATTGCGCTGTGGTCTAAGGCAAATCATCCCGGTTGCCGATAACCTCTATGCAGCGAAATAAACAAGAATGATGATCTACGCTGTCCAAAAGAAGCAGCGGCGCAGTTAAATTCTGCGCCAGGCAGGAGTGACGATGGAATTTTTTGATATCCGTAAAATGGCGGTAAACCTTTGGCGTAACGGGGCGGGCGAAACGCGCGAGATTTGTTGTTTTCCACCGGCCACGCGCGATTTTAACTGGCGAGCCAGTATTGCTTCGCTGGCGAGTAACGGGGATTTTCCCCAGTTCCCCGGCGTGGATCGGGTGATCACTCTGATTGAAGGCGGTGAAGTGACGCTGCACGGTGGCAGCGATTTTTGCCATACCCTGAAACGCCACCAGCCTTTTACCTTCGCTGGCGAGCAACCGGTGCGGGCGGAGCTTTCCGACGGGCAAATGTCGATGGATTTTAACGTCCTGACCCGGCGCGATCGCTGCCGGGCCAATGTGCGTATCGCCGATCGCACCTTTACCACCATTGGCACACGCGGTGGAGTGATTTTTATACTCAGCGGCGCGTGGCAGCTGGGCGATAAGCTGTTAACCGCCGATCAGGGCGCTTACTGGCAGGACGGGCGGCAAACCCTGCGGTTGCTGAAATCCGAAGGGCAGCTGCTGTTCAGTGAAATCACCTGGCTTGGCGGCCATTAATTCAGGTCGACTATCTCGTAGTCACCCGAAAGTAGCGGCTTGCAAAGAATTTTATAGCCATCATGATCGAAACCCGCAGGTAAACGCAGCAGTTGCGTTGCATCGGCGGGCTTATCAACCGAGCCTAACCACAACCAGTTATGAATAACGTGATACTGGGTCATGGTTTCCGTGCTCTCTTTAAGCCCTATCGGACCGCGCCACGGCCAGCAGACCAGCTGCAGGCGCGCCATCGCGGCAAGGAAACGTGCATCGTGTTCTTCCCGCGTCTCTCTGCCACAGCACGCGCCAGCGCAGCGTTGCAGCGCGGAACGAAAGCAGGGACGGCCCTTGCTGAGTGACTCCAGCCCCAGCAGGCCGTAACACAGCTTTTGCTCATCGGCGACGGTCTGTAACGCTTGTAAGGCGGCGCGGCGGTTGGCAAACAGGCCATACAGATTAGGTGACGCAGAGAAATCGATCTCTTTGGCATACACCACCTGCGGTTTATCGCTCCCGATGTGCAGCGAGCAGAGCTGTCGATTGCGACGCAGGCGCTTGTTAAACAGCGGCTGTTGCTCTTTGATTAGCCGCGCTTCCAGCAGTAGCGCGCCGATTTCGCCGGCGGTACAGATCCAGGTGATGCGCCGGGACTGGCGTAACATGGCTGCTTCATCGGGCGTACGCAAATGTGATAGCACGCGGCTGCGGATATTGACGCTTTTACCGATATACAGCGGCATTGCTTCGCTTTCGCCATGAAAAATATAGACGCCGGGCTGTTTCGGCATTGCTTCCAGCCACGGACGAAGATGTTCCGGATATTCATAAATTGCCGCCGCTTCAAATTCAAGACGCGGGGCTGATTGACGCCTGACCACAAAAAGCTCCTGATACTGTTTACCTATACAGTGTATCAGTCTCTAAGCGGCTAAAAAAGAGGCGGCGTGCGCCGCCTGCAGATTATTTCTGTTTCCAGAAGTCGTCGAAAACCGTGATCGGTGGGCGACGTTTGTGTTCCGTTTTCAGATACCACCCTTCAATAATTTTGCCGATAGCCGGATCCAGCGGTTTCCCTTCCAGATAATCATCGATATTTTCGTAGGTTACACCCAACGCGGCTTCGTCCGGCAGGGAAGGGCGATCGTCTTCCAGATCCGCCGTCGGTGCTTTTTTATACAAATGCTCCGGGCAGCCCAGATACGCCAGCAGCTGTTTACCCTGACGTTTGTTGAGGCGGAAAAGCGGGTTCAGGTCGGTGCCGCCATCGCCATATTTGGTGTAAAAGCCGGTCACGGCTTCCGCGGCGTGATCGGTACCAACCACCACCCCTTTGGTCATGCCCGCGATACTGTATTGCGCTTTCATACGCTCACGCGCTTTTTCATTACCGCGGACGAAATCGCTCAGCTCAATGCCAGTATCGCGCAGGGCCTGCTCGCTCGCCAGAACCGAGGCTTTAATATTGACGGTTAATACGCGATCCGGCTGGATAAACGCAATGGCATCCTGGCAATCTTGCTCATCCGCCTGTTTACCATAGGGCAGGCGCACGGCGATAAATTGATACGCCTCGTTGCCCGTCTCCTGGCGCAATTCGCTGATGGCCGTCTGACTGATTTTGCCCGCCAGCGTAGAATCCTGGCCGCCGCTGATGCCCAGCACTAATGTTTGCAAAAATGGATAGGTTTTAAGATAGGTTTTCAGAAAATCCACGCTGCGGCGAACTTCTTCTTCGGCGTTGACTGCGGGTTTTACCCCTAACGCTTGAATAATCTCTTGTTGCAGAGTCATTTACCCCTCCGTTGTGTTGTCCTGCTTTGCAGGGTGTTATTAGATAATAGGGCCAAATTACCCCGTTGGCAGTAAAACGACAAGGATCACAAATTTGAGTGGTGCAATTTACGGCGTTTTAGCCTCGATTGGCACTTTCATTAGATTTTTCCGAAAGTTATGTGATTGCTTGCCGTTAGTGGAAAAATGCATTTTTATATTCCAGGCTTAGATAACACGCTGATAGACAAGCGGATACAAAAGAGGATGGAATATGAATAAGAACATCGCAGGAATTCTGGGCGCTGCAGCAGTAATGACAATGCTGGCTGGTTGTACGGCTTACGATCGCGCTAAAGATCAGGTTAGCCAGCCGGTAGTGAAAGATGTGAAAAAAGGCATGACCCGTCAGCAGGTAATGCAGATGGCGGGTCGTCCTTCTTCAGAAGTGACGATGATCCACGCGCGCGGGACTTGCCAGACCTATATTCTGGGTCAACGTGATGGCAAAGCCGAAACCTATTTCGTTGCGCTGGACGAAACCGGCCGTGTAATGAACTCGGGCTACCAGACCTGTGCCGAGTACGATACCGACCCGCAAGCTAAGCAGTAATTTTCTCTACGCCTGAGCAAAAAAACCGGCCAGATTATCTGGCCGGTTTTTTATCGCCCAAAAACCGGTCAAGCCGGAATAGTGTCAATTTTGGGGATGCGCGACCACACGCGGTGCGCCGCGAGATGGGTAATAAAGTCATCAACAAACGTCGTTGAGGCGCTGTCCGCCTCGACAATGCCCTCTTCGCCTTGTGAGTCAACGTTAAGAAGGGGCTTGAACTGACGCGCCTCGCCAGCGAAAGCGATGATTTTCAGGTGCTTATAGGCTTCCAGCAGATAATATTTGGCATCGCCATTTTGCAGGATGTCGCTGATATCACCACCGGGAACAATCACTCCATCGACTGTTAGCGAAGGCGAGCCAGCGAAGGTGGCAGCAATCGGCAATTCCGAGCCATCGTCAGCGGTCACTGTACCCATGCGCGTATAGAGCAATTTGCTGTGCACGCCTTTGGCTTTTAGCCCTTGCAGCAGGTTAAGCACATCTGATGCGTTCACGTTGTCATGCAGTAAAATTGCCACTACGCGGCCTTTTACATCGCCGTCAGGAATCGCATACAGGCTCAACGACGGATCTTTTTGCACGCCGTTCACAGCCGGCGGCGGGGCGATATTGAGCTGGTCATCGCTGAGTGCGAAACCAAGGTTTTTCGCCACCGCCTGCGCCAGATGAATATCAATATGGGCCAGATGATCGACCACACGCTCGCGAATATAGGCGCGCGCCACTTTGCTCAACTCGAAGCTAAAAGCATCAATGATATGACGCTGTTCAAACGGTGTCTGGCTTAGCCAGAAGAGGCGCGGATGGGCGTAATACTCGCCGAATGAAGGGCTGCGCTCACGAATTTTTTCGCCTTCAATACGCTCCTGGTAACTTTCGAAACCGCCGCGTTTTGGACCTGGTGGGGTTTCGCGCGGCCAGTTGTCATTGATGGAGTTAGGCTCGTAGTTGGCTGGATTGGTGTCGATCTCCATGCGGTGCATGCCGTCGCGCTGAAAATTATGGTACGGGCAGGTTGGACGGTTGATGGGAATTTCATGGAAATTCGGCCCGCCAAGACGGCTAATTTGCGTATCCGTATAGGAGAAGAGACGCCCTTGCAGCAGCGGGTCGTTGGTAAAATCCAGCCCCGGCACGATATGTCCTGGATGGAACGCGGCCTGTTCGTTTTCGGCAAAAAAGTTATCCGGATTGCGGTTGAGCACCATTTTGCCGACGCGTTGCACGGGCACCAGCTCTTCCGGGATCAGCTTGGTCGGATCCAACAGGTCGAAATCAAATTTAAATTCATCTTCTTCCGGGATCAGTTGTAAACCCAGTTCATACTCCGGGAAATCGCCGGCTTCGATGGCTTCCCACAATTCGCGACGGTGGAAATCAGGATCGCGCCCGGTAAGTTTTTGCGACTCATCCCACACCAGCGAGGCTTTACCCGCCAGCGGCTTCCAGTGAAAGCGAACAAAGGTCGCTTTACCTTCGGCGTTGATCAAGCGGAAAGTATGAATACCAAAGCCTTCCATGGTGCGGTAGCTACGCGGAATACCGCGATCGGACATCGCCCACATCACGTTGTGTAACGTCTCGGGCTGTAACGAAACATAGTCCCAGAAGGTGTCGTGAGCGCTTTGGCCTTGCGGAATCGCCCAATGCGGCTCGGGTTTTACCGCGTGGACAAAGTCGGGGAATTTATGCGCATCCTGGATAAAAAACACCGGCGTGTTGTTGCCGACCAGATCGAAGATGCCCTCTTCGGTATAAAACTTGGTGGCGAAACCGCGAATATCGCGAACGGTGTCCGCCGAACCCGCGCCGCCCTGAACCGTAGAGAAACGGACAAACACCGGGGTGATTTTATCGGCATCCGAGAGGAAATCCGCTTTGGTAATGTCGCTCAGGCTGCGATAGGGTTGGAAATAACCGTGGGCCGCCGAACCGCGAGCATGCACGATGCGCTCAGGGATGCGTTCATGGTCGAAGTGGGTGATTTTTTCCCGCAGGATAAAATCTTCCAGCAGCGTAGGGCCGCGCTTTCCCGCCCGGAGCGAGTTTTGATCATCGGCGATGCGCACGCCCTGATTGGTGGTAAGGGGGAAATTTTCACCGCCCTTACGAAAAGGCTCTAGCGAATTCAGTTTATCATTGGAGGTATCCGGTGCTTTCATGCTGCCGGGTGCCGTTGGCTGCTCGCCCGGCTCTGAAGGGCGCGGAGAAGGGCGGTGGGAATTGTCTTCTGGCGCGAGGGAATCGAGTCCGGGACGGGATTCACTGGCATCATGAACCGGTGCGTGGTGGGGATCTTTCTCATTATGCGACATTGAACGCGTCTCCTGTTTCCATAGCAGAATAAGGGTCGAGGTTTCCATAAAACCCTTCTAACTATAGAACAACCTGCTGCGTTGACCGGGTGAATTGGCAGCGTGAATCGGCGTGGCAAGAAAGAGAAAGTCGTCGTGGGCGCGACGCAGAAGGTCACAATCGGCTATGATAGGTCTTTCATGTTTGTAGAATTTGTTTGTAGAACGCATCGCTTATGAAACCTTTTCGTCAACAGAACCGAGTCATTATCAATTATGTCCCGCGTGTTGAACCGGCTCCCCCCGATCATGCCCTGAAAGTGGATGGCTATCGTGACGTCTGGATGTTGCGTGGCAAATATGTGGCGTTTGTATTGATGGGCGAAAAGTTTCGCCGCTCGCCGGTGTTTAGCGTCCCGGAGGCAGCCCAACGCTGGGCGATGCAGGTACGTCAGGAAGGCGAAATAGAAGAGTAAAAAAAACCGCCTGCATCAGTCAGGCGGTCTTAGCGTTTATCAGCCGGGGAAATGTGCCCCGGTGGGATTAACGATGCGCCAGTTCGGCGTTGTCTTCGCTTTCCAGCACGCTTTTATCGGTCTGTTTCAGCCACTGGCTGGTGAGCGTGCCCGCCGTCATTGAGCCGCTGACGTTCAGTGCGGTTCGGCCCATATCAATCAGCGGTTCTACGGAAATAAGCAGCGCCACCAGCGTCACCGGCAGGCTCATTGCCGGCAGGACGATAAGGGCTGCAAACGTCGCGCCGCCGCCGACACCCGCCACACCGGCGGAGCTGACGGTGACAATCCCGACCAGAGTAGCAATCCACAGCGGATCCAGCGGATTAATGCCTACCGTAGGTGCAACCATCACCGCCAGCATCGCCGGATAGAGACCGGCGCAGCCGTTCTGCCCAATGGTGGCGCCAAAGGAGGCCGAGAAGCTGGCGATGGATTCCGGCACGCCCAAACGACGGGTTTGCGCTTCCACGTTCAGCGGAATAGAGGCGGCGCTGGAGCGGCTGGTAAAAGCAAAGGTCAGCACCGGCCATACTTTGCGGAAGAATTTCAGCGGGCTAACGCCGTTAACGCCAAGCAACAGACCGTGCACCACGAACATAATACCGAGGCCCAGGTAAGAGGCGATAACGAAGCTGCCCAGCTTAATGATGTCCTGAATGTTTGAACCGGCAACCACTTTGGTCATCAGCGCCAGCACGCCGTACGGCGTCAACTGCATCACCAGACGTACCAGTTTCATCACCCAGCTTTGCAGCGTATCGATAGCGGTGAGGACACGCTGACCTTTCGGCGCATCATCCTTCAGCAGTTTAAGTGCCGCAACACCGAGGAAAGCGGCAAAAATAACGATGCTGATGATAGACGTAGGGTTTGCACCGGTCAGGTCGGCAAACGGGTTTTTCGGCACAAAGGAGAGCAGCAGTTGCGGTACGCTCAGATCGGCAACTTTACCGACATAGTTACTCTGGATGGCATTCAGGCGCGCGGTTTCTGCGCTGCCTTGCACCAGGCCTTCCGCCGTCAAACCGAACAGGTTGGTCACCAGCACCCCTACCAGCGCGGCAATCAGCGTGGTGAACAGCAGCGTACCGATAGTGAGAATGCTGATTTTACCCAGCTGCGAGGCGTTATGCAGGCGTGCAACCGCGCTTAAAATCGAGGCGAACACCAGCGGCATGACGATCATTTGCAGCAGCTGCACATAACCGTTGCCCACCACGTTGAACCACTGGATAGAGTCTTTCAGTACCGGGTTATCAGAGCCATAAATAGCCTGCAATGCCAGGCCAAAGACCACACCGAGGCCTAAACCGACCAGCACTTTTTTTGCCAGGCTCCACTGCTTGTGACGCGTCTGCGCCAGCAGCAGTAGCAGCGCCACGAACACCACAACGTTGGCAATTAATGGAATATTCATTCCGATCTCCTGATAGCATTATTGGGGCGGCTTTAAAGACCGCTTCTGTTGCGCAAGGTTATCAGAAGTGCGGAAACCGGCTTATATCCAAATGGAATGCGTTATTCCAAATGTGATATATCCGCTGTTTTAATGTTCAGTTTGTTGATGAATAAAGCGATTGAACTGATTTTGCAGCGAAGTGATTATCTGTGACGACCAGCGTACGGCACCATTTTCGGGCAACGTTTGCGGCATCCAGACGGCGTAGGTAAATAGCGCCATGCATAACACACGCTCCAGCTGATTGCCTTTTTGCGGGGCCAGTACCGGCAAGCGAAAGCGCCAGCGGCACGGCCAGAGCAGAGGAACGCCCGCAGGCGTCAGCATATCTGCCAGGATATGGCTCAGATAACCGACCACCATTCCTTGCAGTGCGTCAGCAGGTACAATCCAGCTCTCCGGCACTTTTAAATAGAACAGCGTCAGCGCCAGAAACACCGCCAGCAGGCTATGGGTAAATCCTCGATGGCCGAAGGCGCGGGCGACAGGTTTTGAGATCCACTTCAGGCGTTGCCCAAGAAAGGATTTCGGATGATCGATATCCGGCAGCAGGCAGGTCAAAATAGCGGAAGGAACGATATGCCACCAGTCTCCCTGCGCGAGCACAGGCGTTAACTCAGCGTTTTTGGAAAACACCGCACAGGCAATAGAAAAAAGCAGGTGTCCTTCCGCCGTCATGATCAAACTCACTCAACTGTCGATGCATACAGTATAGGATGTTTGTACAGTAGGCGGAAGAGGTGACGGTGTAACTGTATGTCACATTTTTAACAACTATCGAGCCAGCCAGCCACCGTCGACGGCAAGGGTATACCCATTAATATAATCCGCGGCTTTTGACGAGAGGAACACCGCAGCTCCTTTTAAATCCTCCGGCGTTCCCCAGCGGCCGGCCGGGATTCTTTCAATAATGTCCTGGCTGCGTTGCGCATCATCCCGCAGCTGCTGCGTGTTATTGGTCGCCATATAGCCCGGCGCGATGGCATTGACATTAATCCGGTGCGCTGCCCATTCGTTGGCCAGCAGACGGGTTAACCCCATCACGCCGCTCTTCGAGGCCGTGTAAGACGGGACGCGGATACCGCCCTGGTAAGAGAGCATTGAGGCTATGTTGATAATTTTTCCGCCGTTACCCTGGGCAATAAACTGCTTGGCCACCGCCTGCGAGAGAAAGAACACGGTTTTCAGATTGAGGTTCATCACGTCATCCCAATCCTGCTCGCTGAAATCAATCGCGTCGCAGCGACGGATAGTCCCTGCATTATTTAACAAAATATTGATCTGACCGAAGGTCGAGACGGCTTCATTCACCACATCCTGCAGGCCATGCTGGTGGCGAAGGTCCGCCTGAATAGCATGGAATCGACGGCCTAAAGCCTGCACGCGCGCGGCGGTTTCCTGCGGCACTTTGCGACCCACGCCGATAATATCGCAGCCCGCTTCTGCAAGCCCCAATGCCATCCCCTGTCCCAGACCGGTATCGCACCCGGTAATAAGGGCCACATTGCCCGTAAGCTTGAAGGCTTCCAGTATCATATTCACTCCGGCGTTTTACGTTATTGTGGTCGGTATCTGTGCCTGAGGATCAGGATAGAAGGGGGAAAGATAAAATTCAAATAAAAATGAAATGATGTTTCAAAAATATGAAGGCGGGGTGATTTTCCATCACCCCACGGCATATTTAGCCAATAAGATGGGCAAGGGTGAGCCGCTGCAGACTGTCGAGTTTTACGTTAGCCAGCACGTAGCGCGGATCTTCACGATGCTCGGCATCCGGTACAACGATGGAGCGCATGCGTGCGGCTTTGCTGGCGATCATGCCATTGACCGAATCTTCCAGCGCCACACAGGTGAGCGGGTCAACACCCAGTTTTGCCGCGCAGTCCAGATAGACCTGCGGATGCGGCTTGCTATAGGGCAGGTTTTCCGCTGACGCCAGCACGTCGAAGCTGTCGCGCAGATCAAACATGGTCAGCACTTTTTCCAGCATATGCAGTGGCGATGCCGACGCCAGCCCAATCGCCAGCCCGTTGTTTTTACACAGGGCTATCGCGTCATGCACGCCGGGGAGCAGGGGGCGTTGTTCTTCCACCAGCGAGATGGCGCGCTGGATGATGCGGTCGGTAACTTCCTGGCGGCTCGGGCCATTCCAGGGCTGCTGCGCGTACCACAGATCCACCACCATATCGATGCGCAGACCAAGGGTATCGGGTAACTCGTTGCGGCGGGTAATATCAACCCCCAGGCTTGCTATGACCTCCAGTTCAGCGCGATCCCAGAGCGGCTCTGAGTCAATAAGTAATCCATCCATATCAAAAATGGCAGCAAGAATTTGTCGCGGGGCAGACATAACACCTCTCTGTTGTCGGAATAGTGCAGGGTAAAAAGCAAATTATGGCTAAGCTTTCATCATACTGCCTTTAAAGATCAGGCGAAAAGCGATATCAGCAGGTAGACTAATGCCCAAACAGTGCGTCACTTACAAGGGGAAGCCATGACGTATCAACAAGCTGGACGCATCGCCATATTGAAACGCGTTCTGGGTTGGGTAATTTTTATTCCGGCCGTCATTTCGACTATCATTTCCGTACTCAAATTTATGTACGATCATAGCGATAAACAGCCCGGCATCAATGCCGTGATGCTTGATTTCGCCCATGTCATCATTGAGATGATGCGCTTCAATACGCCTTTCCTGAATCTCTTTTGGTACAACTCACCGACGCCCGATTTCCACCACAGCATGAACATTGTCTTCTGGGTTATTTTTGCGCTGATCTTTATCGGGCTGGCGCTGCAGGCATCCGGCGCGCGGATGAGTCGGCAGGCGCGCTTTCTGCGTGAAGGGGTAGAAAACCAACTGATCCTTGAGAACGCCAGAGGGGCGGAGGGGCTAACGCGCCAACAGATTGAAGAGCGGATTGTGGTCCCGCGCCATACCATTTTTGTACAAATTTTTCCGCTGTATGTCCTGCCGGTGATCATTATTATCGCTGGCTACTTCTTCTTTTCACTGCTCGGCTTCCTGTAAGGGACATGCCCGCGGCGTTGCGCCCCGGGCCTGATAATTGCGCCTATGTTGCCAGCTCGCGATCCAGCGCTTTTTGCGCATTCACCAGATGTTCACCGCCGAACAGAATCGCCCGGTTAAACAGGGTGTAGAGCTGGTAAAGTGGCTGACGGTCGAGGAAATCTGCAGGAAGCGGGGAGATGTTTTGATAACCGTCGTAAATCTGCGGCGGCTGATCCGGGTGGAGCGGCAACATCGCCAAATCGCACTCCCGGTCGCCCCAGTAACACGCCGGATCGTAAATAAAGGGGCCATCTGGCCCAAGGGCACAATTGGCAGACCACAGATCGCCATGTAATAACGAAGGTTGCGGCTGGTGAGAACTCAGGCGCTGCTGAACATGTTCGACGATGACATCAATGTTGCCGAACTCCAGCCCCCTTTCCGCCGCCAGTTCTAACTGCCAGCCAATGCGCTGCTCGGCAAAAAACGTCGACCAGCGGCGTTGCCAGGCATTGGGCTGTGGCGTGGTGGAGAGATCATTATCGAAGTCGAGACCAAACTGCGGCTGATCGCTCCACTGGTGCAGGCGCGCCAGCTGTTGACCGAGCAAAAATGCGCTGTGCCCATCCAGCGGACGGGCGGGGAGATATTCAAGGACCAGAAAGCTGTAATCACGATCGCTGCCGAGGGCCAAAACCTCCGGCACCCGCACCGTATTACTGCGTGCCAGTAACGCCAGCTGATCGGCTTCGGCAGTAAAGATAGGCAGCATGGCGCGTTCATCACATTTTACAAACAGATCGCGCCCGGCGTAACGTATGCGCCAGGCGGCATGAATTTCGCCGCCGGGAAGCTCATCTCGTTGCTCAATTTCGCCTTCACCCAGTTGTTCGCTTAACAGACCACGTATCGCTTGCCACATGATGTTTCTCCCATGTAATCAGCCAGATCATAAGGTTAGCGCACTACAGCTGTTGAAAAATTCGACTTAACGCACAGCCCATATAGAGAACGGCGGTTTAGCATTTAATGTTCCTGTTGCTGGAACGTCTCCCAGGTCGTGACCGTAACCTCCGTCTCTTCATCGACCGCGCTTTCAGCAAGGCCGCTGGCCAGCGCATGAACATCCTGTTCACTTAATGCGCTAATAAACCCGAAAGTGTTGGTGCCAAGATCGTGCACGTTGCCGTTATCGTCCGCCATGGTGAGCAGAAAACCAGCACGTGTAAAGTGGTTATTAATTTCGTTGATGTCGGTCAGGGTTTGATCGTGAAATTTTACTTCGACTATGTAGCGGGTGATGCTATCGCTGCCCATCTTGCACCTCATTGTTATATTGACGTTTTATAACGACAACGGCAGGCAACTCTGGTCGACTGCCGTATAAGATTTTCGGTATTTCCCCTGTTTACTAACGGGGCCTGTATCAGACCTGGCGCAAATAATCGTAAATCTTCTGGGTATCTTCCCGCGCACACAGCCGGGTGCCGTGATTGATGGTGGCTGCGCTACCGGCAGCGACACCGAAGCGTACCATGTCATCAAAAGCCGCACCCTGAGATAACTTGAGGGTCATTGCGCCCACCATACTATCGCCCGCGCCGACGGTGCTTTGACTTTTCATCGGGGGCGGCACCACCTGCACGCAGCTATTGGCATCGACACCCAGTGCGCCCTGTGGCCCCAGCGAGACAACCACGCGCAGCGCTTTGCCGCTGGAGATTAACTCCTGAGCGGCTTTACGCACATCATCAGGCTGCGTGAGCTCTCTTCCAACCAGCGCGCTTAACTCCTTCTGATTGGGTTTTACCAGTTCGATATTGCCGATTGAAAGCGCGGCGGTCAGCGCCTCGCCGGAGCTATCAACGATACAGCGAATGCCCTGTTGTTGGGCCGCTTGCAGTAGCTGCACCAGCTTACTGACCTCGACGCCAGGCGGCAGGCTGCCGCTTATCACCAGAATTGCCCCGGCTTCTATCGCCAGCACTTTCTCTTCGAGCTGATGAAATTCCTCTTCATTCAGTGCCGCACCCGGCATGACAAAGCGATACTGCTCGCCGCTGGATTCGACGTGAACATGCAGGTTTTGCCGCGTCCAGTCGTGGGTGGCGACGGTAATAGTCGGTACATGCTCATCGTACAATAAGGCAGTAAGATGATCGCCCGTGGCACCGCCAGCCGGAAATATTGCCGTCGCTTTGCCACCAAGATGGGCAATGGCTCGCGCCACATTAATACCGCCGCCGCCTGGTTCAAAAATGGGTGCGCTACAGCGTAATTTACCTTCAGGATAGATGTGCGGCGTCAATGTCGCGCTATCCAGGGAAGGTGCCAACGTAAGGGTATATACAGCAGCCATGATGACCTCCTTTTACTCAGGTTGCAGTAAGCCTGGCACCAATTACGCGTTAGGGAAAGTAAATAACAGTATGATTTTCCGATTAATATGGCGTTAATATACGCTGAGGTTAATAACCGTTTAATAGTTTTGGGAACTCTCTTATTCAAAAAATCAGATAACTTTACATTGATATGTTTAAGCGGGCTTTTTATAATTTGTTTCCTTTCACAGGGCCATACATCATTGCTCTTGATGAAAGTTTCCGGGATCGTGATGGTCTCTTTTATTGCTGTTCGGACTCTAAATAAATGAAGCTTTTGAAGACAGTACCCGTGCTTATGGTGGCTGCGGGTGTGTTTGTATCAATGCACGCTTTTGCAGACGATGCCGTTTTTACTGTCATGGATGATCCCTCTTCAGCTAAATCGCCGTTTGAAGGTACTTTAAACGGTGGTTATCTGTCCCAGGCCGGTAACACTAAGAGCTCCTCTTTGACCGCTGACTCTACGCTGACCTGGTACGGCGATACGACGGCATGGTCACTGTGGGGCAACGCCAGCAATACATCGTCTAACGATGTACGTTCGTCTGAAAAATACGCTGCCGGTGGCCGTAGTCGTTATAACATGACGGATTACGACTATCTGTTTAGTCAGGCGAGCTGGTTAACCGACCGCTATAACGGCTATCACGCGCGTGATGTGCTGACCGCAGGTTACGGTCATCAGTTCCTGAATGGTCCGGTTCACAGCCTACGCTTTGAATTCGGTCCGGGTGTGCGTTACGACAAGTTCACCAATGACGATACGGAAACCACCGCCCTCGGCTATGCTTCCGGCATGTATGCCTGGCAGATGACCGATAACACCAAATTCACCCAGGGTGTTTCTGTATTTGGTGCGAATGATACAACCGTTAATTCAGAAACAGCGCTGAACGTGGCAATTAATGCCCACTTCGCTCTGAAGGTTGCCTATAACGTAACCTGGAACTCCGAGCCGCCGTCAAGCGCGCCCAATCATACCGATCGCAAAACGGCGGTAACGATTGGTTATAAAATGTAATTTGATGGGCCGGGAATACCGGCCCATTATTTTATTTGTTATTTTGTGCTATTTCATGGGCGCTAAAAGCGGTTTAATTTAAGTCCTTTTTCCCCTTCATTATTTCCTCACAATTACTCTTTGCGTTACATATTCAGTTTATTTGACACGAATGGATAAATAAATTGACTGTGCAAAAGTGTGATCCAGATCTAAACTAACAACACGGGCAAAAAAAACGCCCAGCCAGTTATGTTGTTATTTAGAATGAGAACTCAATGATGAAAAATATCAAAACCGCTGCGACCGCCGTCGTGCTTTCAACACTCTCTTTTGGCGTATTCGCGGCTCAAACTGCCACCACTGCCAGCCAGACTCACACCAATATTACCAACATTGAAGCGGGCTCCAATCGCGTGCCGGTGGCGCAAACCACAGAAGGCTCAAATGCCGCTGCATTTAATGCGCATACGCTGGTGGCCGGTGAGTGGAACTAAAATAGTTCGGTTAATTCATTAACCTGAAAAAAGCCGGATGATGACGTACCGGTTTTTTTATTTGTGGCTGTCGGAAAGCAGGACGGTAAGTATTTATTTTATTGCCCGGATGTGCGTGGAATATACAACGCTTTTTTTCGTGAGAATTCAGCGTTAACCACGCAGAAGGGTGAGAATATTTTCTGCTGATTGGTTAGCCGCTTTAAGTACGGCTTCCTGTCCCTGCTGAAGTATTTGCGCCTTAGCCATTTTGCTGGCTTCCAGTGCATAATCCGCATCCTCAATTCGGCTTTTCGCCGCCTGGGTGGCGACGTTTTGCTGCCCCAGTACCGCTTTATTTGATTCGAAACGGTTGATATACGCACCGTACTGCCCACGATAAGCGCTAACTTTATCCAGCGCGTTATCCAGCGCGACCATTGCCGTGTCCGTCGAGGCTTTGGTATAGAGGCTAGTGTTATTCAGCCCGAGGGATTTTATATCCGCAGGCGTCGTGGGCATGCTGACTGATTGAATCTCATCTCCCACATTGGCGCTGGTGACGACTTCCCACGGCCGACTCTGCTTCGGCGGTTGCGGCGGGGCAATAGTGGGTTTCGGCAGCGTACCCCAGGTCAGATTGCTGGTGAAAGAGCCGCTACCGAGCACCATTACCACTAAATCCTCTGTCACTTTATCTATCGTCACGCGTTCAAGACGAACCGAACCATTACTGCCGTCATTAAAGGCTCTGCCAGGTTCGTAACGGTCGCCATCACCACTATAGGCAATATTCATCCCGTTATAGTTCATCGTCTTGCTACCATTTAGCGCCCACGCCGCACCGCCCTCATTTAACAAGGTATCATCGTAGGTTGCGCCGCTCTTGAAGCCGTTAGCGGCGGTCAGAACGCGACTGTTGGCTTTTGCCGCATCGGTGATACCGCGACTTTTCCACGTATAATCCGTGTTAGTACCGTTGATTGGCGTGCCGGTCAGGTGTTTACCATCGCGAGTGAAGAGCTGGATATCGTCATCAAGCCCCAGTGAGTCAATGGTAATCGAGATATTGGTAGCACCGGCCGGAATATAGGCCAGCGAGACGATGCCGGAGGTAAAGGAATAATTGGTGCCCTGAACCGGAAATTTGACGTTTAAAGGCGGAACGCCGCCAATCAGCACCGGCGGCAGATCCGGCGAGTCGCTCGCCAGCGGATAGCTGCCAAAAATTTCGGTTCCCTCAGAAATGGACTGAATATTGTTAAGAATAGATTGATATTCGTTCTGAATACTCACCCGATCGTTGTCGGACAACGTACTGTTGCCTGCCTGAATCGCCAGGCTTTTGGCACGGATTAGTAATTCGCTAACCGTGTTGAGATTACCATCAGCGGTTTGCGCCATACTAATAGCATCATCAAGACCGCGCGACACGACGCTGTCCGCATTGGCATTAGAGCGCATGCGGTTTGAGATAGCCTGCCCGGCCGCATCGTCCTTCGCGCCGTTAATGCGCAGCCCCGATGAAAGGCGCGCAATGGACTCCTGTAGGGATAAGGTCGTAATTTTCTGAGTCGTCAGGTTCAGCCCGGCAAACTCATTATGATTGATTGCTTGCATTACCGTCATTAATTCATTCAAACCACTAATGAATTATTCATCGGCAAACTGAGTGATTAACTTTAAGGTAAATTGGTGGGGCAATTTAACTTTGTGCAAGTGACTGAAAAGACAGCGGCGATAAACGACGGCTTCTGTTTAACCTCTGTGCGCTGTGTAGCAAGATGCGATAGCATCAGCCTGTTGCCACCGTAACACTATGCGCAATCTATTTTTTTGGACATTGGCCACTATCACCACCTGCTGTAAGACTCAACGTCATGGCTTGAACATCACTACCGGAGGCAATATGGGGAACACCAAAGATGAAGCGTTATATGAAGAGATGTGCCGGGTAGTTGGAAAAGTGGTGCTTGAAATGCGCGACCTGGGGCAAGAACCGAAGCATATTGTTATCGCTGGGGTGGTCAGAACCATGCTGGCGAACAGCAAAATTAAGCGCTCTGAGTTAACGCAAGAAGCGATGGAAACGGTGATTCGCGCGCTGGGCTATCAAGCTTGACATGAAAAGTAGAGGGGGAAAAAGGCACGCGCTGCGCGCCTTTCAAAAGGACAACTGCTAAATGTGGCAATCGCCTTAATGCCGTTTCCTGTACCGGCCGGGAAGGGCACGGGAAGACTTCATGCTGTGATGTTTGTAAAAAGAAAAAACAATAATCGCAATGAGTGCGACAATGACCAATATAGAAACAATTACCATTTTTAATCAGTAGGTTAGAAGCTAAGGGGTAGTCATATAGAAGTCGGGATACCCCCCAGTGTCAATCAAAGGGTTAAAAATCAGATTATCCTTAGATGAAATATTTGCTTTTAAAACACCTTTTCAATTTGAATTTATTGCCGCTGTTAAAAGGCCGCGCGATTGACCTGCATCACACTAATCCTTCCAACCACCCGCGCAAATGTGTACTATTGCCGGGTACTTAACAGCGGCAGGTAAGGGTACCTGGTAGAGAAAATCTCTATGCTATACAGATTCCGCAGAGTGAAGCGAGAAAACTTACCGTCGCGGCTGTTATATCTTTGATCTCGGATTTTGTATGTGCTCTTTCGTGTGGGGCACCACTGCAAATTAAGGAAATGAAATGCCTGTAATTACTCTTCCTGATGGCAGCCAACGCCATTACGACCACGCCGTAAGCCCAATGGATGTTGCGCTTGATATCGGTCCGGGACTGGCGAAAGCCTGTATCGCTGGCCGCGTCAACGGTGAACTGGTTGATGCTTCTGATGTGATTGAAAGCGATGCCAACCTTGCCATTATCACCGCGAAAGATGATGACGGTCTGGACATCATTCGCCACTCCTGTGCGCATCTGTTAGGCCATGCGATTAAACAATTGTGGCCCCACACCAAAATGGCAATCGGTCCGGTTATCGATAACGGCTTCTACTATGACGTTGATCTTGACCATACGCTGACCCAGGAAGATATCGACGCGCTCGAAAAACGTATGCATGAGCTCGCCGAAACGAACTACGATGTCATCAAGAAGAAGGTTAGCTGGCACGAAGCGCGTGAGACATTCGCTCAACGCGGCGAAAGCTATAAAGTTTCCATCCTTGATGAAAATATTGCGCATGATGACAAGCCAGGCTTGTATCATCACCAGGAATATGTCGACATGTGCCGCGGTCCGCACGTGCCGAATATGCGTTTCTGCCATCATTTCAAACTGATGAAAACAGCGGGTGCCTACTGGCGCGGCGACAGCAATAACAAAATGCTGCAGCGTATTTATGGTACCGCGTGGGCGGATAAAAAAGCGCTGAATGCGTATCTGCAACGTCTGGAAGAAGCGGCAAAACGCGACCACCGTAAAATCGGTAAACAGCTCGACCTGTATCATATGCAGGAAGAAGCGCCGGGTATGGTATTCTGGCATAACGATGGCTGGACTATCTTCCGTGAGCTGGAAACCTTCGTACGTTCGAAACTGAAAGAGTATCAGTATCAGGAAGTGAAAGGCCCGTTCATGATGGACCGTGTGCTGTGGGAAAAAACCGGCCACTGGGACAACTACAAAGATGCGATGTTTACCACCTCTTCAGAGAACCGTGAATACTGCATCAAACCGATGAACTGTCCGGGTCACGTCCAGATCTTTAATCAAGGTTTAAAATCCTACCGCGATCTGCCGCTGCGTATGGCGGAGTTCGGTAGCTGCCATCGTAACGAGCCCTCGGGCGCGCTGCATGGCTTGATGCGCGTACGTGGCTTCACTCAGGATGACGCGCACATCTTCTGTACAGAAGAGCAGGTGCGTGACGAAGTGAATGCTTGTATTCGTTTGGTCTACGATATGTACAGCACGTTTGGCTTTGAGAAGATCGTCGTCAAACTCTCAACTCGTCCGGAAAAACGTATCGGTAGCGACGAGATGTGGGATCGTGCTGAGGCGGACCTGGCTGTAGCGCTGGAAGAGAATAACATCCCGTTCGAGTATCAACTGGGTGAAGGCGCGTTCTACGGTCCGAAAATTGAATTTACACTGTATGACTGCCTCGATCGTGCATGGCAGTGCGGTACTGTCCAGTTGGACTTCTCTTTGCCGTCTCGTCTGAACGCCTCTTATGTGGGCGAAAGCAACGAGCGTCAAGTGCCGGTAATGATTCACCGGGCGATTCTTGGTTCACTGGAGCGCTTTATCGGCATCCTGACCGAAGAGTTCGCCGGCTTCTTCCCGACCTGGCTTGCGCCGGTGCAGGTAGTTGTGATGAACATCACTGATTCACAGGCTGATTACGTTAACGAATTGACGCGTAAACTACAAAATGCGGGCATTCGTGTAAAAGCAGACTTGAGAAACGAGAAGATTGGCTTTAAAATCCGCGAGCACACTTTACGTCGTGTCCCTTATATGCTGGTTTGCGGTGACAAAGAGGTTGAAGCCGGCAAAGTGGCCGTGCGTACCCGTCGCGGTAAAGACCTGGGTAGCCTTGACGTAAATAAAGTTATCGAGAAGCTGCAACAAGAAATTCGCAGCCGCAGTCTTCAACAACTGGAGGAATAAGGTATTAAAGGCGGAAAACGAGTTCAAACGGCGCGTCCCAATCGTATCAATGGCGAGATTCGCGCCACGGAAGTTCGCTTAACAGGTTTGGAAGGCGAGCAGCTTGGTATTGTGAGTCTCAGAGAAGCTCTGGAAAAAGCTGAAGAAGCCGGGGTTGATTTAGTCGAAATTAGCCCTAACGCCGAGCCGCCCGTTTGCCGTATAATGGATTACGGCAAGTTCCTCTATGAAAAGAGCAAATCTTCTAAGGAACAGAAGAAGAAGCAAAAAGTTATTCAGGTTAAGGAAATTAAATTCCGACCTGGTACAGATGAAGGCGACTATCAGGTAAAACTCCGCAGCCTGATTCGCTTTCTCGAAGAGGGCGACAAGGCCAAGATCACACTGCGTTTCCGCGGTCGTGAGATGGCTCACCAACAGATCGGTATGGAAGTGCTTAACCGCGTGAAAGAAGATCTGAATGAACTGGCAGTAGTCGAATCCTTCCCAACGAAGATCGAAGGCCGCCAGATGATTATGGTGCTTGCTCCGAAGAAGAAACAGTAAGGCCATCAAGTAATTAAACCTGTGGGCCACAAGCTCGCAGGTTTAGTTCGCCTTTGTTTCGTTTATTAACAATGCGAAGTGGAAGTTAAAAAATGCCAAAAATTAAGACCGTACGCGGTGCTGCTAAGCGCTTCAAAAAAACCGGTAAAGGTGGTTTTAAGCACAAGCACGCTAACCTGCGTCATATTCTGACTAAAAAAGCTACCAAGCGTAAACGTCACCTGCGTCCGAAAGCCATGGTTTCCAAAGGCGATCTGGGCCTGGTAATCGCGTGCCTGCCGTACGCATAAGTCGTTAACCTTTAAACTTTTTTAAGAATATAGATACAGGAGAGAGCATATGGCTCGCGTAAAACGTGGTGTGATTGCACGTGCACGACATAAGAAAATTTTGAAACAAGCTAAAGGTTACTACGGCGCGCGTTCACGCGTTTACCGTGTTGCCTTCCAGGCTGTTATCAAAGCTGGTCAGTACGCTTATCGTGACCGTCGTCAGAAAAAGCGTCAGTTCCGTCAGCTGTGGATTGCACGTATCAACGCAGCAGCACGTCAGAACGGTATTTCTTACAGCAAATTCATCAACGGCCTGAAAAAAGCCTCTGTTGAAATCGACCGTAAGATCCTGGCTGACATCGCAGTATTCGACAAAGTGGCATTCTCTGCCCTGGTTGAAACCGCGAAAGCAGCTCTGGCGTAAGCCGGTTAGGAGAGGGAGCTTTGCTCCCTCTTTTGCTTTTAACTTCATCAATACATTGACATTTTGCCGTGATGCGTTTTCAATAACACATCAACGCCACTTACCCAGTTCAAGGTAACGCAAGCATGAATGCTGCTATTTTCCGCTTCTTTTTTTACTTTAGCACCTGAATCCAGGAGGCTAGCGCGTGAAAGAAGAAACGGAAAACAGCGCCAGAAAGCCTCCCTTGTGGAGGCTTTTTTTGTATCTGCCGTTTGTAAATATCGTCATATAACGAGGAAAACCATGTCACATCTCGCAGAGCTGGTTGCCAGTGCGAAGGCAGCCATTAACGATGCATCAGATGTCGCCGCGCTGGACAACGTACGCGTCGAATATCTGGGCAAGAAAGGGCACCTGACCCTTCAGATGACCACCCTGCGTGAGCTGCCGCCAGAAGAGCGCCCGGCTGCGGGCGCGGTGATCAACGAAGCCAAAGAACAAGTGCAACAGGCACTGAATACGCGCAAAGCGGATCTTGAAAATGCCGCATTGAATGAGCGTTTGGCCGCGGAAACCATCGACGTCTCTCTACCGGGCCGTCGCATCGAAAACGGCGGTTTGCACCCGGTGACCCGCACCATCGACCGGATCGAAAATTTCTTCGGTGAGCTGGGTTTTACCGTCGCCACCGGGCCGGAAATCGAAGACGATTATCATAACTTCGACGCGCTGAATATTCCGGGCCACCACCCGGCGCGCGCCGATCATGACACCTTCTGGTTTGACGCCACCCGTCTGCTGCGCACCCAAACCTCTGGCGTGCAAATCCGTACCATGGAAAATCAGCAGCCGCCGATCCGTATTATCGCGCCGGGCCGCGTATACCGTAACGACTACGATCAGACGCACACGCCAATGTTCCATCAAATGGAAGGGCTGATCGTCGATAAAAATATTAGCTTTACCAACCTGAAAGGGACGCTGCACGATTTCCTGCGTAATTTCTTTGAGGAAGATTTGCAGATCCGTTTCCGCCCGTCCTATTTCCCGTTTACCGAACCCTCTGCAGAAGTGGATGTAATGGGTAAAAACGGCAAGTGGCTGGAAGTGCTGGGCTGCGGGATGGTGCACCCGAACGTGTTGCGTAATGTGGGCATCGATCCGGAAGTTTACTCCGGCTTCGCGTTTGGTATGGGTATGGAGCGCCTGACAATGCTGCGTTACGGCGTGACGGATTTGCGCGCGTTCTTCGAAAACGATTTGCGTTTCCTCAAACAGTTTAAATAAGGGCAGGCGAAACAATGAAATTCAGTGAACTGTGGTTACGCGAATGGGTTAATCCGGCCATTGATAGCGAAGCGCTGTCAGGGCAAATCACCATGGCGGGTCTGGAAGTCGACGGCGTTGAACCCGTTGCCGGCGCGTTTCATGGCGTGGTGGTTGGCGAAGTGATGGAGTGCGCACAGCACCCGAACGCCGACAAGCTGCGGGTAACAAAAGTCAATGTTGGCGGCGAGCGTCTGCTGGATATCGTCTGCGGCGCGCCAAACTGCCGCCTCGGGCTGAAAGTTGCTGTCGCCACCGTAGGCGCCGTCCTGCCGGGTGATTTCAAAATTAAAGCGGCAAAATTACGCGGTGAACCGTCCGAAGGCATGCTGTGCTCCTTCTCCGAATTGGGCATTTCTGAGGATCACAGCGGTATTATCGAACTGCCGGCGGATGCACCAATCGGTACTGATATTCGCGAATACCTGAAACTTGATGATAACACCATCGAAATCAGCGTAACGCCTAACCGCGCCGATTGCCTCGGTATCATCGGCGTAGCGCGCGACGTGGCGGTGCTCAATAAATCGCCCCTTACCGCGCCGGAAATCGCACCGGTTACGGCAACCATCAACGACACGTTACCGATTACCGTCGAAGCCGTAGAAGCGTGCCCGCGCTATCTGGGGCGCGTGGTGAAAGGCATTAATGTCAAAGCACCGACGCCGCTGTGGATGAGAGAGAAGCTGCGCCGTTGCGGCATCCGTTCGATTGATGCCGTGGTAGACGTCACCAACTATGTGCTGTTGGAGCTGGGTCAGCCGATGCATGCCTTTGACCGCGATCGCCTCGATGGCGGCATTGTGGTACGGATGGCGAAAGAGGGCGAAACGCTGGTCCTGCTCGATGGCAGCGAAGCCAAACTCAACGCCGATACGTTGGTCATCGCCGATCATAACAAAGCGCTGGCGATGGGCGGCATTTTTGGCGGCGAACACTCGGGCGTCAACGGCGAAACGCAGAACGTGCTGCTGGAATGTGCCTTCTTTAATCCGCTCTCCATTACCGGTCGTGCGCGTCGCCACGGTCTGCACACGGATGCTTCCCACCGCTATGAACGCGGCGTCGATCCGGAGCTGCAGTACAAAGCGATGGAGCGCGCTACGCGCCTGCTGCTCGATATCTGCGGCGGTGAAGCCGGTCCGGTTATCGATGTGACTCACGACGCCACGCTGCCGAAACGCGCCTCTATCCGTCTGCGTCGCAGCAAGCTGGATCGTCTGATTGGCCATCACATTGCCGATGAGCAGGTGACTGATATCCTGCAGCGCCTGGGTTGTGAAGTGACCGTTGGTGAAGATGAGTGGCTGGCCGTTGCGCCGAGCTGGCGTTTCGACATGGAGATCGAAGAGGATCTGGTCGAAGAAGTGGCGCGTATTTACGGCTACAACAATATCCCTGATGAACCGGTGCAGGCTGGCCTGATTATGGGCGAGCACCGTGAAGCGAATCTGTCGATGAAGCGGGTGAAAACCCTGCTTAACGATAAAGGCTACCAGGAAGTTATTACTTACAGCTTTGTCGACCCGAAACTGCAGCAGTTGATTCATCCCGGCGAAGAAGCGCTGATTCTGCCAAGCCCGATCTCCAGTGAAATGTCGGCGATGCGCCTCTCTCTGTGGACCGGTTTGCTCGGCACCATTGTCTACAACCAGAACCGTCAGCAGAGCCGCGTGCGTATCTTCGAAACCGGGCTGCGCTTTGTTCCTGATACACAAGCCAACCTGGGTATTCGTCAGGATGTGATGCTGGCAGGGGCGATTTGCGGCAACCGCGCAGAAGAGCACTGGGACCAGGCAAAAGGCAGCGTCGATTTCTTCGATCTGAAAGGCGATCTGGAGAGCGTGCTGGAACTGACGGGCAAACTGTCCGCCATTACGTTCCGCGCAGAAACCAATCCCGCGCTGCATCCAGGGCAATCTGCGGCGATTTATCTGAAAGATAAGCGGATTGGTTTTGTTGGGGTGATTCATCCTGAGCTGGAACGTAAGCTTGATCTTAATGGTCGCACAGTGGTGTTCGAACTGGAGTGGAACGCCCTCGCAGACCGCGTGGTTCCTCAAGCCCAGGAGATTTCGCGCTTCCCGGCGAACCGTCGTGATATCGCTGTGGTGGTTGCTGAAAATGTGCCTGCAGCAGATGTTTTGGGCGAATGTAAGAAAGTTGGCGTAAATCAGGTAGTTGGCGTAAACTTATTTGACGTGTACCGCGGTAAGGGTGTAGCGGAAGGGTATAAGAGCCTTGCCATTAGCCTGATCCTTCAGGATACCAGCCGTACACTCGAAGAAGAGGAGATTGCCGCTACCGTTGCCAGATGTGTAGAGGCATTAAAAGAGCGATTCCAGGCATCATTGAGGGATTGAACCTATGGCGCTTACAAAAGCTGAAATGTCAGAATATCTGTTTGATAAGCTCGGGCTTAGCAAGCGGGACGCAAAAGAGCTGGTAGAGCTGTTTTTCGAAGAGATCCGTCGTGCTTTGGAAAACGGTGAGCAGGTTAAACTCTCCGGCTTTGGCAATTTCGATTTGCGTGACAAAAATCAACGTCCGGGCCGTAACCCAAAAACGGGCGAAGATATTCCCATTACAGCACGGCGCGTGGTGACCTTCAGACCCGGCCAGAAGTTAAAAAGCCGCGTTGAAAACGCTTCGCCCAAAGCTGAATGATATGAACTAACTAAAAAGGCCGCGCAGCGGCCTTTTTTCTTTTCAGTTTTCAGCATCACTTTTAAAATCAGCACTTTTGCTGACAGCTAAAACGGAAAACATGCAGGCATTCGTTCATCTTCAACAGCAACGTCATCGCCGCTGGCTTGGCGGTCTGCTGCTGCTGTTATTCATCACGCTGCTGTTGAGCCTGTGCGCGGGCGAGCGCTGGATTTCACCTGCCGCCTGGTTTACCCCGGAGGGTGACCTGTTTGTCTGGCAAATACGTTTGCCGCGCACGCTGGCGGTCATGCTGGTTGGGGCCTCGCTGGCGCTGTGCGGTGCAGTAATGCAGGCACTGTTTGAAAACCCGTTAGCGGAGCCGGGGCTGCTTGGCGTCTCCAGCGGCGCGGGCGTGGGTTTAATCGCGGCTGTCTTGTTGGGCGGCGGCGCGCTGCCTGGCTGGTCGCTGGGTGTCTGTGCCATTGCTGGGGCGCTGGTGGTGACGCTTATCCTGCTGCGGTTTGCACGCCGCCATATCTCAACCAGTCGTTTACTGCTGGCCGGCGTTGCGCTGGGCATCATCTGCACCGCGTTAATGACGTGGGCGGTCTATTTCTCTTCTTCTTTCGATCTGCGCCAGTTGATGTACTGGATGATGGGCGGCTTTGGCGGCGTGGACTGGCAGCAAAGCTGGCTAATGGCGGCGCTGGTGCCGGTGATTATCTGGACGTGTTTCCAGTCTCAGCCGCTGAATATGTTGGCGCTGGGAGAGATTTCCGCGCGTCAGTTGGGGTTACCGATGTGGTTATGGCGAAATGTCCTGGTGGTAACGACCGGCTGGCTGGTGGGCGTCAGCGTTGCCCTGGCGGGTGCCATTGGTTTTATCGGCCTGGTGATTCCGCATATTCTGCGCCTGTGTGGGCTGACGGATCACCGGGCGCTGCTGCCGGGCTGCGCGCTGGCGGGCGCGGTTGCGTTGCTGTTCGCTGATGTGATCGCGCGTCTTGCCCTCAGCGCTGCTGAACTGCCCATCGGCGTTGTTACTTCTACGCTGGGCGCGCCGGTATTTATCTGGCTATTATTGAGAGCCGGGCGCTAAGCCTAAAAACCATAACATTCATTAAGGGGACGCTATGCAACAGGATATTTTGAATACAGCCGTTAAAACCATCGACGGTGAAGAAACCACCCTTGCGAACTACCTTGGCAAGGTGCTGCTGGTGGTGAACGTCGCCTCCAAATGTGGACTGACGCCGCAGTACGAACAGCTGGAAAAGATGCAACAACAGCTGGAAAGCGAAGGGTTCACCGTACTGGGTTTTCCCTGCAACCAGTTTCTTGGCCAGGAGCCTGGCTCCGAAGAGGAGATTAAAACCTTCTGCAGCACGACCTACGGCGTGACGTTCCCAATGTTCAGCAAGGTTGACGTCAACGGTGAAGCGCGCCATCCGCTGTATGCAAAACTGGTTGCCGCCGCCCCCGAGGCGATTGCGCCGCAGGACAGCGGTTTCTATGAGCGCATGGCAAGCAAAGGCCGCGCGCCAAAAGAGCCGGGCGATATTCTGTGGAATTTCGAAAAATTCCTCATCGGGCGTGATGGCAGCGTGATCCAGCGCTTCTCGCCGGATATGACGCCGGAAGATCCGCTGCTGGTCGAGGCAGTAAAACAGGCGCTGGCAAAATAGTGTCGACGCTGCTGCAACTTCAGGAGGTGGCGGAATCGGCAAGGCTGGGGCCAATAACGGCCTCCGTTGGGCCTGCGCAAATGCTGCATCTGGTCGGGCCGAATGGCGCGGGTAAAAGCACGCTGCTGGCGCGTATGGCCGGGTTAACCGGCGGAACCGGCACGGTACTGTTAAACGCACGTGCGCTTGAGCAGTGGCCCGCCGCGCAACTGGCGCAGCACCGTGCTTATCTTGCCCAACAGCAGAGTCCGCCGTTTGCTATGCCCGTCTGGCACTACCTGTCGTTGCATCAGCACCATCCTGCGCAGACTGCGCTTATGGCTGAAATCGCGGGCAAGCTCGGTCTGAGGGATAAGCTCGGGCGCGCGGTCAATCAGCTTTCGGGCGGGGAGTGGCAGCGGGTCCGTTTAGCGGCGGTGATATTACAGATTCACCCCGGCGGTAATCCTGCGGGGCAGATGTTACTGCTGGATGAGCCGATGAACAGCCTCGATGTCGCGCAGCAGGCGGCGCTGGACCGCTTATTAAACGAGCTGGTTTCGGCCGGTATCAGCGTGGTGATGAGTAGCCATGACCTTAACCATACGTTGCGTCATGCCCAGCAGGTGTGGCTGTTAAGCCATGGTAAATTGATAATGAGTGGGCGCCAGGACGAGGTGCTCACGCCTTCGCTGCTGGCGACCGCTTACGGTTTGCCATTTCGTCAGCTCGATATTGAGGGGCATCGCGTTTTGATCCCCGCGACGTGACGAAAACGTGACTTGCCACATCTCTAATTCCCACGTTAGATTACTCCGACAAAAAAAAGAAAGAGGCTTGATCCAGAATGCGTATCTGGTTTTTGCTGGCAGCGGCGTTATTCCTTGCAGGATGTAGCTCCCATCGCGCGCCGCCGCCTAACCCAAGGCTGTCAGATTCGATAACCGTTATAGCCGGTCTTAACGACCAGCTTAGCCAGTGGCGCGGTACACCCTATCGTTATGGCGGGATGAGCCGTAACGGCGTGGACTGTTCCGGTTTTGTGATGATGACCTTTCGCGACAAGTTTTCGTTGCAGCTGCCGCGGGACACGAAGCAGCAGGCGGAAATCGGCACGCGTATTGATAAAGATGATTTACTTCCCGGCGACCTCGTTTTCTTTAAAACCGGTTCCGGTGACAGCGGTCTGCATGTCGGGATTTATGATACCGATAACGAGTTTATCCATGCCTCAACCAGCCGCGGCGTAATGCGCTCCTCTCTTGATAATGTCTACTGGCGCAAAAATTTCTGGCAGGCGCGCCGTATCTGAATGAAAAAGCCCGCAAGGGCTTTTTTACTAAACCAGGATATTTCCACTAAATTAACGCGTTTGTATTAATTAAGATTTGTGTACATTGGGATGCAAAGAGCAATGAATGTGTAAAAGAAGGCGCAAACAGTAAAGGAGAAACAAAAAATAAACCGTGAAAAACTAAAGTTATTCTTATTTAAATCAATTTATTTGAAATCTCTTTGCCAGTGTTTAACAATGCCGGTTATCACGCTTATTGCGGGGCGGGCGCAATGCTAATAAATCTGGATGACACATTCCGCTCTGAGCTTCTATTACTGCCTGCGAGAAAAAGTAACGGATTGCTACAGGGTCTGGAAATTACCGTTAACTTTGTAGGAAACGACAGCAATGTTCGCATTCCCACTGAGTTGGTCGTCCCGCGCCTTTCATTTTCAGAAATTTTTACCCTTTTTGACGAGCAACTGGCGCTTCTTGAAACTTGCCAGCTCTTTTTTCTCCAGCATCAATTAACGGCCTGGATTAATATTTCTCCGGCAATTGCCGAGGCGCTTTTGTCGAACGAAGCGCTGGCGGCAAAAATTCGGAAATTTCCTTTTTTAGAGTTTTCAATAAATGAGAACTTTCCAGATTTAAATAAAGGAAAAGACAATCCTTCTTTGTTTCTATTGGCGAAACAATATGCAATTGTGCTGGCGAATTTTGGCGCTGGCACCGCCTCGACCAAAGCCATTTTTGATGGTCTGTTTAAACGCATTATTTTAGATAAAAACTTTGTTCAGCAGCGGCTCGCCTCGCCATCATTTGAACCCTTTATTCGCGTCATTGTTTCGCAAATTGAACCCTACTGCGATTCATTAATGATTGCCGGCATCGACGATGATCAGGCGCTGAAAAGAGCGTCGGTTTTTCCTTTCAGCGCCATGCAAGGCACCTTATGGCCGCCGGTGACCGTAGAGCAATTAACTTCCCTCGTACAGCCATAGCCCCTGCTTTTGTCCGGTGTTTAAACACAAGCGATAGCACTACACTAAAAGCAGGAGGACCTATGACCCTGTCTTTTACCACGCACTGGCGCGATGAATTGCCAGATTTTTACACCGCACTTTCGCCAACGCCGCTGCGTAATGCGCGTCTACTGTGGCGCAATGAACCGTTAGCGCAAACCCTTGGCGTAGCGGATGAACTTTTTCACCCGGCATCGGGCGCGGGCGTCTGGGGCGGCGAAACGCTGCTGCCCGGCATGTCGCCTTTGGCGCAGGTTTACAGCGGCCACCAGTTTGGCGTCTGGGCCGGACAGCTCGGCGATGGGCGCGGCATCCTGCTCGGCGAACAGCAACTCCCTGATGGCACAACACGTGACTGGCACCTGAAAGGCGCAGGGCTAACGCCTTACTCGCGGATGGGCGATGGTCGGGCGGTGCTGCGCTCCACCATCCGTGAAAGCCTGGCCTCAGAAGCGATGCATTATTTGGGCATCCCCACCTCGCGTGCATTAAGCATTGTCACCAGCGATACCCCGGTAATGCGCGAAACCCAGGAGCAAGGCGCGATGCTGATGCGCATTGCTGAAAGTCACGTCCGCTTCGGCCATTTCGAACACTTTTACTACCGGCGCGAGCCGCAAAAAGCGCAGACGCTGGCGGATTTTGTTATTCGTCATCACTGGCCGGCACTGCACGATGAGGGTGACAAGTATGTCGCCTGGTTCCGCGAAGTTGTTCGGCGCACGGCGCAACTGATTGCCCGCTGGCAGGCGGTCGGCTTCGCCCACGGGGTAATGAATACCGATAATATGTCCATTCTCGGTTTGACCCTCGATTACGGTCCGTTCGGTTTTCTTGATGATTACCAGCCCGGCTATATCTGCAACCACTCGGATTACCAGGGACGCTACAGCTTTGACAATCAGCCTGCCGTCGCCCTCTGGAACCTCCAGCGTCTGGCCCAAACCTTGTCGCCCTTTATCGCAGTCGAAAGCCTTAACGCCGCGCTGGATGAGTATCAACACCTGCTCCTGACGGAATACGGTCAGCTAATGCGCAGAAAACTGGGGCTCTTTACCCCTGAGCAAGGTGATAACGAACTGCTGAACGGGCTGTTTGCATTAATGGCTCGGGAAGGCAGCGACTATACGCGCACCTTCCGTATGCTGAGCGTGACCGAACAGCAAAGCGCTGCCTCGCCGTTACGCGATGAGTTTATCGACCGAGGCGCTTTTGACACGTGGTTTGCGCAGTATCGGGCACGGCTGATGCAGGAAAATGTTGATGACGCACAGCGGCAAAGGCATATGCAGCAGGTCAACCCGGCAATGGTGCTGCGAAACTGGCTGGCGCAGCGCGCCATCGATGCAGCAGAAAAGGGGGATGCGAGCGAACTGGAACGGTTACATCAGGCGCTACGACAGCCGTTTAGCGATCGCAGCGACGATTACGTCAGCCGTCCGCCGGACTGGGGCAAACGGCTGGAAGTCAGCTGTTCGAGCTAATTTGGCTTCACTTGGTGAGGATAAGCTTTCCGGCGTGGGTCTGGCGCAAAAGATAGTGCTGACCGTTGTGCTCAATAACGACGCGTCCTTCATCGCCCAGCAATGTACGGCTGGGAATGCGGCGATCGGCAGGTTTAATCTGAGTAGTTTTTTCCTGAGGTGCGACGGGGGTTGTAGTCGTGCTATCCATAGGCGACATATCCGCTCAATAATGAATCAACAATGATAATCATTATCAATAATCTGCCGGCAGGACGCAAGCGAGTGAGGAAACATCTCCCCGTTTCCCCCAGGAAAAGGGGAGGAAACGGGGCACCCGGAGGGAAAGGGATTACCCGCGGGCAGCGACCGCAGCCGCCAGTTTCTCCACCATCAGCACGCTATCGTCCCAGCACAGGCACGGGTCGGTTATCGATTGCCCGTACGCCAGCGGCTGGCCGCTGACAATTTTTTGTGTGCCTTCCAACAGGAAACTTTCCGCCATCACGCCGGCAATCGCCGTCGAGCCGTTACGGATCTGCCCACAGATATCATCACAGACATCTAGCTGGCGGCGATGCTGTTTCTGGCAGTTACCATGGCTAAAATCAACGACCAGCTGTTCCGGCAAACCAAACTCGCGCAGCGAATCGCAGGCGCTGGCAATATCCTGCGCATGATAGTTCGGTTTTTTCCCGCCGCGCATAATGATATGACCATAGGGATTACCGCTGGTTTGATAAATGGTCATCTGGCCGTTTTTATCCGGTGAGAGGAACATATGGCTGGCGCGTGAGGCGCGGATCGCGTCAACGGCGATGCGCGTATTGCCGTCGGTACCGTTTTTAAAGCCAACCGGGCAGGAGAGCGCCGAGGCCATTTCCCGGTGGATCTGGCTTTCCGTGGTGCGCGCGCCAATCGCTCCCCAGCTGATAAGATCAGCAATAAACTGGCCGATCACCATATCGAGAAATTCGGTGGCGGTCGGAACGCCCAGTTCGTTGACCTGTAACAATAGATTGCGTGCCAGCTCCAGCCCGTGATTGACGCGAGAGCTGCCGTTCAAATCGGGGTCAGAAATCAGTCCTTTCCAGCCCACAACGGTGCGCGGTTTTTCAAAGTAGGTGCGCATTACAATCTCAAGCTGCGCCTGATGTTTATCGCGTAAGAATTGCAAACGGCGTGCGTAATCAATGGCTGCGTCAAGATCGTGAATAGAGCAGGGGCCAATAATCACCAGCAGGCGGCGATCTTCACCATTGAGAATTTTTTCTATTCGCCGACGGGATGCGGTCACATGCGCCGCAACCTCTGCGCTAACAGGGTAGCGCTCTGCAAGCTCAGCCGGGGTCACCAGGCTGTTGATCCGCGCCGTGCGAAGTTCATCGGTTTTGTTCATCAACAATCTCAAAAATTAGGGGCTTCAGCAGCAGGAATGCCGGAAGTGATGCGCAACACCTTAAACCAATCCCGGCTTATTTCAATAGGAGTTGCTAAGCGCATCACAGTTCCGTGCGCTATCATAGCGCAGCTTGCATCAATGTACTAGCTTATTAGTACATGCGACGATTTAACCCCATAATATCAAGCATCTTGGTGGCAATCTCTTCAACAGAGTAGTTAGTACTGTTAAGGCAGGGAATTTGGTTCTTGCGGTACAGGGCTTCGACTTCTGCGACTTCCATCCGGCACTGGCGTAGCGAGGCGTAACGGCTGTTTTCCCGGCGCTCTTCGCGGATCGCCGCCAGACGTTCTGGGTTAATGGTCAGACCAAATAACTTGTGCTGCAGCGGTTTTAGCGCGGCGGGCAGGGTAAGGTTATCCATATCATCGGCAATAAAAGGATAATTGGCGGCGCGAATACCAAACTGCATCGCCAGATAGAGGCTGGTTGGGGTTTTACCACAGCGGGAAACGCCGAGTAAAATCACCTGCGCCTGATCGAGATTGCGCAACGAAATACCGTCATCATGGGCAAGGGTGTAATCAATTGCCGCAATACGCGCATCATATTTGATTAAATTACCAGGATTTAGCCCATGGGTGCGATGGGCAATGGGTGTCGGATCAAGATTTAATTCCTGCTGCAGCGGGGCGACCAGCGCCTGTACGATATCCTGGCAGAAGCCTTCGCTTTGCAAAATAATGGCGCGAATTTCCGGTAGCACAATCGAGTAGAACACCAGCGGACGATTACCGGTTTGTTGAAAGATAGCGTCTATTTGATCTTTTACCGCCCGCGCCCGGCTCTCGGTTTCGACAAACGGCAGGGTAATGCTGTTAACCGCAACCGGGAACTGCGACATCACCGCATGGCCCAATACTTCAGCGGTGATAGCGGTTCCATCGGAAATATAAAAGACGTGGCGATCGACTGAACTGTCCATTTAACTGATCCTGAATGACCTGCGTAATTCTATGAAAGCATAAATTAAAACCGGCGGGCTGCGTATCTCCTTTTTCTCATTTTTAAAATGAAATGGTGTTTTTATTTTTACTGAACGCAAGGATATCTTTTTTAAATTGTTGCACCAAGAATAAGGACATAGCGAAACGGGAAATTTCGTCCCGTGATTTATTGCCAGGTATCTGTCTGAAAATCTCCACTTTGTATTTGCTTACACGATTCACCGTTTTTTCATCGGAATTAATTATGCCAGGATAAAAAACGTAGTCAGACGTTTTTACCCATTCATATATCACAAAAGGATTGTTTCGATGTCCAACAATGGCTCGTCTCCGCTGGTGCTTTGGTATGACCAACTCGGCATGAATGATGTAGACAGAGTTGGGGGCAAAAATGCCTCCCTTGGTGAAATGATTACTAATCTGTCCGGCGTGGGCGTTTCCGTGCCGAATGGGTTTGCGACCACCGCCGATGCGTTTAACCTGTTTCTCGAACAAAGCGGATTAAATCAGCGTATTTACGAGTTACTGGATAAAACCGATATCGACGATGTCTCTGAACTGGCGAAAGCCGGTACGCAAATCCGCCAGTGGATTATTGACACGCCTTTCCAGCCTGAACTGGAAAAAGCCATCCATGAAGCGTATGCCAAACTTTCCGAAGACGACGCCGAGGCGTCGTTTGCCGTCCGTTCTTCCGCAACGGCGGAAGATATGCCCGACGCCTCGTTTGCCGGCCAGCAGGAAACCTTCCTTAACGTCCAGGGATATGACGCTGTGCTGGTGGCGGTGAAGCACGTCTTTGCTTCGCTGTTTAACGATCGTGCTATCTCCTATCGCGTCCATCAGGGCTACGATCATCGCGGCGTCGCGCTCTCCGCAGGCGTGCAGCGCATGGTGCGCTCAGACATTGCCTCTTCCGGCGTGATGTTCTCCATCGATACCGAATCTGGTTTTGATCAGGTGGTATTTATCACCTCGGCCTGGGGCCTGGGGGAAATGGTGGTGCAGGGCGCGGTTAACCCCGACGAATTCTATGTGCATAAACCGACCCTGGAAGCGAACCGTCCGGCGATTGTGCGCCGTACGATGGGCTCCAAGAAAATCCGCATGATCTATGCGCCGACCCAGGAGCATGGCAAGCAGGTGCAAATCGAAGACGTGCCGCAGGCCGATCGCGATCGCTTCTCGCTAACGGATGAAGAGGTGCAGGCGCTGGCGAAACAGGCGGTGCAGATTGAAAAACATTATGGTCGTCCAATGGATATTGAATGGGCAAAAGACGGCCATACCGGCAAGCTGTTTATCGTCCAGGCGCGCCCGGAAACCGTGCGCTCCCGTGGCCAGGTCATGGAGCGTTACACCCTTCATTCCCAGGGGCGCATTATTGCTGAAGGCCGCGCTATCGGGCATCGCATTGGTGCCGGTACGGTAAAAGTGATTCAGGATATTAGCCAAATGAACCTGATCGAGCCGGGCGATGTGCTGGTCACCGATATGACCGACCCGGACTGGGAACCGATCATGAAAAAGGCGGCGGCGATTGTCACTAACCGCGGCGGACGTACCTGTCACGCGGCGATTATCGCCCGCGAGTTAGGTATTCCGGCGGTAGTGGGCTGCGGCGATGCGACGGACAGAATTAAAACCGGCGAGAACGTGACCGTCTCCTGCGCCGAAGGCGATACCGGTTATGTGTATGCCGATTTGCTGGATTTCAGCGTCAAAAGCTCCAGCGTTGATACCATGCCGGATCTGCCGTTGAAAATCATGATGAACGTCGGTAACCCGGATCGCGCGTTCGATTTTGCCTGCCTGCCCAATGAGGGTGTCGGTCTTGCGCGTCTGGAATTCATTATTAACCGTATGATCGGCGTACATCCGCGCGCGCTGCTCGAGTTCGAGGATCAGGATGCGAAGCTGCAGGGCGAAATCCGCGAGATGATGAAAGGCTTCGATTCGCCGACCGAATTTTATGTCGGTCGCCTGACGGAAGGTATTTCGACCCTCGGCGCGGCATTCTGGCCAAAACGGGTTATCGTGCGTCTGTCGGATTTTAAATCAAACGAATACGCCAATCTGGTCGGTGGCGAGCGCTACGAGCCGGAAGAGGAGAACCCGATGCTCGGTTTCCGCGGCGCGGGTCGTTACGTAGCGGATAGCTTCCGCGACTGTTTTGCCCTCGAATGCGAAGCGGTAAAACGCGTGCGCAACGAAATGGGGCTGACCAACGTGGAAATCATGATTCCGTTCGTGCGTACCGTTGACCAGGCGAAAGCGGTCGTCGACGAGCTGGCACGCCAGGGGCTGAAACGCGGCGAGAACGGGCTGAAAATCATAATGATGTGCGAAATCCCGTCCAACGCGCTGCTGGCGGATCAGTTCCTTGAGCACTTCGATGGTTTCTCTATTGGCTCTAACGATATGACCCAGCTGACGCTGGGGCTCGATCGCGACTCGGGCGTTGTCTCTGAGCTGTTCGATGAGCGTAATGAGGCGGTGAAAGCGCTGCTGTCGATGGCGATTCGCGCGGCGAAGAAGCACGGCAAATATGTCGGAATTTGCGGGCAGGGGCCTTCGGATCACGAAGACTTTGCCGCATGGTTGATGGATGAGGGCATCGACAGTCTGTCGCTTAATCCGGATACGGTTGTGCAGACCTGGTTGAGTCTCGCAGAACTGAAAAAATAACGCTGAAACTAAAATCCCCGGCATAAAGTCGGGGATTTTTTTATTTACGCCGTGAACTCGGCGGCGATCACAATAACCAAAAAACGTAAAAAGCCTGGTAATTATTGCAATTGTCCCTTCGTTAGCTTCTTTCAATACTTGAGCCGGTAGTGAGTGGCGCGCGGTTAATTTGACGCGCCAGGTTGAAATATCTTTTTCACCTCACAAGGCTGATAACAATGACAATCTCCTCTGTCCTGCGTACAAAAGACAAAATAGGCTATGGCCTCGGCGATATGGCCAGCGCGCTGGTCTGGCAAACCGCCACGTTGTTCCTCGCTTACTTCTATACCGACGTGTTTGGATTACCTGCCGCAATAATGGGCACTATGTTTTTAGCCGTGCGCGTGATTGACGCGTTTATCGATCCCTGTATTGGCGCACTGGTAGATCGCACGCAGACGCGTCACGGGCGTTTTCGTCCCTGGCTGTTGTGGTTTGCTATACCGTTCGGCGTAAGCTGCATTATTACCTTCTATGTGCCGGACGTCGGTGCGACGGCAAAAATTATTTATGCCTGCGTGACCTATGCGATCCTCAGTTTTATCTACTCCGCGATTAACGTGCCGTACTGTGCAATGCCCGGCGCGCTAACGATGGATCCTCACGAACGCCATTCGCTGCAATCCTGGCGCTTCGGTTTATCGTTTATCGGTGGCTTGATCGTGACCGTTATTGCCCTGCCGCTGGTGGCGCATCTCGGGGCGGGGAACGATCAAAAGGGGTATTTCTATGCCATGAGCATGATGGGCGTGCTGGGAATTGCGCTATTCTTCGGCTGCTTTTTTATGACCCGCGAACGCTATACGCCGCGTAATGACAGCACCGGTTCACTAATGAGCGATCTGAAACTGCTGGCGGCAAATAGCCAGTGGCGCATCGTCTTCGTGTTTAATATTTTGCTGTTAACGGCGGTAGTAACGCGCGGTTCCGCGACCATGTATTACGTGAAATATGTATTACAGCGCCCGGATATGGTGTTTACCTTTATTGTTTCCGGGATGATTGCCGCCTTAAGCGGTGCCCTATTATCGGCACGATTACTGGGGAAATTTGACCGGGTACGCGCCTATCAGTGGACGATTATTACCTTTGTGGTCTTCGCCGCGCTGATTTTTATTATTCCACCTTCACAGGTATGGCTTATTTTCACACTGAATATCGTGTTTAGCTTTATTCAGAACCTGACCACGCCATTGCAATGGACCATGTTCTCTGACGTGGTGGATTATGAAGAGCATCGCAGCGGGCGCCGCCTCGACGGGCTGGTCTTCTCTACGGCATTGTTTGCTATCAAATTTGGTCTGGCACTTGGCGGCGCAACCGTAGGCTGGGTGCTGGGCGCGGTGGATTATGCCCCGAATCAAATGGCGCAGAGCGCGACGGTACTGACCACCATCAACGCGCTGTTTACGCTGATCCCCTGCCTGCTGTTTATCTGCATGGTGCTGTTGCTTACCCGCTACAAACTCAATAGCCAGCTTGCCGACACTATCGCGCAAGAGTTAATGCGCAAACGCGATAACAGGGACGCTACCCCTACGCCGCAGACCGCCCCGGATTTAACTAACACAGGAGTGACCCGATGACCGCCATTTATCAAGACGCCAACCGTCCCGTTGCCGAGCGCGTAGCGGATTTACTGGCGCGCATGACGCCGGAAGAGAAATTCGCGCAAATGCACGCCTTATGGCTGGTGCTGTCGGAAAACGGCGAGCACCGCGAGCGCACCGATTTAAGCGATGAGTTTGCCGGCGTCAGTGCACAAGCCGCGTTAACAGAGCGGTTAAAGCTCGGCGTCGGGCAGATCACGCGTCCGCTGGGCACGCATATTGTGGCGGCGCAGAGCGGCGTGCGGGCCGCTAACCGGCTGCAAAAAACGCTGGTGGAAGAGACGAGGCTCGGCATTCCGGCACTGTTCCATGAAGAGTGCCTGGTGGGCTTATTGTGCAAAGATGCGACGCTGTTTCCCTCTTCGCTGAACTACGGCTCGACCTGGGATCCGCAATTAGTGCAGCGCGCTGCGCACCATATTGGGCAAGAAGCACGTTCGACGGGCTGCAAACAGGGGCTGGCACCGGTGCTGGATGTCTCACGCGACGTCCGCTGGGGGCGCACGGAAGAGACCTTTGGCGAAGATCCCTGGCTGGTGGGCGTGATGGCCTGCGCTTACGTTAACGGCTTGCAGGGCGAAAAGGGCGATATGCTGGCGACCCTCAAACACTACGTGGGTCACTCCTTTAGCGAAGGCGCGCGCAACCATGCGCCGGTGCATCTGGGCTTTTGCGAGCTCAACGACACCTTCTTGCTGCCGTTCGAAATGGCGGTCAAGCTGGCGAAAGCCGGTTCCGTGATGCCTGCCTATCACGATATTGATAACCAGCCGGGGCACAGCGATAGCTTCCTGCTTACTACCGTACTGCGCGAACAGTGGGGCTTCGACGGGATAATCGTCGCGGACTACGGCGGTGTCAGCCTGCTGCATCAGCATCATGGCGTCACCCACGATGCTGCAGAATCGGCAGCCCTTGCCTTTAATGCCGGTCTCGATGTTGAATTGCCAAAAGATGACTGCGCACGGCATTTGGCCGAGGCCGTTGAGCGCGGGCTGATTGCAATGTCCAAAGTGGACGAGATTGTCGCTCGCGTCTTAGCGGTGAAATTTCGTCTCGGGTTATTTGAACAGCCCTATGTCGATGAGCAGGGGATTCAGTTGCAGTCCAGCGAAACACGGCAGGTGGCGCGCGATGTGGCGACACGCTCAATGACGCTGCTGGAAAATAACGGCATTTTACCCCTGAGCGGAACGCCGAAAGTAGCGGTGATTGGCCCGACTGCCGACGATCCGCTGGCCTTGCTGAGCGGTTATAGTTTCCCGGTACATTTAATCATTAGCGATATGCTCGAAGAGACCACTCAGGTGACGACGCCGCTGGCGGCGCTGCGCCAGACGCTGGGAGAGGGGAATATCCGCTATGCCAAAGGTTGCCATATTATTGAAAAACGCATGGCCGGCGCACCGGTTTTCCCCGGCGATGCGTCGGGCAAACCGATGCAGCATTCGCCGGTGTCGCAAGATATCAGCCTGATCCCGGATGCCGTGAGCATCGCGCAGGATAGCGATGTGATTGTTGCCTGCGTGGGCGATCTTGCCGGTCTGTTCCAGAGCGGTACGGTGGGTGAGGGATCCGATACGGATAGCCTGGCGCTGCCGGGCGTGCAGCAACAGTTGCTGGAGGCGCTGGTGGAGACCGGGAAGCCGATTATCGTGGTGATGACCGGCGGGCGACCTTATCACCTGCAGGGGCTGGAGTCGCGTGTTGCCGCATTACTGATGGCGTGGGCGCCGGGCCAGGAAGGGGGCTGGGCCATTGCCGATGTGCTCACCGGACGGGCTGAGCCACAGGGCCGACTGGTGGTTAGCGTGCCGAAGAGCGCCGGTGCGATGCCGTACTACTACAATCACAAACTGAAAAGTGGCGGCACGCCGTTTGCTTTCCATTTTGGTTCGCGCTATCCCTTTGGTTACGGGCTGGGCTGGACGCAGTTCACCTACGCCAATGCGCGGTTATTCACCCCTGAGGTGGCTATCGACGGCGATATTCAGCTGCAGGTGCAAATCACCAATAGCGGGGAGCGCAGCGGCAGTGAAGTGGTTCAGCTGTATGTCCGTGATAAGGTCGCCTCAATGGTCCGCCCGATACAGGAGCTAAAAGGCTTCCAGCGCGTTATGCTGGCGCCGGGTGAAACGGCAACCCTGACCTTCACCGTGCCGGTGGATATGCTCAACTTTACCCGCCGTGACGGGCAGCGAATTGTTGAGCCGGGTGAGTTTGAAATTCAGCTCGGCGCTTCGTCGGCAGATATCCGTGCGACCCTCACGGCGCAGGTACAGGGCGAGCCACGCGCGCTGCCCGCGGCATGGAAAATGATGAGTCAGTGCGAAATCAGTCAATAATTCTGGCGAGCCCATCGTAGGGTGGGCTTTTTATACCTGCTTGCCACCGGGATTGTTTTAAATAACCGTTTCACTTGTGACGGTATAAATACGTCGCTTCGTTATAACGAATAGGGCTTTCTTAGCAGGGTGGCGGGAAATAATAGCGGTCAGCGTTAAGGCGCTAAAAAAAAGCCCATCGTGGGAGATGGGCAAAGACTACACACAGCAATTCGTTGTTTCACTCAGGGGATTTCCATGCTTATAAATCAAGATGTTGATTTATAACCGTGACCTTATAGTAGGCATGCTGATTTTTTGCGTCGATCAGATTCGTCTCATTAGTTAAACAGACGTGAAGAATATATTGGAAATTTGCGTGGAGCAGAGGATTAAACCGCGAGTTGGCAGGGATTCAGTGATTAAAATGATAAGTAATGCTTACGATTAATTAAGGCGGGCTACCCCGCCTTGATTATTTTCACAGCTGAGAGGTGGTCTCTTCGGCTTCGTTTAGCGGCTCGACGTTAGTCGTCGGTTCCGGCACCTCATTGACCCACGCGGAGAACAGGCGCCAGGACACCGCCAGTAAGACCGGACCGATAAACAGCCCAATCATACCAAACGCTACCAGCCCGCCAATCACCCCGGAAAGAATGAGGATCAGCGGTAAGTCCGCGCCCAGACGAATCAGCACCGGGCGGATAACGTTATCAAGCAGGGCGACGATGCCGCTCCACACCAGTAATACCGTTCCCCAGGTGGAATCGCCGCTCCAGTAAAGCCAGATAATAGCCGGAATTAACACCGGTAACGGCCCGAGCTGAACTAAGCAGGTCATCAGCATAAGCACGGTTAATAATGTGGCATAGGGCACGCCGGACACTGCCAGACCAATGCCGCCAAGCACGGCCTGCACCAGCGCCGTCACCACCACGCCGAGCGCCACGGCGCGAATGGCCTGGCCTGCCAGCACCACGGCGGCGTCACCGCGGTTGCCCGCCAGCCGTACGGCGAAATGGCGGATCCCGCGGGCAACGTGCTCACCGCGCCAGTACAGCAGGGCGCTGAACAATAACATCAAACCGCAGTGCAGCATAAAACGCCCTATATGTGCCGCCTGGCCGACAAACCAGGTGGTTGTCGCTCCAGCGTACGGCCGCAGACGGGACATAAATGCGCTCCCGCCCATATCCAGCAGGTTGTGCCAGCCGGCGTAAAGTTTACCGCCAACATAGGGAATGCTATTAAGCCAGGCTAAATCCGGCGGCGTTATCGCGCCGGTGCTAATCGCATGGACCACCGGGCCGCCGGAATCGACGAGGCTATTCACCAGCAGGGCGACAGGAATGATAAACAGCAGAATTAACAGCAGCATCATCACCAGCACCGCCAGCGATCGGCGGCCAAACAGCGTATACTGCAGGCGCAGCAACAACGGCCAGGTGGCAATGACGACCGTTCCTGCCCAGGCAAAGCCGAGAATAAAAGGCTGCACCACCCACAAGCAGGCGATAATCATAAGCGCTAAAAACAGTACCGACAGCATGATTTGCGGTACATCCCTGGACTGACGTAGATCAACCATATGATTTACTCACCTTCTTGAGTGACCAAAATTCCGTGTGTTAAGAAAAACACCTTAGTTAATAATTAATGATTTCAGGCATTTTGCCCAGCCCGATTGTGCTGGTAATTCTCATGGGCGCATACGAAAAAAATGTGATACAACGGATCGCTGTAAGCAAACGATAAACTCTTCACAACATCAACAGTCAGGCAGGGTCAAGCATAATGATCCCACAGATTTCCCAGGCACCGGGCGTTGTTCAGCTGGTGCTGAATTTTTTGCAGGCTTTAGAGCAACAAGGTTTTACCGGTGATACCGCCACGAGTTACGCCGACAGGCTAACGATGGCAACGGATAACAGTATTTACCAGTTATTACCCGACGCTGTCGTCTTCCCCCGTTCAACGTCCGACGTTGTTTTGATTACCCGCCTCGCCGCCGAGGAACGCTTTCGCACGCTGGTCTTCACGCCGCGCGGCGGCGGCACCGGTACCAATGGCCAGGCGTTAAACCAGGGCATCATTGTCGATATGTCCCGCTATATGAACCGCATCATGGAAATTAACCCCGAAGAGGGGTGGGTGCGCGTTGAGGCGGGCGTTATCAAAGATCAGCTTAACCAATACCTTAAACCCTATGGCTTTTTCTTCGCACCGGAGCTGTCGACCAGCAACCGGGCGACCCTCGGCGGCATGATCAACACCGACGCTTCCGGGCAGGGTTCTTTAGTGTATGGCAAAACCTCCGATCACGTGCTGGGCGTGCGCGCCGTGCTGCTGGGTGGCGATATCCTTGATACCCAGGCCATGCCGGTCACCCTGGCGGAAACCCTGGGCAGTACCAGTACCGCCATTGGCCGCATTTACAAAACGGTGCTGGAGAGCTGTCGCGAGAACCGCCAGCTTATTCTCGATAAATTCCCTAAGCTCAACCGCTTTCTTACCGGCTACGATCTGCGGCACGTCTTTAATGACCAGATGACGGAGTTTGATTTAACCCGGATTCTGACCGGTTCGGAAGGGACGCTGGCGCTGATTACCGAAGCGCGCCTTGATATCACGCCGCTGCCGAAAGTGCGTCGGCTGGTGAATGTCAAATATGACTCTTTTGATTCTGCGCTGCGCAATGCGCCCTTTATGGTCGAGGCGCGCGCGTTATCTGTGGAAACCGTCGATTCGAAAGTGCTCAATCTCGCGCGGGAAGATATTGTCTGGCACTCGGTGAAAGAGCTCATCACCGATGTCCCCGACAAAAACCTGCTGGGTCTGAATATTGTGGAGTTCGCCGGTGACGATCGGCCCTTGATAGAGGTGCAGGTTCAGTCGCTGTGTGAGCGGCTCGATACGCTGATGGCGAACGGGGAAGGCGGCATTATTGGCTGGCAATTGTGCGAAGATCTAACGGGTATCGAGCGCATTTACGCAATGCGTAAAAAAGCCGTGGGTTTGCTCGGTAACGCCAAAGGGGCAGCCAAGCCCATTCCCTTTGCGGAAGATACCTGCGTGCCGCCGGAGCACCTGGCGGACTACATCGTTGAGTTCCGCGCGCTGCTCGACGGGCATGGCTTAAGCTACGGCATGTTTGGTCATGTCGATGCCGGGGTGCTGCATGTGCGCCCGGCGCTGGATATGTGCGACCCGCAGCAGGAAGTGCTGATGAAGTCGATCTCCGACGATGTGGTGGCGCTGACGGCAAAATATGGCGGTTTACTGTGGGGCGAGCACGGGAAAGGTTTTCGTGCCGAGTACAGCCCGGCCTTTTTTGGCGAGCAGCTGTACGGTGAGTTACGCAAAATTAAAGCCGCCTTCGATCCGTTAAACCGCCTCAATCCTGGCAAAATCTGCCCTCCGGCAGGCGTTGATGCGCCGATGAAGCGCGTCGATGATGCCAAACGCGGAACCCTCGATCGGCAAATTCCCATCGCCGTTCGGTCGTCATGGCGCGGCGCGATGGAGTGTAACGGCAACGGGCTGTGCTTTAACTTCGATGTGAAAAGCCCGATGTGCCCGTCAATGAAAATTTCGGCGAACCGTATTCATTCGCCTAAAGGGCGGTCAACGCTGGTGCGCGAATGGCTGCGTCTGCTGGCGGATCGCGGCGTCGATCCAATTAAGCTTGAGAAAGAGCTGCCGGAAAAAGGCGCCAGTTTACGCACCTTGATTGAGCGTACCCGCAACAGCTGGCATGCGCGTCGCGGGGAGTATGATTTTTCCCACGAAGTGAAAGAGGCAATGTCCGGCTGTCTGGCCTGTAAGGCATGCTCTACGCAGTGCCCGATCAAAATCGACGTGCCGGAGTTCCGCTCGCGCTTTCTGCAGCTCTATCACAGCCGCTATCTGCGGCCGATGCGCGATCATCTGGTTGCCACCGTCGAAAGCTATGCGCCGTTAATGGCACGTGCGCCTAAAACCTTTAACTTCTTTATGAGCCAGCCGTGGATGCGATCGCTCTCTGAGAAGCACATTGGTATGGTCGATCTGCCGTTGTTATCGGTGCCGTCATTGCAGCGTCAAATGGTCGGCCACCGTACGGCGAATATGACGCTGGAGCAGCTTGAACAGCTGGATGCGGCGCAGAAAGCGAAAACGGTGCTGGTGGTGCAGGACCCGTTTACCAGCTACTACGATGCGCAGGTGGTGGCTGATTTTGTCCATCTGGTGGAAAAACTCGGCTTTGAGCCGGTGGTGCTTCCCTTCTCGCCAAACGGCAAGGCACAGCATATCAAAGGCTTTCTTCACCGCTTTGCGAAGACGGCGCAGAAAACCGCTGATTTCCTCAACCGCGTCGCGCAGCTGGGGATGCCGATGGTCGGTGTCGATCCGGCGCTTGTGCTCTGTTATCGCGATGAGTATAAGCAGGCGTTAGGCGATAAGCGCGGCGATTTCCATGTACAGATGGTACAGGAGTGGCTGCCTGCGGCGCTGGAACATCATGTCGGGCGAACGGTCAGCGGTGAATCCTGGTATCTGTTTGGTCACTGTACCGAAGTCACCGCGTTACCGGGCGCACCGGCGCAATGGGCGTCGATTTTCGCCCATTTCGGCGCAACGCTGGAAAGCGTCAGCGTTGGCTGCTGCGGTATGGCCGGAACCTACGGCCATGAAGTGAAAAATCATGCCAGTTCGCTGGGCATTTATGAACTCTCCTGGCATCAGGCGATGCAGCGTTTGCCGCGAAATCGCTGCCTGGCGACCGGCTACTCCTGCCGCAGTCAGGTTAAACGTATCGAAGGCAATGGCGTGCGTCACCCGTTACAGGCTTTACTGGAGATGATGCAATGATCTGGAAACGTGCGGTCACCCTGGAAGCCCTCAACGCGATGGGCGAGGGCAATATGGTCGGTCTACTGGATATTCGTTTTGAGCACATCAGTGATGATGAAATTGCCGCGAGTATGCCGGTAGACGAGCGAACTCACCAACCGTTTGGCCTGCTGCACGGTGGCGCATCGGTGGTGCTGGCGGAAACGCTCGGCTCCGTCGCTGGCTACCTGTGTACCGAAGGCGAACAGAAAGTGGTGGGCCTGGAGGTTAACGCTAACCACTTGCGTTCGGTGTACAGCGGGCGCGTGCTTGGCGTCTGTCGCGCGTTGCATACGGGCGGACGACATCAGGTCTGGCAAATCGATATTTATGACCAACACTCCCGCCTGTGCTGTTCATCGCGCCTGACTACCGCAGTCGGCTGATTACTTTTTCGGCGGTTCGCCGCCGAAATCTTCATTTTTAATTCACTATTCAAGCATATATTTTTAGCTCTCCGTGCTATATTGCGCAGTACTGGATGTAACGTTCCGCTTTTATGCTACCGGAACGGATAGTTGTAACGCGTAATGACTTGATGAAGTGATTCATTGTCTCTTTAAGCGCTACTGAAATGAGGCTTTTAGGTAATAATGATGACATCGTTCAAGTTAGCTTTTTTACACCCACGGCACTGGGTGACATGGGCCGGGCTCGGTCTACTCTGGCTGCTGGTGCAACTTCCTTATCCTGTTCTTGCCCGCCTTGGCGCGGGGCTGGGACGTCAGTCGCGGCGCTTTTTGCAACGCCGCGAACGCATTGCCCGCCGTAATCTTGAACTCTGTTTCCCCCGTATGAGCGAAGAGCTGCGCGAGCGGCTGATTGCCAGAAACTTTATGTCGCTGGGCATGGGACTGATTGAAACCGGCATGGCCTGGTTCTGGTCGGATAAACGCGTGCGCCGCTGGTTTGATGTCGAAGGCTATCAGCATCTGCAGGCCGCACAGGCGAGCCGTCAGGGCGTGATGGTGGTCGGTGTGCATTTTATGTCGCTGGAGCTGGGCGGTCGCGTAATGGGTCTGTGCCAGCCGATGATGGCAACCTATCGGCCGCATAATAACGTGTTGATGGAATGGGTACAGACGCGCGGACGTATGCGCTCCAATAAATCGATGATCGATCGCCGCAATCTGAAAGGCCTGGTGAATGCGCTGAAGCAAGGGGAAGCCGTCTGGTTCGCCCCGGATCAGGATTACGGGCGCAAAGGCAGCAGCTTCGCACCGTTCTTCTCGGTGCAAAACGCCGCCACCACCAACGGTACCTATGTGTTGTCCCGTCTTTCCGGGGCGAAAATGTTAACCGTCACGATGGTGCGCAAAGAGGATGGCTCCGGTTACGCACTGCATATCGGTCGGGCGCTTGATGACTATCCCGTAGAGGATGAGTTCGCCGCAGCCGCCTATATGAACAAAGTTATTGAGCGTGAGATCCTGCGCGCGCCGGAGCAATATCTGTGGATCCATCGGCGTTTCAAAACGCGACCGATCGGCGAACCTTCCCTTTACAGTTAGTTTTTAACGCGCCCCTTAAAGGGGCGTTGTACTATTTGTTGTTTCACATTGACACGGGATGCTTATGGTCAGATTTATGGTCGGATGCTGCGTTGCTTTACTCTCGGCCGGGTCGAGCGCAGCGGGTATTAAGCTGCAGTGCGATGAATATGTCGCCCTCGTTGAACCGCAAGGGCTAACCGTTAATGGTCGGCTCTTCGCCAATCCGCAGGAGAAGCCGTATGACATCTCCGCGCAATATACCGGACGGGCGCTGATTTACACCGACGGCCAGGATCAAAACAGCGATACCAACTGGGCAGCGATCCATATCATTACCCAGCTAGAAACGGGTAAAAAAGTCTTCTTTTACGCGGATAGCAAACACACCAACGACAAAGCCATTATCTGTACGCGCGAACAAGACGCGCCGTAGCGCCCGCAGAACGCCTTCATTCAGCGCTGGCCGCCGTTATCGGGTCGGCGTTCTACATCCCTTCCAGCAGCTGCAGCTGCGTCCAGGTTAGCGAACGGGAAAGGGTATGTCCCTGAATGCCGCGATGGCGATACTGGCTTAGCAGTGCAAGGTCGCTCGCGCGATCCACGCCTGCACAAAGAATTGGGGTCCCGACAGGAGTCAGCGTGTCGAGAAAACGATGCAGAAGGGACCGTTTTGCCCCTGCAAGGGAAATACCGTCGGTGACAGAGCGAGCGAGGGTGACGCTGTCGAAAGGGAACAGATGTCGGCTTTCAGTATGTACCGTTCCGCTGCCATATTCTCCCAGCGAAAGGGTAAACCCGTACTCTTTGGCTCTTTTCAAAAAGGGTAAACAGCGAAAAAATTGCGCAGATGAGAGGCGGTCACTTACCTCGATATCAATGCGTGACGGCGCAACACTATTTACCCGACATCGTTGATAGAGCTCGGTGAAATAGTCCGCATCGTTAATCATTGCCGGTGCCAGCGGCAGTGCAACGGTAATATCTTCCTTCATTTTTAGCGCATGAAAAACAGCGTCACAAATATACGTTGAAACGTTCCTTAAGGCGACCGGATCCTCAAGAAATTCATTTTTCTGTGACGGGGGAATTAGGAAACCATGGGTATTAAAAAATTGCGCCGTGGCGTGATAGCGAAGAATAGTTTGAGTGGAAATATGCATCGCTGGATGAAATTCTGCCGTCATCAGGAGCTTTTTACCTGCGATTTCCAGCGCTTTTATTTGTATTTCCGTAATTAATCCCTCACTTTAAAGAACAGGTTGTTTGCGATTGACAATTTATTGATTCTACACAGGCATCATTGCCAATTGAAAATTGTTTTGAATGATCGATTATCTTATTTTGATAGCTTGCATCTATTGCTATGACAAAAATGATCGCTTAAATCTATAGGTGGAAGTGGTTATTTATTCTTGTAATTTTCATTCTGGCAACGTGATGATCTGCGCACCTTCGCCCCATTTGCAATAGGGTATTGTTTTATCATGATAAACTTGTGGTCTTGCCGGGTGGTTCATTTTCTACGCAGTAGTAATAATAATGTAACAAACTTACCGTTATATACGCGTGCTAATTTATTTATCACCAATGAATAATTAAGAGAGATTGTGGCGAGCGTCTCTTTATTCTTAGGAAAAATGTAATAAGCGTGAAAGGTACTGCCTTAGTGCCCATAACAATAATCACCGTGGTGCGAAGAAAATTATTATGAACTGGCGGGGCGGAAAATTCGGATAAAATAACGCGTGAGGAGGGGTTATTATTCCCCTCCCGCGTTCAATTAATATTGTCGTCTCGGCATCGCGGCGATAATCGTGTTTATCCTCATCTTTTAATCAGGGATAACGTTAAAGATGCTGCGACAGGAAATCGACAATCAGTCGGGTAACGAATGCCGGGTTTTCTCGGTTACTGATATGTGCTGCATTAGATATCAACGTGAATTCACAGCCTAACGCCTGTGCCATCAAGCGCCCCTCCGCCGGCGGGCGCGGAAGATCCAGCTTACCGGTGGCGACATGGGCCGGACAGACCACAGAATCAAGAATGCTCATGCGATCGGTTCGACCAAATATTAGTTTCCCGAGTGGCAAAATAGAGTGGCGTAACGTATCGGCCGACAGGGATGAAAGGTAACCGTTAAGCTGTTCAATATCCGCCGGCTCGGCAAATTCGGAATAAAACTGTCCAACGATATAGTCGACTAACGCAGGCGAAATCGATCCGGCTGCATCAATCGCATTAAGCATACCAAAGTAGCGCTCGCGAGCCTCATCGGTTTCACTGCCGACAAAGGTATCCAGCAGCATTAACGCTCTTACCCGGTCTGGCGCGGCGACGGCAAGCTCTGCTCCCCACATCCCGCCGACGGACAAGCCGACCACGGCGAACTGTTCGATATTAAGAGAATCCATTAGCGCCAGATGATCGTCGGCTATATCAGCCAATGATTCGGGCTCGCCAGGCAAGGCGGATGAGTCACCATGTCCCCATAAATCCGGCACTATCACCCGAAAGTGCTCACTGAGCGTGGCGATTTGCGGCGACCACATAGATTTATCAAACAGATAACTGTGGCCCAACAGTACGGGGAAACCCGTTCCGCTGTCTAAAAACGACATGGTTGGTTTGGCATTCATCAATACTCTCCTTGTTTGATCGCCCAGCTATGTGAGCACTTTAAAAACCTTCGTCTGCGGCACCGCTCATCAATGAGCGTGTAAATTATGCTGACTATTTTTTTACAGGTTATCGTTGACGCTTTAAATAATTTCGCTCAATGCTGCAGAACAGCAGTAACATTATTCCGGTGTGGAAATTGTCGGGTAGAGCATTGTTTCAAGGCAACTCACTAGCACCCACAGCGTTTCGCTGAAAATTGACCACATACCCACGACCAAAACGACCACTGCGAGCGCCAGCAAAAGCCACGCCGTTTTATCCATAACTTACTCAAATGTGGTTAAAAATCACTGTTTTCGGACACTCATTCCAGCATCCTGTTCAACTTTTTACTATGACTTTTTTACACCGTGTCCGCGTGCTATTGATATTGCAAAAGATTAATTTTTGCAATGTCGGGCCTGGGGCGAGAGCATGCAGCAACACAGGGGCGATAACGGCAAATGTAAGGTATTGAAAAGAAGCCTCCTTTTGTCCGGTGACCCTTTTTTCGATCCTATCTCAATAATAGGTATTACCTATACATCTTTTGTTTTTTACCTTTATGCGCCCGCTAACGCTTCTAAAATCATTATTTATCAGGTTATTAAACAAATAATCACCCGCCTGTAAAGGCTTTGCACAGAGTCTATGCTTATAACAAGTACCGAAAAAGTCGGGCTTATGGCGAATAACCCTGTAGAAAACGGGTTGAAGTGATAATCATTATCACTAACATAGCATTATGAGCCTTTGATCTGATGATATGAGGTAGACGATGGAATCTTTTAATCCGCAAGATTTTAGCTGGCGAGGGCTGACCCTGACACCTGCTGCCGCAGAGCATATTCGTACGCTTGCCAATAAACAGGCCGGTGTACTGGGCGTCCGGCTTGGTATTAAGCAGACCGGCTGCGCAGGCTTTGGTTACGTACTGGACACGGTGACTGAACCGAACGATGACGATTTAATGTATGAATCTGACGGTGCGCGCCTTTACGTTCCGCTGCAAGCGATGCCCTTTATCGACGGCACCGAGGTGGACTATGTACGTGAAGGGTTAAATCAGATCTTCAAATTTCATAATCCGAAAGCTCAGCACGAATGCGGCTGTGGCGAAAGTTTCGGGGTATAGGCGGTATTATGTCTCGTAATAGTGAAGCAACTGACGATGTCAAAATCTGGGCCGGCGGCAATCTTAATTATAAAGAGGGCTTTTTTACCCGCTTAAGCACTGACGAGTTGGCAAAAGGCATTAATGAAGATGTCGTGCGTGCCATTTCGGCTAAGCGTAACGAACCCGAATGGATGCTGGAGTTTCGTCTGAATGCCTTTCGTGCGTGGCTGGAGATGGACGAGCCACACTGGCTGAAAGCCCATTATGACAAGCTTGATTATCAGGACTACAGCTATTACTCCGCGCCCTCCTGCGGCAACTGCGATGATACCTGCGCATCGCAGCCCGGTGCCGTTCAGCAAACCGGAGCAAACGCGTGGTTAACGGAAGAGGTTGAAGCCGCCTTTAACCAGCTGGGTGTGCCGGTGCGCGAAGGGAAAGAGGTGGCGGTGGACGCCATTTTTGACTCCGTCTCCGTGGCGACCACTTATCGCGAGAAGCTCTCTGAGCAGGGGATTATTTTCTGCTCGTTCGGCGAGGCGATTCATGACCATCCGGATCTGGTAAAGCAGTATCTCGGTACGGTGGTGCCCTCAAACGATAACTTCTTCGCGGCGCTTAATGCCGCCGTCGCTTCCGATGGCACCTTTATCTACATCCCGAAAGGGGTGCGCTGTCCGATGGAGCTGTCGACCTATTTCCGCATCAATGCGGAAAAAACCGGCCAGTTCGAACGCACCATTCTGATAGCCGATGAAGGCAGCTACGTCAGCTATATCGAAGGGTGTTCCGCACCAGTCCGTGACAGCTATCAGCTCCATGCGGCGGTGGTGGAAGTGATCATTCACAAAGATGCAGAAGTGAAATATTCCACGGTACAAAACTGGTTCCCCGGCGATAACAATACCGGCGGGATCCTCAACTTTGTGACCAAGCGCGCGCTGTGCGAAGGCGAAAACAGCAAGATGTCTTGGACGCAATCGGAAACGGGCTCCGCCATCACCTGGAAATACCCAAGCTGCATCCTGCGCGGTGATAACTCGATTGGTGAATTCTTCTCCGTGGCCCTGACCAGCGGCCATCAGCAGGCCGATACCGGCACCAAGATGATCCACATTGGTAAGAACACCAAATCGACGATTATCTCGAAAGGGATCTCCGCCGGACATAGCCAGAACAGCTATCGCGGGCTGGTGAAAATTATGCCCACCGCGACTAACGCCCGTAACTTTACCCAGTGCGACTCGATGCTTATCGGCCCTGATTGCGGCGCGCACACCTTCCCGTATGTCGAGTGCCGTAATAACAGCGCTCAACTTGAACATGAAGCTACCACCTCGCGTATTGGTGAAGATCAGCTGTTCTACTGCCTGCAACGCGGCATCAGCGAAGATGACGCCATTTCGATGATCGTCAATGGCTTCTGTAAAGACGTCTTCTCTGAACTGCCGCTGGAGTTCGCCGTTGAAGCACAAAAACTGCTGGCGATTAGCCTTGAACACAGCGTCGGTTAAGCCCTAAAGGACACTAAATGTTAAGTATTAAAGATTTGCAGGTCAGCGTTGAAGATAAAGAGATCCTGCGCGGTCTGAGCCTCGACGTACGTCCGGGTGAAGTGCACGCCATTATGGGGCCGAACGGCTCGGGAAAAAGTACGCTTTCCGCGACGCTCGCCGGACGTGAAGATTATCAAGTGGTGGGCGGCAGCGTCGCCTTTAAAGGCAAAGATTTGCTGGAGCTGTCGCCGGAAGACCGTGCGGGCGAAGGCGTATTCATGGCTTTTCAATATCCGGTCGAAATCCCCGGCGTCAGTAACCAATTTTTCCTGCAAACCGCCCTGAATGCGGTACGCGCTTACCGTGGCGAAGAGGCGCTGGATCGTTTTGACTTCCAGGATTTGATGGAAGAAAAAATCAAGCTGCTGAAAATGCCGGAAGATTTGCTGACCCGCTCGGTCAACGTCGGCTTCTCCGGCGGTGAGAAAAAGCGGAACGACATTCTGCAGATGGCGGTGCTGGAACCCGATTTGTGCATTCTGGATGAAACCGACTCCGGGCTGGATATTGACGCACTAAAAATCGTCGCCGAGGGGGTGAATGCCCTGCGCGATGAGAAGCGGGCCTTTATTATTGTCACGCATTACCAGCGCATCCTCGACTATATCAAGCCGGATTATGTGCATGTGTTGTATCAGGGGCGCATCGTGAAGTCCGGTGATTTCACGCTGGTTAAGCAACTGGAGGAGCAGGGCTATGGCTGGCTTACCGAACAGCAGTAACGCACTGCAACAGTGGCACCGCCTGTTTGAAACCCGGGCAGGTGCGCGTTCTGCCACGGCGCAGCAGCATCTGCAGCATATGCTGCGCTTAGGATTGCCCACGCGCAAACAGGAGAACTGGAAGTACACGCCCCTCGATGGCCTGCTCAACAGCCAGTTTGTTGCTACCCGCGCGACGATAAGCGCAGCGCAGCGTGATGCGCTGGCGCTGCCCGTCGACGCGCTACGGCTGGTCTTTGTCGACGGTGAATTTAACGCACAGCTAAGTGATGACACGGCGGGTTCAGGATTTGAGGTAACGCTGGCTGAAGTGCGGGAGAATTTACCTGCGCCGGTGCAGCCGGAAGTGTTTCTGCATCTGACGGAAAGCCTGGCGCAAAACGTGACCTGGATTCAGGTGGCGCGCAACCAGCGACCGGCAAAGCCGTTGCTGCTGATGCATATCACCCAGGGTGTCGCAGGTGAAGAGATGAATACCGCCCATTACCGTCATCATCTGGATCTGGCGCAGGGTGCGGAAGCGACCGTTTATGAACACTACGTTAGCCTGAACGAGGCGCGGCACTTTACCGGTTCGCGTTTGACGATGAATATCGCGGCCAATGCCCATCTGCACCACGTCAAACTGGCCTTTGAAAACCCCCAGAGCTACCACTTTGCCCATAATGACATCGTGCTGGCGGCAGACGCGGCGGCGGACAGCCACAGTTTCCTGCTGGGCGGCGCGGTATTGCGCCATAACACCAGTACGCAACTCACTGGCGAAAATACCCCGTTGCGTATCAACAGCCTGGCAATGCCGGTAAAAACGGAAGTGTGCGATACCCGCACCTGGCTTGAGCACAACCAGGGCTATTGCAACAGTCGTCAATTACATAAAACCATCGTCAGCGATAAAGGGCGCGCGGTATTTAATGGCGTCATCAAGGTAGCGAAACACGCCATCAAAACCGACGGGCAGATGACCAATAATAATCTGCTGCTGGGTCGGCTGGCGGAAGTGGATACCAAACCGCAGCTGGAAATTTATGCTGATGATGTGAAATGTAGCCACGGTGCGACGGTCGGGCGCATTGATGACGAGCAGATGTTCTATCTGCGCTCGCGCGGGATCGATCAACAGGCGGCCCAGCAGATGATTATCCATGCCTTCGCCGCTGAGTTAACGGAAGCCATCAGCGATGAGGCGTTAAAACAACAGGTTCTGGCCCGTATCAGCCAGCGCCTGGCAGGGGGCAAAGCATGAGTTTTCCCGTTAATGCTGTACGCGCCGATTTTCCGGTGCTCCAGCGTGAAGTCAACGGATTACCGTTAGCCTATCTCGACAGCGCCGCCAGCGCGCAAAAACCGAATCAGGTGATTGACGCTGAGGCCGACTTTTTCCGTCATGGCTATGCGGCAGTGCATCGCGGTATTCATACCCTCAGCGCGGAAGCGACCCAGCGGATGGAGAATGTGCGACTGCTGGCGGCAACATTCCTTAACGCCCGTTCGCCGGAGGAGCTGGTGTTTGTGCGCGGCACCACCGAGGGTATTAACCTGGTGGCAAACAGCTGGGGTAACACGCAGGTTCACGCGGGCGACAACGTTATCATCACCGCCATGGAGCATCATGCCAATATTGTGCCGTGGCAGATGTTGTGCGAGCGCGTTGGCGCTGAGCTGCGCGTGATCCCCCTTAATCAGGACGGCACGCTGCAGCTTGAGACGCTGCCGACGCTATTGGATGAGCGCACCCGTTTACTGGCCATCACCCATGTTTCGAACGTGCTGGGCACCGAAAACCCGGTGGCGGAGATGACCAGGCTGGCCCATCAATATGGCGCGAAAGTGCTGTTGGATGGCGCGCAGGCGGTAATGCACCATGCGATAGATGTACAGGCGCTGGATTGCGATTTTTATGTTTTCTCCGGGCACAAACTGTATGGGCCTACGGGAATCGGCGTGCTGTATGTCAAAGAGGAGATATTGCAGGATATGCCGCCGTGGCAAGGGGGCGGGTCGATGATCGCCACCGTCAGCCTGACGCAGGGAACCACCTATGCGAAAGCGCCGTGGCGTTTTGAAGCCGGTACGCCGAATACCGGCGGCATTATCGGCCTTGGCGCGGCGATTGACTATGTGAGTAAGCTGGGGCTGGAGGCGATAGGAGAGTATGAACAAACGCTGATGCATTACGCTCTGAATGCGCTGGCGGAGGTACCCGATTTGACACTGTATGGCCCGGCCCAGCGCAAGGGGGCGATCGCGTTTAACCTGGGTAAACATCACGCCTATGATGTTGGCAGTTTTTTGGATAACTACGGTATTGCGGTGCGCACCGGCCATCACTGCGCGATGCCGCTGATGGCGTTTTATGGTGTTCCCGCTATGTGCCGTGCGTCACTGGTTATGTACAATACCGAGGAAGAGGTGGATCGTCTGGTCGCTGGTCTGAAACGTATTCATCAGCTGCTGGGCTAATTTAAGAGGCAAAAATGGCTGCATTACCCGATAAAGAGAAGCTGCTGCGCAACTTTAGTCGCTGTGCCAACTGGGAAGAGAAGTATCTTTATATTATTGAACTGGGGCAGCGCTTGCCGGCATTAACCCCTGCTGCTCATCAACCTGAAAATCTTATTCAGGGTTGCCAAAGCCAGGTGTGGATTGTGATGGAGCGCAATGAGACGGGCATCATTGAGCTTGCTGGCGACAGCGACGCCGCGATTGTCAAAGGGCTTATCGCCATTGTCTTTGTGCTCTACCAACAGATGACCGCGCAGGATATTGTGGCGTTTGATGTGCGCCCGTGGTTTGAAAAACTCTCCCTTGCGCAGCATCTGACGCCTTCGCGCTCGCAGGGGCTCGAGGCGATGATCCGCGCCATTCGTGCCAAAGCCCTCACCATTAGCTAAACTTAAAAGACTATTTTTCATCCTGTTATAACGCGAGGTATTTACGCCTCGCCGGATCTTCAGCATGCTGGCACTGTGTCAGTGGATACAGGAGTTCCCGAATGAAACGCGCGTGTCTACACTCCTTATGGCTTTTCGGCGCTCTTAGCGCGATGCAACTAGCCCAGGCGGCAGAATATGCGCTTCCTGCCGATGGTGGGCGGATAATTGGACAAAACCAAACCTACACCGTGCAGGCCGGGGATAAAAACTTACAGACCATCGCCCGCCGTTTCGACTCTTCGGCGATGTTGATCCTCGAAGCCAACGATACCATTGCCCCCGTACCACGGCCAGGCACGGTGGTGACTATTCCCATGCAGTTGATTTTGCCCGATACGCCGCGCGAAGGGATTGTGATTAACCTGGCGGAGCTGCGGCTCTACTATTTTCCTCCCGACAAAAACAGCGTGCAGGTTTATCCGATAGGGATTGGTCAGCAAGGGCTGGAGACGCCCGTCTCCGTCACACGCGTCAGTCAAAAGATTGCTAACCCAACCTGGACGCCGACCGCTGGCATTCGTGCACGGTCATTAGCTAAAGGTATTGAATTGCCGCCGGTGGTTCCCGCAGGGCCGCATAACCCGTTAGGGCAGTTTGCGCTGCGGCTGGGCATTGGCAATGGCGAATACCTGATACACGGTACCAATGCGCCCAACAGCGTCGGCCTGCGCGTCAGTTCCGGCTGTATTCGCATGGGGGCGCCCGATATCGAGGCGCTGTTTGATCAGGTTAGTGCCGGAACGCGGGTAACCATCATAAACGAACCGGTGAAATACGCGGTTGAACCGGATGGACGACACTATATCGAAGTGCATCGCCCGCTGGCACAAGCCGTTGAAGAAGATACGCAACGCTTGCCGATCGTGCTCACGCCCGCAATAGAGGCGCAGGTCAATCAGGCGGGAGATGATAAAGGATTTATTACCCGGGCGCTGCAGCGTCGCGCGGGCTATCCGGTGGCGATCCCGGTCAAAAATGTGCCAACGGCTACGCCAAAAAACGTTTTATCAGTGAACAACAGCGCGCATGGAAAGCGGATCATAGCGGAAAGTACAGGGGAGAGCGTCACGCAGTAGAGAGAAAGAGACGGTAATCAGCAGGCAAAAAAAATGGCGCACTGTGTGCGCCATTTCATTACAGGTACTCTTACTTACGGTAAGAGTGAGCCTGGTTGTCCAGACGCTGGTTAGCGCGAGCTGCGTCATCTTTAGCAGCCTGAACGTCGGAACGGATTGCGTTCACGTCGTTGCTCAGCTGGTCAACTTTAGCGTTCAGAGTCTGAACGTCAGAAGACAGCTGATCGATTTTAGCATTGCTGGAGCAACCAGCCAGCAGAGTAGAACCCAGGATTACCGCGCCCAGTACCAGTTTAGTACGATTCATTATTAATACCCTCTAGATTGAGTTAATCTCCATGTAGCGTTACAAGTATTACACAAAGTTTTTTAGGTTGAGAATATTTTTTTGATGGGAATGCACTTAAATTTGATCGTTCGCTCAAAGAAACACCGACTTTCAATAAAATATCTAAAAACGCTTGTTAAAACAGCACGCTTCCATCGGATTCTTCTTAGATAATGACCATTTTAAATAGTGAAATCCAATTGGATTTTTTATTTGTTCAGGTGACGGGAATATAAAAAAAGCGCCACATGGGCGCTTTGTAGTTAATCAGTCCGAACGATCGGGTTATTATTACAGCACGTGTACGGATGCAGTGTTTGTGGTTCCGCTCGGAACCAGTGCGCCAGAAACCATAACCACAACGTCGCCTTTGCTTGCCAGGCCGCTTTCCAGCGCCACTTCTTTACCCAGACGGTAGAAATCATCAGTAGAAGAGATCTCTTTCACCAGCTGCGGTATAACGCCTTTGCTCAGCACCAGCTGACGCGCGGTGACTTCGTTAGTGGTCAGCGCCAGAATAGTGGCATCCGGGAAATATTTACGCACTGCGCGCGCCGATTTACCGCCCTGGGTGGCCACGACGATCAGCGGCGCTTCCAGTTTTTCAGCAGTTTCAACCGCGCCACGGCAAACGGCTTCGGTGATGCGCAGCTTACGGCTGTCGTTGTTGAAGTCCAGGCGGCTGGTCATCACGCGATCGGTACGTTCGCAGATAGTGGCCATAATCGATACCGCTTCCAGCGGGTATTTGCCTTTGGCAGATTCGCCAGAGAGCATTACAGCATCGGTGCCGTCGAGGATGGCGTTCGCCACGTCGCCTGCTTCTGCGCGGGTCGGACGCGGGTTTTTGATCATGGAGTCAAGCATCTGCGTAGCAGTGATAACCACTTTGCGCGCGCGGATACATTTTTCGATCATCATCTTCTGCGCGAAGATCACTTCTTCAACCGGAATCTCAACGCCCAGGTCGCCACGGGCAACCATGATCCCGTCGGAGGCTTCGAGAATTTCGTCGAAATTATTCAGGCCTTCCTGGTTTTCGATTTTGGAGATGATCTGGATATTCTCACCGCCGTGGGCTTTCAGGTGCTCACGGATTTCAACCACGTCAGAACGTTTACGGATAAAAGAGGCCGCGACAAAATCAACACCCTGCTCGCAACCGAAGATCAGGTCCTGTTTATCTTTTTCCGCCAGCGCCGGCAGGGCGATGGAAACGCCTGGCAGGTTCACGCCTTTATTTTCGCCGAGGTCGCCGTTGTTCAGCACTTTACACACGACTTTATTGCCGACGATTTCGGTCACTTCCATGCCGATCAAGCCATCGTCAACCAGCACGGTATTACCCACGCTCAGATCGTTCGGGAAGCCTTCATAGGTCACAGCAACGGTATCGGTGTTGCCGATAACGGATTTGTCAGTGGTAAAGGTGAAGGTCTGGCCTGCTTTCAGGGAGACGTCATTGCCGCCTTCCAGTTTGATGGTGCGGATTTCCGGGCCTTTGGTATCCAGCAGGATGGCTGCTTTCTTACCGGTTTTGCTCATCACGTTGCGCAGGTTTTTGATGCGCTGGCCGTGTTCAGCATAGTCACCGTGGGAGAAATTCAGGCGCATAACATTCATGCCTGCGTCGAGCAGTTTTCCCAGCATCTCTTCAGATTCGGTTTTCGGACCGATGGTGCAAACAATTTTGGTCTTTTTCATGACGGTTTTGGTCTTTAAGTTTGAGTTAAGGAGGATTGAATACTTACGCCCCGGTTAGCGCACGGCGCCGGAGACAAACCTGTGTTGCGAAAAGTGCGATGCCACAGCCTAAGGATAGGTGACATCAAAAAAGCGTGCAGAGTAATGTGTGCCTGAGGTTCAGCCAGAAAGAGGAAAAATTGATGCGTGTTGTTTGTTCTACAGTTCAATCAGCTGAATCCATTCAAATTAGGATGGCGGCATTATAGCGTCCAGGTTGACAGAAAGGAATTAAAAACGCTGTTTCAAAATACGAATTCATCCTCATTATCGTTTTGTTATGCAACCGTTATCACATAATTGCGCAACCGTTGTTCAGCCGGGTGCAGCCTCCTGTCTGGTCCTCGCGCTGGCATCAGTATGACCACCTCTGCAGCACCGTTATTATGCTGCTACGGCCAGGTTTATTTACCCGCACTTCTCAGAATGGAGTGGAATATACAATAAGATTTTTCTATTAAATATTCAGCTTAACCTGGTGTTGGTATGAATTAAGTCGAAAAAAGGAGGTTGGCGTGCCATTTAACTAATTGATGAGACAGCCTGTTATTAATCCCGCTCTATCCTCTCAATGCAGAGGATATATCGTTATAAACCCCTCAAAACGCTGGGAATATATTTTATATTTTGCAATCAACATTTGCTCCCTGCAGATAATTTGCTTTAAGGATTATCCTAAAATTTGTTTTTTTTAGAGGCTTAAGTGTTTGTTTATTAAGAGATATGTAAATGAGGTGTTAAAATATAATAAATCTAACCTATTGATTTATATAGATCTTAACGTTTTGTAAGAATTTGCAATCAAACGGCTTGTTACTACTATTAAGCGGCGCTTAATAAGACTCCATAAATCTATAAATATTCATTCCGGATGATTACCTCCGGAGGTGGGCCGGTGCCTGTTTATTAATTGCCGCCGGCTTATTGAAAGCGTTTACTCATGATGAAGGTTGGGCAATGACGACTTCCGCAATTGCTGGACAGGGATATGCTTTTATTCCACCGCCAGAAATTCCTACCCAGCAGGGACCGATGGGTATCCTGTATGATTTTAATGACGGTGCCCGGTTATTATTGCCTGCCGGTAACTGGCGGGTGGAAATAAGCGATGACGAAACGGGAAATATTCTCTTTGCCGACGATGTCGCGCAGGGCTGGGTAATCAGCACAAAAAAATATTACGTGCCGTTTCGTCTGCGGGTCTGGGACGGCGTTCAAATGGATCCCGTGCTGGATCACGTTCTGGATATGCGCGGCAAAACGGTACTGGTTTCATTTCCCAGCGGTACGCTGGGCGACCTTATCGGCTGGGTACCTTACGCTGAACGCTTTCGGCAGACCTATCAGTGCAACGTCAATTGCACTATGGCACAGCCTATCGTCGATCTCTTCAAGCCGGTCTATCCAGAGCTTAATTGCGTTACCCCTGAAGGCTGGCTGGCGGGGCCGGGCCTGAGCGAGCCGCCCTACGCCAGTTGGCGCGTCGGGCTGTTTTTTCACGGCGATCTCGACAAGCAGCCCTTTGATTTTCGCGCCGTTGGTCTGCATCGCACCGCCGGGCATATTCTCGGCGTCGACCCCACGGAAATCGTGCCGGATCTGCGCCAGCACAGCGAGCGTCGTATCGCTGAACCCTATGTCTGCATCGCTACCCAGTCGACCAGCCAGGCCAAATTCTGGAACAACGGCCACGGCTGGCATGAAGTCATCGACTATCTGAAAGAGCAAGGCTACCGCGTGCTGTGTATCGACAAAGAGCGTGTGGTGGGTCGCGGTTACATCTGGAACAAAATCCCCCACGGCGCGGAAGATTTTACCGGCAATCTGCCCCTCGCTGAACGCGTAGCGCTGCTGGAGCATGCCGAGTTTTTTATTGGTCTCGGCAGCGGTCTCTCCTGGCTTGCCTGGGGCTGCCGTATTCCGGTGGTGCTGATCAGTGGATTCAGCCTGCCGAACAGCGAATTTTATACCCCCTGGCGCGTCATCAACACCCATGTTTGCAACGGCTGCTGGGATGACGCGCGGTTTAATTTTGATCATCAGGACTATTTCTGGTGTCCGCGCCACAAAGGCACGGACCGGCAGTACGAATGCACACGTTTTATCACTGGCAAGCAGGTCATCGGTCATCTTCGTCGACTGATCGCCCTGCGAAGCAATCCCTTTGGCATCAAAACAACAGCGTTGGCAGACTCCGATCAACATGCCGCATGACGGATGAGAGACGAGTTTCGAGGATAATGATATGAAGAAAAGTCTTAACTGCAGTTACCGGCTGGTGTGGAATGACGTACAGCGGGCGTTTGTGGTGGTTTCAGAGCTGACCCGGGCTAAAGGCAAGCGCGCAGGCGGCGCGGTGTTGATCTCGGCGGCAGTGGGCGGCCTGTTCGCCAGCAGCGGGGCGATGGCGTTCACCGAGAATGTCACGGGTTCGACGCGGGATGAGGTGGTGCAGGAGGGTGTTCAGAACGTGCGCACCGGCGGATTAACCACCAACCATACTATCGGCAACCGCGGTACCCAGATTGTGGCGGGCGGTCAGACCGTAGATACCCGCGTTCAGGATGGCGGCTCGCAGATCGTGCGTCAGAACGGCCAGACGACCGGTACCGTTGTCACTGACGGCACCCAGATTGTTGAAGTGGACGGGGCGACAACAGGCACGCAGCTTAACAGCGGCGGCAAGCAGGCAGTCGCCGGCAAGGCTGCGGGCACCATCGTCGGTGCTGGCGGTGTACAGACGGTGCTGCAAAGCGGGCTGGCAAGCCAGACGCAGATTAACAGCGGCGGCGTGCAGGCCGTCGACGGCAGTTCAGTGCAGGGCGTGATTAACGCAGGCGGCATTCAGCTTATCAACAGCGGTGGTTTCTCTCAGGATGCGACGGTAAATAGCGGCGGCAGCCAGCACGTTAGGGTCGGTGGTTCCGCTGACAACACCGCCATCTTTGGCGGCGGCAATCAAGTCGTGGCCGGTACCGTATCCGGCGCGCATCTCAACGACGGTGGCGCACAGCTGGTTCAGCAAACCGGTAAATCTATCGGCACCATCATCAACAACCGTGGTACGCAGACCGTTGATGGCACCGCGATCTCCTCCGTCGTCAACGGCGGCGGTACACAGCTGGTGTATAACGGCGCACTGGCGGCGGGCACCACCGTGAACAGCGGCGGGGTTCAGCATATCAATCAGGGTGGGGCAGCCTCTGATAGCGTGGTGTTTGGCGGCGGTTCCCAGGTTGTCGCCGGGACAGCATCAGGCACCAGCGTTAGCGACGGCGGTGCGCAGGTGGTGCAGAAATCCGGCAAAACTACCGGCACCATCATCAACAATCGCGGCACGCAGAACGTAGACGGCGAGGCCAACTCCTCTATCGTCAACGCTGGCGGTACGCAGCAGGTTAATCGCGGCGGGTTGGCAGTAGGCGGCGTGGTGAATACCAGCGGTTTGCAGCATATTAGCGAAGGCGGTGCGGCATCCGACATCGTTTTGCTCGGCGGTACCCAACTGGTGGAAGGCTCCACTTCCGGCACCATCATCAATAACGGCGGTCTGGAGAAGATTCACGCCAGCGGCAAGAGCAGTGACGCGGTGGTTAACGCCGGTGGTAAACAGGATGTGGACGGTGTTTCGGTCTCAGCAGAAGTGAACGACGGCGGTGTGCAGAAAATACGCAGCGGCGGTGCGGCAACCAGCGCTGTTATCAACCGCGGTGGGATTCAGGATGTGCTCTCCGGTGGTTCCACGGCTTCTACTACGCTGATGGGCGGTACTCAGCAGCTGGCGGGCGTGGCGGCAGATACCATTATCGGTGACGGCGGCGTACAGCACGTTCAGGTGGGCGGCAGCGCCAACGGATCGCTGATTAACGATGGCGGCCTCCAGCGCGTGGACGGCACAGCCACCTCCTCGGTTATTTATGACGGCGGCACCCAGTTGGTGAACCGTGGCGGGCTGGCGGCCAGCGCGACCGTTAATAGCGGCGGCCTGCAGCACATTAATGAAGGTGGCGCCGCGTCCGACACCACGGTGTTTGGTGGCGGTAATCAAGTCGTTGCCGGTACGGCCTCCGGCACCAGCATCAACGACGGCGGTAACCAGATTGTCCAGGCAACCGGTAAAGCCATCGGCACCATCATCAACAGCGCCGGTACTCAGGCGGTAGACGGCACGGCGATCTCCGCCGTGGTCAACGAGGGCGGGGTGCAGCTGATCTATTCTGGCGCACTTGCTGCTGGCTCACTGGTGAATTCTGGTGGTCTGCAGCACATCAACGAAGGCGGTGCGGCTTCGGATGCCTTGCTGTATGGCGGTACTCAGATTGTCGAAGGTACGGCGTCCAATACCCGCGTGGACTCAGGCGGTGTGCAGCAGGTACACGTCACCGGGAAAACCACTGACAGCAAAATCTATGACGGCGGTTTCCAGGATGTTGACGGCACGGCTAACGGCACCATCGTCTACAGCGGCGGTAAACAGCTGATCCGCAGTGGTGCTCATGCGAACGACACGCGCGTCGATAAAGATGGCGTGCAGATTGTGCGTGCCAACGGTACGGCGTCAAAAACCACGCTGCTGGGCGGAACGCAACTGGTAGCGGGCGTGGCGGGCGATACGGTCATCGGCGACGGCGGTATTCAGCATGTCCAGGTAGGCGGCAGCGCCAGTGGATCGCTGATCAACAGCGGCGGTCTGCAGCGTGTTGACGGTTCAGCGACGTCAGCGGTGGTGAACAATGGCGGCGTGCAGTTGGTAAACCGCGGTGGACTGGCCGCAGGCTCTATCGTTAACAGCGGTGGCCTGCAGCACATCAGTCTTGGCGGCGCGGCGTCTGACGGCACCATCTTCGGTGGCGGCAAACAGCTGGTGGCCGGTACCGCGTCCGGCACCAGCGTCAGCGATGGTGGTCAGCAGATCGTGCAGGCTACCGGTAAAACTACCGATACTCAAATCAACAGCGGTGGTGTGCAGAGCGTAGACGGCAACGCGACTTCATCCGTGGTACGCAACGGCGGCACCCAACTGGTGAATAAAGGTGGCCTGGCGGCAGGCACCACCGTTCACAGTGGCGGCCTGCAGCATATCAGCCTTGGTGGCGCAGCGTCCGATGGCACCATTTTCGGCGGCGGCAAACAGCTGGTGGCGGGGACCGCATCCGGCACCAGCGTCAGCGATGGCGGCCAGCAGATCGTGCAGGCGACCGGTAAAACCACCGATACCCATATCAACAGCGGTGGCGTACAGAGCGTAGACGGTACGGCTATCTCCTCCATTATCAGAGACGGTGGTCAGCAAATCGTTACCAACGGCGGCCTTGCTGCCGGCTCGATCGTCAATAACGGCGGGGTGCAGCACGTCTCTGCCGGCGGTGCGGCGTCTGACGGCACGGTGTTCGGCGGCGGTACTCAACTGGTAGAAGGCTCCGCTTCCGGCACCAGCGTCAGCGACGGTGGGGTACAGCTGGTGAACAAGAGCGGTCAGGCCAGCGGCACGCTGATTAATAGCGGTGGCGTACAGCGCGTACACGGTCAATCGTTCGACGCGGTGATCAATAACGGCGGTCAGCAGATCGTTGACCCGTACGGCTGGTCGCGCCAGACGGTGATTAACGCCGGCGGGACGCAGATCCTCAGCAACTCCGCGGTGGCTATCTCTACCGTGATGAACGGCGGGGAGCAGCACGTCAATAATGGCGCGAAATCCTTCGCAGCGCGTCTGTTGGGCGGTACGCAGAATATCGGCAGCGGCGGGCAAGCCTTCGAAACACGTCTTGAGAAGGGCGGCGTGCAGAATGTTAACTCGGGTGGTTTCACTTCCGGGGGCACTATCTTAACTGGCGGCAGACAAAACGTTGCGAGCGGCGGCGTCACCGACTTTACCTTTGTCGATGGCGGTCTGCAGGTGGTTGACGGTACCTCGATTGTCAGCATCGTGAAAAACGGCGGACGTCAGGTGGTCAACAAAGGCGCCAATGCAGAAGTCTCTCTTGTGGATGAGGGTGGCCTGCAGGAGGTGTTCGGTACGACCACCGGGTCAGAAATCACCCGTGGTGAACAGCGCATCTATAGCGGCGGTTCAGCTACTTCTACCGTGCTGAGCGACGGTGCGGTACAGGGTATTTACGACGGCGCAGTGGTGACCGATACCCGTAACCGTAACAGCATCCAGGATATTTACAGTGGTGGACGTGCCGAAAACACCATAATGGATGATTTTGCGGTGCAGAACATCGCTGCGGGTGGCGCGGCGGTAAACACTACGTTGATTAACTCCAGCCAGCAGAACGTGCGCGGCAATGCGGTGAATACAGAGCTTGCGGCAAACGGCGTGCAGAATATCTACCGGGGCGGGAATGCGACGAACACCTCGATTTATGAGCGCGGCATCCAGAATATCTACGGCGGGGGGACATCGGTACTGGCAGCCATCCAGGCCGGTGGCATCCAGAACGTGCTGACCGGCGGTACCGCCATTAACACCACCATCAACGGTGGCGGTACCCAGAACGTCAACAGCGGCGGGACGGTAATCTCCACCATCATCCGTGAGGGCGGGATCCAGAACGTTAATGACGGTGCGATCGTTATCGACAACAAGGTGGTTGGCGAGCAGGTGGTCAATCAGGGCGGCACCGTCGCCTCGTCCACCGTCAGCGAAAAGGGTACCCAGAGCATCACTTTCGGTGGTACGGCTATCGCCACTACCGTCAGTAAAGGCGGTGCCCAGTTCGTTCGCGCCGGGGGCGTGGCGGATCAGACGGCCATTGAGCGCGGCGGCATGCTGGCGCTGGAAGATGGCGCTAAGGGCACCGATATCAAACTCAAAAGCGGCGCAGCGTTAATGGCCGGTACCGACACTACTATCAACGGCACCAACTCCCTTGGCAGCTTCTCCATTGCCAATAAGGTTGCGGACAACGTGCTGCTGGAAGGCGGCGGTCTGCTGTCGGTGACCGCAGACGGCAGCGCCAACAACACCGTGGTAAGCGAGAACGGTGTGCTGAGCGTCGCCGAGGGCGGTATGGTGACCGGGATAACCCAGATTAAGGATGGCGCGACGCTTGCCGGTAACGTTAACAATAGCGGCGAACTGCGTATCAACACTGATACCAGTGCCAACACCGTTAACGCAGCCATCAACGGCGACGGTGCGCTGTATAAAGAGGGGAATAACACGCTGACCCTGAGCGGGGCGCTAAATCAGGCGGGCGGCACCTATCTGCAGAGCGGTACGCTGGTATTTAGCGGGCTGGATGCAGTGACCGATATTATCGCCCAGCGCGGTACCTCGCTGCAGCTGACCAACGGCTCCTCCCTTACCGGGATGATCGATCCGACGGACCTGACCGTTGATGCCGGTTCAAACTGGCTGATGACCGGGGACTCTCTGCTCAATAACCTGACGCTGGGCGGTTCGATCGATTACCAGGCACAGACCGGGGCATTCGTGCCGAAAACCCTGACCGTCACCAACCTGGTGGGTAACGGCGGTACCATTACCCTGAACACGCTGTTTAACGGTAATACTGCAGTGAGTGACAGCCTTGTGCTGGACGGCGGCACAGCCACCGGTAACACGCAGATCGCCATTCGCAGCCAGGGCGGTTTGGGTGTACGTACCACCGGCAACGGTATTCAGGTGGTTAATGCCATCAACGGCGCGACCACTACCGACGATGCCTTTAGTCTCAACGGCAGCCTGCAGGCAGGTGCGTATAACTACACCCTGCAACAGGGCAGCGCCGACGAGAGTTGGTATTTGACGACCGCTGATGCCGGCAGCAATGAGAACGGCCCGCAGAACTACCGTTCGGCGACCTATCTCTACAGCTCCGTCTATGCGCAGGCAATGGACTACGACAGTGCGCTGCTTGGCTCGCTGGATGCCCGTCGCTATGCGGCGCGTACCGCAGCCGAAAGCGGTAGCAACATGTGGGCCCGTTTCCAGGCCGGTCAGATCAGCCACGATCACGGCAGCAACGATCTGCGCAACGGCAACACGCCGGAAAGTAAAGGCGGCTATACCTTCCTGCAGATCGGTAGCGATCTGTGGCAGGGCTCGGCCTCTACGATGGAATGGACCGCAGGTGTGTACGGTGCGGCGGGGCTCTCTGCCGTCGACGTGCAGCGCAACAACAAGTCGAGAGCCGGTACGGTACGGGACGATGCCTACAGTGCCGGTCTCTACCTCAACGGCGTGCATCAGAGCGGCTGGTGGATGGATGTGGTGGCCCAGGGTACACGCCACAACTTCGATACCAATCCGCGCGACGGAAACGGCCTGAAAACCCACGGCTGGGGCTACGTTGGCTCCTTCGAAACCGGTCTGCCGTTTGATATCGGTAGCGGCCTGGTGCTGGAACCGCAGGTGCAGTACCAGTATCGCGGCGTGAACCTGAAAGACGGTAATGATGACGTGGCAAACGTGCAGTTCGGCGACGGTCATAGCCAACAGGTGCGTGCCGGTCTTCGTCTGGGCAACAGCGCAACGCTTAAAGAGACAGGTAAACCGGTACCGGTAAGCTGGTGGGTGCGTCCGTCCTTTATTCAGACCTTCGGCTCGAAGGGCACGCTGAACGTCAGCGCGCCAGGCGTAGCAGGCAGCGAGGTCGCGTTTAATCCGGATCAGGACGGCACCGCCGCGTCGCTGGATGTTGGCATTGACGGCCAAATCCGCGATAACGTTACCCTTGGGGTGCGTGCGGGCTATACCCGTAGCATCGACGACGCAGGCGCTGGCGGCTACGGCGGTCAAATCACCCTGAAAGTCGGTTTCTAAGCCTGACTGAAATACGAAAGCCGTGCCGCAAGGTTCGGCTTTTTTTTTGCCTGTTATTTCGGTGTATAGGGGGAAGGTCACTTTATCGCTGTCGCGCGCGGTCAGCCTGGCAGTGACGTTTATGCTGGGATAAAAAGAGGGATAAAACAGAGTGTTTTTACGAATGGTGCGTCCGAGTGGACTCGAACCACCGACCCCCACCATGTCAAGGTGGTGCTCTAACCAACTGAGCTACGGACGCACTGAAAAGGAATGGTGCGTTCAATTGGACTCGAACCAACGACCCCCACCATGTCAAGGTGGTGCTCTAACCAACTGAGCTATGAACGCAGTGTTGTGGTTGACAACGGGGACGAATATTAGCGGCAGGCCGCAGATGTGGCAAGGAGAAAATCGCAAATTTCTGCCGCAATACGCTCGATTGGGGAACTTTTACACAAGGTGCGGCAGTTTTGCGATGTAAGGCGAATAAATCTTAATCATTCATTTATTTACCGCGCGTTTATCCTGCTTAATCCCCTTTGGGCATGCACATTTTTCACCTGTGTGGTGCCTAAAAAGGCGCTGGCAGCAAGGAAGTGGCTGGACGTGCATCTTTTCAGCTGCAGGCGCAAGGGCAACGCTATTGCTGCACAAACAACACGGGGCCACACGGCCCCGGTTGATATATTGCGCGTACTTAGTGCGCGGCGCGTTGCAAAATGACCTCCGAGGGCTGGCGTTGCAGGAAACGCATCCGCAGCATCATCATTAACGCCGCCGAGGTCAGGCCAATAATAAAGCCCATCCAGAAACCGGCCGGGCCCATTCTCTCGACGAGCAGATCCGTCAGCGCCAGCGTATAGCCCACCGGTAAACCCAGCACCCAATAGGCGATAAAGGTAATAAAGAAGATCGAGCGTGTATCTTTATAGCCGCGCAGGATGCCGCTACCAATCACCTGAATTGAGTCGGAGATCTGGTAAATTGCCGCCAGCAGCATTAAGTGTGACGCCAGGGCCACGACCTGCGGATTGTCGTTGTAGAGCAGGGCGATTTTTTCACGCATCAGCACGGTAAAGATCGCCGTCATCGCCGCCATACAGACGCCGACAATCAAGCCGGTATGCGCCGATGTTTTCGCCTCCAGCGTCGAGCCTTGCCCGAGGCGAAAGCCGACGCGAATGGTCACCGCTGCCGACAGCGACATCGGCAATACAAACATCAACGAGCTGAAGTTAAGGGCAATCTGGTGACCCGCTACATCAACAATCCCCAGCGGCGAAACCAGCAGCGCCACCACGGCAAACAGCGTTACTTCAAAAAAGAGCGCCAGCGCAATCGGCAAACCGAGCTGCGTGAGGCGCTTTAGAACTTCGAAATCCGGTTTGGCAAACCGTTGCCGATCCTGGATATCACGCATCGCATGGGCGCGTTTGACGTACAAACGCATACAGATAAACATTACCCAGTAGACGGATGCGGTGGCGATACCACAGCCGACGCCGCCCATTTCCGGCATGCCGAAATGGCCGTAGATAAAGATGTAGTTCACCGGGATATTCACCAGCAGGCCGACAAAGCCCATCATCATGCCCGGTACCGTGCGGGCGACGCCTTCGCACTGGTTACGCATCACCTGGAAAAAGAGATAACCCGGCGCCCCCCACATTAGCGCCCGCAAAAAGCGCACGGCTTTATCCGCAAGTAACGGATCGATATTATGCATGGCGTAAATAATGTGGCCGGCATTCCACAGCACAATCATTATCAGCACGGAGACGATCCCTGCCAGCCAGAAACCTTGTCCGACCTGGTGGGCGATACGTTCACGACGTCCGGAACCGTTTAGCTGGGCTATCACCGGCGTCATCGCCAGCAGCAGGCCGTGGCCAAATAGAATGGCGGGAAACCAGATGGAGGTCCCGATAGCCACCGCCGCCATATCCGTGGCGCTGTAGCCGCCTGCCATCACCGTATCGACGAAACCCATGGCGGTCTGTGCGACCTGCGCGAAAATAACCGGCACGGCGAGCGCCAGTAACTGACCCGCCTCTTTTATATACTTCTGCACGAAACACCTATAGCTTGTTGTTATAAGAATGAATGGAACGACTAATTAGAAAGGCGTTTTTCCTTGCGCTTAAAGGATGCCGCACAGCGATGAGTGCGGCAGATGTACAAATATTACCTGCTATAATGCGTTTTTTCCACGTTAGCCCTGCAGCTTACTTATCATTAACTCTTCGGCGTTGCGCTGTATTTTTCGCAACAATGGCGGGAAAAGGGCGGCCGGGGCGCGAGAAACTGGCAAGCAAAAATTTCAGCTGTTATTGTGCGTAAAAAACACGGTAAGCCGAATAGATGGTAAAGGAGTGGTAAGTATGTTTACGGGTATTGTACAGGGGACAGCCAAACTGGTGTCGATTGATGATAAACCAAATTTCCGCACCCAGGTTATTGAGCTGCCCGAGACGATGCTGGAAGGAATTGAGACCGGCGCGTCCATCGCTAACAATGGTTGCTGCCTGACGGTAACGGCAATTAACGGTAACCACATCTCCTTTGATTTGATGAAAGAGACGCTGCGCATCACCAATCTCGGCGACCTGCAGGTGGGCGATACGGTTAACGTTGAGCGTGCCGCGAAATTCAGTGACGAAATTGGCGGTCATCTAATGTCCGGTCATATTATGAGCACCGCGGAAATCGTCAAAATCCTGACTTCGGAAAATAACCGTCAGATCTGGTTCAAAGTGCAGGATCCGACGCTGATGAAGTACATCCTTTATAAAGGCTTTATCGGCATTGACGGCATCAGCCTGACGGTGGGCGAAGTGACCAGCAGCCGCTTCTGCGTGCATCTCATCCCGGAAACCCTGCAGCGCACTACCCTTGGGGCGAAAAAGCTGGGCCATCGGGTAAATATCGAAATTGACCCGCAAACCCAGGCGGTTGTCGATACGGTGGAGCGCGTGCTGGCGGCGAAAGAAGCGGCGATAGTGGCGACCAGCGAAGAGTAAAAAGAAACCCCGGCGAGCCGGGGTTTCTGCTGTTTAACGCGCGACGCGTAAGCCGTGTTCAACGCCCCGGCTGAAAACGACCTGCCACAGCTGAATATCCCGTGCGCGAAACGCGCCCGCACAGGCGTTGAGGTAATAGCTGAACATCCGTTTAAACCGTTCTGAGTAGTTATCAGCAATTTCGGGCCAGGCGTTGAGAAAACGCCCGTACCACGCCATTAACGTGCGGTCATAGTCGGCACCAAAGTTATGCCAGTCTTCCATCACAAAGTGCGATTCGCTGGCATCCGCAATCTGGCGCACGGAAGGCAGACAGCCGTTGGGGAAGATGTAGCGGTTAATCCACGGGTCGACATTGTTATCAGTGCGTCTGGAGCCGATGGTATGCAGTAAAAAAAGGCCATCGGGTTTCAGGTTATGATCGACGACGCGGAAATAGGTGGCGTAGTTTTTCGGCCCGACATGCTCAAACATGCCGACGGAAACAATACGGTCAAACTGATCGTTCAGATCGCGATAATCCTGCAGCAGAATATCGACATCAAGGCCTTCACAGCGCTGCTGCGCCATTTTCTGTTGCTCAGCCGAGATAGTCACGCCGGTAACGCTCACGCCATAATGCTGCGCCATAAACTGCGCCAGTCCGCCCCATCCGCAGCCAATATCCAGCACGCGCATTCCGGGTTTCAACTGCAGCTTTTCACAAATAAGCCGTAGTTTCGCCCGTTGCGCATCGTCCAGCGTTTCGGCGTCTTTCCAGTAGGCGCAAGAGTATTGCATCTGCGGGTCCAGCATGCGGCTAAACAGATCGTTACCGAGATCGTAATGCTCTTTGCCGACAATCCATGCCCGTTTTTTACTTTGCAGATTAAATAATCTTGCCCCGGCAATGCGGAGTGTATCTTTGAGATGGTGAGGAAGCTGATTTTCCAGGCCGGCGCGCAGAACCTTAGTAAAGAATATGTCCAGGCGGTCGCACTCCCACCAGCCGTCCATATAACTTTCGCCGAGTCCGAGCGATCCTTCCTGTAAAACACGTTTAAAAAAATTAGGATTTTTCACCTGGATATCTGACGCAGCGGAACCGTTAACACGGACACCTGCGCGACTTAGCAGCTCGTTTGCTATACGGAACCAATTATCATCCCGTACGCTAACTTCTTCTATACACGATGAACTCATAACTTCTCCATCACAGACAGTGATCAGAACCTTTCATCAGCGTAGCCGCTTATGAAGGTTTGTGAGAAAACTCACGGTTTTCGCCGTGAGGCTGATATCCGACGTAGAACAGAGGAAGGGAGAGGTCCCTTGCCGAAAGGCCATCCCTGGTAAAACGGGCGCGATCCGGCACCCGTTAATGCATAATATTTATCGTATTTATCGACAGCCGAAATGAGTATAGGCTTCAAAATCGGCTGATTCAATAAAAAATACTTAGCAAGCTAACTTTTTATGCTTGCGCGTTATTTGCGCAATTAGCCCTGTACAGAAGACGCGGGAGCCTCTTTCGCTGACGGTTGTGCGTCAGCATGACGTTGCAGACGATAGCCCACTGCCGCCAGCAGCGCCATCGACACCATAACGCTGGTCGTGGTCAGCAGCGGGGTGGCAATTAGCCATGACACCACCAGGCTTGCGAGGAAACATAATCCCAGCTGCAGCGTGTTTTGCAGCGCCGCCGCGCGGCCGGTCGCCTGCGGGAAAGGACGCAGCGCCTGAGCGACCACGATAGGGTAAATCGCGCCGTTGGCCATCGCCATAAAGCAGAAAGGGATCAGCAGCGCGGTTAGCGAGACCTGCGGCATAAAACCGACCGCCCAGGTAGCGATAACACTTAACGCAAACGCGCCAAGCAGCAACGGCAGCAGGCGAGCGCCTTGATACTTCTGCAACGCGGCGCGGCAGCCATAGCCGCCCACCAGGAAAGCGATCGTCTGCGGCACGTAACTAAGGCCAATCACTGACGGGCCATAGCCCATTTCGTGCAGAATAAACGGCGAGCCGGTCAGCCAGGCGAAAAAGCTGGCGGAGCAGGCAGCATAAATAATCACGTTGCCGCGATAGGCAGGCACGCGAAGCAAATCCATAAAGGTCAGCGGCTGTTCATGGGCCGCGTTTTTCGCTACCGGCGCTTTAAGCCTGAAGGCCGGGATCATCAACAGCAGCGTAATGGCCAGCAGGGTAGCGAAAATCGCCTGCCAGCTGAAATGGGCAAGGATCCACGCCCCCAGTAACGGTGCCAGCGCGGGCGTTAAGCCAACCAGCGGCATAATAGTGGCGAAAATGCGGTTCACGCGATGAGCAGGGTAATTGTCGGTGACCAGCGCTTGCCAGCTTACCGTGGCGGCGCAGACGCCAACCGCCTGGACAAAACGCAGCACCAGCAGCCATGTCGCATCCCGGACCCATAATGTGCCGATACAGCCCAGCGCGAATATTGCCAGCCCGCTTAGCAGAATCGGCTTACGACCGTAGCGATCCGATAACGGGCCCCACACCAACTGGGCGATGGCAAAGCCCGCCAGAAACAGGCTCAGTGTGGCGCTAACCACCGCAGAGGAAGTCCCTAAATCTTGCTGGATGGCGCTGAAGGCGGGGAGGTACATATCGGTGGCTAAAAAGCCCAGCACGCTTAATCCCGCGAGCCAGACTAAAAATCCGTTGCCAGGTTGCATTATGGTTTCTCTTTATTGCAGGTGATCAGGGCTGTCGAGTGTAAGGAGTGCATTTAAGGTTGTGAAACGCTAATATTTGCGCAGTGGTTTCAAAATTTTTGCAGGCAGATTATGTGGTCAGAATATTCGCTGGAAGTGGTTGATGCTGTCGCGCGCAACGGCAGTTTTAGCGGTGCCGCGCAGGAGCTCCATCGTGTACCTTCTGCGGTGAGCTATACCGTGCGACAGCTGGAAGAGTGGCTGGCGGTGCCGTTGTTTGAGCGTCGCCATCGCGATGTCGAATTGACGCCCGCCGGGGTCTGGTTTTTGAAAGAGGGGCGATCTGTTATCAAAAAAATGCAGGTCACCCGTCAGCAGTGCCAGCAGATAGCCAACGGCTGGCGCGGCCAGCTGGCGATTGCCGTCGATAATATCGTAAAACCTGAACGCACCCGGCAACTGATCGTCGATTTCTATCGCCACTTCAGCGATGTCGAACTGCAGGTATACCAGGAAGTGTTTAATGGCGTCTGGGATGCGCTTTCCGACGGGCGCGTTGAGCTGGCGATTGGCGCGACGCAGGCTATTCCGGTCGGTGGTCGCTACGCCTTTCGTGACATGGGTATGCTGAGCTGGAAATGTGTGGTTTCCAGTCGCCATCCGCTGGCGTCACTCCCCGGGCCGCTAAGCGATGAGACGTTGCGCAACTGGCCTTCGCTGGTGCAAGAAGATACGTCGCGCTCATTGCCAAAACGCATCACCTGGCTGCTGGATAACCAAAAACGGGTAGTGGTGCCGGACTGGGCTTCTTCGGAGGCGTGTTTATCCGCAGGGTTGTGCGTCGGTATGGTTCCGGCCCATTTCGCCCGTCCGCGTCTGGACAGTGGTGACTGGGTTGCGCTGACGCTGGAAAATCCATTCCCCGATGCCGCCTGTTGCCTGACCTGGCAACAAAATGACGCCTCGCCGGCGATAAACTGGCTGCTGGAATATCTGGGGGATAGCGAAACGCTGAATGACGAATGGTTGCGGGAGCCGAATTAAGGGCTCCCGCCGGCACGGTTAGCGGCGATAATCGCGGAACGGGCCATCGGCCACGGAGCGGCGCTCAACGAGTCGCGGATGGACTTCAATGGACTGCGACTGTTCGCGTTTATTCACAATGCGATCCAGCAGCATCGTAAACGCGGTTTCGCCCAGCGAATCTTTCGGCTGGTGAATAGTGGTTAGCGCCGGGGTAAAGAAGCGGGCGTTGCGCACGTTGTCATAGCCAATCAGTGAGATATCCTGTGGCACGCGCAAGCCCATTTCGTCGGCGGCGCACAATGCGCCCATCGCCATAATGTCACCTCCGCAAAAGACCGCCGTTGGGCGATGGCTTTGGCCGAGGATCTGCTGCATGGCGCGATAGCCAGATTCTGGCTCGAAGTCGCCCTGCACAATCCAGTTTTCCGGTACCGTGATCAGCGCTTCTTCCATCGCTTTCATAAAACCTGCCAGACGACCCGCGCCGGTGTTGCGCTCGAGGGCGCCGGGGATAACGCCAATATCGCGATGCCCGCGCTCAATCAGATAGCGCCCGGCCATATAGCCGCCTTCGAAGGCGTTATCAATCACTGAATCGGTAAAATCGGCTTTCGCCTCGCCCCAGTCCATCACCACCATCGGAATATGGCGATACTCTTCCAGCATGTTCAGCAGGGATGCAGGGTACTCGGAGCACATCACTAACAGACCATCGACGCGCTTTTGCGCCATCATCGACAAATAGGCACCCTGTTTTTCCAGGTCATTCCAGGCATTACCGAGGATCAGGGTGTAGCCCTTCTGGAAACACTTTTTCTCCACGGCTTCGATGATTTCCGCAAAGTAGGCCGCTTCGCTACTGGTAGCCAGCAGGCCAATGGATTTGGTGTGATTAACCTTCAGGCTGCGGGCGACGGCGCTTGGTGAATAGTGCAACTCTTTAATTGCCGCCCACACCGCATTACGCGTCTCTTCGGCGACGAAACGGGTTTTGTTAATTACATGTGATACGGTTGTAGTGGAAACGTTTGCTCGTTTCGCTACGTCTTTAATGGTTGCCATCAGATAACACTCCAGACCATATCTTAAGCTCCTGATAAAACTATAGGTAAACGTTTGCCTTTAATCACCCTTGGCCCGATAAATGGGATGCGGTACGCCGGGAAAACGACACGGGACGTCAGGAGGGGAGACAATGGCCGGTACGCTAATAAATTTAGCGTCGAATTTTGTCTGATCTTGAGCAAAAGGGGAAGTAATAAAACGATTCTCTGGCTAATTCCTGCAAGATTTTTAGGATTATTTATGCAAAAATGCGTTAGCTCACTTTTTGTGGGGAAATCAAAAAAGGGGAAAATTGATGAATACCGATTTGAAATATTCGTTGTACACCACCGTCATCGTTCTGAGCCTGATCGTTTTTGGCGGGCTGACTGCCGCACTGCATTGATTTATCGCGAGGGAGAGCCTTCTCCCTCGGTTTACTCCCTCCCGCCATTGTTATCACTTACGCAATACTCTTTTGTCATTCTGCTAACTTCTGTTTTTTGTGATTGCTGTCATACTTTTGCCTTCTGCGACATCGCCGCGTTTCGGCATGTCTTTCTGGAGTCATGAGATGAAGATAAATTTTCCTTTGCTTGCCCTGGCGATTGGCGCTTTCGGCATTGGTACCACAGAGTTTTCCCCAATGGGGTTATTGCCGGTTATTGCCCATGGCGTAAATGTCTCTATCCCGGCGGCGGGAATGCTGATTAGCGCTTACGCTATCGGCGTAATGGTCGGCGCGCCATTAATGACGCTGCTGTTGTCGCACCGTGGCAGACGCAATGCGCTGATCTTTTTAATGGCTATCTTTACCCTCGGCAATGTTCTCTCAGCGATTGCGCCGGATTACACCACTTTGCTGCTGGCACGCATTGTCACCAGCCTGAATCATGGCGCGTTCTTTGGCCTCGGTTCGGTGGTAGCGGCAAGCGTTGTCGCCAAAGAGAAACAGGCCAGCGCAGTGGCAACTATGTTTATGGGGCTGACAATTGCCAATATCGGCGGCGTGCCGGCTGCAACCTGGCTTGGCGAAACCATTGGCTGGCGCATGTCATTTATGGCGACCGCCGGTCTGGGGGTAATTGCGATGGCAAGCCTGTTCTTCTCCTTACCGAAAGGCGGCGCGGGTGAGCGCCCTGACGTGCGCAAAGAGTTGTCGGTGCTGGTGCGTCCGCAGGTCCTGTCGGCGCTACTGACGACCGTACTCGGCGCAGGGGCGATGTTTACCCTCTATACCTATATCTCGCCGGTACTGCGCACCATTACAGCCGCCACGCCGGGCTTTGTCACCGCGATGCTGGTGTTGATCGGCGTTGGTTTCTCGCTGGGCAACTATCTTGGTGGCAAGCTGGCGGATCGTTCTGTTACCGGCACCCTGAAAGGCTTTTTGCTGTTACTGATTGCCATTATGCTGGCGATCCCTTTCCTCGCACGCAGCGAAGTTGGCGCAGCTATCAGTATGGTGGTATGGGGCGCGGCGACCTTCGCCGTTGTGCCTCCGCTGCAAATGCGGGTAATGCGCGTTGCCCATGAAGCGCCGGGGCTCTCTTCTTCCGTTAATATCGGGGCCTTTAACCTTGGTAACGCGCTGGGCGCGGCAGCCGGTGGGGCGGTCATCTCTGGCGGCTTAGGCTATGGGTTTGTGCCGGTGATGGGGGCGATTATCGCCGCGGCAGGTTTGCTGGTGGTGTTCTGGTCAGGGCGCTCACAGCCGCAGCGGGTCTGTGCGGCGGTGGAATAATAAGATTCGGCATAAATAGATAAGGAGGGGCTTGCCCCTCCTTTATTTTATCCTGCGTTAAACCGCCAGGTTGTTGCTCACAAACGACCAGTTCACCAGCGCCCAGAAGTGATCCAGGTAGTTCGCACGGGCGTTGCGGTAGTCGATATAGTAGGCATGTTCCCACACATCAACGGTCAATAGCGGTGTTGCATCGCTGGTCAACGGTGTACCTGCGTTGGAGGTAGAAACAATCGCCAGCGTGCCATCGGTTTTTTTCACCAGCCATGTCCAACCCGCGCCGAAGTTTTTAACAGCGGCGTCGGTGAACTGTGCTTTGAATTCGGCAAAGCTGCCAAACGATTTAGCGATCGCCGCCGCCAGTTCGCCGGTCGGTTCACCGCCGGCATTCGGTGCCAGGCAGTTCCAGTAAAAAGTATGATTCCACACCTGCGCAGCATTATTAAAGATGCCGCCTTCGCTGGTTTTAACAATCTCTTCCAGCGTTTTCCCTTCAAAGGCGCTGCCTTTGATCAGGTTATTCAGGTTAGTGACATAGGTTTGGTGGTGCTTGCCATAATGGTATTCCAGCGTTTCAACTGAGATATGCGGTGCCAGGGCGTCTAACGCATACGGTAATGCAGGTAGTTCGAACGACATTGCTATTCCCCTTCTTTTATTTTAATTGCGCCCAATAGCCCTATTGAGCGTGCGGGTTAAGGGTAGCAAATAGAAAGGGCTGATAAAAGAGGATGTTACCTGCCGCCGAGGCGGCAGGTAACCGGTTAACGAATGGTTTTCGGCGTCACGACGCGGCGGGCACCGACATAATGGCGCTGCCAGTAATCTTCACTGAGGGAGGTGACCTGAATATCCTGGCCGCTGCGTGGAGACTGAATGAATTTGCCATTACCGACATACACGCCAACGTGATCGGCGGTACCGCGGCCCTGGGTGCGGAAGAACACCAGATCGCCGCTCTCCAGTTCCGCCACGTTCACCGGCGATGCATCGCGCAGGTGATACATCTCGTTAGCGGTGCGTGGAATACGGAATTTCACCAGGTCTTTATAGGCGTAATAGACCAGACCGCTGCAATCGAAACCGGTAGTCGGCGAAGTGCCGCCCCAGTGATAGGGCTTGCCCAACTGATTCATCAGCTTGGACATGGCAGTTTTCTGTGCCTTTTGGATCCGCACTTTATGAATATCGGCGAGGGTAGAGTTGCTTTTGACCTTCACACAATGGGGTTTATGGCCTTTGCGCGGCGTACATTTTTCCGTCCAGGTGACGGCGGTGGTTTTTACCGGAGTGGGTTCTTTACGACGCGAGGTGATTTTGCTGGCTTTTTTGCTGGTGGAAACTTTTTTTGTTGCCGGAGTTTTTTTACTCTCGGGCGTTTTGTTATGAGTGGTTTTTTCTGCCGTACTGCGACTGCTTTTCTTTGATGTTTTTTCGGTGGTGGTTTTTTTCTTACGTTCGGATGCTTTCACCAGATGCGCTTTATGCACGGCCGACGTTCGCGCCTGCTCGGAGGCACTCGCTAATGGCGTGAAAGAAATCGTGGTGAACAACAAAGCACAGAGCGTGATTGAAGCTTTAGGTATCCGCGCCACTGAGCAATCCCCTGTTAGAGCAGGCATTAAAAATGCATGCGAATGGTTTTTCAAAACTTGTCGATTCTAATCCAGAAAAAGCCTAAAAGTTAATACTGTTTTTGCATCTAATGCTGCGTTTCGTTAACAAGCGCAAAAAAAATCAGCAAAACGTTTCTATATGCTCAAGAGTTAAGCGGCAAGCGGGGCGGCGAGTTGAGATAAGTCATATTCCTAAGGCAACTTTTGCCGTCAGACGATAAAATCATGAACGGTGAATAAAATGTTATTTTCCGATGCCCCTGCAAACCGTTACAATAATGGTTATCTGCCGTAGAAGAAGTTGAAGGAAGCAAGACAATGAGCACAACAATTGAAAAAATCCAGCGCCAGATCGCTGAAAACCCGATTCTGCTGTATATGAAAGGTTCCCCGAAGCTGCCAAGCTGCGGTTTCTCCGCCCAGGCGGTACAGGCGCTCTCTGCGTGCGGCGAGCGTTTTGCCTATGTCGATATCCTGCAAAACCCAGATATCCGCGCAGAACTGCCGAAATACGCCAACTGGCCAACCTTCCCGCAGCTGTGGGTTGAGGGTGAGCTGGTTGGTGGCTGCGACATCATTATCGAGATGTATCAGCGCGGCGAACTGCAGACGCTGATTAAAGAGTCTGCGGCTAAGCATAAAGATGAGCCGAGCGCGGAATAATCTGCGCCAGTAAAAAAGCGACCTGACGGTCGCTTTTTTTATGCCTGATCTTCGTCAGCGATGGGCAGCGGCCATCCGCCAAGGCGTTTCCAGCGGTTTACGATTTCACAAAACAGCAGGGCGGTTTGTTCCGTATCGTACAGCGCAGAGTGCGCCTGCGACGCATCAAAGTCGATGCCCGCTGCGGCACAGGCTTTTGACAGCACCGTCTGTCCAAGCGCCAGCCCGCTCAAGGAAGCGGTGTCGAAGGTAACAAACGGGTGGAAAGGGTTGCGTTTGAGCGAGGCGCGTTCTGCGGCAGCCATCATAAAGCTGTGATCGAAGGTAGCGTTATGCGCCACCATAATGGCGCGGTTGCAGCCCTGATCTTTAATGCCTTTGCGCACCATTTTAAAAATAGCGTGCAGCGCATCGTATTCGCTCACCGCGCCGCGCAGCGGATTACTCGGATCGATACCGTTAAAGGCCAGCGCTTCAGGTTGCAGATTCGCGCCTTCGAAAGGCTCAACGTGAAAATGGAGGGTGCTATCGGGCATCAGCCAGCCTTGCTCGTCCATTTTCAGGGTAATGGCGGCGACCTCCAGCAGTGCATCGGTTTTAGCATTAAACCCCGCGGTTTCAACATCAATAACCACAGGATAAAAACCACGAAAACGGGCGCACAGACCAGTCTGTTGAGCATTATCGGACATCAGGATCTCTTGGTAGGGGGAAATGGCAGCGCATTATGGCAAATTTTGCGAAGGGATGTAAAACAGCGGGCGCAAAGCGCCCGGAGCGGGATTAATTACCCAGGCCGTTGCCGGCGTCTTTCTCTTCAATCAGTTCGATTTTGTAACCGTCCGGATCTTCTACGAAGGCGATAACCGTGGTGCCGCCTTTAACCGGACCCGCTTCACGGGTGACGTTGCCGCCGTTGTTGCGAATAGCCTCGCAAGCTTCTGCGGCGTTTTCCACGCTCAGGGCGATATGGCCGTAGGCGTTACCCAGATCGTAGCTTTCCACACCCCAGTTGTAAGTCAGCTCGATCACCGCTTCATCGCTTTCCGCGCCGTAACCGACGAAAGCCAGTGAATATTTGTATTCCGGGTTTTCGCTGGTACGCAGCAGCTTCATGCCCAGCACGTTAGTGTAAAATTCGATGGAGCGTTGCAGGTTGCCGACGCGCAGCATAGTGTGAAGTAAGCGCATAAAGTCCTCGTTTATAAATGTTTAACATTCCGATAGAAACACGGTTTGAGTATAGCGGCGCAGACGCGCCGCTATCAATGAACAATCAGAGGATTAGAGCGCAGGATAGTCGGTATAGCCTTCCGCGCCGCCGCCATAAAAGCTTTCCGGGCGCTGCGGATTCAGTTCTGCTTTTAACTGCAGGCGCTTCACCAGATCAGGGTTAGCGATGTAGGCACGACCAAAGGCCACCGCATCAATCAACCCTTTTTCGATAAGATCGTCTGCTTTTTCCGGCGTATAGGCACCCGCGCCGATAATCGCGCCGGGGAAGCGTGCGCGCACTTTTTCACGGAACGCCTCGGTGTACGGCTCACCGCCCGCCCAGTCCGGCTCGGACATATGCAGATAGGCAATACCACGTTTACCGAGTTCTTCAATCAGATAGAGCGCATCGGCTTCTTCGTTCGGGCCATTGTCGGTGTTCTGGAAAGAACCGATCGGCGAGACGCGAATACCAATACGATCGGCAGCCCACTCTTTGCTGACAGCATCAATAACTTCCAGCACCAGGCGCGCGCGGTTTTCCACACTGCCGCCGTACCGATCCGTACGCTGGTTTGCGGACGGTGAAAGGAACTGATGCAGGAGATAACCGTGGGCAGAGTGCAGTTCAACCATGTCAAAACCCGCTTCGCGCGCGTTAGCAACCGCCTGGCGGAAATCATTCACGATACCCGGTATTTCTTCCAGCTCCAGCGCGCGCGGCGTGCTGGTATCTTCACGGGTGGCGTTGCCATTAGCATCACGCAAAGAAGTCCGCGTACCGGCATTGATGGCCGAAGGCGCAACGGGTGCCGCGCCGCCTGGCTGCAGGCTGCTGTGAGAGATACGGCCAGTGTGCCACAGCTGGACGGCGATACGGCCATCATCGGCATGTACGGCAGCGGTGATTTTCTGCCATGCGGCAATTTGTTCCGCGCTGTGCAGGCCCGGTGCGCCAGCATAGCCTTTCGCCTGTGCGGAAATTTGCGTCGCTTCGCTGATAATCAGGCCGGAGCTGGCACGCTGACGATAATATTCCGCCATTAACGGCGTCGGAATATCACCGGGTTCAATGCTGCGCAGGCGCGTCAGTGGCGCCATAAAAACGCGGTTCGGCACGGTAATTGCGCCCACTTTCAGCGGGGTAAATAATTTACTGGACATAACAACTCCTGAATAGACCGGTCGACTAGTAATAAGTGAAATAAAATCGCCTGATATCAGACAGGCGTGATAATGATATTTTTAGCATGCGCCAGCGCGCTTTCCAGCGGTAGGGCACTGCGGGAAATCTTGGCCTGCAAATTAGCCCCTAACCACAGAGAGTAGAGCACTTGCGCCTGCGTCAGGGCTTCGCCCTGAAAGGTCAGGCTGCTATCGTTGCGCCCCTTTTCAAGGGCATCGGCGAGCAGGGCGATAACGCCGCGCGCGCCTTTGTCCATCGCCGCGCGCATATCTTCTGACAGATCGCACACTTCAGCCGACAGCTTTACCGTCAGGCAACCGCTAATGATCCCCAGCTGGCAAAACTGGTTAAGCGTCTGCTGATAATAGGCCAGCAGCTTATCACGGTAATTTCCCGGCCCGCCGGTGAAATGGCTGGCGAGCCGCTGGTGATAAGCCGCATAGTGACGCTCAAGTAACGCCACGCCGAACGCCTCTTTTGAGCGAAAATAGTGGTAAAAAGAGCCTTTTGGCACTTCCGCCGTTTTCAGTAGTTCGCTCAGGCCCATCCCGGTAAAGCCTCTGTGCATGCACAGCTGCTCGCCGGTGGCGAGTAAGTGTTCGCGCGTGTCGTGTTCGGTGTTTCTGTTCATTGCGCCACTCTACTAGACCGATCGGTCGCATGCAAGTGGCTAATAATGCGCTAATCGCCTTGCGGGTTTAGGGCAGGCAGTCTTCAATTAAAGAACCTGCCTGTATTTACGGAGTCGACTGTGCCAGAACAACTGGAGTTTTTTCCCGTCCAGAGCCCGTGCCGCGGTATTTGTCAGTCCGATGAACGGGGCTTTTGCCGGGGCTGTATGCGCAGCCGCGATGAGCGGTTTAACTGGCAAACCATGAGCGATGGGCAAAAGCAGGAAGTCCTGCGCCTTTGTCGGCAGCGTTTCCTGCGTAAAATACGCGCAAATAAAGTCTCCCCGCCGGAAGAACCTCAGCAACCCTCACTGTTTTGAACGCGAAAATGCGTATACTCGAAGGCCAAATTCTTTCGAGGAAATCATTATGGTTCAGCGTATTGCTCTCGCCCCGCAGGGCCCGGAGTTCTCCCGTTTTGTGATGGGTTACTGGCGGTTAATGGACTGGAATATGTCCGCGCAACAGCTGGTCAGCTTTATTGAATCCCATCTCGATCTCGGTGTGACCACCGTTGATCATGCGGATATTTATGGCGGCTACCAGTGCGAAGCGGCGTTTGGCGAGGCGCTGAAACTCGCGCCTCATCTGCGTGACCGCATGGAAATCGTGAGCAAATGTGGGATTGCCACCACCGCAAAACCAGAACATGCCCTTGGTCATTACATCACCGATAGCGATCATATTATTCGCAGCGCCGAACAGTCGCTGCTGAACCTGGCCACCGACAACCTCGATCTGTTGCTGATCCACCGTCCGGATCCGCTGATGGATGCCGATGAGGTCGCGGAAGCTTTCCTGCATCTGCACCAGAGCGGCAAAGTGCGCCACTTCGGCGTCTCCAATTTTACCCCGGCGCAGTTCGCCCTGCTGCAATCGCGTCTGCCGTTTACGCTGGCGACGAATCAGGTGGAGATCTCCCCTGTGCATCAACCACTACTGCTGGATGGGACATTGGATCAGCTCCAGCAACTGCGCATTCGCCCAATGGCGTGGTCGTGTCTCGGCGGCGGGCGTCTGTTTAACGATGCCGCATTCCAGCCGTTACGTGATGAACTGGCGCTGGTTGCGCAGGAACTTAATGCGCAAAATATTGAGCAAGTGGTGTACGCCTGGGTAATGCGTCTGCCGTCTGCGCCGTTACCGATTATCGGATCGGGTAAAATTGAACGCGTACGTTCAGCACTGGGCGCGGAGCAGCTCGCGATGACGCGCCAGCAGTGGTTCCGCATCCGCAAAGCGGCGCTCGGTTACGACGTACCCTAACCCGCTGGCATGACCTCCCGGTGAAATCTGTCGCCCTGGTTTACACTTAAGCGGTGAAACTCATCAAGGAGGTCATATGAAGCGTTTTAGTCTGGCAATGCTGGCGCTGTTGGTGAGCGCTGGAGCGCAGGCCGCGAGTGAAGAAGTTGAGATGAATCTGGTGACTGCGCAGGGCGTGGGTCAGTCTATTGGTAGCGTTAAAATTAGCGAAACCGACAAAGGGCTCGAATTTGCGCCGGATCTGAAAGCCCTGCCTCCCGGTGAGCACGGCTTTCATGTTCATGCAAAAGGCAGCTGCGAACCGGCGATGAAAGAGGGTAAACCTTCTGCGGCTGAAGCGGCAGGCGGCCATCTCGATCCGCACCACGCTGGTAAGCATGAAGGGCCTGAAGGGGCCGGGCATTTAGGCGATCTGCCGGTGCTGGTGGTGAATAATGACGGTAAAGCCACGGATCCGGTCGTCGCTCCGCGTCTGAAAAAACTTACCGAGGTGAAAGACAAAGCGCTGATGGTGCATGTCGGCGGCGATAATATGTCCGATCAGCCCAAACCGCTGGGCGGCGGCGGTGCACGTTATGCCTGCGGAGTGATTAAGTAACGGTTTCGGTTGCTGGCGCGTGTTCCAGCTGCGATAGCGCGCAGTACAGGCGCCAGATAATCGATGCCAGCTCACGGGCGGCGGGCTGATGATGTTTACCCAGCGCCGCGCTAATGTGTTCAAGCTCGGCAAGGGTCGCGGAAAGCCGTGCTTGCGAAACACCCCGTTCACTCATTACATCCCGCAGTAAACCCAGGCAGATCTCGCGCACTTTAACGAGGGGATCGGCGCGGATTTCCCATTCGCGCAGCTGCCAGACAACATGTGAGCAATTCAGAAGCACCACGCCCCAGCGCAGCAGCCAGCGCCTTGCCTGCGCATCCTGACTATTACTGAGCAGGCTTACCAGGTGATACACCAGCGATTCAAATTCATGTTCGCTTAGCTGCGGTACACGGCTGAGCTGATCGATAAAACTGCGTCGCAGGGTGCGAATATGCCGGCGGCTTTTACGCGCATCCGAGCCCGGACGCAGCACGGCGAAAGAGAGCCACGCCAGCGCGACACCGAGGATTTTTGCGAGGTTACCGTTTAAGAAATCGGCAAAGTTATAAACCGGCGGATTAGTCACGGCGATAAATGAACCCATAAAGACAATCAACTGCCCCCACAGCCCGGCCAGTTTTGGCATCTGCAACTTCAGTAACTGCAGGGTGGTTAACAGCGGGAACAGGAACAGCAGAAACAGCGTCAGCTCGCTGATTTGCACCATCAGGCCAAATTTCACCCCAAAGCTGAACAGCGACAGCAATATTAAGGTCTTAAGCAGCAGCGCCAGCGAGTTAAACGGTGCGGGCGAAACGGAATAGAGCACGCAGCTGATCGCCGAAAGCGTCAGCGCCGCCGAACCCGATTCCCACTGCGTATTAATACTCCACGCGCCGACCAGGCTGATGGCACAAAAGGTACGAATACCGCTCCATAGCGCTTCGGCGTGATCGCTATAGCGCATTAATCCGGGGCTTCGCGGCGGGGTGAAATGGTTTAGGGGCGAGGCATTTTCGACGCGGGCCAGCCAGCGGCTACTGGTCAGATATACGCGGCAAAAGTAGCGTAACCGTTGCCAAAAGGCGTGATGGCGGTAATCATCACTCTCCGTGGGTACCAGCGGAGCAATGATACGCGCTATCGTCAGCGCATCCGCGCGTGGATGCGCCAATGTAGCGAGCAACTGCTCCAGTATCGGGCGTAAATTTTGCGGCGCGTCGGGCCAGTTAAGCAGCATTCTGCGCAGGCTGGAGATGACGCTGGTGATACGCAACTGCTGGTGCAGCAGCCAGGTCAGCAGGTTGTTTTGCCGACGGAAGCGGTAGTGGCTCCAGAAGGCCTGAATACGCAATAAATTGGTGGTGAGGATCTGGCCGATAACGCTCTCATGGGCGGTACGAATGGCATCGGTATTCTCTGGCTGCCACAGCAGATTCGCATGTTCCAGCAGGCGCGCATGCATCTTCTTTAATGCCGATAACAGCGTCGGGCCATCGGCGGTGCCGGGCAGGATCATCATCATCATCCCGCTGCATAAAATCCCGAGTATCACTTCACATACGCGTGCCTGAGCGATGTCCCACAGTTCGGTGATGTTGGTGATATCAACCATCGCGAAAGCGATAATAGCCGCGGTATAACCGGCCAGTTGAAACGCGTAGGCAACATTATTCATAAACTGCGCGCTGGCCCAGGTACAAAAACCTATCCAGCCCGCCATAGCAAACAGAAACAGCCACGGATCGTTGAGTGTTTGTCCGGCAATGATCAGCGCCGCGCTGGCACCTAACAAACTCCCGGCAATGCGGCCAAGGCTTTTACTGATAACCCCGCCCACGGTGGGAAAACTCACCACTGCGGCGGAGGTCATCGCCCAGTAAGGCGCATCAAGCTGCAGGTAATAGGCAACCGTCAGGGCGAGGCACATCGCAATACCGTTGCGCAGCGCATAGCGCCATTGCCCCGGCGTGGCTTTCACCCACGGCAGATATTGCCAGTACGGCTTCATTACTGGCCGCCAATCGCTACGGTGCATGTAGTGCCGGAGACTAGCGTGAGCCCCTGCGGCAGATTATCAAATTGAATACGCACCGGCACCCGCTGCGCCAGGCGCACCCACGGCACATTTGGTTTAATGTCCGCAACCAGACCGCTATCGGTCTCTACGCTCTGATCGTAAATAGCGCGGCCGATACTGGAAACGTGACCCTGTAACGTCACGTTGCTGCTGTAGAGCACAATTTGCGCCGCTGCACCTTCATGAATATGACGCAGTTTGGTCTCTTCAAAATAGCCCACGACATAAAACGAATGGCTGTCGACCAGCGCAAAGACGGGCTGCCCGGCCGTTGCGTAGTTGCCGCTGCGCGTTGAGAGATTTGTTATCCAGCCATCCACCGGGGCGACTACGCGCGTTTGCGTCAGTTGCCATTGTGCCTGAGCCAGCTGCGCCTGCGCCGCCGCGACGCTCGCCTGTGCGGCTTTGACACTGATATTGGCGGTATCGAGATCTTCAGCGGAGATGTAATTTTTCGCCAGATGACGACGGCGGTTGGCTTCGTTATTGGCTTTCGCCAGCTCCGTTTGCGTGCGGGCCAACTGCGCTTCGGCGTTCAGCACGGCAATACGGTAGGGCGTCTCGTCAATCTGAAACAGCACATCGCCTGCTTTAACAAACTGGTTATCGTTGACGTGCAGTTGCGTAATGCTGCCGGAAACCTGCGGTGTGATATTCACTTGTTCAGCGCGGATTTTGCCGTCGCGCGTCCAGGGCGACTGCATATAAAAATTCCACATCCACCAGCCGGCGACAATCGCCACCGCCAGAACGAGGAGAGTGGAAAAGTATTTCAGGGATTTCAAACGCATAATTACCACACAATTAACAAGCCAAGGGCAAAACTTAATGCAATAACGAACAAGGATAGATCTAAAAGGATGGGATGCCAGATATCGCCCGCGTAGATCCATTCGCGCAGCAGGCGATGGGCAATAAGCCAAAAAAGAAAGCCCAGCAAGACCACTTTGAATACCGGAGGGAAGTACACCGATGCACCGAAAATCAGATCTTGCAGGGGTAAGTGAGAAAAACTTGGGTTCAATGTCACACTTTGCATCCTTTGCAGCCTAACGGATCGCCAAATTGGTGCTTATTATTAGACAACAGCCAACGGTGCTAAGGCAGGTGGAATCTCAGTATAAGGCCCGGCGTAAACCGTATTACATTTGTTTTACTATTACAAATACTGCAAACTATTTTAAAATGAGTATAACAACTTAGCAAGCTAATAATAAGGAGATGAAATTGGAATCGCCATTAGGTTCTGATCTGGCACGCTTAGTGCGCGTGTGGCGCGCTTTAATTGACCATCGCCTGAAACCTCTGGAATTAACGCAGACTCACTGGGTAACGCTGCATAATATTCATCAGCTGCCGCCCGATCAGTCGCAAATTCAACTGGCAAAAGCGATCGGCATAGAGCAGCCCTCGTTGGTGCGTACGCTGGATCAGCTGGAAGAGAAGGGCCTTATTTCTCGCCAGACCTGTGCCAGCGACCGCCGGGCGAAGCGGATCAAATTGACAGAAAAAGCGGACCCAATCATTGAAGAGATGGAGACGGTGATTCGTAAAACCCGGGGGGAAATCCTTGCCGGTATCTCTGCGGAAGAACTCGATCAGTTGATTAAAATGATTGCCCGACTGGAACACAATATCAATGAGCTACAGTCGCGAGACTGAAAAAAAAGCCTTGCATCTGCAAGGCTTTTTTATCTCTGCACGCTACGTGAGCGAAGAAAGAGGGCGGCCAGCATAGCGGCCACCTGCATCAGCGATTAGCGCGGGGAAACGGTAATCTGACGGCCGTTGCTGGCCATTACGACGCGCTGGCCAGCGGCGAAACGGGTAGCGCCCTGTTTCTGCACCACCATAATGGTATTGCCGTCGTCTTTACGAATTTCCAGCTCAACACCCTGCGACTTGTTCATTGAACCCTGTACGGATTGCCCCGCTACGCCACCGGCAACCGCGCCTGCGGCCGTCGCCAGAGAGCGCCCGGTACCGCCGCCAACGGTATTGCCGAGGAAACCACCCAGTACGGCACCGCCAAGAGCCCCAATGACATTGCTCTCATCGCCGCCCTGGATCTGTACCGGACGTACGTTAACCACGGTGCCGTAAGTGACATTCTGCACCTGTTTAGCTTCGGAAGCAGAATAGACATCACCGGAAAGCGAGTCATTATTTACGCAGCCCACCAACGACAAACCAATCAGCGAAACTGCCAGTGCACGTAACATCATTTATGAATCTCCTGTTCACCATGAAACGCCCTTGCGGACATCCGTCATGGTCAAATTATATGGCATTTTAATCACGCCAGGTCATGTCTTCTGCTAAATATGGGTGAAAATACTAATAAAAGCAGGTTTAACTGATTTTAAACGAAGCGATTATAAACGTTGGTCATCACAATTTCACTTAACGTAAATTGAGTGGATTGTTAAAAAGTGTTTGCTGTCGATGGCGTAAACCGGCGCTTTGTGGTGGAGTGGTGCACTTCTGTCACGCACGAAAGGGAGGCATATGAAATCGGGTCGCTACATTGGAGTAATGTCAGGAACGAGTCTGGATGGTGTCGATGTGGTGCTGGCGGCAATTGATGAAACCATGGTCGCACAGCAAGCGAGCCTGACGTTTCCCATCCCGCTGCCGTTAAAAGAGGCGATCCTGGGCATCTGCCAGGGGCAGCAGCTTACACTTTCGCAACTGGGGCGGCTGGATACGCAGCTGGGCAAGCTGTTTGCCGATGCGGTGCTGGCGTTGATGGATAAAGAGCACCTGCATCCACAGGATATCGTCGCGATTGGCTGCCACGGACAAACCGTCTGGCATGAACCGACCGGGATTGCGCCGCATACCCTGCAGATTGGCGATAACAACCAAATCGCCGCGCGCACCGGCGTGACGGTGGTCGGCGATTTCCGCCGCCGCGATATCGCCCTTGGCGGCCAGGGCGCACCGTTGGTGCCAGCGTTTCACCACGCGCTACTGGCGCACCCGGTAGAGCGCCGCATGGTGCTGAATATCGGCGGGATTGCCAATCTCTCATTGCTCATCCCCGGCCAGCCCGTCAGAGGCTATGATACCGGCCCGGGCAATATGCTGATGGATGCGTGGATTTGGCGACAAAAAGGCAAGCCTTACGATAAAGACGCCCAGTGGGCGAGCGAAGGCAAAGTGCTGCTGCCGTTGCTGCAAAACATGTTGAACGACAGCTACTTTTCCACGCCTGCGCCGAAAAGCACCGGTCGGGAATATTTTAATTACGGCTGGCTGGAACGCCATCTTGCCCATTTCCCGGGCATAGCGGCCTGCGATGTGCAGGCTACCCTTGCGGAATTGACGGCGGTGACTATCTCCGAGCAGGTACTGCTCAGCGGCGGCTGCGAGCGTCTGTTGGTGTGCGGCGGCGGAAGCCGCAATCCGCTGGTGATGGCGCGTCTGGCGGGGCTGCTGCCGGGCACGGAGGTAACGACTACCGATGAGGCGGGTATCAGCGGCGATGATATGGAAGCGCTGGCGTTTGCCTGGCTGGCCTGGCGCACTCTGGCCGGATTACCGGGTAATATGCCGTCGGTGACCGGGGCTTCTGCGCCATCGGTACTGGGGGCGATTTATCCCGCTAACCCACGGCAGAATCAGAGTTAACCGCATTTTACTTTCGTGGTCCCAGGTTAGACTGGCGAGGATTAGGGAGGGCGTTTCGCCCTCCGTGACCAGCACCGTTTTGGGAATACGTTATGAAAAAAATCCTCATCGCTTGTCTGCCTGCGCTGCTCGCCGGATGCAGCTACTACAACCAGTTTGTCGAGCGCATGCACACCGATACGCTGGTCTATCAGTGTGATGAAAAACCCCTTAGCGTTAAAATTAACCACAGCCGTTCGCAGGCGAGTTTTGTCTGGGATGACAAGCTGATCACCCTCCAGCAGGGGCTTTCTGCATCCGGTACGCGTTATACCGATGGCGTGTATGTTTTCTGGTCGAAAGGCGATAGCGCCACGGTCTACAAACGCGATCGCATCGTGCTGAATAACTGTCAGTTAATCCCGCAGCGTTGAGATTTTCATTGGGGCGCGCATAATAGCCCTACCTGATTCTTACTTTCGCTAACGCCATGTCTGATAACGATCAACTGCAGCAAATCGCGCATCTGCGCCGTGAATACACCAAAGGCGGCCTGCGTCGCGGCGATCTCCCCGCCGAACCGCTGGCCCTGTTTGAACGCTGGCTCGGTCAGGCCTGTGAAGCCCAACTTATCGATCCGACCGCAATGGTAGTGGCGACGGTGGATGAGAGCGGTCAGCCTTATCAGCGCATCGTGCTGCTAAAACATTACGACGAGAAAGGGATGGTGTTTTATACCAACCTCGGCAGCCGTAAAGCGCACCATATCGAACACAATCCCGCCGTGAGCCTGTTGTTCCCCTGGCATATGATCGAGCGCCAGGTGATGGTCACCGGTAAGGCGGAACGGTTGTCGACGCTGGAAGTAATGAAATATTTTCACAGCCGTCCGCGGGACAGCCAAATCGGTGCCTGGGTATCGAAGCAATCCAGCCGCATCTCCGCGCGCGGCGTGCTGGAAAGCAAATTCCTCGAACTAAAACAGAAGTTCCAGCAGGGCGAGATCCCGCTGCCCAGTTTTTGGGGCGGTTTTCGCGTCACGATTGAACAGATGGAGTTCTGGCAGGGCGGCGCAAACCGTCTGCACGATCGTTTTTTATACCAGCGTGAGAACGCCGCGTGGAAAATTGACCGCCTCGCGCCCTAATCCCTTAAAAAATGTTACCTTAAGCGCTGGCACTCCGTGTGCCGGCGCTTTATTCTATCTGCCCCCCATGAAGTATCCTTTCGCATCTGGCGAAAAGTCGTGTACCGGCAAAGGTGCAGTTTGTTTTATACATGGAGATTTTGATGGCTAGCAGTAACTTGATTAAACAATTGCAAGAGCGGGGCCTGGTGGCCCAGGTGACGGATGAGGAAGCGTTAGCAGAGCGACTGGCGCAAGGCCCGATCGCGCTCTATTGCGGCTTCGATCCCACCGCTGACAGCTTGCATTTGGGGCATCTGGTTCCTTTGTTATGCCTGAAACGCTTCCAGCAGGCTGGCCATAAGCCCGTGGCGCTGGTCGGCGGTGCAACCGGGCTGATTGGTGACCCGAGCTTTAAAGCCGTCGAGCGTAAACTGAATACCGAAGATACCGTGCAGGAGTGGGTGGATAAAATCCGCAAACAGGTAGCGCCGTTCCTCGATTTCGACTGTGGCGATAATTCCGCTATCGCCGCCAACAACTACGACTGGTTTGGCAATATGAATGTGCTGACCTTCCTGCGCGATATCGGTAAACACTTCTCCGTTAACCAGATGATTAACAAAGAAGCGGTCAAACAGCGTTTGAACCGTGACGATGTCGGGATCTCGTTCACCGAGTTTTCCTACAACCTGCTGCAGGGTTATGACTTCGCCTGTCTGAATAAACTGCACGGCGTGGCGCTGCAAATCGGCGGTTCTGACCAGTGGGGCAACATCACCTCCGGCATCGATCTGACCCGCCGTCTGCATCAGAATCAGGTCTTTGGCCTGACGGTGCCGCTGATCACCAAAGCTGACGGCACCAAATTCGGCAAAACCGAAGGCGGCGCGGTGTGGCTGGATCCGAAGAAAACCAGTCCGTATAAATTCTATCAATTCTGGATCAATACCGCGGACGCGGATGTTTATCGCTTCCTGAAATTCTTCACCTTTATGGACATCGCGGAAATAAACGCGCTGGAAGAAGAAGATAAGAACAGCGGTAAAGCGCCGCGCGCACAATATGTGCTGGCTGAGCAGGTAACGCGCCTTGTGCATGGCGAAGAGGGGCTCACCGCCGCGAAACGTATTACCGAAAGCCTGTTCAACGGAACGCTGAGCAGCCTGAGCGAAGCGGATTTCGAACAGCTAGCACAGGATGGCGTGCCGATGGTCGAGATGGAAAAAGGTGCCGATCTGATGCAGGCGCTGGTGGACTCTGAGCTCCAGCCGTCTCGCGGCCAGGCACGCAAAACTATCGCCTCTAACGCCGTCACCATCAATGGCGAAAAACAGTCCGACGCGGAATATTTCTTCACCGACGGCGATCGCCTGTTTGGTCGCTATACGCTGCTGCGTCGCGGTAAGAAAAATTACTGCCTGATCTGCTGGAAGTAATCACCGACCTGCCGAAGGGAGCGAGAAATCGCTCCCTTCGCTTTATTGCCCATTCTTGCAAGGCTTTCAATAATGAAGAATATCCTCGCCATTCAATCGCATGTGGTTTTTGGCCATGCGGGGAACAGTGCCGCCGAATTTCCGATGCGCCGCCTGGGTGCCAACGTCTGGCCGCTGAATACGGTGCAGTTTTCTAACCATACGCAGTATGGTCAGTGGACCGGGAGCGTGATGCCGCCGTCGCATCTGACGGAGATTGTGCAGGGCATTGCCGCTATCGGCAAACTGCAACAGTGTGACGCGGTACTGAGCGGTTATCTGGGTTCGGCGGAGCAGGGCGAGCATATTCTGGATATCGTCCGCCAGGTTAAAAGCGCTAATCCGCAGGCAAAATACTTTTGCGATCCGGTGATGGGCCATCCTGAGAAAGGCTGTATTGTCGCGCCGGGCGTAGCCGAATTTCATCTGCGCCACGCCTTGCCCGCCAGCGATATGATTGCCCCCAATCTGCTTGAGCTGGAGATGTTGTGCGAACACGCAGTCAATAATGTGCAGGAAGCGGTTGCGGCGGCACGCGAACTGATCGACCTGGGACCGCAAATCGTGCTGGTCAAACATCTGGCGCGCGCGGGGCTTAGCGCTGAACGCTTTGAAATGTTACTGGTGACGCCGGATGAAGCCTGGCATATCAGCCGTCCGCTGGTGGATTTTGGCGCACGTCAGCCCGTCGGCGTTGGCGATGTCACCAGCGGGCTGCTGCTGGTGAAACTGTTGCAGGGCGCGAGCGTGTGCAATGCGCTGGAGCACGTAACGGCGGCGGTGTATGAAATTATGCTGGCGACGCAGAGCAGGCAGGAGTATGAGCTACAGGTGGTTGCGGCGCAGGACAAAATTGCCCATCCCGAACACCTCTTTAGCGCAACGCTGTTATAAAAAAGGCGGGAAAACCCGCCTCTGTCTGCGCCCGTTAACGCACCGCTAACGGGCCATTTGCTATTACTGAATACCTTCAGCTGCCATCGCCGCTGCGACCGCAGGACGTGCTGCTACGCGCGCCATATAAGCATCGATATTTGTCAGGCCTTCCAGATTCAATTTCACCGCGCGCGCCCAGCGCAGCACGGTAAAGAGATAGCCATCAGCAATGGTAAAGTTCGCGCCGCTGATCCACTCGGATTTACCCAGCGATTCATTGACGTACTGCAGTTTTTTCTCCAGCAGCGCACGAGCGGTCGGTTTAAAGTCTTCCGGCGTATCCGGGCGGAACAGCGGCGTGAAACCTTTATGCAGTTCGGTAGCGATAAAATTTAGCCACTCCAGCGTCTTATAACGCGGCAAGGTGCCCACAGGCGCTAACAACTGGCTCTGTGGCGCGCTGTCAGCGACGTACTGCATAATCGCCACGCCTTCGGTGAGCAGCGTGTTGTCATCCAGCTGCAGCGCCGGAACTTGCCCTTTTGGGTTAATGGCGAAAAAGTCCTCGCCGTTTTCCAGGCGTTTATGCATCAGATCAACGCTGACCAGATCCACATCGTTGCCCGTTTCTCGTAGAGCGATATGGGAGGCGAGTGAGCAAGCGGAAGGTTTGTAAAACAGTTTCATTGTTGTGTCCTTTTAGCTGATTTCCAGTCTAGGTTAGTACGCGTTGGCATAAAAAAAAAGCCGCTAACGTCGGTTAGCGGCTCTCTGTTTCGTATTCCCCTCGGCCATTATGCCGTAGCGGTTTTGGATGCTTCGTCTGCGGATTCGTCACCCTGGGTCATACGGTTCAGCTTCGGTGCGGCAAGGATCATCAGCACAGCGATCACCGCCGTAGTGATACCAATTTGCAGGAAGACGCTGCCGTAGATATTAAGGGACATCAGCGGATCGGTGACATTTTCTGGAATAGCCATCCGGTTTGCGACATAGCCAGCGATAATATTCGCGCCCGCCGTGGTCAGGAACCAGCTACCCATAATAAAGCCCATCAGACGCTGCGGAACCAGCTGTGCAACCATCGCCAGGCCAAGGCCGGAGATCATCAGCTCACCGATACTTTGCAGGCCGTAGCTCGCGATAAGCCAGCTTACGGAAACGATACCCGCGTCGGAGGCGAATTTCGTCCCCAGCGGCAGCACCAGGAACGCACCGGAGCACAGCACCATACCGATAGCAAATTTATGCGGCATCGGCAGCGTATCGCCCATTTTGTTATAGATGGCCGCCAGAATCGGGCTACCAATAATAATCCAGAACGGGTTCAGCGCCTGATACTGTTCAGGCTCAAAGGCGATACCGAACAGGGTGTGCTCAACGTTACGAATGGCGAAGAAGTTCAGCGAGGTCGGCATCTGGCTATACAGCACGAAGAAGACAATCGCCTGCACCATCAAAATGAAGGCAACGATCATTTTACGCCGCGCCGCGCCTTTCATGGCGAAGGTCTCTTTAGCGAAGATAACGATAATACAAATTGCCACCACACCCAGTACCATACGGGCAATGCCCTGGTTGTGCAGCAGCCAGGTAGCGATAGCGACCAGCGCAACGATACCGACGATAGTCGCCAGCAGATAGTTCATGCGCACAGGGGCGAAATCGGGTTTGGAACCGTGGTTTTTCACCCAGCGTTTGCAGAATGCAAAGTTCACGATAGTGATAAGCAAACCGACCACGCTCAGACCAAAGGCGGTGCTCCAGCCGAACTTCGCCGCCAGCCAGGGCGTCGCCAGCATCGAGAAGAACGAACCGACGTTGACGGACATGTAGTACATGGTAAATGCACCATCCAGACGCGGGTCATCTTTTGCATAGCAGGTCGAGAGCAGCGAGGACGGGTTGGCTTTAAACAGGCCATTACCGACGGCAATCGCCGCCATTCCCATGTAAACCACCCCAGCATCATGCCCGGAACAGGCCACCAGCGCATAGCCGATCGCCAGCACAATCGCCCCCAGCATAATCACGCGTTTGGTGCCCAGGACTTTATCGCCCAGCCAGCCACCGATGGCGACCAGACCATAAACCAGAGCGCTGAAAGAGGAGAACAGGGTGATAGAATCCGATTCCGACATACCCAGCTGTTTCACCAGGTAGACAGCCATAATCCCTTGCAGGCCGTAATAACCAAAACGTTCCCATAACTCGATGGAGAAGATCAGATAAAACGCTTTCGGTTGTTTAAAAGCGTTCAGGCTGACGCTTTCGGTTGGTTTGTTTGCAGTCGACACATATACCTCTTTTTTTACATCCCATATTAACGGGGGTGTTCAGCGCGCAATAACCAGAGTTCATCGCGCTTATAGTTATATTGGGAGGGGAAAACGGCGGTTAATGTTCACTATCCGGCGTTTACAGGCAAGTGCTTTGACATATTCTGTTACATAGATCCGGCGCATTACAATGCTCGGTCATTGTAATTGTTATTCAGAGTTAAATTTCACTATTAAAATAAAAGTGGATTTTTCCACTGCCTGGCAGGGGTGGAATTGGCCATTAAGAAATATGTTCTACTGTTTTGTCTATAAAGCAGTTGATCGGGCTGCTTTGCGAGATAAACATGGTGATATCTATTGCTCGCGGCGGCTAAACTTTGTCCAGTGAGTTCTTTAGGGCGCGTAGAAATCATAATTTTAACATTGCGTTAGCATTCCAGGACCTTTTAACATTTGGTTGGATTTTTTTCTTCTAAAAAAAGGAATGCTCTTAATAAATACGCATAAGCCGACGATTATTTGCTCATTTTTACCTGTGGCGCGCGATCCTTCGACGATTCAGGCAATTTGCAGAGATGTGAGCGTTATCACTTACTGTTAACCTTGGAAATCAGCGTGTTCTTATCATTTTTCATCACCACAGCGGCAACGATACGCCGTAAAAAGCGCCGGTTAAGATATATGCCGCGCATTGTTCATGACAGGCGGCCGATCCGCTGTCAGACTTGCCGCTGTGTTTTTTTATCTGGAGTCGTAATATGAACTTTCATCCCTGGCTCAATGCGTTACATATCGCGGCGGCCATTGTCTGGATAGGCGGTATGTTGGTTATGGCAGTGGTGGCGGGCTGGTGTGCGGTACAGACAGATAAGAGCGTTAGCAACCGACTGGCGGGCGATGTTCGTGGCTGGAGCCGCAAATTTACTACCCCGGCAATGCTGCTGCTGTGGATCGCCGGCGCGGTGATGGTCATTGCTCACGGTCAAATGCCGCACCTGTGGCTGATATTGAAAATTGTCGTCGTGCTGCTGCTTTCCGGTCTGCACGGTTTTCTCTCTGCCACCTTACGGCGCATCGCCGCGGGTGAAGCGATCAAAGGCAGCGGTGCGATTGGCAACGCGGTCGTTATCACGATTATCGCCGTGTTACTGATTATTTTGCTGGCGGTAATGCGCCCGTTCTGACGGATCTTAGCTTTCGGTTTTACTGTCGTATTCGCACAGATCTTCGATAATGCAGGAACCGCAACGCGGTTTGCGGGCGATGCAGGTGTATCGCCCGTGCAGGATCAGCCAGTGGTGGCAATCCACTTTAAACTCCGCTGGTACCACTTTCAGCAGTTTATTCTCTACCTCTTCGACGTTCTTACCCGGCGCGAATCGCGTACGGTTAGAGACGCGAAAAATATGCGTATCTACGGCAATCGTTGGCCAGCCAAAGGCGGTGTTGAGCACGACGTTAGCCGTTTTACGCCCGACGCCCGGCAGGGCTTCCAGCGCCGCTCTGTCCTCAGGTACTTCGCCGCCGTGCTGCTCAAGCAAAATGCGGCAGGTCTTAATCACATTTTCCGCTTTGCTGTTAAACAGACCGATGGTTTTGATGTACTGTTTAACGCCTTCAACGCCCAGCTCAAGCATCGCTTTTGGCGTATTTGCCAGCGGATAGAGCAGCGCGGTGGCTTTATTGACGCTGACATCCGTGGCCTGTGCCGAGAGCAGCACGGCGATCAGCAGCTCAAAGGGTGAAGTGAAATTCAGTTCGGTGGTCGGGTGCGGATTGTTTTCCCGTAAGCGGGTCAAAATTTCCAGACGTTTTGCTTGATTCATTATGCCTTCCCGGGCGTGACCTGTGCAGCCTCGTTTGCCACTGCGACGGCGGCTTCACGACGTTTTTTCATTTTCTGATCGATTATGTATTTTACCGCCAGCATCATCCCGAGGCCGATAAAGGCCCCCGGCGGCAGCATCGCCAGCAGAAACGGCGAATCGGTGTGAAATACTTCAATACGCAGCACTTTCGCCCAACTGCCGAGCAGACTGTCGGCACCGTTAAACAACGTGCCGTTGCCAAGAATTTCGCGCATAGAACCCAGCACAAACATCGCGCCGGTCGCGCCCATGCCGATGGAGAAGCCATCCAGCGCCGAGAGCGCCGGGCCTTTCTTCGCGGCGAACGCTTCCGCGCGGCCAACAACGATACAGTTGGTCACGATAAGCGGAATAAAAATGCCCAGCGACTGGTAAAGACCAAAGGCATACGCATTGATCAGCATTTGTACCGCGCTGACCACCGAGGCGATAATCATCACGTAAATAGGGATGCGGATCTCAGCCGGCGTCCAGCGGCGCAGGGAGGAGATAACCAGGTTGGTCAGGGTTAAAACCAGCGTGGTTGCCAGCCCTAGCCCGAGGGCGTTAGTGGCCGTCGATGTTACCGCCAGCAGCGGACACATCCCCAGCAGCTGTACCAGCGCAGAGTTGTTTTTCCACAGCCCCTGGACAATAACCTCTTTCACTTCGCTCATCGCTTACTCTCCACATTCCACTAAACGCGGCAGCTGCTGCGGCAGCGTCATGGCATACAGGCCGGTACGTTTGACCGCGTTAACCACCGCGCGTGGGGTGATAGTCGCACCGGTAAACTGGTCAAAATCACCGCCATCTTTTTTGACGGCAAAATGCGAGTCGGCCGCGCCATCAATACGTCTCCCGCTGAAATGAGTGATCCAGTCCGTGATACGCAGCTCAATCTTATCGCCCAGTCCCGGCGTTTCATGGTGCTCCGTTACGCGCACGCCTAATACCGTACCGTTAAAATCGGCGCCTACCAGCAGTTGAATGGCACCGGAGTAGCCATCCGGTGCGGTCGCTTCGATAACCGCGGCCACCGGGGTATCGTCTTTTTTGGCGATCCACAGCCGATGTTGCCCTTTACCCAGAGCCGGATCGCTTACCCGATAACAGCTCTGCTGCAGCGCATTATTATAACGCTCTGCGGGGATCACCTGATCGAATAACGCTTTTTGTTGCAGCGTCGCCTGATCGGCAATGGTGGTTTTCGTCAGCTGATCGATAGCGGCGGTAAGCCCTGTTGATCCTGCCGCGAACAGCGCCAGCGTTACGCCATGTTTACGCATTGTCTTTAGCATAGCCGGCTCCTTAGCGATGCCCGTAAACACGCGGGCGCGTGTAGTAATCGATCAACGGCACGGTGATATTCGCCAGCAATACGGCAAAAGCCACGCCGTCGGGATACCCACCAAAGCTGCGGATAAGCCACACCAGCAAGCCCGCCAGCGCGCCAAAAATCAGCCGACCTTTATTGGTGGTCGAAGCGGTGACCGGATCCGTCAGAATAAAGAAAGCGCCAAGCATGGTGGCACCGGAGAACAGGTGCAGCTGCGGTGCCGCCAGCGAATCCGGCGCAAGCAGCCAGCCCAGCGTCGCGCAAATAACCAGCGTCAGCAGAAAGCTAACGGGAATATGCCAACGAATTGTTTTCTGCCACAGCAGGAACAGGCCGCCGGCCAGGTAAGCGAGATTGACCCACTGCCAGCCGACACCGGCCAGCACGCCGCGGTAAATAGGGTATTGCAGGATCTGCTCAACGCTGTGCCCGGCATGCAACGAGGTTTTAAAGGTATCGAGAGGCGTCGCCTGGCTTACGCCATCAATGCCGATACGCAGGGTTTCCATTCCTGCACCCGCCGTGGTATGGCCGCTGAATATTATCTGTAAGGCATCGATAAAACCCGGCACCGTCCGCGCGATGTCATGGGGCGGCAGCCAGCTGGTCATCTGTACCGGAAATGAAATCAGCAGCACCACATAGCCAATCATCGCCGGGTTAAAGGGGTTATGGCCGAGGCCGCCGTAAAGTTGTTTGGCGATAATCACCGCGAAGGCGGTGCCGAGCACCACCATCCACCACGGCGCAAGGGGCGGAATACTGATGGCCAACAGTAGTCCGGTCAGCAGCGCGGAGTTATCGGCAACAATAGCGCCGACGTTTTGCTTGCGTAATCGCAGTACCAGCGCCTCCGCCGCCACGGCGCTGACGATAGCGAGGATAAGCTGTATCACTGTTCCCCAGCCGAAAAACGCGGTTTGCACGGCGATCCCCGGCACGGCAGCGAGGGTCACCAGCAGCATAATCCGTGAGGTCTGGCGCTGGTTATGGGTGTAAGGGGAACTTGCGATTCTGAAAACCATTTAATCCTCGTTAACAGCTTGCTGTGCGGCCTTTTTAGCCCGAACGCGGGCGATGGCGGCGGCGACCGCGTCTTTGCGCGGATCGTCATTAGCGGCCTGCTCAAACGACGGCGGAGCCTCGGTTTGTGTGGCGGCATGTTGTTCTAATTTGCGCGCTTTGGCACGGGCAATCGCCGCTTCCACCGCCGCTTTACGCGGATCGACCGCCGGGGTTTCGGCCTGCGCGGGTTCGGCGACTGCTGCGGTCTCTTCCGGCTGGCTCTGCGCCAGCTTGCGCGCTTTAGCGCGGGCAATCGCCGCTTCGACCGCCGCTTTGCGCGGATCGATGGCCGGGGTTTCGGCCTGCGCGGGTTCGGCGACAGCTGCGGTTTCTTCTGGCTGGCTATGCGCCAGCTTGCGTGCTTTGGCGCGGGCAATCGCCGCTTCGACCGCTGATTTACGCGGATCCGGCGTTTCGCTGCTGCTGGTTGGGGTTTCGGCTTGTTGGGCTTTTTCTGCCTGTCGGGCGCGCGCTTGCGCTTTGCGTGCTTCGCGGGCCGCAATCACTTCGCTATTATCGGGCGCGGCACCGGCCTGCACCACGATGGATTGCCCGGCGGTGGCCTGTTTCTCGCGTGCCCGCGCCAGCGCCGCATCAATTGCCTGCTGATCCTGGGCGGCAGGCTGCACGGCGGCCTGTTGGTGACGCTGCTTGCGGGCCAGCTTCTCGCGCTCAAGACGCGCCTGACGCGCTTCAAAGCGGGCTTTCGCTTCGGCGGTGCGTTTCTCTTCCTCACTGATGGCGTAAATTTCCGCCTTCTCCTGGCGGAAATATTGCACCAGCGGAATATTGCTAGGGCACACCCAGGCGCAGGCACCGCATTCAATGCAGTCGGAAAGATTGTGTGCGGTGGCTTTATCGTGCTGCTGACCTTTGCTAAACCAATACAGCTGCTGGGGTAATAAATCGGCGGGGCAGGCGTCGGCACAGGCGCTACAGCGAATGCACCCTTTCTCTTCCTGCGGCGCACCCATCTCACTGGCGGAAGGTGCCAGCAGGCAGTTAGTGATTTTCACCACCGGCACATCCAGCCAAGGCAGGGTGAAGCCCATCAGCGGGCCGCCCATAATCACCAGTTGTTCAGCCGACGGGCAGAAACCGGCGCACTTAAGCAGATGGCTAACCGGCGTACCGAGACGCGCCCAGACGTTACCGGGACGCGTAACCGCTTCGCCCGTTAGGGTGACCACACGCTCGGTCAGCGGTTCGCCGTCGATCACCGCACGCTTAATCGCATACGCCGTGCCGACGTTTTGCATCAAAATACCAATATCGGACGAACGGCCACCGTGCGGTACCTGCTTGCCGGTCAGGATCTGCGTAAGCTGTTTAGCGCCGCCGGACGGGTATTTCGTCGGAATGACTTTTAACTGAATATCGTGACTACCCGCCAGTACCGCACGCATCATCGAAATGGCCTGCGGCTTGTTATCTTCGATACCAATCAGCACCTGACGCGGCTGCAGGATGTGCGCCAGGATGCGCACGCCGTCCATTATCTGCGCGGCACAATCCTGCATTAAACGGTCGTCGGCGGTTATGTAGGGCTCGCACTCGGCGGCGTTGATAATCAGCGTATCGATTTTATCGCCGCCGCTCTGCAATTTAGCGGCGGTCGGGAAGCCGGCACCGCCAAGCCCCGCCACGCCAAATTGATGAATGCGCTCAATCAGGGCTTCATAACTGTGGGAGCGGTAATCCTGCCAGCCGTCACGCTCAATCCAGCGATCTTCGCCATCCGCCTCTATAATGACGCTCATCTCCGGCAGCGCCGATGGATGCGCGGTGGAGTGGGGCGCAATCGCCGTCACGGTGCCGGAGGTGGGCGCATGAACCGGCAGCATACGGCCGCGACCACGAGTCAGCGGCTGCCCGCGCAGAACGTTGTCGCCGACACGCACGCATAGCTCGCCCTCAGCGCCAATGTGTTGCTTCACGGGAATAACAAAACGATGAGCCAGCGGCAGCTGACGCAGCGGCGTGCCGTTTGACTGGGTTTTCATTTCGGGCGGATGAATACCGCCGTGAAAATCCCACAGTTTCTCTTTTCGGAAAGCGGAAAATAACTTAAGCATGGTGTTCCACAGGAATATTACGTACCGGAATGGTCTGCAAATCCCATTTCCAGCTCTGGATGGTCGTTTCCACAGGGCGCAGCTCAATGCACTGCGTCGGGCACGGATCCACACAAAGATTACAGCCGGTACACAGATCGCTCATCACCGTATGCATCGCGCGCGTGGCGCCGATAATGGCATCGACCGGACAGGCCTGGATGCACTTGGTGCAGCCAATGCAGTTGTCTTCGTCAATCACCGCCAGCATACGCACCGGCTCAAGGGCCGCCGCGTCGCCATCAATGGGCTGCGGATCGACATTTAACAAGGCGGCAATTTTCAGCATCACGGCTTCACCACCGGGTGCGCAGCGGTTAATTTTTTCACCCTGCAGACCAACGGCCTCAGCATAAGGACGGCAACCGGGATAACCGCACTGGCCACACTGGCTTTGCGGTAACAGCTCATCGACGCGTTCAACCACCGGATCGTCTTCGACCGCGAAACGGCGGGAAGCGTAACCGAGAATGATACCGAAAATCAGCCCGAGCACGCTCAGGGCCACCACGGCCAGGGTAATCGCACTCATCTTACAATTTCACCAGACCGCTAAAGCCCATAAAGGCCAGAGACATTAAGCCCGCGGTGATTAACGCAATCGCGTTGCCGCGAAAAGGGGCGGGCACATCGGCAACGGCCAGACGCTCGCGAATGGCGGCGAATAAGACCATAACCAGTGAAAATCCGACGGCGGCAGCGAAGCCATACAACGCCGATTGCATAAAGTTGTGCCCAAGGTTGATATTGAGCAGGGCCACGCCGAGCACCGCGCAGTTGGTGGTAATCAGCGGCAAAAAGATCCCCAGCAGGCGATAGAGCGCCGGGCTGGTTTTACGCACCACCATTTCCGTGAACTGCACGACAACAGCGATAATCAGAATAAATGCCAGCGTGCGCAGATAGACTAAATCCAGCGGGATAAGCACCCAGCTATCGATGAGCCAGGCGCAGATCGACGCCATCGTCATCACGAAGGTTGTCGCCAGCCCCATGCCCATTGCGCTTTCCAGCTTTTTGGAAACGCCCATAAACGGACACAGGCCAAGAAACTTCACCAGTACGAAGTTATTGACCAGCACCGTTCCGATAAATAGCAGCAGATAGTCTGTCATTATATGGCCTGAAATAAAAACGCTCCTATTATCGGTCAAATATCCACGTCCGACAACAGGGTAACTGTAAGGGTATTACGGGTTAACAAAGGTCTTTTTCACGCGCGTCGAGCGTTTGAAATAGGGCACCATCAATGCTGCCGCAAGCAGCGGAAAGAGTAACTGACGCAGCGCCAGTTCATCGGAGACGGGAGCGAAAGCAAAGGCTTTGACGGAAAGCAATACGCAGACTAGCAGCCAGATAATATAGTGTTTTGGCACGCTGCGGCGGCGTTTAAAAAAGGCGATAACCAGCCAAAAGGTGTAATACCAGATGGCGATAGCGAAGGCGAACGATACAAACCACAGCACCGTCTGTTTCAGCGGCTGCGCGCCCAGCGCCGTAACCGACTGCGGCGTCATTAAGGCGGTCGCATAGAGTAACAGTGCCAGCGAGGTGCTTAATAACGCAACCAGCAACCAGGCCAGAGGACCGAGTAACCAGCCTCCGATTCTTTCTGCGGACATCGAAGTCATGCATATTCCTCTATTAAGGCAGTAAAGCTCTGGATGATTTCGCCGGGCGAGGAGTATAAAGCATTACGCGGCGAATGCCAGCGTCGTTACTGCACGTAGCGCCATACAGAGCGCGGAACGCACCCAATGTCAAATAAACGTCCGCCGGAAACCAGTTCAGCCCTGCGATGATCCGCTGCACGATACATGTTAATAATTTCGCCATTATCCGTCAGCGAATAGTTAAGGTGATCGAACAGTTTTTCCAGACTTTCAAGTGAGCTAATCTTACGAAATTTTAATAAATAATCCTGAACGGTCATATTGAGGGTTGTCCATAAAATAAAAGAGGCAAATAGAGTACGCGCGTTAATGAAGAGGAATAATAAACGTTATTACCCGAGGGTAAATAGCGTATGCGTGCTCTGGCCCTAATTTAAGAGTTTTCTTTTCGAATGAAACCCGCCGCCAGAACAGCGCCGGGTGATGAAAATGAATGCCTTACCGTGTGGCAGGTCATAAAACGGTGGCGCTGTACGCCCGTTGCGGATTTTGTTGGTGCGGTTATTTCTTTTGCGCAACGACGCTCTGTTCAGGCGGTTGATAATTATCAATATGACTGGCGAAAACCAACAGAATAGTCGATACGCCGAGTACAACCCAGCCCATTAATTCAATAATCCGATTGAAAATTCCGACCATACTATTACTGCTCCCTGTGTTTACTGTCGTCTGCGACGGGCACAGTACAATCTGTACCGCGGCCCGGAGGCAGATTTAAGCAGATTTTTTAAGCGGAAACCAGGGTTTGTTGCGTTAATTCATGCGTTTCGCTTATGAATCGCGATGGCGGTTGTTGCCAGCAGGCAGATAGTATGAAATAGAGATTCCAAAAAGGAGAGACCACGCTATGAGCGATAACATCCGTGTCGGATTAATAGGTTATGGTTACGCCAGTAAAACGTTTCATGCGCCGCTGATTGCCGGTACGGCAGGTATGGAGCTGGCGGCCATATCCAGCAGTGATGAAACAAAAGTGAAAGCGGACTGGCCTGCGGTGCCGGTTGTCTCTGAGCCAAAGCATCTGTTTAACGATCCGCAGATTGATTTGATAGTCATTCCTACGCCGAATGATACCCATTTTCCGCTGGCGAAAGCGGCGCTGGAGGCGGGTAAACATGTGGTGGTGGATAAACCCTTTACCGTGACGCCGTCCCAGGCCCGTGAACTGGATGCGCTGGCGCGCAGCCTCGGGCGCGTGTTATCGGTGTTTCATAACCGCCGCTGGGACAGCGATTTCCTGACCCTGAAAGCATTGCTGGCGGATGGCGCACTGGGGGAAGTGAACTATTTTGAGTCACATTTTGACCGCTTCCGTCCGCAAATCCGCGACCGCTGGCGCGAGCAGGGCGGGCCGGGCAGCGGTATCTGGTATGATTTGGCGCCGCATCTGCTCGATCAGGCCGTTAACCTGTTTGGCCTGCCGGTGTCGATGACCGTGGATCTGGCGCAGCTGCGCCCTGGCGCGCAGTCAACGGACTATTTTCATGCGGTGCTGGCCTATCCGCAGCGCCGCGTTGTGCTGCACGGTACGATGCTGGCGGCGGCGGAGTCGGCACGCTATATCGTCCACGGCTCGCGCGGTAGCTATGTAAAATATGGCCTCGATCCGCAAGAAGAGTGCCTGAAAAGCGGCGCGCGTCTGCCGCAAGAAGATTGGGGCTATGATATGCGCGACGGCATGTTAACGCGCATTGATGGCGAGGCGCGTAAAGCAGAGCAGTGGCTGACGCTGCCGGGCAACTATCCGGCCTACTATGCGGCGATTCGCGATGCCCTTAATGGCGTCGGCGAAAACCCTGTGCCGGCAAGCCAGGCGATTCAGATTATGGAGATGATTGAGCTGGGTATTGAATCGGCAAAACATCGCGCCACGCTGAGTCTCACCTGAAGAATGACCGCTCACGCGTCGGCGTGAGCGGTATGCTTTATGCTTTATGCTTTCGCGACGCGCTCGCGCAGCGCCTGTTTTTCCGCAGCACTCAGAAAGGCCATCTCCAGCCCGTTAATCTGCGCCTGACGAATATGCTCGCGGCTCAACCCGGCCGCCGGAGCGGCGACTTGATACTCATGACCAATCTCCACGCCCTGTACCGCAGGATCGTCGGTATTAATGCTGGCCATAATCCCGTGATCAAGGAAGGTTTTCAGCGGATGGCGCTCAAGTGACGGCACAGTGCTGGTCTGTATATTCGACGTCAGACAGGACTCAATGCCAATGCGTTGTTCGGCGAGGAAGTCCATCAGGGCGGTATCTTCTATCGCTTTCACACCGTGACCGATGCGCACCGCGCCCAGTTCGCGAATAGCCTGCCAGATACTTTCCGGGCCTGCGGCTTCGCCGGCATGGACGGTGATTTGCCAGCCCGCATCGCGCGCGCGGTTGAAATGCGAGAGAAACAGACTGCCGGGGAAACCCAGCTCATCGCCGGCCAGATCCAGCGCCGTAATGCCTTCACGGTGCGCCAGCAGCGCCTCCAGTTCCTGTAAACATGCCGCTTCACCGAAGGTGCGGCTCATGATACCAATCAGGTTAGCCTGCACGTTAAAATCACGGCTCCCTTCGCGTACCCCGGCAATCACCGCTTCCACCACGCCCGCCACCGGCAGGTTGTGAGTCATCGCCATATAGCCTGGCGAAAAACGCAGTTCGACATAATGCAAACCATTCAGCGCCGCGTCCTGCATATTTTCCCAGGCGACGCGGCGGCAGGCTTCGAGTGAGGCCAGCACTTTTACCCCCCAGTCGAGCTTGGCAAGGAAGCTCACCAGATCCGGCTCATTGGAGGTGACCTGAACGTGAGGGCGCAGAGCGTCAAGGGTTTGTGCAGGCAGCGGGATATTGTACTGGCGTCCGAGATCGAGAATGGTTTGCGCGCGGATGTTTCCGTCGAGATGGCGATGTATATCAGTTAACGGCAGGTTTGAATCAATCATGGTCGCACTCTTTTTTATGTAAAGTGCGCACCATTATAAGAAGAAAAGGCCGCAAAAAGCTATCTTGCGCAAACGACCGCGCGATTGCGCATCATTGTGGTCAAGCCAGGGAGGTTAACGCGGCGATCAATCCGTTGACGCCTTGCTCAAGTTTGACGCGCGGGCAGCCTGCGTTAAGGCGAATAAACCCTTTGCCTTCCACGCCGTAGGTATCGCCGCGCATCATAGCGATTTTTTGCTGCTCAATCAGCGCCCGTTGCAGGGCGGAATCGTCAATACCTAAGGGGCGCAAATTGATCCACGCCAGATAGGTCGATTCCGGCACCTGCCAGTCAAGGCTCGGGAAAGCATGGTTCAGGGCCCCGGCAACATAGTGCAGATTGTCCTGCAAATAACCGCGCAGAGCATCCAGCCACGGCGCGCCGTCACGGTAGGCGGCAATATGGGCGACTATCGCTAAGACCGCCGGAGATGAAAGGCCATTGCTGTTTTTTAGCGCCTCCAGCCAGCGCTGGCGAGAGGAAGCATCGTCAATCAGCCCCCATGCACCCGTCAACGCGGGGATATTGAAACTCTTCGATGCTGAACTAAACAGCGCCCACGGGCCGCGCGCTACCGCGCTCCAGGGGATGTGAGGATGGGCGCTCCAGACCATGTCCATATGAATTTCATCACTGATAACCTTAACGTTATGACGTTCACACAGCGCGGCCATCGTCTCGAGTTCGTGGCGCGTCCACACTTTCCCGGTCGGGTTTTGTGGGCTGCACAGCAACAAGATCTTGTTTTCTGGTTTGGCCAGCGCCGCCTCAAGTTGTGCCATATCGCAGTACCAGCCACCGTCGCCCTGGTGCAGCGGCACCCCATGCAGTTGGCGGTTATTGCCTGCAATAGCTTTATAGAACGCATCATACGCCGGAGTGTGAACGACGATGCCATCGCCGGGCTGCGACCACTGGCGGATCATCTCGGCTATCATCCAGATAACCGACGGGCCATACACTATCGACTCCGTATCGATGCGGGTGTTAAAGCGGCTGTGCAACCAGTACGCCATGGCTAAGCCGCTGCTGCAGGGCGCTAAGCACGCAGGGCGCGGTGGCGAAATCCATATCGGAAATCGTGAAGGGCAATAAATCGTCGCGGCCAAAACGATCGGCGACGTAATCCCACTGCGTACACCAGGTGCCGTGACGATCGATGGGCGTGGAGAAATCGAATCTCTGCTGCTTCATCTGCTTATCCCGCCTCCATTACGGAACCAGGCTGCTGCGAGCGGACCAGTTGCGCCATCTCATCTTTCACCGACTGTACCTGCGGGCCAATCACCACCTGCAGATCATGGTCATTGACTTTAATCACGCCAATGGCGCGGTTCGCTTTTAAGGCGTCGACATTCACTTTTGCCATCTCGTTAACCGACAGGCGTAAGCGAGTGATGCAGTTATCGAGGGTCTGAATATTTTCTGCGCCACCCAGCGCAGTGAGCAGGGCTGGGACATCGTAACCGGTTTTGCCGCTTACGCCTGCGCCAGCGGTATCGACATTCTCCGTCGCCACGCTATCGCGTCCTGGGGTTTTGATATCGAAGCGGATGATGGCGAAACGGAACAGGGCGTAATAGACGGCAAACCAAACCGCGGCCACCAGCGGCACCAGATACCATTTTGTTGCCATCCCGTGCAGAACGCCGAAGACAATAAAATCGATCACGTTGCCGTCGGTATTACCAATAGTCACGCCGAGCACCGCCATCACCGTAAAACCGAGCCCCGTTAATACGGCATGAATCAGATAGAGCGCCGGGGCGACAAACAGGAATAAGAATTCAATCGGTTCGGTGGTACCGCCGACCACACAGGCGATCACGCCGGAAATCATCAGCCCTTTTATTTTATGGCGATTCTCTGGCCGCGCGCAGTGGTACATTGCCAGCGCGGCGCCGGGTAAGCCACCGAGGAAGGCGGGCATTTTGCCTTGTGAGAGGAAGCGGGTTGCGCTCTCCGCAAAGCCGTGGGTATCAGGGCAGCTTAGCTGGGCCTGAAAGATGGTCAACGCGCCGCTCACGCTGTGCCCGCAAACCTCGAGGGTGCCGCCGGCTTCGGTAAAGTGGATCAGTGCGACCAGGATATGCTGCAAACCAAAGGGCAGCAGCAGTCGCTCACCGGTGCCGAAGATCATCGGCCCGAAATCGCCGGCGCGATCGATAATATGCCCCAGCCCGCTAATCGCCATGGCAAACCACGGCCACACCAGCGGGATAGCCAGCCCTACCAGCCCCATCACGACGCTGGTAACGATAGGCACCGAGCGGGTTCCGCCAAAGAAGGCCAGCGCGTCGGGCAGGCGCAGGGTATGGAAACGTTCATGCAGGCGCCAGATAATAATACCGGCGATGACCGCGCCCAGGATCCCGGTATCAATCGACTGGATACCGAGCACATTTTGTACGTTATGCGCTTTCAGTAGTGCGGCATCGCTGGTGGGTAAAATACCCTGCGCGGTGAGCCAGAAATTCACCGCCAGGTTCATCACCGCATAGCCAACAAAGCCGGAAAACGCCGCCACGCCTTTGTTTTCGCGCGCCAGCCCCAGTGGAATAGCGATACAGAACATCACCGGCAGAAAACTAAAGGCGAAGGAGCCGATTTTACTCATCCAGATAAACATCGCCTGCAGCAGCGGATGGCCCAGCATCGGCAGAAGGGTAATCACATCGCGGCTGCTCAGGGAACTGCCGATCCCAAGCATGATGCCGCAAAATGACAGCAGCGCGACGGGCAACATAAACGTTTTTCCTAGCTGCTGAAAAAACGCCCACAGATTAGCTTTTTTCGCGGTGTTTCCCGCCATACTTCCCCCTGATATGCAAAGAGTGCCGTGTGTTCAGACAGGCGTTTTTAGCAGTTTTTTCAACTTAATAAATCCGCCCCGGTTGGGTGTTTGATGTTTTCAGATTTCCGGAAGGTGGGCGGGCAGGCGGGAGATCCTTTCGCCGCTGCGAGAGGCAATAAAAAGCCCCTCGCAAGGGGCCAAAAGATTACTGTTGCGGAACGGCTGGCACCGCAGGCGTTGTCTCATCCGGCAGGCCTGGCTGCAGCCCCGGCAAAGCAAACATACCGACAAACTGCTCCAGCGGCATTTTGTCACCGTTCAGCGTTACCTGACCATTGGCATATTGCAGGCTGGTGAGAATGCTGTTGTTTTCAAGGGTGGTGATACGGAACATCTGGCCCATCGCCGCCAGGCCTTTCACCTGCTGGTTCGCCAGTTTTTCCGCATCCTGCTGCTGATAACCTTCCAGTTTGGCTACCTGGGTCATCATTTCCGTTGCCATATCCAGCGGAATAGTCAGCTTGCTGTCGAGAGATTTCACCGTGCGATCAACCTGCTCGGCGAGGGTTTGCGGCGTACCGGTCGCAGCGGTAGGATCTTTCAGGAACAGCGACAGGTTAAACGAGGCTTCCCCTTTGGCGTTTTTCCAGCTCAGCGGCGCGACCGTCAGCACCGGCTCGCCTTTTAACAGCAGCGGCAAGATATTAAGAAACGCTTCCGTGGCTTTTTGCTGATACAGCTCCGGGTTCTGCGCGATATCCGGCTGCGCCATTAACGCGCGGATCTGCGCATCGTACTGCTCGCTGGCCTGGTGCCAGGCTTTGCCGTCAATCTGACCCACTTTCAGCGTCAGTTTGCCACTACCGAGATCCTGACCCTGAACTTTCAGGCTGTTCAGCGCGTAATCCAGCTGGCTATTGAGGTTTTTCTTATCATCGGCGGCTTCCGTTTTGGCGGTTAACGTCATGCCTTCCAGCAGCGCCATCTCTTTATTTTCAATGGCAATAGCCAACTTATCGAGGCTAATTTTCTGGCTGCCGGTGCGTTCATCAAAATGGGAGATGTCGCTGGACCCGTCGGTTTTCAGGTTATTGAACGACAGCTGCACTTTCTGCCCGTATTCATTCACCGTATCCACCAGGCCGCTCTCCGCTTCGCCGCTCACCGCAACGGCATTGCCTTTATCGTCGGCGCTGATGCGGAAGTGACCGCCGCTGAAGGCGACTTTCTCGCCCTCTTTTTCAGAGTTCAGCGGGTTAAGGGTGAGATCCGTACGGGTATCGCCGCCGTAGCCAATGCGCGTATCCACCAGGAAAGGGGCCTGGCCTTTGGCAATCTCAAACAGTCCTTTGGTGACATCGTTATTGACCAGTTGCGTATGCACGGAAGCCATAGCGGGAACGAGGTTCAGGGATTTGAGCTGTGCCAGCGGGAACGGACCGTGATCGACGGTCTCATGCAGAACCATGCTCTGACCCGGTTTCAGCCAGGTATTGCTGCTGCCGGCGACAGGTTTAACGTTCAGCGTAAAGGTGCTGGAGAACAGGCCGCGATGATAATCTTCGGCAGAAAGCTCAACGTTCGCTTCCGGCGCGTTACGTTTAATCTGCGCATTCGCCTGGCTGACCATTTCCGCCAGACGACCTTCAAGCTGTTTCCCTGTATACCAGGCTCCGCCTGTCCAGACGATACCCAGTGCAACGATAATCCCTGCGGCAACCCACGTTTTCTTCATAATGTTTATCCATAAAAAATGAAACCAGGCGGTTTATGCCGCCTGGATTGTTGAATGATGTCACCTCAAGCTTAGCAATCCTTGCTAAAAAGTTCAGTAACTTAGTCTCACTTATTAAACACTCTTGCCACACGACCCGTGCCGCTAACGGAGACCGGCGACTCGGTGGCGGCGATAAACGCCGATTCACCCGCTTTCAGCGCCAGCCGTTCACTGTCTTTGCTCAATACGGCTTCACCTTCTACGCAAAAAACAATCGCCGCGCTCTGCTGGGACAGCGGGGTTTCCACGGCGCTGAGATCGTGCAAGGAGAAGGCAAAATCGTCGACCGGGATCGGGAAATCAAGCTCCGCACCGTTGCGTGTCGGTTGGGTTAACAGCTCCCCTGCGGGTTTGGGCGTAAATTTAACATTCGCCACCAGTTCCGGGATGTCGATATATTTTGGCGTCAGACCGGCGCGCAGCACGTTATCGGAGTTGGCCATCACTTCCAGCGCCACCCCTTGCAGATAAGCATGCGGGGTTTCAGCAAACAGGAACATCGCTTCGCCGGGGTTCAGTTTCACTACGTTTAACAGCAGCGGCGAGAACAGGCCGCTATCATCCGGGTAGAACTCGCTAATCAGGCGGATGGTCTGCCAGGGCTCGCCCTGCTGTTTTTCCAGCACCGATTTCAGCACCGCCAGTGCGCGGGATTTCTCTTCGCCCTGCATATTCAGCAGTGCGGCAAACAGTTCACTCAGGCGCTCAGCGCCGGGTGCCTGCAGGAAATGGGCGATAGCCGGGTGCGCGCCAGAAACGGGCTGCAGCAGGGAGACAATGTCAGAAAACTCGCGGAAGGCGTTCATCGCCAAAAAGGGCGTCAGGGCAAACACCAGCTCCGGCTTATGGTTGGGATCTTTGTAGTTACGCTCCGCAGCGTCCAGCGGAATACCCGCCGCGTTCTCTTTAGCAAAGCCGTCTTCAGAGTTTTTCTTGTTCGGATGTACCTGAATCGACAGCGGCTGGTCGGCACACAGCACTTTAAACAGAAACGGCAGCTCGCCGTAACGGTTGGCGACGGCGCTGCCTAACAGGCGGGATTTATCGCTATCGATTACCTCGCGCAGCGCGCGGGTTTGGCCATTGGCATCCTGCACTTTTGAGCTGCTCTTCGGGTGCGCGCCCATCCACAGTTCGGCCATCGGCAGATTGTCAGGATTGGCCACTCCGTAGAGATCCGTTAACGCAGTTTTACTACCCCAGGCATAGTTCTGCACGGAGTTGATGAGTTTTTGCATTATCAAGCCCTTTCTCATTAATGAAATAATGGCGTTATTAAAGCAACAAACCGGGCAGAAGTAACCTGCGGGGGCAAAAAGTCGTACTAGTCTCAGTTTTTGTTAAAAAATTGTGTAGGATATGGCGACTCGCTTTAACCGGGCAGAAGGATCCGCTGCCTGAACAATAACCGTAGCCGTAAGTGAGAGATCAATGTCGAACAAACCCTTCTATTATCAAGACCCTTTCCCGCTCGGAAAAGACGATACCGAATACTACCTGCTAAGCCGCGACTATGTTTCCGTTGCTGAATTCGACGGCCAGTCGATCCTGAAAGTGGATCCGCAGGCGCTGACGCTGCTGGCTCAGCACGCCTTCCACGATGCCTCATTTTTACTGCGCCCGGCACATCAGCAGCAGGTCGCCGATATCCTTGACGATCCCGAGGCCAGCGAAAACGATAAATATGTCGCGCTGCAGTTCCTGCGCAACTCGGAAATCGCCGCCAAAGGCATTTTGCCGACCTGCCAGGATACCGGCACGGCGATTATTATGGGTAAAAAAGGCCAGCGCGTGTGGACCGGCGGCGGCGATGAAGCCGCACTGGCGCGCGGGGTCTATAACACCTATATCGAAGCGAACCTGCGCTATTCGCAAAATGCCCCGCTGGATATGTATAAAGAGGTCAACACCGGCACCAATCTGCCGGCACAGATCGATCTCTACAGCGTAGATGGCGATGAATACAAATTCCTCTGCATCGCCAAAGGCGGCGGTTCGGCGAATAAAACCTACCTGTTTCAGGAAACCAAGGCGCTTATCACTCCGGCGAAGCTGAAAAACTATCTGGTTGAGAAAATGCGCACCCTCGGTACCGCTGCCTGCCCGCCGTACCATGTCGCTTTTGTGATTGGCGGTACATCGGCGGAAGCGACGCTGAAAACCGTCAAGCTTGCCTCCACCAAATATTATGACGCGCTGCCCACCGAGGGTAACGAGCACGGTCAGGCCTTCCGCGATGTGCAACTGGAGCAGGAGCTGCTGGTGGAAGCACAGAATCTCGGCCTTGGCGCACAGTTCGGCGGTAAATATTTCGCTCACGATATCCGCGTGATCCGCCTGCCGCGCCACGGCGCATCCTGCCCGGTGGGCATGGGCGTCTCCTGTTCGGCGGACCGTAATATTAAAGGCAAAATCAACCGCGACGGCATCTGGCTGGAGCGACTGGAGCAGAACCCCGGTAAATACATTCCCGAAGCGCTGCGCCAGGCAGGCGAGGGTGAAGCGGTGAAAGTGGATCTCAACCGTCCGATGAAAGAAATCCTGGCCCAGCTTTCGCAGTATCCGGTCTCCACCCGTTTGTCCCTTACCGGCACCATTATTGTCGCCCGCGATATCGCCCATGCGAAGCTGAAAGAGCTGATGGACAGCGGTGAGCATCTGCCGCAGTACATTAAAGATCATCCGATCTATTACGCCGGCCCGGCGAAAACGCCGGAAGGTTACGCGTCCGGTTCGCTGGGGCCCACCACCGCCGGACGTATGGATTCCTACGTCGATCAGCTGCAGTCCCAGGGCGGCAGCATGATCATGCTGGCGAAAGGTAACCGCAGCCAGCAGGTGACGGATGCCTGCCACAAACATGGCGGTTTTTATCTTGGCAGCATCGGCGGTCCGGCGGCTATTCTCGCGCAGAGCAGTATTAAAAGCCTCGAATGCGTGGCGTACCCGGAGCTGGGTATGGAAGCTATCTGGAAAATTGAAGTCGAGGACTTCCCGGCCTTTATCCTCGTGGATGACAAAGGCAACGACTTCTTCGCGCAAATCCAGTCCGGGCAGTGCGCCCGCTGCGTAAAATAATCCTCAACGCCCTGCGGGGCGTTTTTTTCCGCACGAAGCAATAAGCAACATTCTAAAAAGCATCAATACTTTGACTTGTTTGCAGGTGAGCCATGTCGCTACCCACTATCACTTTGTAGCAAGGAGAGAGTAATGACCACGCATCGCAGTGAGAAAGATTCAATGGGCGCCATCGACGTCCCGGCAGATAAACTGTGGGGGGCGCAAACCCAGCGCTCGCTCGAGCATTTCCGTATCTCTACGGAAAAAATGCCCGTCTCGCTGATCCACGCCCTGGCGCTGACCAAACGCGCGGCGGCGCAGGTTAATCAGGACTTAGGATTACTGCCGGAAGAGAAAGCCCGCGCCATCATTGCGGCAGCGGATGAAGTGCTGGCGGGCAAGCATCCCGATGAGTTTCCGCTGGCTATCTGGCAGACGGGTTCCGGCACCCAGAGCAATATGAATATGAACGAGGTGCTGGCGAACCGGGGCAGCGAAATTCTCGGCGGCGTGCGCGGCATGGAGCGTAAGATCCATCCCAACGATGACGTTAACAAAAGCCAGAGCTCCAATGACGTCTTTCCTACGGCGATGCATGTGGCGGCGGTGATCGGCGTGCGTGAGCAGTTAATCCCGCAATTAAACGTGCTCAAAAAGACCCTTAGCGAGAAAGCGACCGCCTTTGCCGATATCGTTAAAATTGGCCGCACCCATTTGCAGGATGCCACGCCGCTTACCCTCGGCCAGGAGATCTCTGGCTGGGTAGCGATGCTGACGCACAACCTGAAACATATCGAACACAGTCTGCCGCACCTTAGCGAGCTGGCGCTGGGAGGCACCGCCGTGGGCACCGGGCTTAACACCCACCCGGAATACGCCGAGCGCGTCGCCAACGAGCTGGCCCGTTTTACCGGCCAGCCGTTTATCACCGCGCCAAATAAATTCGAAGCGTTAGCGACCTGCGATGCGCTGGTGCAGGCCCACGGTGCGCTAAAAGGGCTGGCCTCTTCATTAATGAAAATCGCCAACGACGTGCGCTGGCTGGCCTCGGGTCCGCGCTGCGGCATTGGTGAAATATCCATTCCGGAAAACGAACCGGGCAGTTCGATTATGCCGGGCAAAGTTAACCCCACCCAGTGCGAAGCGATGACCATGCTGTGCAGCCAGGTGCTGGGCAACGATGTGGCGGTCAATATTGGTGGCGCATCCGGTAACTTTGAACTCAACGTCTTTCGCCCGATGGTGATCCATAATTTCCTGCAATCGGTACGTCTGCTGGCGGATGGTATGGAGAGCTTTAACGAACATTGCGCCGTCGGCATTGAACCGAACCGTGAGCGTATCGACCAGTTACTCAATGAGTCGCTGATGCTGGTGACGGCGCTGAATACCCACATTGGTTACGATAAAGCGGCAGAAATTGCTAAAAAAGCGCACAAAGAAGGGCTGACGTTGAAAGCGTCGGCGCTGGCCCTCGGCTACCTGACGGAAGCCGAGTTTGATAGCTGGGTGCGCCCGGAATCGATGGTCGGTAGCATGAAACCGGCTTAATTCGCCAGATAGAGGTGCAGCCGGGGAATGATTAAGGTCAGCGGCTGCGCCTCGGGTTTATAACGGTGCTGAATATTCTCCGCGTTGTAATCCAGCAGCCCGCCGATATCCGGCACCGATCCGCCTTTCTCTTCATTAATTAACGCTATCAGTGGCGTCGGGCAGGCATACTGTACCTGTTTTTGCGCCCCGGCATACCAGGCGCGGGCAATAGGCTGCACTTTCACCGGCCGTTTAATTTTTAGCCGCGCTGCTTTCGGCAGGGCGGCAATATCGTTGTACTCCTGCTCGATGCGCCCCAGCCACTCTTCCCGCGTCCAGGCGGAGGCGGCGCGTGGCGATTTCAGGCTCTTCTCCAGCTGCGCCAGCACGTCATCGCGGGTGAGATTTTTAATAATGTGTTTATTGGCCCAGCCAAAACGGATAGTGGCCGGTGAGCGAATGGCCGTTAGCGTCCGGTAGGCATTTAAGGTAATCAGCCCCGGTAGATGATGATGCACCCACTCAAAGCGGGCGGCGGGGGCCAGACCGGACTCTTGGGTCACGATAGTTTCAAAAGTGGATTTCAGTCCGTTCACCGTATCGATTCGATCGGTTAACGCCTGCAGGGTGGCTTCATCGGCCTGATAACAGATAACCCCCGGCAAGCGCACGGCGGCTTTACTGCTGCGGTTTTCCGACTGCTGTTGAATAAACAGATGGGTGTAGTGATTGAGGGCGAGGGTGGCCGCTTGCTGACCAACATGCTGCTCGACATGAATGGTGTTGAGCGGATTGTGCTCGGCGCCTTTGGGCACATCCGGCAGACTAAATACGCGGGCGGCCATTAAGCGGCACTCCGCTAATTCAGCCTTCAGCGCCGCCAGTTCATGCTCCAGCTGTCGGAAGGTGCTATTCAGGCGTTCAATAAGATCCAGCGCAGCCATATCTCACTCCAGTAGTTACAACATACTTTTGTTATAGCACAGCCGCCGCCATCCGGCCACTGTGCGTTTTCGCTTCAGGAGGGCAACACAATGTTGTGGTAAATCGGCCAGTAGAAAGCAAATTTCGCACCACCCAGCTCGCTCTGCGAACAGCTCACTTCACCGCCAAAGGCCTGGGCGATAGAGTGGACAATCGCCAGCCCCAGCCCGCAGCCCCCCGTCGCCCGATCGCGGCTGGGATCGAGACGTACAAAGGGTTCGAACACCCGTTCACGCTCTTCTGGCGCAATACCGGGGCCATCATCTTCAACCATCATGCAGGCCTGTGAACCTTCGCGCTGTAATGTCACTTTTATCGTCTGCTGGCTGTAACGCAGGGCGTTATTTACCAGGTTATCCAGTACGCGCTCCATCAGGCGCATATCCAGCGCACCGTAATCTTCCCCCTCGGTGGTTTCCAGCAACAAGGTGTGCTGCGGGTTCATACTGCGTGCATCGTCCAGATAGCTGCTGAACCAGGCGGGCAGATCCGGCGAGGTCAGTTTTAGCTCCGTTTGCGGGCGATCGAGGCGGGCGTAGGTCAGCAGCTCTTCAATCAGCGCTTCAAGTTGGCCGATATCGCGGTTTAACGCCGCGTGTTCAGCGGCGCTGAGGTTGTCACTCATCTCCAGCCGGTAACGTAACCTGACCAGCGGGGTACGCAATTCATGGGCGATACCGTCAATCAGATGCTTTTTACTGGCGATCAGCGCGTTAATATTGTCCGCCATCTGGTTAAAGGCGATGCCGAGGCGCTCAAAGCTCGAGGCGCTGTCAAAATGGATACGCTCTTCAAGATGCCCTTCGCCGAAGCGCTGCGCCGCCGATTCCAGGCGTAACATCTCCTGCCAGTGGGGCCGCATCCAGATAAGCACCGGAAAGGCGAGGGAGATAGCAATCAGCGCCATCAGCCCCATATCCAGTAGCCGCGTTTCATGAAGGAAAAAGAGATAGGGCACCGGCCCGACGGCCAGAACATAGTGGCTGCGGGGAATACGCTGAATAAAGGTGTATTCCTCATCGAGCGCCACGATATCGCCTTCGCGCAGACGCTGCGCGGCGCGCGGCTGCAGCGAATACTTATTCATCGGCTCGACGCGCAGGTTAAACGACAGGTTCAGGTCCAGCTCTTTTAAGGTGCTGGCCCACTGGTGAGGCGGGATCTCGTGCAGCTCGCTACGCATCAGATAGAGCGAGCTTTTCATCAGATCGTCAAGGGACTGGCGGCCCGCCCGTTCAGCGGTGAATTTATAAACCAGACCCACCAGCATCGTCATCACCAGAAAGCAGACGAACAGCAAAAGGTAAAACTGGACGAACAGCTTTTTCATAGCGACACCTGGAGTTGAGCGTTAGTTGTCCCACGCGTGCGGCGCAAAAAGATAGCCTTTGTTGCGCACGGTCTTAATCCGGTAAGGCTCCGTGGCGCTGTCGAGCAGTTTTTTACGCAGCCGGGAGATCGCCACGTCGACGCTGCGATCCATGCCATCGTAGCTGACACCGCGCAGATTTTTCAGCAGCGCATCGCGGTCCATTATTTGCCCGGCGTGGGTCGCCAGCTCCCACAGCAGTTCGAAGTCGGCGGTCGAGAGTGCCACCTGCTGGCCGGCTAACAATACCTGGCGATTAACCGGATCGATAGACAAGGTGCCAAAGCTGATGATTTTGTGCTGTTTCAGCGACGGCGCGGCGGGTTCGGCCACGGACTGTGTAGTGCCGCGCTGGCGCAGATGCAGCCGCAGGCGTGCCAGTAATACCGCGGGTGGCGTGGTTTTGAGGATATAGTCATTGGCTCCCATCTCCAGCGAAAGAATATGGTTCATATCGCTGTCCAGCGACGTGAGCAGCACAATAGGTCCGTTCCACTGGGTGCGCAGATCCCGGCACAACGTCATGCCATCTTTACCGGGCAGCATAATATCAAGCAGTACCAGTTCAGGTTGCTCGCGGGCGATCACTGCTTCGGCGCGATCGCCACGGGGTTCGACAATGACGTCCATATCGTGTTTGCCCAGATAAGCGGCAATCAGTGCGCCCACTTCCGGGTCGTCTTCTACAAAAACGATCTTATTCATAAGCCATCGCGATTGTGCAAAAACGTCAACATACACCGCCTTGTCGTAAGCTGCCATTAATCTTTTCTAAACGAAGAGCCTTCCGTTATGCTGTAGGTCTTTGTTGTTGCAGTAATAAAGGCAAAACTATGGGCCTGGTGATAAAAGCAGCCATCGGTGCGCTGGTGGTGGTGTTGATTGGACTGTTAGCAAAAACAAAAAATTACTATATCGCCGGGCTGATCCCGCTGTTTCCGACCTTTGCGCTGATCGCGCACTATATAGTGGCAACCGAGCGGGGGATTGAGGCGCTGCGCACTACCATCGTGTTCGGCATGTGGGCGATTATTCCCTATTTTATCTATCTGCTTTCGCTGTGGTATTTCATCGGCTTTTTGCGGGTCTGGCCGGCGCTGGGCTGTGCGGTCCTCTGCTGGAGCCTCAGCGCCTGGCTGTTAATTTATGGCTGGAGCCGTCTGCATTAGCGTACCAGTAACCAGGTAGCGGGAATGGCGGCAACTAACAACACGCCAATCAGCGCTTTTTCATGCTGTCTGAGTAAGGCGGTCCTTTCATGGGTGCGGCGGGCGTAGATAAACACCAGCAGACCCGGGGCATAAAGGACCACCGACAGTAATAAATGCATCGGGCCGGAGGCGTAAATCAGCCATAAGCCGTACAGGCAAGCGCCGATCGCTACCGCCTGATGCAGAGGGCGACGAGCAATTTTCAACAGGAAAGCGCCGACGAGGAAATAGGGCACCAGAATCATCTCTGAGGCTATGGTCAGCAGCGTGTTGTAATCCGAGCCGGTCAGCCAGATCAGCACCAGGCACACCTGCACGCTGATGTTGGTCAGCCACAATGAGGCCGATGGCGCGTTGTTTTTATTTTGCCGGGCGAACATCTTCGGAAACGCTTTATGCGTTGCCGCCAGCAGCGGTACTTCCGCTGCCATAATCGTCCAGCTCAGATAAGCGCCGCAGACAGAAACGATCAAACCGGCGGCGATAACCACTTCGCCCCAGCGCCCCATCAGTTCCACCATCAGCCCGGCCATTGAGGGATTGCGCATCTGCGCCAGCTCCGTACGCGGAACCACGCCCAGCGACAGCAGGGTCACCAGCAGATAGACCGTCAGCGCCGCCAGCACCGCCAGCAGCGTGGCGCGGCCCACGTCGCGCTTATTATTGGCGCGGGCGGAAACCACCACCGCGCCTTCAACACCAATAAATACCCACAGGGTGATAAGCATGGTGTTTTTGACCTGTTCCCACACCGGCACGCCAAGATCCAGACCGGTAAAATCGAGGTGGAACTTATTGTAGTTAAACGCCAGCGCCGCCAGCACAATAAACAGCCCCAGCGGCACCAGTTTCGCCAGCGTCGCCGCGAGATTAATACTTGCCGCCGTTTGTACGCCGCGCAGCACCAGCCCGTGCACAATCCACAGCAGCGCAGAAGCACCGACAATCGACTGCCAGGTGTTGCCATCGCCAAACAGGCGCAGCGACGGGGTGTCCGTGAAGAAACTGAGGGCGGAAAAGACAATAACCAGATATGAGACGTTGGCGATCACCGCGCACAGCCAGTAACCCCAGGCCGAGCAAAAACCAATCAGCTCGCCAAAACCTTCACGTGCGTAGGTGAAAATACCGCCATCAAGGTCGGGGCGCAGACGCGTCAGGATAAGCATCGCGAAGGCGAGCAATAAAATGCCGACGCCGGTGATGGTCCAGCCGATGATAAGCGCCGCCGGGCTTGCCACTTGCGCCATATTCTGCGGCAGGCTAAAAACCCCGGCACCGAGCATTGAGCTTAAAACCAGCGCGGTTAATGCGCTGAGGCCAAGTTTCTTTTCCATAGTTATCCTGTCAAAAAAGCAACTTATCCAGAATAATTATTTCGCCGTGGCGCATAAATATGGTGGATATGACTAAGGCGCGGGATTTTACGGAGAGTCGACGGGCCATGCAATGAGGCGGAACGACAATTTTGAGAAAAAACGTAAAAAAATAAAAAAGGCGGCCGCAGCCGCCTGATTCATTAACGCCAATTATTTATACAGATCGGCGCTAATGGTCATATTGTTGCCGCTTTCTGACCACTGGCGGGTGATGTGGTAGTACTTAGCGCCTTTCTGCGCGGCACGTTTAGCGACCTGGTAGGAGATCTCCGTCATGTTGCTGTAGTTACCGGTGAATTTGATGCTATCGAACGGCACCATCTGCGCAGCGGTGATTTTATTCACTTCTTCAATTTTTTTGCCATCAGGCAGAGTGACACTATAACGTCCGCCGGAAGAGGATTGCGTCTCGAAGAAACGGCCTACGCCCACGCCAGGTGTCGCATCGCTGGCAACGCCCGGAATTTCTACTTTCTTCGCTTCTTCGCCGCCTTTCGCCAGCGCAGCACGCCCGGCTTCGGAGTTGCGTGGGATAGCGTCGGCGCTTTGAACGACGCGTTTCTTCGCATCCGCTTTATAGATAAAGGCGGTGATCAGCTGGTTGCCGCCCTGGTTGGCATCCACCTGACGCACGATAAAGAACGAGGCTGCGCCTTTCTCTTTCGCTGCTTTGGTGATGGCATCGTTAACTTCCGGCTGTGAACGATAGAAGCCCTGCACGGTAACGGTATCGTACGGCTCAAGGGCAATCGCCTGATCCTTTGGCAGTTCCGTAACGCCGTTAATCACGCGAAAAGCAGGACGTTCTGCTTTGGCGGCGTCTGCTTTGTAGAGATCGGCAGTGACGCGCTGGTTGCCACTGTTACCTGCATCAGAGGTGTCAACAACGTAAAATGCTGCGGCACCTTCTTTATCGGCGCGTTTGGAAACGGCGTTAACCGCATCGCCAATAGCATTAAAGCGTCCGGTAATCACGATGCGATCGTAAGGTTTGACCGCCGCTGCTTGCTCCGGTGTTAACTCTGTCGCCGCGTGAGCAGTCAATGCCGTCGCCGAGAGAAGTGCTGACGCCAGGAGGGTGTACTTAAGCTTCATAAAAATAATCCTTCGCCTTGCGCAAACTATAAGCTGGTGTTGTTGTTGGGAAAACGTCGGTGATTATGGCATTTATTCAGCGCGAATGTCTGCGTCATTTTTCACCCCCTGTGCGGCAGGAGGGATAAATAACGATAACCTTTAGTGATATGTTGAAAAAAGAGACGCTTGACCACTAAAAACGATAAAGGTTATCGCTTTGTTAAGTTAATGTATTGTTAAAAAGCAACTTCGCCGTGGAGATTAATCGTGTTTTGCCGCTGCGCTTGAGCGGAATATCGGCCCACAGGCGGTTATTTAAGGCAAATAACCCTGTCTGCACCTTCCAGGAGTTAACTTTCGCGGTTTAACGCATAATTTCTCTTTTCCCGTTGTAGATCACAGGCGTTATTTTCAGTAGGTTATAGAAAGTTTGTTACTGTTTTATTTTCCGGGGCAATACAAGCAAAACCGCGCCGGAGCCACTGACAAACCATCATCTGAAACCGATGGAAGGGAAAACTATGCGTATTGGTGTACCTAAAGAACGGTTGGCCAATGAAACCCGCGTTGCGGCGACGCCGAAAACGGTCGAGCAACTGCTTAAATTGGGTTTCACCGTCGCGATTGAAAGCGGCGCGGGCACACTGGCAAGCTTCGATGACGAAGCCTTTATTCAGGCGGGGGCGACGATTGTTGATGAGAGCAACGTCTGGCATTCGGACGTGATCCTCAAAGTTAACGCCCCTGAAGAGCAGGAAATTGCGCTGCTTAATCCGGGCACGACGCTGGTGAGCTTTATTTGGCCTGCGCAAAATGCGGCATTGATAGAGACGCTCGCCGCGCGCAACGTTACCGTGATGGCCATGGATTGCGTACCGCGCATCTCCCGTGCGCAGTCGCTGGATGCGTTGAGCTCGATGGCGAACATTGCGGGCTATCGCGCCATTGTAGAAGCGGCCCATCAATTCGGGCGTTTCTTTACCGGGCAGATCACAGCGGCGGGCAAAGTGCCGCCGGCAAAAGTGATGGTCATTGGCGCCGGCGTTGCCGGTCTGGCGGCGATCGGCGCGGCCAACAGCCTGGGCGCCATTGTGCGGGCGTTCGATACGCGCCCGGAAGTCAAAGAGCAGGTGCAAAGTATGGGCGCCGAGTTCCTTGAGCTGGACTTCGAAGAAGAAGCGGGCAGCGGCGATGGCTACGCGAAAGTGATGTCTGAAGCCTTTATCAAAGCGGAAATGGCGCTCTTTGCCGCCCAGGCAAAAGATGTCGACATCATTGTCACTACCGCGTTGATTCCGGGCAAACCTGCGCCGACGCTTATTACCCGCGAGATGGTCGATTCCATGAAGCCGGGCAGCGTGATCGTTGACCTTGCCGCGCAAAACGGTGGTAACTGCGAATACACCGTCCCGAACCAAATCAGCACCACCGCCAACGGCGTAAAAGTGATTGGCTATACGGATTTACCGGGACGCCTGCCCACGCAATCCTCCCAGCTGTACGGCACCAATCTGGTGAATCTGCTCAAACTGTTGTGCGTTGAGAAAGACGGCAATGTGGTGGTGGATTTCGATGATGTAGTGGTGCGCGGCGTGACGGTGGTTCGCGATGGCGAAATCACCTGGCCTGCACCGCCGATTCAGGTTTCCGCCCAGCCGAAGGCCGCGCCAAAAGCGGCTGCTGCGCCAATAGAAGAAACCACACCGGCGTCGCCGTGGCGCAAATATGCCTTGATGGCGCTGGCGATTATTCTGTTTGGCTGGCTGGCGAATGTCGCGCCGAAAGAGTTCCTTGGCCACTTTACCGTCTTCGCGCTCGCCTGCGTGGTGGGCTATTACGTGGTGTGGAACGTCTCACATGCGTTACATACGCCGCTGATGTCAGTGACTAACGCCATTTCCGGCATCATCGTTGTTGGCGCGCTTTTGCAGATTGGTCACGGTGGCTGGGTCAGCTTCTTGAGCTTTATTGCGGTCCTGATTGCCAGCATTAATATTTTCGGTGGTTTCACCGTCACTCAGCGCATGCTGAAAATGTTCCGCAAGAACTAAGGGGTAACAGATGTCTGGAGGATTAGTTACAGCTGCATACATTGTTGCCGCGATCCTGTTTATTTGCAGTCTGGCCGGGCTTTCTAAACATGAAACGTCCCGGCGGGGGAATAACTTTGGTATCGCCGGGATGGCGATTGCGCTGATTGCTACCATTTTGGGCCCGCAAACCGGTCATGTCGCCTGGATTTTATTGGCGATGATTATCGGTGGCGCAATCGGTATTCGTCTGGCGAAGAAAGTCGAAATGACGGAAATGCCGGAGCTGGTGGCGGTATTGCACAGCTTTGTCGGCCTGGCGGCGGTGCTGGTTGGCTTTAACAGTTATCTCGACCATGAAGTGGGCCTCGATCCTGTGCTGGTGAATATCCACCTCACCGAAGTGTTCATCGGTATCTTTATTGGTGCGGTAACCTTCACCGGCTCGATCGTCGCTTACGGTAAACTGCGCGGCAAAATCTCCTCGAAGCCGCTGATGCTGCCGAATCGCCACAAACTCAATCTGGCGGCATTGGTGGTCTCCTTCCTGCTGCTGCTGGTGTTTGTGCGTACGGAAAGCGTTGGGCTTCAGGTACTGGCGCTGCTGATTATGACGCTTATCGCGCTGGCGTTTGGCTGGCATCTGGTGGCCTCTATCGGCGGGGCGGATATGCCGGTGGTGGTCTCGATGCTCAACTCCTATTCCGGTTGGGCGGCGGCGGCGGCGGGCTTTATGCTCAGCAACGACCTGCTGATCGTCACCGGGGCGCTGGTCGGTTCTTCCGGTGCGATCCTCTCTTACATTATGTGTAAGGCGATGAACCGCTCCTTTATCAGCGTGATTGCAGGGGGCTTTGGTACCGACGGTTCTTCAACGGGTAGCGATGAAGAAGCGGGCGAGCACCGTGAAATCAGCGCTGAAGAGACCGCCGAACTGCTGAAAAATTCGCAGACGGTCATTATCACCCCAGGCTACGGCATGGCGGTGGCGCAGGCACAGTATCCGGTAGCGGACATCACCGAAAAACTGCGTGCGCGCGGCATCAAGGTGCGTTTTGGCATTCACCCGGTTGCCGGCCGTCTGCCTGGCCATATGAACGTGCTGCTGGCGGAAGCGAAAGTCCCGTATGACATCGTGCTGGAAATGGACGAGATCAACGATGACTTCGCCGATACCGACACCGTGCTGGTGATTGGTGCTAACGACACCGTTAACCCGGCGGCGCAGGACGATCCGAAAAGCCCGATCGCCGGTATGCCGGTGCTGGAAGTGTGGAAGGCGCAGAACGTTATCGTGTTTAAGCGCTCTATGAACACCGGTTACGCGGGCGTGCAGAACCCTCTGTTTTTCAAAGAGAACACGCAGATGCTGTTTGGCGATGCCAAAGCCAGCGTTGACGCGATTCTTAAAGCCCTGTAGCCCTGATTGATAAGCAGACCGCTCTTCGGAGCGGTTTTTTTTTGTCCTGCCGGGCAAAAGTGAGTGTCTATACTTCTATCTTCGTGTTTTTTTTGAGGAGGAAGGATGACGTTTATACCGCGTTTTAACTTCATATCCATCTTGATGCTGCCATCATTCTGGATAGGGCTGGCGACCGTTGTCGTTGTTACTTTTATCGTTTACTGGCTCATTACGCGGTTATTAGCCATGTTGCTCAAAACCGCGCAAAACTGGGGCGAGAAGCAACACGGCGTCGGGAGAATGAAGCATGTATTAGTCGACATGCTGAGCCGTACCAGCAGGTTTTTACTCTTTATTGCCGCGCTGCTTATCAGCCTGCGCTTTGTTGATCTCCCCGACAGGCTGTTCAATACGCTGGGGCACGCCTGGTTTTTAGTGCTGGCCATTCAAATGGCGCTGTGGCTCGATCGCGGCGTGGTCTCCTGGATGCACCACTTAATGTATACGCCGGGCGGCAGCCGAAACCCCGTCACGATGGTGATAGCCGGTTTGCTGCTGCGCATGATGCTGTGGACGATAATGCTGTTATCGATTCTGGCGAATGTCGGGGTCAATATTACGGCGCTGGTAGCCAGCCTCGGGGTAGGCGGTATTGCTATTGCGCTGGCGGTGCAAACTATTCTCAGCGATGTTTTCGCCTCCCTTTCCATTGGTTTTGATAAGCCTTTCGAGATTGGCGACTTTGTGGTGTTTAACGATGTCGCGGGGACCATTGAACATATCGGCCTTAAGACCACGCGCATCCGCAGCCTGAGCGGCGAACAAATTGTCTGCGGTAACGCGATATTGCTGCAACAAACGCTGCATAACTACAAGCGTATGCAAACGCGCCGCATTGTTTTCACCTTTGGGCTGGCGGTCAATACGCCGCCGGAGAAGCTGCGTCTGGTCGGCGACATGGTGCGCACCATTATTACCGAGGTCGGGGACACGCGTTTCGATCGCGCCCATTTTCAGGGGTTCGCCAGCGACAGGCTCAATTTTGAGGTGGTGCATATTGTTAGCACGGCGGATTACAACAAATACATGGATATCCAGCAGGAAATTAATATCCGCATTATGGAGAAACTGGCGGAGCATGAGATCCAGCTGGCGCTGCCGGGCATGATTATTCAGGGGGGGCTAAAGGTAGATAATCCGCCACGCAGGCAGGCAGAAGCGGCATAGCATAAAAAACCCGCCTGCAAAGGCGGGTTTCTAAAGTTAATCATCTTCTTCGTCAAGCTCGACGGGAGTCTGGTATTCATCGGGCTTTATCACCAGCAGATCGCAGCGCAGATGATCGATAACCTGCTCAGCGGTGTTACCGAGGAACGCAGCGGAAAGTCCGGTGCGCCCGATAGTGCCCAGCACAACAATCCCTGCCTGCAGATGCTCCGCCAGATCCGGAATGACTTCCTCGGGCAGCCCTTTCTCTACATGGGTCAGCTTTTCATCGATACTGAATTTCTGCCGCAGCGCCTTCATCGCCAGTAAGTGCTGACCGCGAATGGCATCGTTATAGACGCTGGGATCGAATTCCGGCAGCTCAATGGCGATATTGATGGGGGTAACGGGATAGGCGCCGACGAGGTGAACTTCGGTATGGTTAACCTGTTCGGCCAGCTGGATAGTCTCTTTCACCAGCTTTTCGTTGAGGGCGTTGTGGTAAATCTCTTCGCTGGCAAGGTTGACCGCGACGACGGCGCGTCCGCCTTCCGGCCACGGCTGGTCTTTCACCATCCATACCGGGCATGGGCATTTACGCAGCAGATGCCAGTCGGTTGGCGTAAAAATCACCGATTCCAGTTTGTCATGCTGGTGGGTCATCTTCAGCAGCAAATCGTGCCCGCCGGACATCACTTCCTGGATAATGGCTTCAAAGGGGCGATTATGCCAGACCACTTTGATTTCAATCGGCACGCCCGCGTCAATATAATATTTCGCTTGTTCGTGGATCCACGCGCTGCGCTGGCTGATAACGCCCTGGCGCATGGCGGTGCGCTCATCAGGAGACAGAAGGGTGGTCATCTCGTAAGAGAAGTCATAGATCGGTAAAAAGGCTTTAATGCGGCCGCCAATCCGTTGATGCAAATACACGGCTCGCCGTAATGCGGGTTGATCGTCCTGATTAGGATCGATGGCGACCAACATATTCTGATACTTAGCCATACAGGGTCTCCTTACATCTGTCACCACAGTCTGTAAGTAAAAGATAACCCATAAGTGCTGAATGAAACAGGGAAAACCTTTCGCCAGATCAATAAATCAGAAAAAATAGAGACCCGGCGAAGGGTGAATTCAGGCAGGAAAAAATCAGGCAACGTTACGTGAATGACCCGCCAGCTGGCCGAGCATATCGCCGTTTTCAATAGTGATATATTTGCCTTTTACCGCCAGCATGCCGCTCTTTTGAAAGCGGCCCAGCAGGCGGCTGATGGTTTCCACCGTCAGGCCCAGGTAGTTACCGATATCGCCGCGGGTCATCGTCAGGCGGAACTCACGGGGTGAGAAGCCACGCTGCGCGAAACGACGGGAAAGGTTATAGATAAACGCCGCCAGACGCTCTTCGGCATTTTTCTTGGACAACAGCAGGATCATATCCTGATCGCCTTTGATCTCGCCGCTCATCAGACGCATCATCTGCTGACGCAGATTGGGCATCTTACCCGACAGATCGTCAAGGGTTTCGAAGGGAATTTCACAGACCATAGAGGTTTCAAGGGCCTGCGCAAAGCTTGGATGATGGCCCGTACCGATGGCGTCAAAGCCGACCAAATCGCCCGCCAGATGAAAGCCGGTGATCTGCTCGTCGCCCTGTTCGGTAATGGTGTAGCTTTTGATGGTGCCAGAACGGATAGCATAGAGAGATTTCAGTTCATCCCCGGCTTTAAACAGTGTCTGACCCTTCTGGATGGGCTTTTTACGCTCAATGATGTTATCGAGCTGATCCAGCTCGTGTTCATTGAGGGTAAAAGGGATGCAAAGCTGGCTAATGCTGCAATCCTGGCAATGGATTGCACAACCGCCAGACTGTATGCGTCGTATAATTCGCTTTTCCGGGATCATAAGTCTGCTCAACGCCGTAATTGATATTGGTCAATTTTAACATCTTTTTATGGGGCGCGTAAGCCTGGTAAAACATCAATTCACGATTATTAAAACGCGGGATAAAAATGAAAAGAGATGACATTGCACCATCCCTTTGAAATTGCATCATTTCACCAGGGGTTTTACAACAAAAACCGGGGAAATGAAGGCAAAAGTGGCGTCTGTTCTTACAATAGAAGATAGCCTTCGTGGCGCAGCAACCACTCTTTACGCTGTACGCCGCCGGCATATCCCGTCAGGGTACCGTTACTGCCGATAACGCGATGACAGGGCACCACAATACTGACCGGGTTAGACCCGTTTGCCGCGCCGACCGCCCGCGCCGCACCCACCGCGCGGCCCAGTTTTAGCGCCAGCTGGCCATAATGCATCACCTGCCCGCAGGGAATAGTGCGCAGAGCTTGCCACACTTCGCGTTGAAAAGGGGTACCGGCCGTCGCCGTTGGCAGCGTGTCGATAATCGCCAGCTCGCCATCGAAATAGGCCTGCAGTTTCTCGCTCAGCCCACCCGGATTACGCAGCGGTACGCGCTGATACCCTTCCAGTCGGTAGTGAATATTGAGCAGTTCGACCATTCGCGCGCTGTACTCTTCCCACTCCACGGCACGCAGGCGGAATTGTTCATCGCACAGCACCCAAAGCGGGCCAACAGGCGTGGAGATCTTATCTTCAAGTAGCGTCAGCATCCGGCATCCTTTTCATCTTCATCAGGCAAGGGCAGTAATCTAGCAAACCATCAGCCGGGCTGCTATACCTCGAAAGGGCGTATATTATTTGTGGGTAATGAGGGGTGCGAAATTAAACGTCAGGGGAATATTTTTTATTTCATAGATGATATATTGGTTTTTTTGTAGAAATAAAAAAATAGGGCCTACCGACATCCGCCAGGCCCTACAGTACACACAGCAATGTATCCGTTCATTATTTTAAGCTTTTTTCTCCGTGCGCGGTAAATATAGTTATAGCGCTTTTATGCGATATTTCCAGTACTAATGGGTGATTGATTTCACGTTAATTTAACCTAAGCGTAAAAAATTAAATTTCATGAAATTTAATTTAAGTCATTTATTCCATCACTAATAATTATGGATATTGACGGCCGTGACGAATAAGCGCTTGTTATTTCGTCAGCTGTGCAAAAACCCTCCTTTCAGCGCCGACCATTGTGAGCGCGGGTCCCGCCAGCTATAGTACATGGGCAGAAGTAGCTGGAGGACTGCCCTATGAAACCTGACGACAAATCGCTGTTTCTTGACGCCATGGAGGATGTCCAACCCCTGAAGCGGAGCGCCGATGTCCACTGGCAGCCGAGCCACAAATCGCGCACGGTGCAGCGCATTGATACCCTGCAGCTCGACAATTTTCTTACCACCGGGTTTCTGGATATTGTTCCGCTGAGTTTACCGCTGGAGTTCAAACGCGAAGGGCTGCAGCAAGGCGTGCTGGATAAGCTGCGCCAGGGCAAATATAGCCAGCAGGCGAGCCTGAATTTACTGCGTCAGCCGGTAGAACAGTGCCGACAGGCGCTGTTTCGTTTTATGCACCAGTCGCGCCAGGATGGGCTACGCAATGTGCTTATCATTCACGGTAAAGGGCGTGAAGACGGCTCGCACGCCAATATCATTCGCAGCTATCTGGCACGCTGGCTGGCGGAGTTTGAGGATGTGCAGGCGTTTTGCACGGCGTTACCGCACCACGGCGGCAGCGGTGCATGCTATGTTGCGCTGCGTAAGTCTGAGCAGGCGAAGCAGGAGAACTGGGAACGGCATGCAAAACGCAGCCGTTAACGGCTAAAACACAAGGATGTGCTGCTCGCAGCAACGGCGTTTCCCCTATCTGACTATGGGTAAATCGGCATAACGTGTTGTATAGCCGGGAGAGAGCATCTCCCGCTTCATCGCCCAGCCTTTTTGAAAGCCTTGTCCGGCAAAACGCACGCTCCCGCGCCCCGATTGATTAATATTATCGATAACCTGCATTAAAGCAGGGCTATTAACCTGCGGCTGAACATCATCGAACAAATTAAGCTGCGCGACGCCCTGACTAAAAAAATCACTCAGCATCACGCCGGCTTTAATATAGCGGCAGCCGTCGCGCCAGATATGTGCCAGCGACTGTGTGGCAATACGAATAATATCGCGGGTATCGTTCGACGGAATAGAGAGGCGGCCGCTGGCCTGCGGGCTATAAAAAGGTTCATTTTCGGCATGGGGACTGGTGCGGATAAAAACGGTGATCACCCGACAGTACTGCTTCTCCGCGCGGAGTTTTTCCGCCGCCCGTTCGGCCCAGCTACAAATCGCCTGATGCATATCTTCATAATGCGTCACGCGATGACCAAAGGAGCGGCTACAGATAATCTGCTGCTTTGTCGGGGCAAATTCATCCAGCGCCAGACAGGGTTCCCCGCGCAGCTCTCGTACCGTACGTTCCAGCACGACGTTAAAATGTTTGCGTATCACCCAGGTTGAGCTGTCGGCGAGCTGCAGCGCGTTCTCAATGCCCATCAACTCCAGCTTTTTACTGATGCGCCGCCCGACGCCCCAGACTTCCTGAACCGGCACCAGCGCCAACAATTTACGCTGGCGGGCCTGGCGAGAGAGATCGACCACCCCGGCGGTTTGGGTCCATTTTTTGGCGGCGTAGTTCGCCACCTTCGCGAGGGTTTTGGTCGGCGCAATGCCGACGCCGGTTGTCAGCCCGGTATGTTTTAAAACTTGTGCGCGCAGCTGGTGGCCAAATGTCTCAAGGGAAATACAGTTTTCCACCCCCGTCAAATCGACAAAGGCTTCATCAATGGAATAGAGCTCGACGGAGGGGGACATTTCAGCAAGGGTTGTCATCACGCGGTGGCTGAGATCGGCATAAAGCGCGTAATTTGAGCTAAAAACAGTGACCTGTTGACGCTGCAGCTCGTCTCTGATTTTAAACCAGGGCGCGGCCATTTTGATGCCGAGCCGCTTTGCCTCCGGCGATCGCGAAATAACACAGCCATCGTTGTTCGAGACGACTACCACGGGTTTTCCCTGCAAATCGGGGCGAAACACCGTCTCGCAGGAGGCGTAAAAATTATTAACATCAACCAGCGCGAACATAGCGGTTTGCTTTCACGGTGAAGGTCACGACGCCAAAGATTTGCAGCTCGTCCTCGGCGTGGAAAATAATCGGCGCATACTGGGCGTTATGCGCAATCAGCTGTAGCACCGGACGGGTGCGTAACTCCTTTACCGTAAATTCGCCCGCCACCGCTGCCACCACGATATCGCCATGAACGGCCGTTAACGAACGATCCACCACCAGCATATCGCCATCGCCAATACCCGCCCCGATCATCGAATCGCCGCTCACCCTGACGAAGTAAGTTGCGCTGGGGTGCTTGACCAACAGTTTGTTTAAATCGAGCGTCTCTTCGACATAGTCCTGCGCGGGACTGGGGAAACCACAGGCGACGCGCTCAGCAAAGAGGGGCAAAGGCACAAGTTGAGCAATTTCTGTTGAGGGGATAAAGCGCATAGTCATCAATCCATTTAACTGTGTTTATATACAGTATTGCTAAATTTTACCATCAATCAAGAGGCACAACAGCGCATTTCACGGAATTAATTGAACTGCCGATATATTTTCCCGCTAAATATGTTCACCGCACCTTTTTGCTGTCTGTTTTTTATACCGCTTTTCGTTAGTAGTGTGCTGGTCGCGCGGACGTAGCGAACAGGAAATAAAGTAAATGCAAAACGCGCCGATAAAGAGAGTGGGCATACAGGGTTGCGACGCTCAGCGCTGACGAGCGTAAATCTGATGTAGCCAATATGTTGCTGCATAAAGGAATGATGAAAGTCAAAGCGCGGGGGTGAGGGGTTCGCATAAAGGTATAAAATGGTCAAGGTAATTAAAAAAAGAGCTTCTATCTACTTAGCAACGTTATTATTATCCTTTGCTTTTTTTTATGCGATTGCGCAAGCGGCTTACTATATTTATGTCAACGATAAGTTAGAAGATTATGCCGAGTCGGTACTGTCGCGTAGCGATAATATTGTCCAGCAGGTAAAAGAAATTGATGCCCTGAGCGCGGAGTTCTCCGTCTATACCCCCTGCAGTGAGCCTTATCTGCACACCTTAAGAAAGCGGTTATGGCCCTATCCACTGATAAAAGATATTGGCTATGTCGAAGATGGCCGCATCATCTGCTCGGCCCTGTGGGGCAAATATAGCGTTCCGCTGGCGCTGAATATGTTTAAACACAAGGTGAACCGTGAAGGTTATACCTGGGTGTTTGACGCATTGATCGAGAGCAATATCACTGCCGATATCGCCTACACCGACAGCATCTCTATTACTCTGTCACCGTTTGTTTTTTCGCGCTTTCGCCAACAGTTTGATAAATGGAATTTTAACGCCACCGTTGGCGATTACAAAAGTCAGCAACATTTTTTCCGCGTCGGGAATAACACTTCGCTGCTTGAAGGGCTGGAGCATGGGAAAAAGCCTGAACTCTTTTTCCTGACGGTCAGGTCCTGTGATGCGGTGCATGATATCTGCGTTGTAGCGGGCATGAAGTATTCATTGTTATTCAATAATGACCTCGCCGTGGCTATTTTTCTGCTATGCGTCGCATCGTTGATGGGGATTATCATTGGGGCGCTGATCAATAAAAACCTGCAGGGCAGACAGCCGTTATTATCACGCTTAGAACATGCTATCGAGAATAAAGAGTTGCATTTTGTTTACCAGCCGCTGTACCGGGTAAAAGATAAAGATATCATTGGCCTGGAAGTACTGCTGCGTTGGCACGATAAGGCCGAAGGGAATATTGCCCCGGATATTTTTATCCCGCTGGCTGAAGAGCATGGCCTGATAAATAAAATCGGGCTGTATGTGATTGAGCACGCGATTAAAGAGTGCGGCACGATACTGAAAGAGAAAAATATTACCCTCAGCGTTAACGTGAGCTGCTCAGATATCTGTTCGCCGGTATTTTATCAGCGACTGGTGGAGACCCTGCAGCAGGAAGGCGTGGCGGGTAAACATATCTTACTGGAAATAACAGAAAGGCAGAGTGGTCATATCGAAGAGATCATGCAGTCAATAAGCTTATACAAAGAGCATGGCGTGCTGTTTGCGCTGGATGATTTTGGTACCGGCTACTCAAACTTAAAATGGCTATCGATGCTGGATGTGGATGAAATAAAAATTGATAAATCCATCACCGACTCCATCGGCACGGAATCTATTAACCGGCATATTCTTCCCGGCTTGATCGCCATGTTTAAAGATATGCCGCGGGTTATCGTTTTTGAAGGTGTCGAAAACGAAGCCCAGCATCTCTTTTTGCAAAAAAACTTGCCGGAATCCTGCGCGCAGGGGTGGTACTTCTCCAAAGCGTTAGCCTTCCCGGAGATACAACATCTCCTCAGATAACCTTGCGCATTGTTTAAAACCGACATCTTTCGTTCGCGTAACGCAAGACAATGAAGCGGTGGGATTTTTACAATCAATGGGTAACGCTCTACACTGGTGGGCAGTTTCCCCATTGGATGTCCCGGATGACGACGCTAAAAAGCAATAATTTCTTCTTTATCATTCTGTTGTTACTGGTCAGCATGGCGTTTTTTAGCCTGATTCAGCCGTACTACTCCGCCATTATCTGGGCGGTGATCCTGGCGCTCATTTTTTACCCGCTACGCATGCGCCTGACAGATTTGCTCGGCGGGCGCAACGGCGTGGCGTCGCTTATTACCGTGCTGCTGATCTGTGTCATCGTGTTTATTCCCTTAATGATGGTGCTCTCTTCTATTGCCGTCGAACTCAACAGCCTCTATCAGCGGTTACAAAATAACGCCACCGGTTTGCCGCAGATGTTGAGCAATGGCATCGCGCATCTGCCCGAGTGGGCGAGAAAATCACTGCATGAAAATGATTTCGATTCGGTCGCCTCTATTCGTGAGAAGCTCTCCGGCGCGGCGCTAAGCGTGGGGCGCTACCTGGCGGGCAGCGCGGTACTGATCGGCAAAGGGACGCTGGGCATCGCCATCAATTTCTGTTTGATGGCCTATCTGTTGTTCTTTTTGCTCAAAGACGGCGCCATGCTGGTGCGTAAAATCTACCAGGTGATGCCGCTGTCAGCGACTATTAAACGTCGTTTGTTCCTGAAATTTGCTGGCGTAGCGCGTGCCACGGTAAAAGGGACGCTGGTGGTGGCCATTGTGCAGGGGGCGCTTGGCGGCATCGGTTTCTGGTTCGCCGGCTTTAACGGCAGCCTGCTATGGGCGACCTTAATGGCCTTTTTATCCCTTATCCCGGCGGTGGGCACGGCGATTGTCTGGATCCCGGCGGTTATCTTTCTCTACTCCACGGATCAGCTGGTCACCGCGACGGTGCTGACGCTCTATTTTGTTATTGTAGTGGGGCTGGCCGATAATATTCTGCGTCCGCTGCTGGTGGGCAAAGATACCCGGATGCCGGACTACCTGATCTTGCTCACCACCCTCGGTGGGCTACAGTTCTTTGGCATTAACGGCTTTGTGCTGGGGCCGATGATTGCCGCGCTGTTTATCACCTCATGGAATTTGCTGGCGCAGGCGCGCGCCAGCACTAAAAATCAGCCTGCGCAACACTAAACAGACCTGGCGGTGAACGCACCGCCAGCGCTGTAGGATCATTGCGGCGAACGCTTTCCGCCGCTGTTGATACACCACAATCAGCCCGCTATTTTAAGCGCTAATATATTGCGGAAATAGTGATAGCGAAACCGCAATAATATAAAAATAAAAGCTGCGGGAACCAACTTTAAATAAAGTGACAACCGTAAAGAAATGCAAAGACTTTGAAATAAAATAGAACATGTGTTAAAAATATAGTGTGTTTAACTACTGAGGACAATTTATATCCGCCCCGATGAGAAGCAATGCGCGGATAATTGTAATTATATGGACATTCCATTCAGCGTCGCAAAACCTGATTTTTCCCTCATCCTTTCCGCTTACTGCCTGCTGGCAGATGACCAATACTGGCGTACCGCGCTGTAGTCCTCTCTCTGCCCGAGCTGGCGTTTACGCCAGAGTGACATCGTTGTTTTTCCGGTTTATCCCTTGTGGTTAAGTCGCCGAAAAGTATGTTCTCAAGCAGGAGAAAAAAATGATTTACTGGATCCTATTAGCCCTCGCTATCGTGTCTGAAATAACCGGCACGCTGTCGATGAAATGGGCAGCAATAAGTGATGACAACACCGGTTTTATTTTAATGCTGGTGATGATTTCACTCTCTTATATATTTCTGTCCTTCGCCATTAAAAAAATTGCTCTCGGCGTAGCGTACGCATTATGGGAAGGCGTGGGCATATTAATTATTACGTTGTTTAGCGTATTTCTTTTTGACGAACCGCTGTCGCCGCTAAAAGCAGCGGGGCTGGCAACGCTGGTGGTCGGTATCGTGCTTATCAAATCCGGGACGCGCAAAGCGGGGCGTCAGGAGCGTCATCATGTTGCAGTTTGAGTGGGTTCATGGCCTGTGGCTGGCGATGGCGATTGTGCTGGAGATCGTCGCTAACATCTTTTTAAAGTTCTCCGATGGCTTTCGTCGCAAATGTTTTGGCTTCGCCTCACTGCTTGCGGTACTGGCGGCGTTTAGCGCTTTATCGCAGGCGGTAGAAGGGATCGATCTCGCTGTGGCTTACGCGTTATGGGGCGGCTTTGGGATTGTCGCTACGCTCGCGGCCGGTTGGATCCTCTTTGGTCAGCGCCTTAATGCGAAAGGCTGGCTTGGCCTGCTGCTGCTGATTATCGGTATGACGTTGATTAAGCTCGCCTGACGCAGCGGTGGCAGAAAGTATGAAAAACGAGACGCAAATGAAACGGCTGCGGCTGGCCGGTTGCGACCAGCTACAGGTAACTATGGCTCTTGACAAGATTTTGCAGCTACGTTTATCGCGGCAATCCTGAATTACTCTTCTGGCGCCTGGGCCAGCGCTTCCAGCTTATCGCGAAAACCGGTGACGGAAATGGCGCGATTGTCTGCCCGCCAGCGATCTTTCGCCGCCGGAGCCGAGCTTTGCACGGCAATCAGCTGCCAGCCGGCATCGGTTTTCAGCATCAATGGCGAACCGCTATCGCCGGGCAGCGTATCGCACTGGTGCGACAAGACGCTGTTTTGCGCCCAGCCTGTCACAATGCAGTCCCGGTGGCTGAAAAGATTATCGAGATGATCTTCCGGATAGCCCGCCTGGGTGACGTGGCGGTCGGCGGCTTTTAGCGCGGCGGTGAGAGCCGCTTTATCGCCGTCAAACAGGGGCAGCGGCGTGATACCGGAAGGGGGATAGCGCAGAACGATCAGCCCAAAATCCCAGGACGCGGCGGCGGGCGGGACAATCCAGCCATCGCCGTCGGCTTTCAGGCGGCGGCCAAGAGAAGGATCGACGCGGCCTTCAATACCGTGAATTTCATAACGCCAGACGCCCTTTTGCGACACAAATCGCAGCGCCACGGCTTTGTCCGCTTTGCCGCGCGGCGGCGTTAACAGGCAATGCCCGGCGGTCAACGCCAGGTGCGGAGAGATGAGCGTAGCGGTGCACAGATTACCGCTGGCGGTTTCCAGCTGGCCAATCGCATCCCACGGCGCTTTGGTCGGTGTGGCAACAGGAACCCGGTCATCATGACCAAAAAAAAGCGTTTTCACGTCACGGGCGCTTATTGCGTCATCATCGCCATCGTCAGCCTGCCCAACGGCGGAAAATAAAAACAGAGGTCCCAGCAACAGCACAACGGTTATTCGCATATCACACTCTGGTGGGTATTTATGATTATTTACGTAAGCCCAGATAAATATAGACGGGACATGAGGAAAGTGGGAGGAAAATCAGCGCGCTACATCAGTAAAGGTAAAACTGGACGGCAACCAGCGCGCAGATGATCAACATCGCCAGAATGACTTCAAAACGATAACGCCGCAGCATCATATGCCCTCCAGAGAAAAAAGGCGCTTCACCCAAAGGGTTCAGCGCCAGCTTATTACAGCGTTCTGATACGAACGCTAATATCAGACACGTTTACTTAGGCAGCCGGTTGAGCGGCTGGCTGGGTTGCTGTGTGTTTAACGTGTTTCTTGTGATGTTTTTTCGCAGCCTGAGCCTGCTGTTCTGCAGCCGGTTTAGCCGCTTTTTTGTGATGTTTTTTCACTTTGGCAGCCTGCGCTTTCTGTTCAGCGGCTTTTTTGTGTTTTTTATGCACTTTTTTAGCCGGAGCAGCTTTAGTGGTGTCAGCCGGAGCAGCGGTAGTTGCCATCGGAGCAGCAGCCGGAGCCTGAGTAGACGTCGCGGTGTCAGCAGCGAAAGCAGCAGAAGACAGACCCATAGCAGCGGCAACAACCAGAGCTAATACTTTTTTCATTCCGATATCCTCGAATTGGTTTCTTCATTCAACCCCACTGCGGGGCCGGTGAAAGAACTATATCGCTGATAATGAAGCGCTTCCGTGAGTGATTGGTTTCGGCGTGTAACGGAATGTACAGGGGGGAGATAGTGCGCCGAAACCGGGGTTCCGGCGCAGGGTTTTAAAGGTAACGGCGGGTAAGATGCTGGCGGAAAAATTCGCTGTTTAACGGCGTACCGGTGGCGTTTTCAATTAGCTGCGCGGTGCTAAAACGGCTGCCGTGCTGCCAGATATTTTGCCGCAGCCAGTCAAACAGCGCGGTAAAATCTCCGGCGGCGATGGCGTCGTCGAGCCCCGGCAGGGCGTTACGCGCGGCGGCGAACAGCTGCGCGGCATACATTGCGCCGAGGGTATAAGAGGGGAAGTAACCAAAGCCGCCATCGGTCCAGTGAATATCCTGCATACAGCCGTTGCGGTAATTGCCCTCGGTAGACAGCCCCAGCCAGGCCTGCATTTTTTCATTCCACAACGCGGGAATATCATCAACGTCAATCTCGCCGTCGATCAGCGCACGTTCAATCTCATAGCGCAGGATAACGTGTGCCGGATAGCTCACTTCATCGGCGTCAACGCGGATATAGCCCGGTTTTACGCGCTGGTTCCAGGCAATAAAGTTGTGCTCTTCAAACGCGGGCTGCATACCAAAACGTTCAATAATCGCCGGTTGCAGGCGGCGCAGGAACGCCTCGCTGCGGCCAAGCTGCATTTCAAAAAACAGGCTTTGGGATTCGTGAATCGCCGTTGAACGCGCAAAGGCAATTGGCTGCCCCGGCCAGCTGCGCGGCAGGTTTTGCTCATAGCGCGCATGGCCGGTTTCATGGACCACACCAAACAGCGCACTCAGCAACTCATTCTCATCGTAACGCGTGGTGATCCTGACATCTTCCGGCACGCCGCCGCAGAAGGGATGCGCACTCACATCCAGCCGCCCGCCGTTAAAGTCGAAGCCGAGGGTTTTCATCGCCTGCAAACCCAGCTCGCGCTGATCGGCAATCGGGAACGGCCCCTGCGGCGCAATCAGCGTCTGTTGTTCCTGCTTTGCCACCGCCTGTTTCAGCAGATCCGGCAGCCAGGATTTGACCTCACCAAACAGTTCATCGAGGCGGGCGCTGGTCATATCCGGCTCGAATTTATCCAGCAGCGCATCGTAGGGCGAACAGCCCTGGGCCTCGGCGCGCAGTTTGGCCTCTTCACGCGTTAGCCGAACCACCTCTTTCAGGTTGGCGGAAAAACCGGTCCAGTCGTTCGCAGGACGCTGGGTGCGCCAGGCATGTTCACATTTGCTGCCTGCCAGCGAAAGGGCTTCAACCAGCGATTCCGGCAGCAGGGCCGCTTGCCGGTAGTGGCGCTCAATTTCACGCAGGTTGGCCTGCTCGATATCGTCCAGATCTTCTTGCTGCGCGCGGGCAATCCACTCATCGACCTGCTTATCCGTGAGGATTTGGTGGCGCAAAACGCTTAACTCCGCCAGCGCTTCTCCGCGCGCGGCGCTGCCGCCGGGCGGCATCATGGCAAACATATCCCAGCCGGCGATGGCGGCGAGATGGGAAAAGCGGGAGAGGCGCAGGAAAGTGCGGGTGAGTTGTTGGTAGTTGTGCTTGTCCATAAAACCCCGTTTTTAATGTGTGGTACGCATAACTACTTAAAAAGGTAGTTATTTAAGCAATCTTACGATTGTAACATACCCGCGCTACGCTATTTGTATAACCAATACTCTCGTGTAATTGAGTTAGATTATGAATCCATTTATCTGGTTAATCTTTGCTCTGATGGCCCTTGATGCTGTGCGGGAAATGATCGGCGCATCGTCAATTATCCATCTCTTTTGATATACACAGTAGTGCGTAAAACCGCTAACCCTGCTTGCGCAGGGTTATGCGTATCGCGACATCAATGCAGGCGAGCGTGCAGCCTGCTACCCACCACAATAGCGATAACCAGCATAACGGCGATAAAGCTGCCTACGCCATTCCAGCCATAGCTGTGCCAGAACACACCGCCCAAGGTTCCCGCGACGCTTGAGCCAAGATAATAACTGAACAGATACAGTGACGAGGCCTGGCCTTTGGCGCGTCGTGCGCGCGGACCAATCCAACTGCTGGCGACGGAGTGGGCGGCGAAAAAGCCGGCGGTGAACAGCAGCATACCGGCGAAAATCAGCACCAGCGTGGCGCTCAGGGTTAATAACAGCCCAAGTAGCATTAGCGTCGTTGACGCCACCATTACCGGTCCGCGGCCATATTTAATGGTCATCATCCCGGCTTTGGGCGAACTCCAGGTCCCGGTTAAATAGGCGACGGAAAGCAGGCCGACCACCGCCTGGCTTAACATCCACGGCGCTTGCATCAGCCGGTAGCCGATATAGTTAAACAGGGTAACGAACGAACCCATCAGCAAAAAACCTTCGAGGAACAGCAGCGGCAGGCCCCGATCGCGCCAGTGCAAGCGAAAATTAATCACCAGCGTTTTTGGCCGCAGAGAAGCGGGGCGAAAATGACGGGACTCCGGCAGGATGCGCCAGAACATCAGCGCCGAGGCCAGCGCAAAGCAGCCAATCACCGCCAGCGCGATACGCCAGCTAAAAAAATCCGTAAATACGCCGCTCAGCAGACGCCCGCTCATACCGCCAATGGAATTGCCGCTGATGTACAGCCCCATCGAGAAGGCGACAAAGCTTGGGTGAATTTCTTCGCTTAAATAGGTCATGCCGACGGCAGCCACACCGCTCAGGGATAGCCCCACCAGCGCGCGCATCACCAGAATACCGTGCCAGCTGGTCATCATCGTCGATAACAAGGTGCAGCACGAGGCGAGCAGCAGGGCGGTCACCATCACCTTTTTTCGCCCGATGGCATCCGAAAGCGGGCCGGTAAACAGCAAACCAATCGCCAGCATGGCGGTGGACACCGAGAGGGAAATACTGCTGCTCGCCGGCGAGACGCCAAACTCATGTGACAGTACCGGCAAAATGGGCTGCACGCAGTAGAGCAGGGCAAAAGTTGCCAGCCCGGCGGAAAAGAGCGCCAGCGTCACGCGCATAAACTGGGGGGTACCACGTTTGATAAAATGTCCCGGCACAGAGACAGGTTTTTCGTTGACGACGCTTGCCGGTTCGGTGTCAACGGTTGTTGTACGACTCACTGGAGATCCTTACGTTTCATACCCGCACTTCTTGGGACGGGCTTACCACTTCGCTAAGAGTATGAAAGGTGAAATATTCTGTCTAATATATTAATAATCTCAAATAATACTTATTACATATGAATATCGAACTGCGCCATCTCCGCTATTTTATTGCCGTCGCCGAGGAGCTGCATTTTGGCCATGCCGCCGCGCGGCTGAATATCTCGCAGCCGCCGTTAAGCCAGCAAATTCAGATCCTTGAGCAGCAGGTTGGCGCGAGGTTGCTTGCCCGCACCAACCGTAGCGTGTCGCTGACCCCGGCCGGGCGGCAGTTTTTAGCCGATAGCCGACAAATCTTAAGCCAGGTGGACGAGGCGGCGGCCCGCGCCGCGCGTTTGCATCAGGGCGAAACCGGTGAGCTTCGGATCGGTTTTACCTCCTCAGCACCGTTTATCAAAGCCGTCTCCGACACGCTCTCTTCGTTTCGCCAGTGCTATCCCGACGTGCATATCCAGACCCGTGAAATCAACACCCGCGAACAGATCTCGCCCCTCAATGAAGGCCTGCTGGATTTGGGGTTGATGCGTAATACACTGCTGCCGGAGACGCTGGGCTGGGAAGTTATTCTGCGCGAACCATTGCTGGCGATGATCCATAAAGATCATCCGCTGGCGGCGCGCCCGGCGGTATCGCTGGTGGAACTGGCCCGCGAGCCGTTCGTCTTTTTTGATCCCCATGTCGGCACCGGGCTGTATGACGACATCCTCGGGCTGATGCGCCGTTATCAGCTAACGCCGACCATTGCGCAGGAAGTGGGTGAAGCGATGACCATAATTGGTCTGGTGGCTGCCGGGTTAGGCGTGTCGATTTTACCCGCCTCTTTTCGCCGTGTGCGGCTGACGGAAATGCACTGGATACCCATTATTGAAGCGGATGCGGTTTCGGAAATGTGGCTGGTCTGGTCAAAGCACCAGGAACAGGGAAGCGCCGCCGCGCGCTTTAAACAACAGCTCCTCGCCGCTGCCAGCGGATAAATTTTGCACATAAGTCCTTGCAAAACGTGCTGTAAATCACAAGCCGAGGTAAATATTTGACGGCGACCGGTGAAGTGTTTCACCATAGCCGAACGTTTATTTCGAAGCGTGAAAATAAGGGAGTGAGAGGTGGTTGCTGATAGTCAGCCTGGGCATATTGATCAAATAAAGCAGACCAACGCGGGGGCGGTGTACCGCCTGATTGATCAGCTTGGCCCGGTGTCGCGCATCGATCTTTCGCGTCTGGCGCAGCTCGCCCCGGCCAGTATTACCAAAATTGTCCGCGAAATGCTCGAAGCCCATCTGGTGCAGGAGACGGAAATCCAGGAACCCGGCAGCCGCGGGCGTCCGGCGGTCGGGCTGGTGGTTGAGACCGAAGCCTGGCACTACCTTTCCCTGCGCATCAGCCGGGGGGAGATTTTTCTCTCCTTGCGCGACCTGAGCAGCAAGCTGGTGGTTGAAGATAGGCTGGAACTCTCACTGACGGATGAACTGCCGCTTTTACAACGTATTATCCTGCATATTGACCGCTTTTTTACCCAGCATCAGCACCGGCTGGAACGCCTGACCGCCATTGCGATAACCCTGCCGGGCATTATTGATACCGAGAACGGTATCGTTCACCGGATGCCTTTTTTTGACGATGTAAAAGATATGCCGCTGGGGGAAGCGCTGGAGAAGCACACCGGCGTGCCGGTATATGTCCAGCACGATATCAGCGCATGGACCATGGCAGAAGCGCTGTTTGGCGCGTCGCGTGGGGCGAGAGACGTTATACAGGTGGTTATCGATCATAACGTAGGCGCAGGGGTGATTACCGATGGCCGTTTACTGCATGCGGGCAGCAGCAGCCTGGTTGAGATTGGCCATACTCAGGTCGATCCCTACGGCAAGCGCTGTTATTGCGGTAACCACGGTTGCCTGGAAACCATCGCCAGCGTGGAAAGCGTACTTGAGCTTGCGCAGTTGCGTATGAGCCAGTCGATGAGCTCAATGCTGCACCAGAAGCCGCTAACGGTGGAGTGGCTGTGCCAGGCGGCGCAGCAGGGGGATCTCCTGGCAAAAGACATTATCAGCGGGGTTGGGGCGAATATTGGTCGTATCCTCGCCATTATGGTGAATTTGTTCAACCCGCAAAAAATATTAATTGGTTCGCCCCTCAGTAAAGCGGCGGACGTTCTCTTTCCGGCTATTGCCGACTGTATTCGCCAGCAGGCGCTACCGGCCTACAGCCGTCATATCAGCGTCGAGAGCACGCAGTTTACCAATCAGGGCACTATGGCCGGTGCGGCGCTGGTAAAAGACGCGATGTATAACGGATCGTTGCTAATTCGTTTGTTGCAGGGGTAACATTTTTTCGTTGTTGTCATAAAAATTGCGCTACCTCAAGCTGGTCCTCAGGCACTTATCTTAGACTTTCCCCTCTGAATTATTTTGTTGGTTTATATTTTCGCTGATAAATGGTGGGTTAAGTGATGCTTAAGCGTTTCTTTGTAACGGGTACAGACACTTCTGTCGGTAAGACAGTGGCGTCCCGCGCGCTACTCCAGGCGCTGGCTGCCAGCGGTAAAACGGTAGCGGGCTACAAACCTGTGGCTAAAGGCAGCATAGAGACGCCGGAAGGGCTGCGTAATAAAGATGCGCTGGTGTTGCAAAGCGTTTCGACCCTTGAGCTTCCTTACCACGCAGTCAATCCCATCGCCCTGAGCGAAGAAGAGAGTAGCGTAGCGCACAGCTGCCCGATTAATTACACCCTCTTATCGAACGGGCTTGCCGATCTGTGCAACCGCGTCGATCATGTGGTGGTTGAAGGCACCGGCGGCTGGCGCAGCTTGATGAATGATTTACGCCCGCTATCGGAATGGGTAGTGCAGGAGCAGATGGCGGTGGTGATGGTGGTCGGCATTCAGGAAGGCTGTCTTAACCATGCATTGCTGACGGCGCAGGCTATCGCCAGCGACGGGTTGCCGCTGATTGGCTGGGTGGCGAACCGCATCAATCCTGGTCTTGCGCATTATGCCGAAATCATCAATGTTTTGAGCAAAAAACTGCCCGCGCCGCTGGTGGGTGAATTGCCCTATCTGCCGCGTGCGGAACAGCGTAATTTAGCACCCTATATCAATCTGCAAATGGCGACCGGCATGTTAGTGGCCGACCGCGTGCTGGCCTGAAAAATCCCCCTCGCGAGGAGGGGGATTCTGCATTAATCCCCGTTTACCTGGTGCGCACCTGGCGCATATTCCCTAAGCGTAAATAACCCGCAACGTTAGTCTGTGCCATTCACTCTGTACTGCATTGCAACAGAGGATGTAGCCTGCGGTACTGACGATAGTTTAAAGACTTAAAGGTGCCGAAATCATGTGACGTTGTCACTTTTGGCAGTGAAAGACGGTTATTCACGGTGCGGGAATAGGCGCGAAATGAAAGTCAACGCAGGGAAAAGAGCGGAACGTGATGCCACGTTCCGCAGATCAGCGTTAGCGATACAGCGTTTTTTGCGCTACCGGGATAAGCAGCGATGCCTGCCACTGCGCCAGGGTAAGCCGTGCAAGCTGCCCGAGCGCGGTGAAAAAAGGGTGCTGCGCATGGTGACAAAATTCATCTAAAAACCGGTTGCTCCACGGCAGCAGATGCCAGGCCAGCAGCTGCTCGCAGGCGGCATGATTGCCGTGCTCGGCCAGCCATGCGGCCAGCAGCAGCAGTGCGCCGAAGTGATCTTCCGGTTCATTTTGCCCGCTGAGAAAGGCGATGTCGTTTTCACGCATCCACTGGCGCAGGGCCAGCGTCGAGTCGCCGAATACCACGCTCTCCTTATCCAGCCAGACGGAACCCCAGGGTGGCGCAGGCAGCGCATGAGGGCCAATGAGCAGCCGTTGCCAGCCCTCCGTCAGCGGTTCATCGCAGGGTTTCGCAAACTCCTGCGCCAGCGCCAGCAGTGCTTCTGCCGGTAAGGTCCACTGATCCTGCCACTCGCCGCTGCGCAGCGCGGTAATCAGTGGTGCGCAAGGTTCGCTATCCGGGGGATAGTAAAACAGGGCGCCCAATACGCGGGCGGTAAAAATAAAGGTCTCGCGGGTTGCCTCGCTCATACACTCTCCGAACAGCGCGGGTTACCCCGCGCACGGTAATTAACCCGCAACGGCCAGGCCTACGGTCATATGCAAACCGTAAAACAGACCGCGGCCGATCAGTTCACCTGCCGCCACCAGCAGGAACCCGACCAACAGGCTGCTGATTTTCGGCTGGCGACGCATCACCAGCGGGCAGATCCAGCAGCCAAGCCCAAGGGCCAGCAGCAGCAGACGCACCACCTGAAGCTGAGGGTAATCCGGCACCAGCGCCACCGCCTGCTGTAGTGAGCTGTGGATTGTGCCGAGCTGTATACTCTGCAACATTACAACGGCAATGCTTGCTACCAGCGCAACGACGCTAACGGCGGCGAAACGCGAAGCGTGAAAACGCACTCCCGCCACGCGCAACAGCAGCGCCGCCAGCAACGGTCCACCCATTAGCATGGTCAAAAAGAAGGCGGCGGTGGTGTAACCATTATGCCAGGTCGGCACGGTGTCTATCTGGTAGACCCGCGTCATCGCCCAGACAAACAACACCCCAAACACCATGCTGACCAGCAGCCAGAGGCGCGCAATCCCGCTGGGGAGCTTGCCAAGCCAGGCCAACAGCCACCAGAAGCCGCCGACGGCGAAAAAGAGCGAACCGGCGGCGATTTCATTACTCAGTGCCGACGCGCCAATACGGTTCAGGGAGTTGAACGCGCGCAGCGGCGAGCCAAGGTGCATCATCGAGGCGATAAAACCCAAACCCATTAACAGCCAGAGGAAAAACTGGCTGCGGACAATGCGCAGCTGGCCGATTCTGTCGTCTTTGATGTTCATCCAGACGACGCCGCTGACAATCAATCCGCCCGCCACGCACTGGCCGAGCACCGTAAAGAGAACCAGCGGCCATTCATGCCATCCATTTCCCATTTCATATCTCCTGCGGATTTGCCAGATAGCCGGTGGTATCCCCGGTCGGGCGGCTATTGGCGTTGGGTTTGATGACAATGTTCGGCTTCGTAAAGTGCGATGCGGGCAGCGGGGCGATAGCCGAGAGCGTGCCGTGGCGCTTACGCAACTCCTCAATCGGGCCGAAATCCAACGCGCGTAGCGGGCAGGACTCGACGCAAATAGGTTTTTTGCCGTCGGCCACACGATCGTGGCAGCCGTCGCATTTGGTCATATGGCCTTTTGCCGCGTTATATTGCGGCGCGCCGTACGGGCAGGCCATATGGCAATAGCGACAGCCGATGCAGACCTCTTCATTCACCACCACAAATCCATCCTCGCGTTTGTGCATCGCTCCGCTCGGACAGACTTTGGTGCACGCCGGATCTTCACAGTGATTGCAGGAGAGCGAGAGATAATAAGCGAAGACGTTTTGCTGCCAGACGCCGTTATCTTCTTGCCAGCTGCCGCCGGCATATTCATAGACGCGGCGAAAGCTGACGTCGGGGGTTAAATCTTTGTAATCTTTACAGGCCAACTCGCAGGTTTTACACCCGGTGCAGCGTGCGGAATCAATAAAAAATCCATACTGGGTAGTCATCGGCTACTCCTTAAACCTTTTCAATGTCGACCAGATTGGTGTGCTGCGGATTGCCCTTCGCCAGCGGTGAAGGCCGGTGGGTGGTCAGCGTGTTCATGCAGCCACCGTGGTCGACGCGATCGCCCGCCATGTTGGCCTGATGCCAGGCGCCCTGGCCCATAGCGCTGACCCCCGGCATAATGCGCGGCGTCACTTTTGCCGCGATGCGCACCTCGCCGCGGGCGTTAAAGACGCGCACCATATCGCCCTGTTTGATGCCGCGCCGCTCGGCGTCAATCGGGTTGATCCACACTTCCTGGCGGCAAGAGGCTTGCAGCACATCAATATTGCCGTAGCTGGAGTGGGTACGGGCTTTATAGTGAAAACCGAACAGCTGTAGCGGGTAGTGTTCCCGCGCCGGATCGTCCCAGCCTTCAAACGTCGAGGCGTAAATCGGCAGAGGGCTTATCACTTCGTCCTTATCCAGCTCCCAGCTATTGGCAATTTCCGCCAGCTTACTGGAGTAAATTTCGATTTTGCCGGAAGGGGTTTTCAGCGGGTTAGCGACGGGATCGTCGCGGAATTTTTTATAGGCGACAAAATGACCGTTAGGATCTTTGCGCTTATAAATGCCCATCGCTTTCAGTTCGTCATAGGAGGGCAGCTGCGGATCTTTAGCGACCATTTTTGCGTAGAGATACTGCAACCACTGCTGCTGGGTGCGGCCTTCGGTAAATTTCTGGTAGATATCCGGCCCCAGACGACGGGCGATTTCGCTGGTTATCCAGTAGATCGGTTTGCGTTCGAACTTCGGCTCCGTAACGGGCTGGAGGAAAATCAGATAGCCCATATTCCCGGCGTAATCGTTGGGAATAATATCTTCCTGTTCTACGGTCATCAGGTCCGGCAGCAGAATGTCGGCATACATCGCCGAGGAGGTCATAAAGTTCTCAATCACCACGATGGTTTCGCACTTGCTCTCATCTTGCAGAATGTCATGGGTGCGGTTGATATCGCCGTGCTGGTTGGTCAGGGTGTTACCGGCGTAGTTCCAGATAAATTTAATCGGCACATCCAGCTTATCTTTGCCGCGCACGCCGTCGCGTTTAGCGGTCATCTCCGGGCCGCGGGCAATCGCATCGGTCCAGCTAAAGCAGGAGATCGCGGTTTTCACCGGGTTTTCAGGCATCGGCATCCGTTCGATGGTGATCGTATACGTCGATTCGCGCGCACCGCTGTTGCCACCGTTAATACCAACATTGCCCGTCAGGATCGGCAACATGGCAATGGCGCGCGACGTCAGCTCGCCATTGGCCTGGCGCTGGGGTCCCCAGCCCTGGCAGATATAAGCCGGTTTGGCGCTGCCGATTTCTCGCGCCAGCTTAATGATCTTATCGGCGGGAATACCGGTGATATGCGAGGCCCATTGTGGCGTTTTGGCAATACCGTCGTCACCCTGGCCGAGGATCCACGCTTTGTAATGGCCGTTAGCGGGCGCATCGGCGGGCAGGGTTTTTTCGTCGAAGCCCACGCAATATTTATCAAGGAAGGGCTGATCGACGAGGTTTTCAGTAATCAACACCCAGGCCATACCGGCCACCAGTGCGGCGTCGGTGCCCGGGCGAATCGGCACCCATTCATCTTCACGCCCGGCAGCGGTGTCCGTATAGCGCGGATCGATAACGATCATGCGCGCATTTGAGCGTTCTCGCGCCTGTTCCAGATACCAGGTAATGCCGCCGCCGCTCATGCGGGTTTCCGCCGGGTTATTACCGAACATCACCACCAGTTTGCTGTTTTCAATATCCGAGGTGCTATTGCCATCGTTAGAACCGTAGGTGTAAGGCATCGCACAGGAGATTTGTGCCGTGCTGTACGTACCGTACTGGTTAAGAAATCCGCCGTACATCGCCATTAGACGAGCAATAACGGAAGCCGAAGGGGATGAACGGGTAATGTTGCCGCCGACGATGCCGGAAGAGTAGTTGATATACACCGCTTCGTTGCCGTACTTCTGCACCACATTCTTCAGGCTGGTGGCAATCGTATCCAGCGCTTCGTCCCAACTGATGCGCTCAAATTTCCCTTCGCCGCGTTTACCCACGCGTTTCATCGGGTAGTTCAGACGATCCGGATGGTTAATGCGTCGGCGAATAGAGCGTCCGCGCAGGCAGGCTCGCACCTGGTGGTTACCGTAGATGTCGTCACCGGTATTATCGGTTTCCACCCAATAGACTTCGTTATCACGCACATGTAAACGCAGGGCGCAGCGGCTGCCGCAGTTTACCGAACAGGCTCCCCATACCACTTTATCCGCTGCGGGTTGCATCGCTTGCTGTACCGCCGCTGCCGCGCTGCGTAGGCCAAAGGGCAGGGAGAAACTGCCGGCAGCCAACGCTAGAGATCCTAATGCGGTGGATTTCACCAACGTTCGTCGGCTGATCCCTCCCTGGTGTTCCGAATTGGACATCGCTCACTCCATTATATTTAGGATAAATATATTGCCCGGGTAATTAAAAGCGGGCTAATGAAGTGCTAATGGTAATCACAACGGGGTAGGAGAAACTTAAGCACGATCAATATGAGGGTAATCCCCCTGAAATTCAGGGGGATTATACTTATTGCGGATTAGTCCCTTGTTCGCTCTGCTGGGCTGCGCCGCCGTTGCGGCTGTAGAGAATTTTATAGCTGTCATTGACGCAATGACCGACCACCTGCGAGCCTGGCTGGTCGGCCTGATCGTTAGGAACAATGGTGAGGGTAAATCCCGATTCCGGCACGCCATTGTTGATAATGCGCTGCTGAATATCCGTTTTTACGCGTTCGCACGAATCCGGTGCGGCAAATGCCGGCACGGAACCCGCCAGCAGTAACGCACAAAGCCAACGTGAATAATGCATTCTCATCTCCTTCTGTTTTGTCTGCTCTAAGCTTAGCATTTGTGACGCCCGCGCAAGGTAAATCTCTGAAAAATGTGAATAAGCATGATAACGCATTTTTTAAGACTGCATTTATAAGACGGATGCACCGCGTAAGACATTCGCCGCAATGGCTACTTTTATTCCGAATTACGTCTGGTAATGGCCCAGCCTGCGTTTCGTTGATTTACAGGCTCACGAGTACAGGCGAAAGGGGTTCTGTGTGGGCGCTGTTTTTGGCCAGGCCATCGTTATGCGCAATAAGTGATTGCCATAGGTAACAGAGGTTTTGCTAATATAAGCTCATTACAAAAGTATAATGTGGTGAACTGATTGAAAAAGCAGCTATTACTTATCTCCCTGGCGCTGGCACTTGCCGGGTGTGATAAGCCCGAAGGACCGGTTTCCTACACGCCAGAAATGGCAAGTTTCTCGAATGAATTCGATTTCGATCCCCTGCGTGGTCCGGTAAAAGATTTCAGCCAGACGTTGCTTAACGAGAAAGGCGAAGTCACCAAACGCGTGACCGGCACGATGTCGAAAGAGGGCTGTTTCGATACGCTGGAGCTGCACGACCTGGAGAACAATACCGGCGTGTCGCTGGTGCTGGAGGCGAATTACTATCTCGATGCCGAATCGAAAGAGAAGCGCCTGCGTTTACAGGGAAAATGCCAGTTGGCGGAGTTTCCCTCAGCGGGCGTGAGCTGGGATACCGACGATAACGGCTTTATCGTGCGCGCCACGGGTAAAGAGATAGAGGTTAACTACCGCTACGACAGTGAAGGTTATCCCCTCGGAAAAACCACGGCCTCAAAAGATGCCCGGCTGACGGTATCGTCTACCCCTTCGCAAAATAAGCGTAAAAAGCTTGATTACACCGCCGTGAGTACGCTGAATGATAAGCCGCTGGGGAAAGTGAAGCAGACCTGTGAATATGACAGCCACGATAATCCGCTGAGTTGTAACCTGGTGATTGTGGATGAAAGCGTCTCACCGCAGGTCACCCATCAATACAACATCAAAAATACCATCGCCTATTATTGATACCGCCGACCGCCGCGCGTTACTGCGCGGTGGGTTTTAGCAGCGTCGGGCCGCCGGTTTTGTGGGTCTCCAGATATTGCTGCTGGAAAATACACATGCGAATGGTGTTGCGGTACTCGCCGTTAATAAAGAACTCGTGGATCAGTTCGCCTTCAACCTGGAATCCCAGCTTGCGATAGATATGAATCGCCTTTTCGTTCTCTTTATCGACAATCAAATAGAGCTTATAGAGATTCAATACCGTAAAGCCGTAATCCATCGCCAGCTTAGCCGCTCTTGACGCCAGCCCTTTGCCCTGAAAATCCGGCGAAATAATAATTTGAAACTCTGCCCGCCGGTGCACATGGTTGATTTCAACCAGCTCGACCAGACCGGCTTTTTCACCGTCGCACTCCACCACAAACCGGCGCTCGCTCTGATCGTGAATATGCTTGTCATAGAGATCGGAAAGTTCAACAAAGGCCTCGTAAGGCTCTTCAAACCAGTAGCGCATGACGCTGGCGTTGTTATCGAGTTGGTGAACGAAGCGCAGATCCTCACGCTCAAGAGGGCGCAGGCGGACGGAATAAGCGTCACTCATGAAAAATCCTTGTAACCTGAAAGGGCCATGGGCGCTGTTCGCGCCCCGGGCTATTAATGAATGTTCTGACCGGTGCGGCGATCGAGACAGCGCAGGGTGTTGGGTTCCCAGTACGCGTTGACATTGCTGCTTTGCAGGCATTTGTCTTTGGTATCAAAAGCGGCGTCGGCTTTATCCCACTCGGTTTCTTCGCGCCTGTTGATTTTTTTGCGCAGGGAGCGGGTGTCATCCCACTGCTCTTTTTCCATCGTTGCGGCCTGGCGGCTACGGGCATTATCGCCAGATTCAATGATCAGACGGTTGGTTTCGGCCAGTGCGGTAGTGGTATACACGATGGCACCCAACGCCAGCATCGCGGTGAGGCACAGACGTTTGCCAAGTGTGTTAGTCATTACAATATCCTTTAATCGAGTAACAAAGAGGTGCACATAAAACCTATTCTATGCGAACTCTCAAAGCCTGGGTAGCGGGTCTCTACCCAGGTTAGTCTGATAATCAGTTATCATAGTTCAACCTAATGCGAATAAAATTGCGCCTGATGTTGAAAACAACTCTTCTGTTCTTTGCCACCGCGCTGTGTGAAATCCTCGGCTGTTATTTACCATGGTTATGGCTCAAACGCGGTGCGACGCCGCTGTTGCTGCTGCCTGCAGGGCTGGCTCTGATGCTATTCGTCTGGTTATTAACGCTGCATCCGGCGGCGAGCGGTCGCGTGTATGCTGCTTACGGCGGCGTTTATGTCTGTACCGCGTTAATCTGGTTACGGGTGGTTGATGGCGTCAAGCTCAGCTTTTACGACTGGATGGGCGCGGCGATTGCCCTTTGCGGCATGATGATAATCGTTGCCGGATGGGGACGTGCCTAAGTTAAGCGTTAATTTTTTGTGATCGAATACGGTTTTTTCGCTAGTTATACTTGTATGGTAGTAGTTCAGATGGATAAATATCAGCCATCACGTCAACCGTTGCAAGGAACAAAACGATGAAAATTGTTGGAGCTGACGTTTATGTCACCTGTCCGGGTCGCAATTTTGTCACATTAAAAATCACCACCGACGACGGGCTTATCGGGCTGGGTGATGCCACGCTTAACGGCCGCGAACTCTCTGTTGCTTCGTATTTAAAAGATCATCTCTGCCCGCAGCTGATAGGTCGCGATGCGCACCGCATTGAAGATATCTGGCAATTTTTCTACAAAGGGGCTTACTGGCGGCGGGGACCGGTGACGATGTCGGCCATCTCCGCCATCGATACGGCGCTGTGGGATATCAAAGCCAAAGCCGCCAATATGCCGCTTTACCAGCTGCTGGGCGGCGCATCGCGCGATGGCGTGATGGTCTATTGCCACACCACCGGCCAGACCATTGACGACGTGCTGGAAGATTATGCCCGGCATAAAGAGATGGGCTTTAAAGCGATTCGCGTGCAGTGCGGCGTGCCGGGCATGGAAACCACCTACGGGATGGCGAAAGGTAAGGGGCTTGCTTACGAACCGGCGACAAAAGGGCAGTGGCCGGAAGAGCAGCTCTGGTCGACGGAAAAATATCTCGATTTCACCCCCAAACTGTTTGAGGCCGTGCGCAGCAAATTCGGCTTTAACGAACATCTGCTGCACGATATGCACCACCGGCTGACACCAATCGAAGCGGCGCGCTTTGGCAAGAGTATTGAACCTTATCGTCTGTTCTGGATGGAAGATCCCACCGTTGCGGAAAACCAGGCCTGCTTCCGTCTGATTCGCCAGCATACCGTTACGCCGATCGCCGTCGGCGAGGTATTTAACAGTATCTGGGATTGCAAACAACTGATCGAAGAACAGCTGATCGACTATATCCGCACAACAATCACCCACGCAGGCGGTATTAGCGGCATGCGCCGCATCGCTGATTTTGCCTCGCTCTACCAGGTACGCACCGGCTCTCACGGTCCGTCCGATTTGTCGCCGATTTGTCATGCCGCCGCGCTGCATTTCGATCTATGGGTGCCCAATTTCGGCGTGCAGGAATATATGGGTTATTCAGAGCAAATGCTGGAGGTTTTCCCCCATAGCTGGCGCTTTGATAACGGCTATATGCACCCGGGCGACAAACCTGGTCTGGGCATTGAGTTTGATGAAAAGCGGGCGGCGAAATACCCCTACGATCCCGCCTGTCTGCCCGTCGCCCGGCTGGAAGATGGCACCTTATGGAACTGGTAACGGAGAAACGCGAAATGAAAAGTGTGGTGATAGAACAGCCCAATCAGCTAACCCTCGCCGAGCGCCCGGTGCCGCAACCTGCCGCCGGGGAAGTGCGCGTCAAAGTCTCCCTTGCCGGGATCTGCGGTTCCGACAGCCATATCTACCGCGGGCATAACCCGTTTGCCCGCTATCCACGCGTGATTGGTCATGAATTCTTCGGGGTCATTGATGCCCTGGGCGACGGTGTTTCAACCGCCCGGCTGGGTGAGCGTGTGGTTGTCGATCCGGTCATCAGCTGCGGACATTGCTATCCCTGTTCGATTGGCAAACCGAATGTCTGTACCGAACTGGTGGTGCTGGGCGTGCATCGTGACGGCGGCTTTAGTGAATATGCCACGGTTCCGGCGGCTAACGCCTGGCCTGTCCCAGACTCGATTGCCGATAAAGATGCGGTAATGATCGAGCCTTTTACCATTGCGGCGAATGTTACCGGCCAGGTTAGCCCGCAGGCGCATGATATTGCGCTGATCTATGGTGCCGGTCCGATGGGACTAACCACTTTACAGGCGCTGAAAGGGGTGTACGGCGTTAAGCAGGTGATTGTTGCCGACCGCATTGATGAGCGGCTGGCGATGGCCGAGCGCAGCGGTGCGGATTGGGTAATTAACAATAGCCAGCGCCCGTTACAGGAGACGCTGGCAGGAAAGGGGGTAAAACCAACGTTGATCGTCGATGCGGCATGTCATCCGGCAATCTTACAGGAAGCCATTGCGCTGGCGTCACCGGCGGCGCGCATTGTGATAATGGGCTTTTCCAGCGAACCCAGCCAGATAATCCAGCAGGGGATCACCGGCAAAGAGCTATCGATTTTCTCCTCGCGGCTCAATGCCGGGAAATTCCCGCAGGTGATCGACTGGCTGGCGCGCGGGCTGATTAGCCCAGCCCTACTTGTGACACATCAATTTGATTATCAACATGTCACCGATGCGATTGAACTGTTTGAAAAAGATCAGCGGCAGTGCTGTAAGGTCTTATTAACATTCAATTAACTACCACGAAAAATGCGGTTAAGCGGTACGCATACTTCTTTTTTCGAGATAGCCATTATGACGCAAGTAAAAGCAGAAAGAACGACCTCGGATCTGGTTAAAGCGGCGGTATCCGGCTGGCTGGGTACGGCTCTGGAATTTATGGATTTTCAGCTTTACTCACTCGGCGCGGCGCTGGTGTTCCATGAGATTTTCTTCCCGGAACAATCCGCTGCGATGGCGCTGATCCTCGCCATGGGCACCTACGGCGCAGGCTACGTAGCGCGCATTATCGGCGCGTTTTTCTTTGGTAAAATGGGCGACCGTCTGGGGCGTAAAAAAGTCCTGTTTATCACCATTACTATGATGGGCATCTGTACGACGCTCATCGGTTTCTTACCGACCTACGCGCAAATTGGTATTTTCGCGCCGGTGCTACTGGTGACGCTACGTATTATTCAGGGGCTGGGGGCCGGTGCGGAAATATCCGGTGCCGGCACCATGCTCGCGGAGTATGCGCCTAAAGGCAAGCGCGGCATTATCTCTTCGCTGGTGGCGATGGGCACCAACTGCGGCACCCTTAGCGCCACCGCAATCTGGGCGGTGATGTTCTTCGCTCTCGATCGTGAAGCGCTGCTGGACTGGGGCTGGCGCGTACCGTTTATCGCAAGCGTGGTCGTAATGTTGTTCGCCATCTGGCTGCGTATGAATCTGAAAGAGAGTCCGGTGTTCGAGCAGGTTCATGAAGGTGCGCAACCGCCGGCGACGAACGGAAATGAAACGGGCCTCGGCGCGATGTTTCGCAGTAAATCCTTCTGGCTGGCGACCGGGCTGCGGTTTGGCCAGGCGGGAAATTCCGGTTTGATTCAGACCTTTCTTGCCGGGTATCTGGTGCAGACGCTGCTGTTTGAAAAACGCATTCCCACCGATGCACTGATGATAAGTTCGATTATTGGTTTTATTACCATTCCGCTGCTGGGGTGGCTGTCAGACAAGGTGGGTCGCCGTTTGCCCTATATCTGCCTGTGTATTTCGTCGATGATCATCGCGTATCCCATGATAGCGGTAATCGTCGATAAGAGTTACAGCCCCGGCGTTATCATGCTGTCGATTATCGTGATTCATAACGTGGCCGTACTGGGGCTGTTCGCGCTGGAAAATATCACTATGGCGGAGATGTTTGGTTCACGAAACCGCTTTACGCGCATGGCTATCTCAAAAGAGACGGGTGGGCTGGTGGCGGTAGGTTTCGGCCCGGTGCTGGCGGGGATCTTCTGTAATATGACCGGATCCTGGTGGCCTATCGTCGCCATGCTGATTGCCTATTCAGTGATTGGCCTGATCTCGGCGCTGCTGATGCCGGAAGTGCGCGACCGCGATCTGAATATTCTTGAAGATGCCGCAGAAACGCAGGTTAACCGCCAACCGCTGGCCTCCCATCAGACGCCTTAGCCTCACCAGACGGGCCTGGATGGGACGCATAAATACCCGTTGAAGTCACAGTTATTCGACATATTTGGTTACCATTCTAGTTGGTGTAGTCAGCAAATACTGTCGCAAATCATAGTCTGGTTTGCGACAGCCCGTAATCTATTGAACCACTGTTTCACTTAATAAGAAGAGTCCCACCATGGAAAACAGGTTGTTAACGGCGAAAGCCACGTTACCCACTTACGACCGCAGTCAGCTTGCGGTGCGCATTGTGCACCTCGGTTTTGGTGCCTTCCATCGCGCCCATCAGTCGGTGTATGCCGATATTCTCGCGGCCGATCATCATAGTGACTGGGGTTATTGCGAGGTCAATCTGATTGGCGGTGAACAACAAATTGCCGATCTCAAGCAGCAGGATAACCTGTACACGGTGGCGGAAATGTCCGCCGACGCATGGACCGCGCGCGTAGTTGGCGTGGCCCGCCGCGCGTTGCATGCGCAGGTAGATGGTCTGGAAACGGTGCTGGCCGCCATGTGTGAACCGCAGGTGGCGATTGTTTCGCTGACCATTACCGAAAAAGGCTATTGCCACTCACCGGCGACGGGCCAACTGATGCTCGAGCATCCGTTAATTGTCGGCGACCTGCAAAATCCGCAGCAGCCGAAATCGGCGGCAGGCGTGATCGTTGAAGCGCTGGCGCGTCGTAAAGCGGCAGGTTTAGCGCCGTTCAGCGTGATGTCCTGTGACAATATGCCGGAAAACGGCCATGTCACGCGCAATGTGGTCTGCGCTTATGCACGGGCGGTCGATGCGCAACTGGGCGCGTGGATCGAGGCCAACGTGACCTTCCCGTCAACTATGGTGGACCGCATTGTTCCGGCGGTAACGGCGGACACGCTGGATAAAATTGAACAGCTGACCGGCGTTCGCGATCCGGCGGGTGTCGCCTGCGAACCGTTCCGCCAGTGGGTGATAGAAGATAACTTTGTCGCCGGTCGTCCGGCGTGGGAAAAAGCGGGCGCGGAGCTGGTAGCGGATGTGGTGCCGTTTGAAGAGATGAAACTGCGGATGCTCAACGGCAGTCACTCCTTCCTGGCGTATCTCGGCTATCTGGCTGGTTATCAGCATATTAACGAGTGCATGGAGGATGATAATTATCGTCGTGCCGCCCACGGCTTAATGCTGAAAGAACAAGCCCCGACGCTGAAAGTGCAGGGCGTGGATTTGGCGCATTATGCCGATCTGCTGATTGCGCGCTACAGCAACCCGGCGTTGCGCCACCGTACCTGGCAAATCGCCATGGACGGGAGCCAGAAGCTGCCGCAGCGTATGCTGGATTCTGTGCGCTGGCATTTAGCCCATCAAAGTCACTTCTCTCTGCTGGCGCTGGGTATTGCCGGATGGATGCGCTATGTCGGCGGCGTGGACGAACAGGGGCAGGCGATCGAGGTATGCGATCCGCTGCTGGCGGTGATTCAACACGCGGTTAACACCAGCGCAGAAGGCGAAGGGCGTGTGCAGGCACTGCTGGGGATCGAGGCGATTTTCGGTAATGAACTGCCGAAAGAGGCGCGCTTTGTAACTGAAGTGCAAAAAGCCTATTTGACGCTGCTGGAAAAGGGCGCGAAAGCGACGGTGGCGCAGTACGCCGCAGCGCTTTAACCCCGGATAAAACGAAGAATGCCGCGCTGGCGGCATTCTTACTCCCACTCAGTGCAGGCCCAGACGAATCAGTTCAACCGGTTCGAATTTCCCTTCACAGCCTTCCACTTCCACCGTTTTACTGCGGCGCACTTGCGCAGGGTCTAAACCTTCTGTGTGAATGGCGACGATTTTGCCGATACGGCCGGTGCCATTAATCATCACGCGCGTGCCGGTGGTGATAGCGTTACGGTTACGATCATAAGTCATCATGGTGGTTTCTCCTTAAAAAATCCGCAAAAACAAACCGGGGCAGAAGATGTCCCCGAAAATGGACGACCCTATAAATACGCCTCTGAGGCGATGAGTTTTTGTTTTTGATCAAAATCACACTTTTTTAGCAGGAAAAAAGTGCGATCGAATGCGGATAAGGAGGGGAAAGGAGGCGTTACTCTTCGCTAAACCAGTCGCGATTCTCCTGGCGGATGGTTTTCACCGACTCACTAATCTCCTGCAAATGCAGGGTCATTGCGCGGTCAACGGCGTCCGCATCGCGCTTTTCCAGCGCGCTGAAAATATCCATATGCTGGCGCAGCAACATCTCCGGCGGCGAAACATGATCAAGGCTCATATAGCGCACGCGGTCGATGGTGGCTTTGATATTTTCAATGGTATCCCACGCCAGCTGACAGTCGGCGATCAGCGCCAGCTTCTGGTGAAAGTTATCATCGAGTTCGAAAAAATCATTCAGCTGCTTACGTTCAATCGCCGTGCGCTGCTGATTGAGGTTTTGTTCCAGCTGATAGCAGGCGCTATCGTCAATCATGGACGCCGCGCGGCGGGCGACAGCGCATTCGATGGCCTGGCGTACAAAACAGCCGTTCCGCACCTGGGTCATGGAGATTTTGTTAACGTAGCTGCCGCGCTGCGGACGGATCTGAATCAGGCCGTTTTCAGCCAGTTTGATAAAAGCTTCGCGCACCGGCTGGCGTGAAACGTCAAACCGCACCGACACCTCTTTTTCCGACAGCGGCGTGCCCGGTGGGATCAGGCAATGGACAATATCACGTCGTAAAATGCGGTAAATTTGTTGATTTACTGGCTGTGTAGGGTTGAGTTGCGTTTCAGCGGCCATTCGCTCTTACTTTTTAAAGGGTTAACCGGGCTACCATACCATTAAATTAGCCCACATCCCATACCCGGCCCGCAGGCCGGGCGGGTTCATTAGCCTTCGCGATGGACACTAAGTCCGGCGTAGGTCTGGCTGACGGGCATCATTTCGAGGCTATTGATGTTGACATGCTTCGGTAACGTGGCGACCCACCACACCGCTTCCGTCACATCTTCTGGCGTCAGCGGCTGGGTGTTTTCGTAGGTTTTACCCGCTTTGGCATCATCGCCTTTAAAACGCACATTCGAGAACTCGGTGCCGCCTACCAGCCCCGGCTCGATATTGGTCACGCGCACGGCGGTACCGCTCAAATCAGTGCGTAAATTGAGGCTAAACTGGCGTACAAAAGCTTTACTGGCGCCGTAGACATTGCCGCCCGCATAGGGCCAACTGCCGGCGGTGGAACCGATATTAATCACGTGGCCGCGGTTACGCTCAACCATCCCCGGCAGAACGGCACGGGTCATATACACCAGGCCTTTGTTGTTGGTGTCGATCATGGTTTCCCAGTCTTCAACATTGGCTTTATGCGCGGGTTCCATACCCAATGCCAGCCCGGCATTATTGACCAGCACATCAATCTCGCGCCACGCGGCAGGCAGGGCGGTAATAAACTCTTCAATTGCCGCGCGGTTGCGCACGTCTAACTGCGCCGTATAGAGGTTATCGCCCAGTTCATCCTTGAGCTCCTGTAAACGCTCCTGACGGCGACCTGTCGCAATCACTTTATGGCCATTTTGAATAAAACGTCGGGTAATGCCTTCGCCAAACCCTGCGGTTGCCCCGGTAACCAAAATTATCATCTCACTGTTCCTCAACGCTTTTTGTGGAGTAATACCCTAGCATGCACCGCTAAAAGCGGTAACACAACGTAGGCGTATTAAAGTGTGGCAAAAAAATGCCGCCTTCGCGTAAGTAGAGAAAGGATTGCGATGCGCGCGACGGATGCCTACTCTGAAAAGAATCACCCTGGACAGGAGTAAAAAATGTCGGTCACCAATCCCTTCTTTTCTGCCAGCACGTTGCCTTATCAGGCGCCGCCCTTCGATGCCATTACCGAGGACGACTACCGTCCGGCGTTTGATGAGGGGATACGGCAAAAACGCGCCGAGATCGCCGCTATTATAGAAAATCCCGCCGCGGCGGATTTTACTAATACGCTACTGGCGCTGGAACAAAGCGGTGCGCTGCTCACCCGCGTCAGCAGCGTCTTTTTTGCCATGACCTCCGCCCATACCAATAATTTCCTGCAACAGCTGGAGGAGGCGATTTCCACTGAACTCGCCGAACTGGCGAACGATATCTATCTCAATGATGCGCTATTTGCCCGTGTGGATGCGGTATGGCAACAGCGAGAAACTCTGGGGCTGGATGCAGAATCCCGGCGTCTGCTGGAGAAAACCCATCAGCGCTTTGTACTGGCGGGGGCGACGCTGAGCGCAGAGGATAAAGCCACGCTGAAAGCACTGAATACCGAAGCGGCGACCTTAACCAGCCAGTTTAATCAGCGTTTATTAGCGGCTGATAAAGCGGGGGGGCTGGTGGTCGATAATGTGCAGCAGCTTGAGGGGTTAAGCGCCGACGACATTGCTGCCGCCGCCGAGGCGGCGAAGGCGAAAGGGCTGGATAACCGCTGGCTACTAACGCTGCAAAATACCACCCAGCAACCAGCGCTGGCGGCGCTACGCTCACGCCAGACGCGTGAAAAGCTGTTTATGGCCAGTTGGTTGCGCACCGAGCATAACGACGTCAACGACACCCGCGCGATTGTGTTGCGGTTGGTACAGTTACGCGCAAAACAGGCACAGCTTATCGGTTTTGACGATTTCGCCAGCTGGACCATCGCCGATCAGATGGCGGGAACACCGCAGGCGGCGCTGGACTTTATGCGCCATATCGCCCCCGCCGCCCGCGCTCGTGCGGAACGTGAACTGGCAGATATCCAACAGCTTATCGACGCGCAGCAGGGGGATTTTAGCGCCCGGCCCTGGGACTGGGCGTTTTATGCCGAACAGGTGCGACGGGCCAAATATTCGCTGGATGAATCGCAAATCAAACCCTACTTCGCGCTGGATAATGTGCTGACCAATGGCGTCTTTTGGGCGGCGAGCGAGCTGTTTGGTCTTCATTTCAAGGAGCGATTTGATATTCCGGTCTATCAACAAGATGTGCGCGTTTGGGAGATTTTTGATGCCAATGGCGCAGGTCTGGCGCTCTATTACGGTGATTTTTTTGCTCGCGATTCGAAAAGCGGCGGCGCCTGGATGGGCAACTTCATTGAGCAGTCCACCCTGAATGGCACGCAACCGGTGATTTATAACGTCTGCAATTTTCAGCAACCCGTAGCCGGACAGACGGCGCTGCTCTCCTGGGATGATGTGATAACACTGTTCCACGAGTTTGGTCATACGCTGCATGGGCTGTTTGCCAGCCAGCGTTATGCCAGCCTTTCCGGCACTAATACCCCGCGCGACTTTGTCGAGTTCCCCTCGCAGATTAACGAACACTGGGCCAGCCAGCCGCAGGTCTTCGCCCACTATGCGCACCATTACCAAAGCGGCGAACCGATGCCGGACGCGCTGCGCGAGAAAATGTTGCGCGCCACGCAGTTCAATAAAGGGTACGACATGACGGAACTGCTCAGCGCCGCGCTGCTGGATATGAACTGGCATACGCTCGCCGCAGATACAACCATCAGCGATGTTGATAGTTTCGAGGCTGAGGCGTTGCGTAAAGAGCACCTTGATTTGCCCGCCGTCCCGCCGCGCTATCGCAGCAGCTATTTCGCCCATATCTTCGGCGGCGGCTATGCGGCAGGTTATTATGCTTATCTGTGGACGCAAATGCTGGCTGATGACGGATACCAATGGTTTGTCGAACAGGGCGGTTTGACGCGCGAGAACGGACAGCGTTTTCGCGAGGCCATTTTGTCCCGCGGTAACAGCGAGGATCTGTCGGCGCTGTATCGCCAGTGGCGCGGTCACGATCCGCGTATCGAACCGATGTTGAAAAACCGTGGGCTAAGCGATTAAGCGGCGAGAACTGCTTTAAAAAGTTACATAACCCGTAGGGTCATTGACCTCCCGGATCGCGACAAATAACGTAGAAGATGGTGATGAATCCCCCTGCGCGGAGGGGCTACCAGTCATACCTTTTTGGGGTGAAAGCGGGTTCTGCGGGCTGGCGCAGACTCACCGGGAGGCACCCGGCATCACCGTAGCTCGCTCGGCCAGAGGCCTGTTGTTGTCCAGGCCTCTGGCTTTTTTCTTAAAATGCTGCCGCTTAAGGCGCTGTTTTAACCCGTTTTCGTTGTGAAAATGCGGGCCACTTCACATTTCCTCACGTAGCGTAATCCCTTCCGGTAAGCCAGATTAAAAGATCTCCTTTTACAGCTTAACTTTACGTGGCATTGCGCAGGCATTCAGTAAGTGGCTGTGTTAATGTCGAAGGCTATTTTGCAACAGAGGTAACCGACATGACCAAAAATGTAGTGGTAATACGCGCCGGTGGTAAGGTTGAAAACGTGACCGTGGAAGATGATGCTAAATCGGTCACGTTGAAAAATGAGCAGAGCTCGTTTCTTGAAATTCCTATTGAGCCATGGGAGCTCGACGGTGAAACCTTCCTCGTTGCCCGCTTTTCTGACCTGGTAAGCCAGCAGGAAACGGAACAAGCCATCCGTAAATTCTATTGATCATTCACCGCCTGCGGGCGGTTTTTGCCGTATTCGGAGATGCCAATGGAAAATGAACATAACCTTTCAGACGCCGCCGCGCCCACCGTTAGCACCCAGGATAGCGCATTATCGCATCTGGTTTCCTGCGCTAACCTTGGTGCGGGGATGGTGGTTACGCTGGTGGTCGGTGGGCAGGTTGTTGCCGGTGAGCTGGTGTCCGGTCAGGAATATGCGTTATATACCGCCAAATCAATCCGCTCGATTGAGGGTGATGGAGATCTGAAAAACTCCATCGCGCTTTTCTTTGACGGTCTGGCGAATGATTATCGCGTGGAAGAGGGACACGATATTCCTCTGCACTATTTGCATATTAAAGATCCGTCGTGGATGACGGGTAATGGCGGATGGACAAGCGTCAAAGGCACTATATTGCGCGTGCATATTGCCAAGGTGAGCGGGTTCTCTTTAGGGAAAGCGAAAAACGCCTGAATAATGATTTTCATAAGGGCCTCGCCAGAGGCCCTTTCTATAAAACGCTTTTAGGCCAGCGCCTTCTTCGTGCTTCCGGAAGACAGGATCTCACCGTCATTCTTGTGCCACACAACGAGCAAATTGCCCCGTGGGGTAAATGTTGGCCTGGCGAGAAAGTGGTAAATAAAAACTTGTTGTTGTTGCAAACCGGGCACGTGAATTTGATGTTGGGGATATCCCCTCCCGCCGGTGAAGTGGAAATCAGACGTTAACACAAACTTTTTGCCCGGAAAGATATATCGTCTGTAATTTCAATAGCAAAAGCATTTTGTTACCAGCAAAACGTTTCGATGTAATCCATTACATAATTGGCTGTTGCGCAAAGTTTATCCGCACGTTTAGATTTTATTTAGGAAGGCATTGTTAACATACGTCCCTGTCCACGAAGCACTAGCAAGCGTTTGGACGTAGAACAATATTGATTTATCCATGCAAGCATTGACCGCCTTTTAAGGGCGGTTTTTTTTTGGCATTTGGACAGCACACCCAAAAAGAAAAGGCCCCTTACGTGGTTGCGCAAGGGGCCATATCGGCGGGGGATTATCAACGTTCATCAGTCATCCCATTTGTGGCTGAAATAAGCAGCAAGGAACCCAAAAAAAACTATCACACCCAGTACAGTTATAAAAACATACATATTTGCCAGCATCTTAACTCTCCATTTAATTAACCCACGTAGATCTCCTGAATAAATTTTTTAGTTGCTGTGAAGAAAGATAGCCCGTGCAACCTCAATAAAGGATGAATGGTTTGTATTATTTCGCCGGTACGCTGTGTTTTTTGCGGTACGCCGCAGGAGAAACGCCGCGTTGCTGCTGAAAGTGATGGCGCAGGGAGGCGGCGGTGGCGAAGCCGCTCTGTGCGGCAATCAGCTCAATGCGCATGGGTGAATGGATCAGTAATTCTTCCGCACGTCGCAAACGGGCCTGTAATAACCAGCGCGCGGGCGTGGTGCCGGTTGATTCCTCGAAGCGGCGTAAAAAAGTGCGTGGGCTCATTCCTGTTTGCTGCGCCAGCGAGGCGACAGTGTGATGCTCGGCTAAATGCAGATGCAGAAAATCGAACAGCTGTCCCAGCCTCTGGCTTTCACGCGTGCGGGCGACCGGCCTTGAAAGCTGCTGGGTTTGCGAGCCGTCCCGGTGCGGTTGTACCACCAGACGCCGGGCGACATTATTCGCCACTTCAATACCAAAATCTTCGCGCACCACATGTAGACATAAATCAATGCCCGCCGCGCTGCCCGCCGAGGTCATCACATTGCCCTCATCGTAATAGAGCGCATCCTCCAGCACGACAACCGCCGGATACGCCTCGCGCAGCATCGTCGTATAGCGCCAGTGGGTGGTGGCTTTGCGGCCGTTAAGCAAACCGGCTGCCGCCAGCACAAACACCCCGGAACAGATAGAGATAATCCGACAGCCGCGCTGCCAGGCATCATGCAGCGCTGCGCAAAGCGCCGGGGGGACAGTTGTATTCGCACCGCGCCAGCCGGGTACCACAATGGTATCTGCCTGCGCCAGAAGTTCCAGCCCGCCCTCCGTCATAATGCGGATGCCGCCCGTCGCGCGCAGTTCGCCCTCATCCACGGCGGCGACGGCAAAGGTGTACCAGTTATCCCCCAGTTCCGGGCGCGGTAAACCGAAAATTTCCACCGCAACGCCAAATTCAAAAGTACACAGCCCATCATAGGCCAGCGCGACGACGCGGTGACGGGCAGGGGAATGTCGTAAAGTTGTCATTATCCTGGTGTTATCTGGCATAGAAGGGGGCAGCGTGGTTGTCCTGTGTTAGTTAAATTAGTGTTAACACAAACAAGGAGAAAAGACGATGAGCTATGTAACCGAAATCCCGGCAGCTGCACCTGAAGATGCCGTTAGCCATTTTTTACACCGCCTGCGCCTGGAAACCGACTGTGCCGATGTCCATCATGCTATGACCCACAACCAGCAGGATTTTGTGTTACTGCATGTGGTCGGCAGCCCGGAGACGTTTGCTCGTCGTCACCTGCCAGGCGCGCTGCATTTGCCCCATAGCTTGATTACGGCAGAACGGATGGCCCAGTGGCCGGCCGATACGCTGTTTGTGGTTTATTGCGCCGGGCCGCATTGCAACGGTGCCGACCGCGCGGCGCTGAAGCTGGCGCGTCTGGGGCTGTCCGTAAAAATTATGCCTGGCGGCATCACCGGCTGGGAAGATGAAGGTTATCCCTTCGCGACACGCGAAAACGCGACAACCCTGTAAGCATTTCTTTCAACTTCACGGCGCGTAAATGAATTTTTTTCATGTGCCGTGAAATTTTCTCGTTTGCGACAACCCTTCCACTGTGCCATTTTGTTTGGACATTTAGACATCCAGAAGTCTAAAAATTCAAATAATGAATTATCACGCCGGGCAATCATCTGCCCCGGCGCAGGAGGAGAGTTCCATGCAGCGACATCAGGCCCCGTTCCGTGCAGACGTAGTCGGCAGTTTCTTACGCCCGGATATCATCAAACAGGCGCGTCAGCAGTTTGCCCAGGGAGAAATTAGTGCTCATCAACTCCGTAGCGTTGAAGATGAAGCGATTCGTCAGGTGGTTGAGCAGCAGTGTGCCTGCGGTCTGCATGTGGTGACCGACGGTGAGTTCCGCCGCGCCTGGTGGCATTTTGACTTTTTTGATGGGCTACAAGGCGTGGAGCGCTACGATGCCGAAAAAGGTATTCAGTTTAATGGTGTACAAACCAAAGCCCACGGTGTGCGCGTTACGGGTAAGCTGGGCTTCGGCAATCATCCGATGCTGGAAGATTTTCGTTATCTGAAAAGCATTAGCGGCACTGCACAGCCCAAGATGACTATCCCCAGCCCAAGCGTGCTGCATTTCCGCGGCGGTCGTAAAGATATTGATGCCGCTGTCTACCCGCATTTAGATGATTATTTTAACGATCTGGCGACGACCTGGCGCGATGCAATCCACGCCTTTTATGCCGCCGGCTGCCGCTATCTGCAGCTGGACGATACGGTCTGGGCCTATCTCTGCTCCGACGAGCAGCGCCGCCAAATTCGTGAACGTGGTGACGATCCGGATGAACTGGCGCGCATTTATGCCCGGGTTATCAATCAGGCGCTGGCGGACAAACCCGAGGATCTTACCGTCGGTCTGCATGTATGCCGCGGTAACTTCCGTTCAACCTGGATCTCCGAAGGCGGCTACGAGCCGGTAGCGGAAGTGCTGTTCGGTAGCGTCAATGTTGACGCGTTTTTCCTCGAATATGACAACGATCGTTCCGGTGACTTTGCGCCGCTGCGTTTCGTCCGTCCGGGTAAACAGCAGGTGGTGCTGGGGCTTATCACCACCAAAAACGGCGAGCTGGAGAATCCTGAAGGGGTAAAAGCGCGTATCGAGGAAGCGGCGAAGTTTGTCGATATCAACCAGATTTGCCTTAGCCCGCAGTGCGGTTTTGCCTCAACGGAAGAGGGCAATACCCTGACGCCCGCCCAGCAGTGGGACAAAGTGCGGCTGGTAACCACTATCGCTGAACAAGTGTGGTAACCGCGCCGCGCAATACATAAGGTCTGATGGGAACATTATTATACCAGGCCGCAACGCACAGGTTGCGGCCTCTTTTTCGCCGCAATGAGCTGCGCAAGACACTCGTCTGCTGAGTAAGAGGATTACACCGGCACCGCGCCCCAGGGCTTTACCTGCATCCCTTTGAGCATCATCAGCCAGGCGATAATAATCGTTACCATCAGGATAATAAACAGCGATATCGGCGGCAACGTAGTGAGGATCACCCCGGTAAGCAGTGGGTTCATCGCCGCGCCCAGCCAGCCCAGCGCCTGGGCGGAAAAGTAACTCGCTTTCATCCCCGGCGGTGCGATATGGTCAATCAGCAGGTACTCGCCAGGCGCAAAGATCACTTCGCCTAAGGTAAACACCGCGGCGGAAAGCCCCCACAGCCACAGATTATCCCCTGACACCATAAAGCCCATCAGCCCAATAACAAAACTCACGGTGCCAAACGCCATCAGCGGACGCAGGTTGCTGGCGTTCAGCATACGGCCCACCGCATATTGCAGCGTCACCACAATCGCGGCATTGACCGGAAGAACTACCGCCACCACGCGTTCGGCAAAATCGCTGCTGGCGACCGTCATGACATATTGTGACAGGCAGGAGGCAAACGAGCCGGCGACGAAAGACGCCAGAAAGTTTGACGCCGTAAACCAGCCCAGCGCTTTGTCTTTCAGCAACACCGAAGGCGACCACGCGGCGGCCGGATCGTTACCCGCGCCGACGGCGATGCGCTGCACATACAGCTGGATAAACACCAGTGGAAACGCGGCGCAAACCGCCGCCAGCCAGAACGGCAAATTAATGCTTTGCATCACCAGCAGCGTGCCGAGCGGCGGGCCGACGGTCCAGCCAATATTCAAAAAGGTGTAGTTGAGGGAGAAAATTTTCGCTTTTGCCGCCGGCGTCAGCGTATCGGCAAAATAGGCTTTCAGCACCGTGGAAAAAACTGAATAGGCACAGTTAATAATGGCGAAAAACAGCACCACGAGGCCTGCATGATGAGAGAGGGGAATCGCGGCGAACCCAATGATAAAGGCCACGATCGCCAGCAGCATATAGCGCTTTTTATCGAATTTATCCGCCAGCAAGCCGAAGCCAAGGCTGAATACCACACCAACAGTCAGCGCCAGGGTCATAGCATAACCAACCTGATCAACGGCCATTCCATATTGGCGATTAAGGTAAATCGTCATAAAAGGCAGCGTCGCGCCGCGCCCAATTGTCAGTAAAAGTGAAGATGCCAGTAATGCGATGATGGAACGCGTTTGTTTATGGGCCATTAACCTGTCCGCTATGCCAGTTGTTATATGTTTTTGTGATGTATACAGCTTTAACATGCATAAAGTGCGCGCGACAACCGCCGTTTTGTCCCAAAATGCGCAAACAGGCCTACCTGAATTAATGATCTGTCGCTGGGCGAGTTTTTAAGATAACGTAAATTTTTTACAAAAGTTAAACAAATACCGAGGCGGAGAATGACGCGTAAAGATGTCCTGCTGGCGATGCTGGTAGTAGTGGCCTGGGGGCTAAATTTCGTGGTGATTAAAGTGGGTCTGCACGATATGCCGCCATTAATGCTGGCTGGATTACGCTTTGTGCTGGTCGCCTGTCCAGCAATCCTCTTTGTTGCCCGCCCCAAAGTACCGCTGCGGCTCCTGCTGGGGTATGGGCTGACCATCAGCTTTGGTCAGTTCGCCTTTCTCTTCTGTGCCATTAAATTTGGTATGCCGGCAGGGCTGGCCTCGCTGGTGTTACAGGCGCAGGCTTTTTTCACCATTATTCTCGGTGCCGGCGTGTTCGGTGAGCGTCTGCAGCGCAAACAATTTATCGGCATTACCCTGGCGGTAGTCGGCGTACTGGTGCTGATCGAATCCAGCCTCAACGGTCAGCATGTGCCGCTGTTGGGTTTTATGCTGACGCTGGCGGGGGCATTTAGCTGGGCCTGTGGCAATATCTTCAATAAGAAAATTATGCAGCACCCATCGCGCCCGGCAGTGATGTCGCTGGTGGTATGGAGCGCGCTGATTCCGATTGTCCCGTTTTTACTGGCCTCGCTTATCTTCGATGGTCCGGCAGTAATGCTGCAAAGCCTGGTCAGAATCGATACCGTTACGCTGCTGTCGCTGGTCTATCTGGCGTTTATCGCCACCATACTCGGCTATGGAATCTGGGGGACGCTGCTGGGACGCTATGAAACCTGGCGCGTGGCACCCTTATCGCTGCTGGTGCCGGTGGTCGGTATGGCGAGCGCCGCGCTGCTGCTGGGCGAAACCCTGTCGGCGTTACAGCTGGCGGGTGCGGTACTGGTGATGGCGGGCTTATACATTAACGTGTTTGGCTTACGGCTGCGTCGTTCGCTACGGGCATAAAAAAGCCCCGCACGGTGCGGGGCAAAACATTAGCTGCGCTGGTGATAATAGGGCACGCCCAGCGAGTCGGATTTATCACTACCCACGCCCATATGGTTGAAATCAAAAGGCGATGCCTGTTGGGCCGTGGGTAAAATCATCGTGGCACGGCTACTTTGCGGTGCGGGATGATTCACTAACTCCGCATAACTCTGGCCGGAAAACAGCACCATTAAGGTGACTGCGGCACAGGCGATACGTTTCATACTTTCCTCGATACGTCTTTTACTTAAGGCGATTAATTAACAAGCGTGGTTCAGCGGGTGGAGATACCGGGATTCGGCCGGAATATCCGTTACGCGGAACTTATGCGGCGGCACGTCAAAATAGTTCTTAAACGTTCGCGTTAAGGTCTGCTGTGATTCAAACCCATAACGCTCCGCCAGATACAGGATCGGTTCATTGCTTCCTTTCAATTTTTGCGCAATTTCCGTCAGCTTGCGGCTACGAATGTACTGGCCCAGCGAGTGACCGGTCTCTTTTTTGAACATTCTTTGCAGGTGCCACTTGGAGTAACCGGAACGCTCTGACACTTTCTCCAGCGACAGCGGCGATTCCAGGTTGTCCTCGATCCAGTCCAAAATGCTATGAATGGTAATAGCGTCAGTATTGCGTCTGGACATCGTCATACCTCTTTGTTTTTTAAGGCAAGATTTTCTTGAGCAAATGCTCAAGGGTTGCCACTTCTTCTGCCGTTAAGTTTTTAGTTAATTCTTGATGCAGGTTTTGCCCTACCAAAAGATGACATTGCTCACACAGCGCCGCGCCTTCGTCAGTGAGCTGCACCAGTACGCCGCGCTTGTCATTCGGATTAGGGTTGCGGTCGATCCAGCCTTTGCACACCAGCCTGTCCAGCATACGGGTCAGCGCGCCCAGATCGACAGAAAGCACTTTTTTCAGTTCCACCGGGGTAATACATACCTGGCAGCGGATAGAGCAGAGCACCTTAAACTGGGTGGCGGTGATATCCAGCGGCGACAGATAGTCGTTGAGTAAACGATCTTTTTTTTGGTTAACCATGTGAATTAAGCGGCCAAGAGGAATGATGTCGTTAAAAAGATCATTCGTGCTTTTCACAATGGTTGCCCCGGCAAGTAGATTAGTCACGGCAGATATTATTGCTCAGGCAAATATAAGTCAACCGAATGAATCCCTCGATGCCACTATTTGCTAAAACGTTTCAGATGGTGAAAAAAACACCGGCATAAACGGTTGATAATTAAATAACTAAAAAGGTGCGTAGCCCTCCGGGGCATGCCAGACGACGCTGTTAACGCTATAATGGCGAGGTTTTGTCTTCACACGGAGTGACTATCAGATGGTGGAATTATTTAAAGCTATCGGCCTCGGGCTGGTGGTCCTGCTGCCCCTTGCGAACCCGTTAACCACCGTGGCGCTGTTTTTAGGCCTCGCGGGGAATATGAACAGCGCCCAGCGTAATCAGCAGGCGCGCATGGCCTCGGTATATGTCTTCATTATTATGCTGGTGGCGTACTACGCGGGCCAGGTGGTCATGAATACCTTTGGCATCTCTATTCCGGGGTTGCGCATTGCCGGTGGCCTGATTGTGGCGTTTATCGGCTTTCGCATGCTGTTTCCACAGCAAAAACCCCATGATTCGCCGGAAGCCAAAACCAAGTCGGAAGAGCTGGAAGATGAACCGGGGGCGAATATCGCCTTTGTCCCACTGGCAATGCCGAGCACCGCCGGGCCGGGCACCATCGCTATGATCATCAGCTCCGCCTCGACCGTGCGCCACGGCATCGAATTTCCTCAATGGGTGATTACCGTCGCGCCGCCGCTTATTTTTGCCGCCGTGGCGGTGATTCTGTGGGCCTGCCTGCGCAGCTCCGGCGCGATTATGCGACTGGTAGGCAAGGGCGGTATCGAGGCGATTTCACGGTTGATGGGGTTTCTGCTGGTCTGCATGGGCGTGCAGTTTATCATTAACGGCGTGCTGGAAATTATCACCACCTGGCATCCTACTGCCTGATAGCCTCATTTTTCCTGCTTGCTGTTGACGAAAACGGGCGGATTAACCGCCCGTTAATGCATTGATTTAAATATGGCTGGGGGTCTGCTCTTCCAGTTTTACCGGCCAGCGGCGGAAAATCACCACTGCCCATACCAGCGCCACCAGGGCCGGGATCGCCCCGGCATAGCCGATGGCATCCATCGACCAGTGCAGGCTGATCTGATTTCCTACCAGCGCGCCCGCGCCGATTCCAATATTAAAGATGCCGGAGAACAGCGACATCGCCACGTCGGTGGCATCCGGTGCCAGCGCCAGCACTTTGACCTGCATTCCAAGGCCAATAACCATAATCGCAATACCCCAGACCACGCTCAGTAGCGCAAGGTGCATTTCGCTACCGGAGGCGGGCAACAGCATGACCAGCGAAATAACCAGCAAACCGATGGCGCTACAGATAAGGCCTGAGGCGTGCTGATTACCTAGCTTGCCGAACAGGACACTGCCAATAATTCCCGCGCCGCCCAGCACTAACAGCAGCAGAGTGGCAAAATTAGCGCTAAAACCGGCGACGTTTTGCACAAAGGGTTCAATATAGCTGTAAGCGCTGTAATGAGCCGTCACTACTACTGCCGTCAGTAAATAGATGCACAGCAGCGCCGGGCGACGAAACAGCAGCGGCAGACTTTTCAGCGAACCCGAGTGCTCGCTCGGCAGCGGCGGCAGCAGTTTAACCAGGCACACCAGCGTCATCAGCGCACCCATACCGATAGCAAAGAAGGTGCTTCGCCAGCCGAAATATTGCCCGACGATGCGGCCAATTGGCAGCCCGAGCACCATTGCCAGCGCCGTGCCGGTCGCCAGCAGGCTTAAGGCTTGCGCGCGCTTTCCGGCGGGGGCGAGGCGAATCGCCAGAGAGGCGGTAATCGACCAGAAAATGGCGTGGGCGAAAGCAATACCGATGCGGCTAATCACCAGCACCTCAAAGCTCCAGGCCAAAAATGACAGCACGTGGCTGGCAATAAACAGCACAAAGAGGGCAATCAGCAATTTCCGCCGTTCAATCTGGCTGGTCAGCAGCATAAAGGGCAATGACAGTAACGCCACAACCCAGGCATAGATAGTCAGCATGATCCCCACCTGAGCGGTTTCCATGTCGAAACTCTGTGCGATATCCGACAGCAAGCCCACAGGCACGAATTCGGTGGTATTAAAAATAAAGGCGGCGACCGCAAGCGTCACCACCCGCAGCCACGCGACTTTTCGTGAAACGGTATGTGTAGTCATAGGTTTTGGGTTGGTTGGTAATAAGAAGAGCGGACGATCTTAATGCCATCACCGGCGAAAATACAAACATTTTGTGATGCAGATCTCATTTTTGCGCGTCAGGGGAAATAGCTGTTGCATCAGGGTTGAATAACCCGCAGAAACATAAGACAAATAACAAGAGGAACGACTATGCAAACCATCGATTTCTATCTGGTCGACGCCTTTAGCGATCGTACCTTTGGCGGCAATGCCGCGGCTGTTTGTCCTTTAACCGAGTGGTTGCCGGATGCTGTGCTGCAGCAAATGGCGCAGCAGCATAATCAGTCCGAAACAGCCTTCTTTGTGCGTAACGATAGCGGGTTTGAACTGCGCTGGTTCACTACGCAATATGAAATAAACCTCTGCGGTCACGCGACCCTTGCCGCCGCGCATGTCATCTTTGAGTATCTCGATTACCCCCAGACGGACATTCTTTTTACCACCCGTTTTGTCGGCGATCTTAAGGTCAGCCGGAATGGCGACTGGCTGACGCTGGATTTCCCGGCATGGCAAAGTGAGGCCGTTAACGCCCCGCCGGAAGGGTTATTCAGCGCGCTGGGCATCGATAGCGCTAAAGAGGTGCGTGTGGCGCGGGATTACCTGGTGGTGCTGGAGAATCAAGTCCAGGTGGAAAGCTTAACCCCGGATATCCCGGCGATACTGCCCCTTGGCAAAATGGTCTGCGTGACCGCGCCCGGCGATAATGACGATTTTGTCAGCCGCTTTTTCTGCCCCGGTGAAGGGGTAGCAGAAGATCCGGTCACCGGTTCAACCCACAGCATGCTGATCCCTTACTGGGGTGAAAAACTGGCTAAAAAGACGATGCAGGCGCGTCAGGTCTCTGCCCGAGGCGGTGTATTGCGCTGCGAATGGCGTGGCGACAGAGTCCTTATTGGCGGGCAGGCGACGCTCTATCTGCTGGGCAAAGTCTATTTACGTTAGCGCCTGTAGCCTGGCGGCAATCCGCTGGCCGCAACTAACCCGGCCAGCGACGTTAAGGTTAAAAATTATGGCAGCCGGGCAATATTGCTTTTGATCACCGACACGGAGTGGTTGAATTTCGCCACTTCGTCCGCTTCCAGCTGTAATTCGATAATCTGCTGTACCCCGCTTTGCGCCAGCACCGCCGGTACGCCAATAGCGACGTCGTGCGCGCCATACTCGCCGTCGAGAATGCAGGAGATCGCCAGCGCACGGTGGCTACCGGTAAAAATATTGCGGCAAATCTCGGCAATGGTGCCGGCAATACCGTACTCGGTACAGCCTTTACGGGCGAAAATTTCGAAGCCGTGGCGGCGCACCTTTTCCGCCAGCGCATCGACATCCAGCCGCTCGCCGGTTTTGCGCTGATAAACATCCACAATTGGCGAACCGTAGACCGACGAATGCGACCACACCGGAAATTGAGAGTCGCCATGCTCGCCGAGAATAAAGGCATCAATACTTTGCGCGCCAATCTCCAGCGCCTGCGCCAGCACGCGGCGTAAACGGGTGGTATCCAGCCAGACACCGGTGCCAATCACCTGGTTGCGCGGCAGCCCGGAGAGTTTCCACACCTGCCAGGTAATGATGTCGCAGGGGTTGGTCGCCACCAGAAAAATACCGTTAAAGCCGTTCGCCATCATCACCGGCACGATGTTTTTAACAATACGCGCGGTGTTATTCAGCTCATCGAGACGGGTTTGTCCCGGTTTTAACGCGCCGCCGGAAACGGTGATCACCGCAATATCCACATCCGCGCAGGCGTCGACCGACCGGGTAGAAATGGTCATCATGCCGGGCAGATACGCTGCGGCATCCGCCAGATCCTGCGCGTGCCCCTCCACGCGTGGCTTATCTAAATCGACCAGAATCAACTCTTCGCAAATGTTCTGGTTAAGCAGGGCGTACGCGGCGGAGGCTCCTACATTGCCGGTGCCGACGATCATCACTTTGCGGGCTTTGGTATTCATCTATATTCCATTTTCTGCATCATATGTTGCATAAGGTACAACCACTTATCAACGACGCGCAACGGTGGGAAAGATGTATAAATTATTCATATGACAATGGCGGAGATTTACCGCTTGCTTTTAACAGTTTAATAACAAAGACATTTTATTGTGCCTGGCTTTTTGCTGAAGTCGCTGGCTGCGCATCGGCGTTGAGCAGTTCAATAAACGCCTCCAGATGACGGGTTTTTGCCCCGCGTCGCCATACCAGCCAGGTGGTGAGCCAGCGCCAGTTCTCCGCCAGCGGCCAGGCCTGCACCTGGTGATGGCCGGGCATACTTTCCAGCATACTGCGCGGCATCAACGCCAGCCCCGCGCCCGCGATCACGCAGGCCAGCATCCCGTGGTAAGACTCCATTTCATGAATTTTGCCAGGCGTGGCGTTATCGGCATGAAACCAGCTCTCGAAATGGCGGCGGTAAGAGCAGTTGGCACGAAACGCGTAGATACTGGCACCGTTGACCTGCGCCGCGCGACTAATGGTTTCATGACTGACGGGGGCGACAATCATCATCTCCTCGCGATAAACCGGGAGCCCCTCAAGGCCCGGATGCATAATCGGGCCGTCCACAAAGGCGGCGCTCAGTTGCCCCTCAATGACGCCATCGATCATCGTGCCGGAAGGGCCGGTAGCCAGATCGAATTGAATACGCGGGTAGCGTTGGTTATAGCGCGCCAGCGTCGCCGGAATGCGTACGGCGGCGGTACTCTCCAGCGCGCCGAGGGAAAACAGCCCCTGCGGTTCATCTCCGGCGACCACCATGCGTGCTTCATCCACCAGCGTCAGGATCTGCTGGCTATAGCGCAGAAAGCTGTGCCCGGCGGGGGAAAGACGCAGACGCTGGTTTTCGCGAATAAACAGATCCACGCCGAGCTCCGACTCCAGCTGGCGAATCCGCGTGGTCAGGTTCGACGGCACGCGGTGCACCTTCTGCGCCGCCTGGGTAATGCTGCCGGTCTGCGCCACGGCGTTAAACATCTCAAGCTGGGTAAGATCCATGCCATTCTCTCTGCGTGAATAGTGAAGTTAATATTATTCAGTTTTCAGAAATAGCAAAGGGGGCCATGCTTAGGCAAGCCCTGAATGCAATTACTGGAGTCGATATGTCATTTACCTCTGCCACTCATGCCCTTTCTATTAACCCGGCCACCGGCGAAACCCTGCGCGCAACCCCGTGGGCCAGCCGCGAAGAGGTGGATGCGGCACTGGAGCTGACCGCCAGCGGTTATCGCCAGTGGCGCGAACTGAGCGTTAGCCAGCGGGCGCAAAAATTACATGACCTCGGCGTAGCGCTGCGCGCGCGCGGGGAAGAGATGGCACTGATGATAAGCCAGGAGATGGGCAAACCCATTTTGCAGGCCCGCGCGGAAGTGAATAAATCTGCCGCCCTGTGTGACTGGTATGCCGATCACGGCCCGGCAATGCTCGACAGCGAAGCAACCGAAGTCGAGCAGCAGCGGGCGACTATCGAATACCGACCGCTGGGGCCGATTCTGGCGGTGATGCCGTGGAACTTCCCCTTGTGGCAGGTGCTGCGCGGCGCGGCGCCAATCCTGCTGGCGGGCAACAGCTATTTGCTAAAACATGCGCCGAACGTGCTCGGTAGCGCAGCGTTAATCGGCGACATTTTTACCGCCGCAGGCTTCCCGCAAGGGGCGTTTAACTGGGTGAATGCCACCAACGACGGCGTGAGCCAGGCCATTAACGATCCGCGCATTGCCGCCATCACCGTTACCGGCAGCGTGCGCGCCGGGGCGGCTATCGGGGCGCAGGCCGGGGCAGCGCTGAAAAAATGTGTCCTCGAACTGGGCGGTTCCGATCCCTTTATCGTGCTCAATGACGCGGATCTGGATCTGGCGGTAAAAGCCGCCGTTGCCGGACGTTATCAGAACACCGGGCAGGTGTGCGCCGCCGCGAAACGCTTTATCGTCGAAGCGGGTATCGCGAAAGCGTTTACCGAGAAGTTTGTCGCTGCCGCCGCTGCGTTAAAACAGGGCGCGCCGGACGCGGAAGAGAATTTTCTCGGGCCGATGGCGCGCTTCGATCTGCGTGACGAATTGCATCAGCAAGTTATGGCCACCCTTCGCGAGGGGGCAACGCTGCTGCTCGGCGGGGAGAAAACGCCTGGGGTCGGTAACTACTATCCGGCTACGGTGCTGAGTAATGTGACCCCGGAGATGACCGCCTTTCGCCAGGAACTATTTGGTCCGGTGGCGGCCATTACTACCGCGCGTGATGCCCGTCATGCGCTGGAGCTGGCTAACGATAGCGATTTTGGCCTCTCCGCCACCGTCTTTACCGCTGATACTGCACTGGCAAACGAGTTTGCCGAACACCTTGAATGCGGCGGGGTGTTTATTAACGGCTACAGCGCCAGCGATGCCCGCGTGGCCTTTGGTGGGGTTAAGAAAAGCGGTTTTGGCCGCGAGCTGTCCCATTTCGGCCTGCATGAGTTTTGTAATATCCAGACGGTGTGGAAAGATCGTCTTTAGCGCCGACGCGCCCCGGTAGGGCGCGTCACTGCGGGCTGTCATGGATGTGTCATGATCCTTTTGTAGACTCACGGCAACGTGGTAGTTACAGAAGAAGATCATGAACTTAAAGCAAATTTTTCGCCGTGTTTTGCGGCGTTTTTCTCCTCGCCAGTTTGGTCTGCTCGCCGGTATTTTCTGCATCATCGCTCTGTTTTCGGCCTTGCAAATCGCCTCCTCAGTGATGCTTTCCGCGTCCCTGCGCAGCGCGCAGCATAATGAGCAACGCAACCAGCAAGCGCATCTGCAACAGGGACGGGTGGATGAAGCACGCATTGCGCTGCTGACGGCAAGCGACCTGCTCAACCGCGCGGGCGTCTATTTTATGCAGGATAAAGAGACCGGTTCAGAAGGCAGCTGGCACAGCCTGATGGATGAAACCCATAAAGCACTGGCCCAATCGCAACACGCCTGGCAGGCGTGGCTGGCCCTCAAGCCACCCAAAGACGAGGGTCTGATTAACAGCTACCAGCTGTTTTACGCTGCGCTCAAGGAGCAGGCGGACGGGCTGGAGAAAACCCAATCCATAGATGCCTTTTTTGCCGTTCCCGCGCAGGCTTTTCAGGCAGATTTCAACGACAACTATGCCCGTTTCCAGCAGACCAGCGAAACGCGTGCCGGGCAGGGCCGCCAGGCCTTACTTGCCAGCCTCGCGCAGCTACAGCAGGTGTTTGTGCTGGTGCCCGCGCTGCTGGTGGTGATTGCGCTGCTGGTGTGGTTCGCTATGTCGCGCTGGGTCATTACGCCACTGCGCAGCCTGATAGGCCATATTAATATTCTCGCCGCCGGTGACCTCGGCACGCCATTACCGCCCGTCAGCCGCTTTAACCGCGAGGTCGATCGGCTCGGCCACAGTATCGACACTATGCAGCAAGGCTTGCAGCAGCTGGTGATGCAGGTCAGCGATGCCACATCCTCAATGGTAAATACCATTCGTAGTCTCGCCGAAGGCAACCAGTCGCTGTATCAGCAGTCGGCGAAACAGGCGCAGGAGTTAACGGACGTGACCGAACATATCGCCACGCTGGAATCCCATGTTGAAGGCAACAGCGGCTTTGCCGAGCAGGCACGTAAACAGGCCGAAGAGGCGCAGGAAGTGGCCGCCGGTGGCGATCGGATGATGGATACGGTGAATAAATCGATGCGCGAGATTGTCGAGCGTTCGGCAGAGATGCGCAACATTGTCGCGATGATTGATGGCGTCGCGTTTCAGACCAATATTCTGGCGCTCAACGCGGCAATTGAAGCGGCCCACGCGGGCAATCACGGACGGGGGTTCGCGGTAGTGGCGAAAGAAGTGGGGCTGCTGGCGCGTAAAAGCAGCCACTCCACGCAGACTATCCAGCAGTTGATTAACCACTCGTTGCAGGGGATAAACGACGGCAGCCAGGCGGTGAGTCGTCTGGAAGATAATCTGCAGCAGGTGACCGGGCTGGTCGGGCATCTGAGCGGCGTATTGAGTGAGATCTCCGCGGCGACCCTCAGCCAGGGTGACAGCATTCATAAAATGACCCGCCGCCTGCATTCGCTCAACAGCGTGGCGCGGCGCACCGGGGAACTGGTTTCCAGCGCCAACGAAGCCTCGGAAAAGTTGCACAGCGATTCCCACCAGTTACTGCAAGCGGTGGCGCGTTTTCGACTTCCTGCCTGACGTAAAACATTCGCCTCTGTTATACTCGCAGGCCATTTTTGGCCTGTGGGCAAGGAGTTGGCGTGGCAACGGTGTTGGATAATGGCGTGCTGGAGGCAGTGCTTGCTGAAGTGCGCCCACTGTTAGGACGCGGCAAAGTCGCTGATTATATCCCGGCGCTGGCCGCCGTCAGCGGTAATAAGCTGGGTATTGCGATTAGCACCGTGCAGGGAGAGCACTTCCAGGCGGGCGATGCCGATGAACGTTTCTCTATTCAGTCGATCTCGAAAGTGCTGAGCCTGGTGGTGGCGATGAACCACTACGCAGAAGAGGAGATCTGGCAGCGGGTGGGTAAAGATCCCTCCGGCCAGCCCTTTAACTCGTTGTTACAGCTCGAGATAGAGCAGGGTAAACCGCGCAATCCTTTTATTAACGCCGGTGCGCTGGTGGTGTGCGATATGCTGCAAAGCCGCCTGAGCGCGCCGCGCCAGCGGATGCTGGAAATTGTGCGCAAACTAACCGCCGCGCCGGACATTGCCTACGACACCACCGTCGCGCGTTCAGAATTCGAACACTCCGCCCGTAATATGGCCATTGCCTGGCTGATGAAATCTTTTGGCAATTTTCATAATGATGTCACCACCGTCCTGCAGAACTACTTCCACTACTGCGCACTCAAAATGAGCTGTGTCGAACTGTCGCGCACATTTTTGTTTCTCGCCAACGGCGGACACTGTGCGCAGCAGACCATGCCAGTGGTCTCGCCGCTGCAGGCGCGGCAGATTAACGCCCTGATGGCCACCAGCGGTATGTACCAGAACGCCGGTGAATTTGCCTGGCGCGTCGGGCTCCCGGCAAAATCCGGTGTCGGCGGCGGGATCGTGGCGATTGTGCCCCACGAAATGGCTATTGCCGTCTGGAGCCCGGAGCTTGATGAGGCAGGTAATTCCCTGGCCGGCGTTGCGGTGCTGGAAGCCTTAACCCGCCAGTTTGGGAGATCGGTGTATTGATGAATGATTTTACACCGTTGTTTACCAGGCTCAGGCGTTCGACTTTCCGCGCGCGTTTTCGCCTCGGCGCGAAAGAGCGTCAATACTGCCTCGATAAAGGTGCCGAGGTTATCGCCTCTCATGCGGCGGACTTTGTCGCACAGCGCCTCGCGCCGGCGCAGCCGCCAAACGACGGTAAACAGACGCCGATGCGCGGCCACCCGGTATTTATCGCGCAGCATGCGACGGCCACCTGCTGCCGGGGCTGTCTGGAAAAATGGCATAATATTGCGCAGGGCAGCGCCTTAACGGATATGCAACAACAGTACATTGTGGCGGTTATTTATCAGTGGCTGGTGATGCAGATGAATTCGCCGCCCTGAACAGAACCGTATACGCTTTCTGTCATTCGCGCTTTTTGCACCAGCCAACGTAAGTGATATGGATTGAGATTTGATGCGAGCCCGCTTTTTTGTGCCGTTTCGGCAAGCAACGCCTTACGCCAATGCGCTGATGGTGTTTATCCTGACAACGCTGTTTTATTTGCTGGGCGCAATGATGCGGCTGGTGGAAGATCTTTCCCTCTTCTGGCCCCTCAATGCGGTGATGGCTGGCATCTTCGCTCGTTATGTCTTTTTGCAGCGCTGGCATTACTACCTGATAAGTTTCCTCGCTATGCTGGCTTACGATGCCATTACCACCTCGTGGGGCGTAGCATCACTGATGATCAACTTCTCTAATATGGTGTTTATCATCACCATGGCGCAGTTAATTGGCCTTGAGCGCAAGCGGATAAACAGTGCGCCGGAGCCGGTCAATGCGCTGACACTCTTTAGTTACTGCCTGCTGGCCGCGCTGCTGTGCGCCTTCTGTGGGGCACTGGGATCGGTAGGGATCAATGGACAGGGCTTTGGCGCACTGCTGGCCGACTGGTTTGGCGAGCAGTTCTCCACGGGCGTGCTGATCCTGCCTTGCATATTGACCATGAGCTGGCCGCGTAAACCACTACGCTTCACGTTGCGCGAGGCGATGCCGGTGCTCGGCGTGGGCGTATCGATTGGGGCGTCGGTGGTGATTGGCGGCGCGGGCAGTCTGGCTTTTCCGCTACCGGCCCTGATCTGGTGCGCGGTGCGTTACTCCCTGCCGCTGACCTGCCTGATTACGTTGCTTACCGGTGGGCTGGAGATCATTCTTGTCGCCAACCAGATGATTAATATCTTCGTCGCCACGCCAGAGGCGATGCCGCATATGTTCTCTACGCGGCTCGGTATCGCCACGATGGCGATTTGCCCGGTGATAGTCTCCGTCAGCGTCGGGGCGATAAAACGGCTGATGCGCCAGCTCTCCCTGCGTGCCGATTTCGATTTTCTCACCCGCGTCTACTCACGATCGGGCCTGTATGAAGCGCTAAAACATGAGGAAAACCGTTTCGCCGATCGGCATATAACGGTGATGCTGCTGGATATCGACTTTTTTAAAAGCGTCAATGACAGCCATGGTCACGAATGCGGCGACCAGGTGCTCACTTCATTTGCGCAAAAAGTTCAGCAGGTGTTGGGCTCACACGGATTAATCGCGCGTATGGGCGGGGAGGAGTTTGTGGTAGTTGCTACCACCGCCGATCCAACAGACGGTAAGCGGCTGGCGGAAACGCTGCGTACCGCCGTCGAGCGTCATCCCTTTAGCTGGCGTCAGCAAACGCTGCATTTGACCGTCAGTATAGGGATCAGCAGCGGTAATACCGAGGCTTCGCAGTTGATAGCGATGTTCAATGAGTTGCTGGCGGTAGCGGATGAAAACCTCTATCGCTCGAAAAAACGCGGACGCAACTGTACGTCGGACGGTGCGCTTGCCGAACGCCCGCAAACCCGCCTCAGCAGTTAACAGCGAGGCGTTTACCGGGCAAGCAAATGCGCTGCAAATAATAGTGGTAACTTATTAAATTGCTTGATACTTATTTTTCAGGTCAATAGTATTACCGCCAGTCTGTCACGGAATTATCGCCCGATTATCATAAGAACCCGCAGATCCCCGACAGACAGTGCGTCAGGCGTGACTCGCGGGCGGGAAGGCGATTCGGGTTTTTTCCACTCTTTTTGTATTCCGTGTACCGCACCGCCCTGAAGCCTGATCGTGCTTTTTGCACCGGTTTTAAGAGGGGCAGGCGTAGCGAATAAGCTACGCTTTATACCGTATGCCGTGAAATCAACGACATTTTTCTTTTGTTGCGCACATAGCCTAAGAATGAGAACGGCCCCTTATGAAAATACCTGCTATTCCCGCAGATGAGGAACAACGCCTTGCGTCGCTGCACGACTCCGGGCTTCTGGAAACCGGCGTCACCGAGCGGCTCGATCGCCTGACCCGGTTAGCGAAACGGATGTTTGCCGTGCGCGCGGCGCTGATAACGCTGGTGGATAAAGATCAGCTGATCTTTAAATCCAGCGCAGGCTACGGTACAGAGCCGTTAGCGCGTAAAATCTCCTTCTGCGCCCATACCATCCTCCACACCGAACCGTTAATTCTTCCCGATACCCGCTGCGACGATCGTTTTGCCGATAACCCGCTGGTCACCGGCGAGGCGGAAATCCGCTTTTACGCAGGCTACCCGTTACGCTTACCGGATGGCGCAGTGGTCGGCTCCTTCTGCCTGGTGGATGGCGCAGCGCGACAGTTTAGTGAGTCGGAGCGGGACAGCCTGAAAGACTTTGCCATGATCGTCGAAGATGAGTTTGCGGTGATGAGCGCAGCCACCACCGATGAGCTGACCGGCTTATTTAATCGTCGCGGTTTTGACAGCCTGGCGAAGTTTGCCATCGTGGGTGCCCGCCGCCGCGCGCAGCCGTTAACTATGGCGTGGATCGATCTGGATAACTTTAAAGAGATTAACGATAGCTGGGGTCATAGCGAAGGCGATGAAGCGCTAAAATCGATGGCCTCGGTCATGACCGCCAGCCTGCGTGAAGCGGATCTGTGCGTGCGCTACGGCGGGGATGAGTTCGCCATCGTCTTTTCCGATACCGATGAGAAGGGCGCCTGGATTGCTATGCAGCATCTGGCCGAACAGGTGGAAGCCTGGAATAAAACCTCCGGTAAACCGTGGAAGCTGGGTTTTTCCTGGGGGCTTAGCGAGTTTGACCACGGCGGCGGCGGTGACCTGAAAAGCTGGATAAAAGAGGCGGACAGTAAGATGTACGCCATGAAAACGCGCAATCATCGCGGGCGCTGATCCATCATAAAATCCTATGATTGACAGCGTTGTGTTAATTCGCTGTTAAGATAATAGTGGTCATTTTTAAGGAGTTAAAATGACCCACTATTTTGTTCGTTCCCTCTCTGGCGAAACGCTACTCTCCCGTATTGATTCTCTTTGCGACGTGCTGGAAAACTCCGTGGCGGGCGGCGCATCCGTGAGCTTTATGCATCCGCTATCGCGGGAAAAATCCCTTACATTCTGGTCCGGCGTCGCCGCAAGCGTTGGGCGCGGCGAGCGCATTGTGCTGGTGGCGGAAGACGCCGCCGGTGAGATTGTCGGCACGGTGCAGGTGGTACTGGATCAACCTGAAAACCAGCCCCATCGCGCCGATGTCGCTAAATTACTGGTGCATGAAAAAGCCCGACGGCAAGGGCTGGCGCGCAGGCTGATGGATGCGCTGGAGAGCGAAGCGCGGGCGCAAGGTAAAACCGTGCTGGTGCTGGATACCGCGACGGGCAGCGGGGCGGAAACCTTTTATCTGCAGTGCGGCTGGCAGCGCGTCGGTGAGATCCCGCGCTATGCGCTGATGCCGGATGGAAATGTGACGGCAACGACATTTTTTTACAAGTTCTTATAATCCACGCCAATATGAGAAAGCATTTTGATCAAAACAGGGTTTCGTGGTCGAAAAGTCTGGTAAGTTATTACACCAATCTTCCCAGGTTGTATGACTAATCAAAAAAGGAACCCACTGTGAACACATTAAACCGTCGCAACTTTCCCGGCGCTGAATATCCTGAACGTATTATTCAGTTCGGCGAAGGGAACTTTTTGCGCGCTTTTGTCGACTGGCAAATCGATCTGCTGAACGAGCACACCGACCTTAACGCCGGGGTGGTGGTTGTTCGCCCGATCCAGAGTGATTTCCCGCCGTCCCTGAGCACCCAGGATGGCCTGTACACCACAATTATTCGCGGCCTCAACGAGCAGGGCGAAGCGGTAAGCGACGCGCGTCTGATCCGCTCGGTAAACCGCGAAATCAGCGTGTATGCCCAGTACGACGAGTTCCTGAAGCTGGCTCACAACCCGGATATCCGTTTTGTCTTCTCCAACACCACGGAAGCGGGTATTAGCTACCATGCGGGTGACAAATTTGATGATGCGCCAGCGGTGAGCTATCCGGCAAAACTGACGCGTCTGCTGTTCGAACGCTTTACCCATTTCTCCGGTGCGGCAGATAAAGGCCTGATCATCATTCCGTGTGAACTGATTGATTACAATGGTGAAGCGCTGCGTGAGCTGGTGCTGCGCTATGCGCAAGAGTGGGCGCTGGGAAGTGAATTTACACAGTGGCTGGAAAACGCGAATGCGTTCTGCTCGACGCTGGTGGACCGCATCGTGACCGGCTATCCCCGTGATGAAGTGGCGAAGCTGGAAGCGGAACTCGGTTATCAGGATTCATTCCTTGATACCGCTGAACATTTCTACCTGTTTGTGATTCAGGGGCCGAAAACCCTGGCCGCTGAACTGCGTCTCGACAAATTCCCGCTGAACGTGCTGATTGTTGACGACATCAAACCGTACAAAGAGCGTAAAGTGGCGATCCTGAACGGCGCACACACTGCGCTGGTGCCGGTTGCTTATCAGGCGGGGCTGGATACCGTGGGCGAATCGATGAACGACAGCGAAATCTGCGCGTTTGTTGAGAAGGCGATTTACGAAGAGATCATTCCGGTGCTGGATCTGCCGCGCGAAGAGCTGGAATCCTTTGCCAGTGCGGTTACCGGACGTTTCCGTAACCCGTATATCAAACATCAGCTGCTGTCGATTGCCCTCAATGGCATGACCAAATACCGCACCCGTATTCTGCCGCAGCTGCTGGCAGGGCAGAAAGCTAACGGCAAATTGCCTGCGCGTCTGACCTTCGCGCTGGCGGCACTGATTGCTTTCTATCGCGGTGAGCGTAACGGCGAGACCTATCCGGTGCAGGATGATGCCCACTGGATTGAACGCTACCAGCAGCTGTGGAGCCAGCATGGCGATCGCCAGATCAGCACCAGCGAACTGGTGAAAGCGGTGCTTTCCGTCAGCGATCACTGGGAGCAGGATCTGAGTAAAGTGAGCGGTCTGGTAGAGCAGGTTTCGCTGGATCTGGACGCGATTCTGCTGCGCGGTATGCGCGAAGCAGTCAAACCGCTGTGCTAATACGCGGCGGTTAAGCACTTTCGGTATCAACCCGGCTACGGCCGGGTTTTTTTATGCCCTCAAGCCACCCGCAGGGGGTTAAACGCCGCTTCGACCCATAACGCGACGTTCGGTCAGGAACGGCTATATTAGTTACAACATACTTTGAAATAGTTGTATAACAGGTTTCAGCAACCTCTGCACCAATACCTCGCCTGCCAGAACGATAATTCGTCACAATCTGTTATCAAACTTGCAACTGTGATATTGATCACGTTTAATAGCGCAGCTCTCCTTATCACTGTTACTAAAAAATGATCGTTCGACCTCAACAACACTGGCTTCCTCGTCTTTTCGTCTGGCACGGTTCGGTATTGCCGAAAATCAGTTCGCGCCTGCTGATGAACTTCCTGCTCTCCATTGCCGTGGTCTGGATGCTGCCATGGTATACTTCGCTTGGCATCAAGCTCACCGTTGCGCCGTTCAGCATTCTCGGTGTGGCTATCGCTATCTTTCTGGGTTTTCGCAATAACGCCTGTTTTGCCCGCTATAGCGAAGCGCGTCTGCTGTGGGGCCATTTGATGATTGCCTCACGTTCGCTGCTGCGCGAGGTGAAAACGACGTTGCCCAACGATGCCGGGTTGCAGCACTTTATTCACTTACAAATTGCCTTTGCCCACTGTTTACGCATGACGCTGCGTCGCAAGCCGCAGGGCGAGGTACTGGCGAAATATTTAAACCAGAGCGATCTGCGCAATGTGCTTAACGCCCATTCGCCGGCGAACCGCATTCTTTTGCTGATGGGAGAGTGGTTAGGCGAACGCCGTGCCCAGGGTCTGCTTTCGGATATGATGTTTAGCAGTATCAACCAGCGCCTGCATGATATGTCTGCGGTGCTGTCCGGCTGCGAGCGTATCTTTACCACGCCGCTGCCGTTTGCCTATTCGCTGATTCTGCACCGCACCGTCTATCTGTTTTGTATCATGCTGCCGTTCGCCCTGGTGGTGGATCTCCACTTTATGACGCCTTTCGTTTCGGTACTGATCTCTTACACCTTTATCTCGCTGGATACGCTGGCGGAAGAGCTGGAAGATCCGTTTGGCGAAGAGGATAACGACCTGCCGCTCGACGCTATCAGCAACGCTATCGAAATTGATCTGCTGCAAATGGTCGACGCTGCTGTGCTGCCGCCAAAAATGACCCCGGGCAAAAATTATCAATTGACCTAAACTTTGCTGTGGAGAGCCAGTCATCTCTTCGATTTTTTCAGACCGAAAGCGATACCCATAACACAGAGGGACGTGCGATGGAAAAGTCAGACAGAGCTATCTCATTTGCGTTAACCCTGGTGGTTAGCTTATCTCTGCTCGCCACGGCGTGGGATCTCTCCTTCGTCAGTAGCCTGCCGTGAACTCACTTTGTTGCTTTAGCAGCGCCCGCGTTTCTCGCGCCGGGCGCGCTAGCAGCGACAATGCCTCTTCTTGCGTGCGCACATTGGTATAGCCGATAACCAGCCCGTAGCGTTTATGCGTCGAGTTATACCAGCGCGACAGGGGACTGACTTCTAACTGGTGCTGTTGCCAGATCATCGCGATTGCCACATCCTGGGTACTGGTGTGTAAAAACGCCACGATATGCATTCCACCGTCGCTTACTTCCACGCTAAATATGCCCGGATAAACCTGCTCCAGCGCCCGCAAAACATAATGTCGGCGTTGCGAATAGAGCGGGCGCATCTTTTTCAGGTGCTTGTAAAAGTGCCCCTCGCTGAGAAACGCCGCAACGATCTTCTGCGTCAGCACCGGTTGCCCGCTTTCGCTGATGTGCGCCGTTTCACGAAACGCCGCCAGCGTCGCGCGCGGCATCACGATATAGCTCAGACGCAGCGCGGGCATTACCGTCTTACTGAAGGTGCCCATATAGATAACCCGGTCATCACTATCCAGGCTCTTTAACGCTGGCAGCACTTTGCGCGTGTAGTGAAACTCGCCATCATAATCATCTTCGACAATCCAGCTATTGTTCTGCGCAGCCCACGCCAGCAATTGATGTTTGCGCGGCAACGAAAGGGTCACCGCCAGCGGGCTATGATGTGACGGTGTCACGAAAAGCAGGCGTGCGTCACTGTGGTATTGCTGCAGATAATCAACGTTAAGACCATGTTCATCCACCGGCACAAAATGCAGGTTGTTCGCGGCGCGTTTCAGCGCCTGGGCACCAAAAAAGTAGCCCGGATCTTCAAACAGTACCTTGTCATTAGCCGTCGTCAATGCGTTGAGTATCAGCCGCAGGTTAAAGCTGTAGCCGCTGGTAATAAAGATTTGCTCCGCCGTGCAGGATAAGCCGCGTGAGATGTTCAGGTAATGGGCGATGGCTTCGCGTAACGGTGTATATCCCAATAGCGGCGGGTTGATCATTTCACCCGCTGACATGGAACGAACCGCTTTACCGCCCAGCAGCAGCCATTTTTTATAAGGAAACGCATCGAGAGCCGGTATGCCAGGGTGCAGCAACCCTGACTGATTGCGCATCACCTCCGCCAGCGGCGACAGTTCGTCAACAGGAGCAGGCGAACAATCCAGCGTCGGCGCGGCGTTGAGCTGCAGATCGGGATTGACCCGCGTACCGCGTGCGCCTTGACTGACCAGATAACCTTCGCCGACGAGGATCGCCCATGCGGTTTCCACGGTTTTACGCGCCACGCCGAGCTCGCTGGCCAGCACGCGCACCGAGGGCACTTTATCGCCCGGTTTCAACAACCCGCTGACAATACTCTGCCGATACTGTTGGTAAATAGCCTTGTAACCCGGCTTCATGTCCTACCTCTATTTATCGTTTTTGCATCTTTTTACTATGGCATAAGAGCGTAGGATAACGGCTGTCGATTCCATAAACGAGGCAAATAATAATGAGCACCCGCTTAAATCTCTTCCAGACCGTCCCGGCGTTAGTCAATACCCTGCGTGATGCGGGCGAGGCGTCGCAAGCCAGCAGCCTGGATATGACAATTAAACTTCTGGTCGATATCCGCGCATCCCAGCTCAATCACTGTGCGTTTTGCCTGGATATGCATGTCAAACAGGCGAAAGTGCACGGTGAGCGCGAACTGCGCATTTATCACCTTTCTATCTGGCGTGAATCACCGCTGTTCAGCGCGAAAGAGAAAGCGGCTCTGGCCTTGTGCGAAGCGCTGACCCGGCTTGATGAGCATGGCATCAGCGATGAGCTTTACGGCGAAGTACGGGAACATTTTAGCGAAGTGGAACTCTCGGAACTGGCTTTCTCTATTACGGTGATTAACAGCTGGAACCGTTTAATGGTGCTGTCGAAAGCCTTACCCGGCGCGCTGGATAAAGCCTACGGTCTGGACCGCGCAGGTCTTGAATAATCACCTCCCGGCGCGGATAAAAGCAATAAAGGTCCGTAATGCCGCCGGAATATGGCGATGTCCGGGATAATAGAGACACAGCCCTTTAAAGGGCTGTGTCCACTCATCCAGCACGCTCACCAGCGCTCCGCTGCGCAGATCCTCTTCAATATAAAACCCCGGCAAAAAACCGACCCCCAGCCCGGCGCGTACGGCGGCAATCGAGGTAAAGAGATCGCTGGTCGCCAGCCGTGGCGGAACCGCAATATCAAACTGCTGGCCACGACGCGCAAGCTCCCAGCGGTAGTTACTGCCGTTGGACATGCGCATGCAAATCCCATGATGTTGATACAAGTCTTCCGGTACCTGCGGCGTGCCGTGTTCGGCAAACCATTGCGGCGTTGCCACCACGCGCATGCGAATATCGGCGGTCAGCGGCACGGCGATCATATCCTGGGGAACGGCTTCCGCCAGCCGCACTCCTGCATCATACCCTTCGGCGACAATATCGATGGCCCGCGCCTCGCTGGCGACCTCCATACGGATAAGGGGATAACGCACCAGAAAGCGCACCAGCAAATCATCAAGAAACAACGGGCCTATATTTTGCGGCACGTTCAGGCGCAGGGTGCCGGAAGGCTCATCGGCCAGACTGTGGATCTCTTCCTGCGCCTGTTGGATTTCGCGCAGCGCCGGACCGATACGCGCAACAAAACGCTGACCCGCTTCCGTTAGCGCGACGCTGCGGGTGGTGCGATGAAACAGCCGAATAGCGAGGCGACTCTCCAGTCCGGCAATGGCGTTACTCACCGCCGTCGGCGACATGGATAGCGCCTGCGCGGCACCACGAAAACTGCCCCGGCGCATCACCGCCATTACCACTTCCAGCTCAATCAATCCTGAACGATGCATAGATTATCCCGATTTTCGAAACAGCTTTTGCAGCATAGCGTGGATTATCGGCGCGATAAAGCTGTGCCAGACTGGCGTCATTATTAATCAGGAGGTGGTGATGAACGTAATTGAACAGATCTCAATTAATGGCGAATGGGTCACGCCGCAGGGCAGTGAACTTTTCGACCTGTTTAATCCGGCAACGGGCGCGGTGACGGGCCAGCTGCGGCTTGCCAACGAGGCCGATGCGCTGCGGGCGATTGTCGCGGCAAAAGCGGCGTTTCCTGCGTGGTCGCATACCAGCAAAGAAGAGCGTATTGCTGCATTAACGCGCATGCGCACTGCGCTGGCCCGTTATCAACAGCCGTTGCTGGAGGCCATTGTGCAAGAGTATGGCGCACCGGCGGCGCGCAGTAGCTGGATGGCCAGTTATCCCGTGGCGGTTATCGATGAGGCGATTAAGGCGTTACAACAGTTCGAGTTTTCAACGACGATAGGTCAGGCTCGGATGGAAATGACACCCCTTGGCGTTGCCGGGCTTATCACACCCTGGAACAGTGACGCCGGGTTTATTTGCGGCAAACTGGCTGCGGCGCTGGCTGCGGGCTGTACCGCCGTGATCAAACCGAGCGAGATGAGCGCGCGGCAAACGCAAATTGTCACGCAAGCGCTGCACGAAGCGCAGCTGCCGCCCGGCGTTTTCAACATTGTCACCGGACGTGGCGAAGTGGTTGGCGAGGTGCTTAGCCGTCATCCGGATGTGGCCAAGATCTCCTTCACCGGTTCGACAACCACCGGCAAAGCCATTTTGCGCAATGCTGCCGAGAGCTTTAAACGCGTGACGCTGGAGTTAGGCGGTAAATCGCCGACAATTATTCTCGACGATGCGGATCTGGCAAAAGCTGTGCCGCTGGCGATTCAGGCGGGGCTTATCAACAGCGGCCAGGCCTGTATAGCCGGTACGCGCATTCTGATCCCCGTGTCGCGCAAAGCCGAGTGTGAAGCGGCGCTGGCGCTGGCGGTGGCAGCGGTGAAATCCGGCGATCCCCTCGACCCTGCAACGGAAGTGGGCCCGATGGTCAGCGAGAAACAGTGGCAGCGTGTGCAGTCGTATATTCGCCTCGGGCAGGAAGAAGGTGCGCGGATGCTGGTAGGCGGTGAGGGACGTGCGGGGGGAGGCGAACGAGGCTGGTCGGTGCGACCCACGTTATTCACCGAGGTAAATAATCAGATGCGCATTGCCAGAGAGGAGATTTTTGGCCCGGTGTTATGCGTTCTGACCTATCAGGACGACGCCGAGGCGGTAGCCATTGCCAACGATACGGATTACGGCTTAAGCGCGCTGGTACTGGGCAGCGATGAGACGCGGGCAAAAAGGGTCGCCGGGCAAATTCTTTCCGGGCGCGTATTGGTCAATACGCTGCATCATGAGGCTGCCGCGCCGTTTGGCGGTTTTAAACACTCAGGGATCGGGCGGGAGATGGGGCGTTGGGGGCTGGCTGCTTTTATGGAGCCAAAAACGATTGTCAGCCAAAAAAATGCCGCCCGATAATACCGGGCGGCAGGGATAGGCTTAACGGGCGAGCTGGAAGAAGCGCACGGAGTCGCGCAGCATCTCGCTCTGTTCGGTCATCGACTGGGCAGCCACCGCCGCCTGTTCCACAAGCGTGGCGTTCTGCTGGGTGACCTGATCCATCTGATCGATAGCGACGCTAATCTCTTTAATCCCCTGATGCTGTTCGGTAGAGGCCGCAGAGATCTCGGCGACAATATCCGTCACTTTATTTACCGAGCTAACAATCTCTTCCATGGCCCGGCTGGCGGTATCGGCATAGCGGGAGCCATCGGTGATTTTATGCACGGTGCCTTCAATCAACTGTTTGATCTCTTTTGCCGCCTCGGCGCTTTTCTGCGCCAGGTTACGCACTTCACCCGCCACCACGGCAAAACCTTTGCCCTGTTCACCGGCGCGCGCCGCTTCAACGGCGGCGTTCAGCGCCAGGATATTCGTCTGGAATGCAATGCCTTCGATCACTGAGATAATGTCGACAATTTTCTGCGAGCTGGCGGAGATTTCATGCATACGTTTCAGCATGTCATTCACCTCTTTCCCGCCTTTTACTGCGGTTTGTGAAGTCTGGCGCGCCAGGTCGCTCGCTTTGCGGGCGTTCTCGGCATTGCTCTTCACGTTCTCGGTGATTTGCTGCATGTTCGAAGAGGTCTGCACCAGCGAGGCCGCTTGTTCCTCGGTACGCTGGGAGAGATCGTTATTGCCTTCGGCAATTTCACCGGCGGCATGAGAAATGGATTCGCTGCCGTCGATAATACCGGTGATGATCTCGGCAAGCTTGCTGTTCATCTCATGGATGGTCGCCAGCAGGCTTTCATTGTCACCCTGGCGCAACGCGACCTGAGTACCCAGGTTGCCGTTGGCTACTGCTTTCATAATCGACATCGCATAGGTCGGTTCGCCGCCCAGCTGACGCGCGAGATTGCGTGAGATAAACAGGGCAATCACGCCGGTGGCGATCAGCGCCAGCAGCAGTAATCCGCTCAGCAGATAGAACGCCTGGCGGTAGGCCGCCTGCGATTCTTCCCCTGCCTGGTTACCGATTGCCACTTCCATATCCACCAGCGTCGCCAAATCTTTCATCAGCTTGGTACGATATTTCGCTGAGACCGCGCCGCTGATTTTAGCCGCTTCTTCGGCGTCGCCGCGATTCATCGCCTCGATCACTTTGGCGTTCACATCGACAAAGTTTTTAAAGTTATCGACTACCGTACCAAACAGCGCGTGCATCTCCTGCGGCTCATTGGCGGAAATCTTCGCGTACTGCTGCTGAGCATTAAGGAACGTCGCCTGATTTTGCAGCAGTTCAGCGCGATGCTGATCCAACGAAGCCGCCGTGGTAGAGGTAATATACTGCACCTGTTGCAGACGCATTTCTGCTAATACTCCTCGCATTTCAAGGGTATAGCGTACGCCCGGCATTCTGCTTTCGCGGAACTGGTCAATATTTTTATTGCTGCTGTTGAGCTGATAAATGGAAACAACGCCCAGCAGCAACATCATCACAATCAGGATGGAGAAGCCGATAAGCAATTTTGTGAGAACGGTGGCCTGCGAGATTTTTTTCATAATCCACTACTACGTAAAGAAAGGTAATAGTAATAACGGCAATAACCGGGGAAATGTTGAGACATTTATCTGATCTCAGTCACATAATGCGATCATTTTTGTGCATCAGCACACAGTGGATTTTTAATTTAACTTAAGGAAACAAAAGTTGTTAATAAGGTGAGAAAATAATACTTCAATAAAGTGAAATATCGTTTCAAGTGATAATTATTGACATTGTTTAATTTTCTGCGCACCCCATTCAGTGCGCAGAAAATTAACGCGAGAGGGTGATCGGCAGTTCATCTGCCCATTTCGTCGCCTGGTTCATCAACTCGGAGATCGCCGATATCGGCAAACCAATTTGCTCGGCTACGGCGTTAGCCTCATCCCACATCCGCTGCTCATACAGGCGCGCCAGATGCACATAGGGGAATAGTTCGCCGCTGTCGGTCTCCAGCGCGTTCGCGACGTCCGGTGAGACGGCGATCTGTGCCATCAGTTCCGCCAGCGGTAAATTAAGGATGACATCCAGCAGCGAGAAAAGACCGACCATAAAGGCATCATTATTGTTATTGTTCGCTGAGGTGCGCGCCGCCACCAGTTCGCAGAATTTGGCGCGGATCAGGCTCAGGTAATAAATTTCCGTATTGGTGACATCCTCAAAGGAGGTCAGGCACGCCACCAGCACAAAGCGGCGCATTTCGCTAATGCCCAGATAAACCACAATATCGCGCAATGACTGATTGCGAAATCCATTGATCCCGCGGGTGTTATATAAAATATTTTGCGCATAGCGCATAATTTTGAATGACAGCGAGACATCGCGCTTTAACAGCTCTTCGATTTTATTTAAATTCGGCGATTCAACGTTTACTTCCTGCATCAGCTTTAAAGCAAATGCGCGGTTTTGCACCAGTTTATTTCGTTTAGTGACCACTGGCTTACTGAAAAAATAGCCTTGAAAGAGATGAAAGCCTAACTTCTTAAAGTATTCAAACTCCTCGTAGGTTTCTACCTTCTCCGCCAGTAATACCGTATGGCGCAATATTTCCCGGTTTGCCAGAATATAATCACCAATCGCTTCGCGCGGGGTGCGCCCTATGTCAAATTTAATCACGTTGACATAGGGGATAAAGGCATCCCACTGGTGGCCTGGCTCAAAATCATCCAGCGCGATGCGAAAGCCCATATGGTGCATCCGCTTAACGGCTTCGAGCAGCTTTTTGTCCGGCTCGGCATCCTCCAGCACTTCAATCACCACGCGGTTGCTGGGCAGGGTTTCCGCCACTCCTTCAATCAGTAACTGGTAAGGGAAATTGACGTACACGGTGCTGTTGTCGTTCTTACGTCCCACCGGCGCGCTGAGGAACTGTTCTTCGATTAACTGCGTGGTGGCCTGTTCCGCAGGTATATCGGGGAAGCGGTTATCCATGCTGTTGCGAAAAAGCAGCTCATAACCGACGGTATTTAATTGCTTATCAAAAATCGCCTGTCGGGCCACAAAAGAATACATTCACCACCTCGCACATCGTGTACTTTTGTATAGGTTTTCCAAATATATAAGCTACAGTAACACCCTTAACAGCGTAACCCTGTGACTGGCGCAAAATATTTTACTTTTATTGATACAGAGTAGGACAGCAAAGCGGTAGATGTACAGGCGGGGCTTATATTCCCGGCAGGCAACGGGCGCTTAATCCCACTGTTTAACGAACTCTGCGCTGTGAAATTGACAGGCGTAGCAGGGTATTTCAATACTCAACAGGTCACTTCAACAGGAGCTGTTTATGAACAATACCCGCTCGCCCGCATTTGTGATTCGCAATTTTAACCACCTCGAGATGGAGAATTTTGTCCGCCCGCCGCTGTACGAATCCCTCGGTGCATCGCTGACAAAAGGGACGCAGGCGCGCAAACTCGGCGCGTCGATTGATATTTTGCCGCCGGGAAAACGCGCCTGTCCTTTCCACCTGCATCACGCGCAAGAAGAGATGTTTATTGTGCTCGACGGTCGCGGCACGCTGCGCATCGGTGATGAAGAACGGCCCATCGAAGCGGGGGATGTTATCTGCGTTCCACCCGGTAAAGCGTGGCCGCACCAGATAATCAATACCTCCGACCAGCCGCTGCGCTATATCTCCATCAGTACCATGGAAAGCCCGGAAATTTGCGAATATCCCGATGCCAACAAATTTCTCGCGCGGGCCAGAACTGATGGCCATGAGGATTTTCGCCATATCGATTTTCGTGGCGGCAGCCTCGATTACTGGGAAGGCGAGGCGTAGCGGGTTGCAAGCCAGCGGCTCTTCGCAGGCGGCTAAAACGCCAGCAGCGGTTTAACTGTTCGGCCCGCGCTGTGGTATTGCGCGATAGCCTGCTGCCATTGATGAAAATCAATCAGTGTCACCTCGCTGGACTGGCTGTTGCGCAGCTGGTCCCAGATGCCAACAAACGCCTGCTGCCAGGCACTCGCGGGCATGGCATCAAGATAATTGCGAATATGGAACCAATGAACGACCGGCAAGCGCCGTCGGATACTGAAAGGTTCTTCGCTCAATAAACCGTAGCTGATAAACATACCATCCTGCGGCATCGCTTGTAGGATCGTTTCGGCCAGTGTACCGCCGACGGCGTCATACACGACGGCGGCTTTGGCTGCCGCCTGTTTGATGCCTGCGCTATCACTGTCCGCCAGCGGCGCAATCCCGTAAGCCGCCAGCCGTTGGGCATGAATAGCGGAACGGTAAATGCCGGTTACGCTTTTTGCACCCTGCAATCGTGCCCACTGGGCCAGATAACCCGCGCAATCGGAACCCGCCGCCGTTATAAGCACATGTTTGCCGCGGACCGGATAAAGCTCCAGCATCATTTGCGCGGCAAAGGGATTGATCCAGGCGCGGGCGGCGAGGGTATCGGCAATATCGTCCGGCACGGGTACCGCCAGTTCCGCCGGGCAATCAACATACTGCTGCCAGGTCCCCGACCCACGCAGCGGCAGCACCCGCGTACCTAACAAATTCGCATTCGATCCGTTAGTTTCTGTTACCACGCCCACGCCTTCATACCCGGCGATGGCGGGCAGGGTAATGCGATGGCTATAGGCACCGGCGATCGGAATCAGATCTGAGGCGTTAACCGGTGAAAAGCGCATTTTGACCCGTATCGCGCCCGCCCGCAGCGGCGCAAGCGTGGCGGTTTCTTCTTGCAGAGTCGTCAGCGGGTCGCCGAAACATCTGTACACTAAAGATGTGTTATACATGTTATCCGTTTGTTATATCGATTAATTTGATAAAGGATTATACCTATGTTTTTCCGTGTGAAATCAATCTGTTCTTTTATGTTATTGAGCACTTTCGCCGCCAGCGCCGCCAATATTGATAGCGCGACGCTGACGGCGGTGGCCCGTCTGCAGGAGGAGAGGCTGGGCGCGCGCATCGGTATTGCCGTCATCGATACCGGTAGCGGCGAGACGGTGAGCTACCGTGGCGATGAGCGTTTCCCGATGACCAGCACCCATAAAGCGCTACTCTGCGGTGCGTTGTTAAGCAAGGTCGATAAAGGCGAATTCACGCTAAGCGATACCACCCAGTTTAGCCAGCAGGATCTTGTCGAGTACTCGCCGGTGACCAGCAAGTTTGTCGCTCCGGCCTCGATGAGCTGGCAACAGCTATGCAGCGCGGCTATCACCGTCAGTGATAACACGGCGGCAAATGTAGTGGCGAAAAAAATTGGCGGTCCGGCGGCATTAACGCGATTTGTTGCCGATAACGGTGACACTGTCACTCGGCTCGATCGCGCTGAACCGGAATTAAACAGCGCGATACCCGGCGATCTTCGCGATACCACCACGCCGCTTGCCATCAGTCATAGCCTGCAGAAAATGGCGCTGGGCGAAATATTAACGCCCGCTTCGCGCGCGCAACTGGTGCAGTGGATGCAGGACGATAAAGTCGCCGACGCGCTGCTGCGCGCGTCGCTGCCGAAAGGCTGGAAAATCGGCGATAAAACCGGTGCCGGCGAGCACGGTACGCGCTCGATTATCAGCATTGTCTGGCCGAAAAAAGGCGCGCCGCGCATCGTGTCGGTGTACGTCACCAACACCCAGGCGACGATGGCGCAAAGCAATGACGCCATTGCCCGAATTGGCAAAGCCATATTCAGTGCCACCAAAGATTAAAACGCCTGGCAATGCAGGCAAAAACACCTCTGCGGTGAAGGTAAATTTGCCGGTTAAGGCCGCTTAACGCTTGGTTTGACGGGCGTTAAGCGGGCGCTTCGCCCATGATGTTGCGGATTATCGTCTATGATTGTTTCTCGTGACATCGTGGAGAGGTAATTGCATGGAGTCGAAATCGTTTAGTAAAAGCTGGGGAGCCGAGTACGCCGCGGATGGCCGCGTGCAGTTTCGGTTATGGGCTACCGGGCATGAACAGATTACGCTGCGTCTGCCCTCGGGCGAGCTACCCATGCAGCGGCGCGACAACGGTTGGTTTGAGCTAAACGTTGACCATCTGGCTCCGGGCACAGCGTACCAGTTTGTGCTCAGTGATGGCATGGCGGTGCCGGATCCCGCTTCCCGCGCGCAACAATCCGGTGTTAACGGCCCTTCATTGGTCGTCGATCCGCAACAGTATCGCTGGCAACATCCGCACTGGCAGGGCCGCCCGTGGGAAGAGTCGGTAGTATATGAATTGCATATGGGTACCTTTACGCCGCAGGGGACTTTCCGCGCGGCAATGGAAAAACTGCCGTACCTTGCTGAACTTGGCATCACGATGATTGAAGTGATGCCCGTTTCACAGTTCGGCGGTGACCGTGGCTGGGGTTATGACGGCGTACTGCTGTATGCGCCGCACTCGGCGTACGGAACGCCGGAAGATTTCAAAGCCTTTATCGACGCCGCACACGGCTATGGCCTGTCGGTGGTTCTGGATATTGTGCTCAACCACTTTGGCCCTGAAGGCAACTATCTGCCCGCGCTGTCGCCGAATTTTTTCCACCCGGAACGACAAACGCCGTGGGGACCGGGCATTGCTTATGACGTTGATGCCGTCCGGCGTTATATCACAGAAGCGCCGCTCTACTGGCTGCATGAATACCATCTGGACGGGCTGCGCTTTGATGCCATCGACCAGATTGAAGACAGCGCCGAACCACAGGTGCTGGTAGAAATAGCCCAGCGTATTCGCGCTGAAATCACCGACCGCCCGGTGCATCTCACCACCGAAGATTCCCGCAACATCATTACGCTGCATCCACGCGAGGATGATGGTCGCGCGCCGCTGTTTACCGCCGAGTGGAACGACGATCTGCATAATGCCGCCCATGTGTTTGCCACCGGGGAAACCCATGCCTATTACCAGGATTTTGCCGGTCAGCCTGAAGTATGGCTGGCACGAGCGTTAACCGAAGGCTTTGCCTTCCAGGGCGAGACGGCGCCCTCCACCGGGGAGGCGCGCGGCGTCGACAGCCGGGGCCAGCCGCCGGTGGCATTTGTCGATTTTATCCAGAATCACGATCAGACCGGTAACCGCGCCCAGGGCGAGCGCCTGATTGTGCTGGCCGGTGCCGAGCGCACCCGCGTGATGCTCGCTGCGCTGATCTTTTCCCCGCACATTCCGCTGCTGTTTATGGGCGAAGAGTATGGCGAGACAAACCCGTTTTTATTCTTTACGGATTTCCACGGCGATCTGGCGCGGGCGGTACGTGAAGGACGGGCACGCGAATTCCAGGGCCACGCCGGACATGAAGGGGAAGCGGTGCCGGATCCTAACGCGCCGGAAACCTTTACCCGCTCGAAGCTGGACTGGGAAAAACCCCATCAGCAGCCCGGTCAGGCCTGGCTTAAGCAAACCCGCGAGTGGCTGGCGCTGCGCCAGCAACATATCGTGCCGCTGCTGGCGAACGCCCGGCAGCAAAATGGCGACGTTCTGACAACCGCGCCGGGCTTTCTGGCGGTGCGCTGGCGCTTGCCGCAGGGGACATTATCGCTGGCGCTCAATATTGGCGAGACCGCGCAACCGTTACCCGCGCTAGCCGGTCAAACGCTGGCCTGTTGGCCTGCAGAGCAGGATAGTTTGCCGCCAAATGCCTTTATTGTTCGTCTGGCTCAGGGAGAGGGAAAGTGAAAACACCCACCGCGACTTACCGTTTGCAATTTCGTAACGGCATGACCTTCGATCGTGCCGTGGATCTGGTTCCCTATCTGAAACGGCTGGGGATCAGCCACCTTTACGCCTCACCGGTGTTTACCGCCACCAGCGGCTCAACCCACGGTTATGACGTGACCGACGCCAATGAAATCGACCCGACACTCGGCGGGCGCGCAGGCTTTGACAGACTGGTGAGCGCGTTAAAAGAGGCCGGGCTGGGGTTAATTCTCGATATCGTCCCCAACCATATGGCCGCCTCGCTGGAGAATGCCTGGTGGCGCGATGTGCTGGCCAAAGGTGAGAAAAGTCCTTACGCACACCATTTCGACATCGACTGGTCGCGACGGCTAACGCTGCCGTTTCTCGGCGATGACTTTGAGGTTGTGCTAAAAAAAGGCGAACTGTCGGTGAAAGCCGATCCGCGAAGCGGGGAACCGGCGCTGGCCTATTACGAGAGCTTTTATCCGCTGGTTGCTGAAAGCTGGCAAGGGCGGCAGCAGGAAATGCTTGGCATGACCGACCCGGCACAACTGGCCGAACTGCATGCGCAGCAGCCCTGGCGTTTAATGAGCTGGCGCGATGCGGCGAACGATCTCTCCTACCGGCGCTTTTTTGAAATCACCGGTCTGGTCGGCGTGCGGGTAGAAGACGAAACGGTGTTTGATGATAGCCACCGGCTGATCCTCGAACTGGTTAACAGCGGTGCCGTCGACGGTTTACGTATCGATCATGTTGACGGGCTGGCAGATCCACAAGGTTACCTGACGCGCTTACGGCAAAAAGTCGGACCTGATTGTTACCTGACGGTGGAGAAGATCCTCGGTAAAGGGGAACACTTACCGGAGGACTGGCCGGTTTCCGGCACCACCGGCTATGAGTTTATCGCCGCGTTGTCGGATGTGCTGGTCGATGATGCCCAGCTTGAGGATCTGCGTAAAGCCTATAACGGCGTCGCCGGCAGAACCGTAGATATGCATGCGGAACTGCGCGCGGCCAAGTTGCTGATGGTCGATCGCAATTTTAACGGCGAATTTAGCGCGCTGGTGAAGATTGCCCTGAGCATTGGACACGCGGAAATTCCGGTGCCGCAGGAGGACGCGGTGCGCCAGGCTCTGCGCGAGCTGCTGGTTGCTTTCCCGGTGTATCGCACCTACGGCACCGAAGAGGGGCTTCGTGAGGATGACGTCGCGCTACTGCGCAAAGTGGTGGCGCGCGTGCAGCGCATCCCGGAAGCGCCCGATGCCGATGCCCTTGAGTTTGTCTGCCGTATACTGCGCGGCGAAGTGGCGAAGAGCGCGCTGAAATCGGCGGCACGTTTTCGTACCCGTTTTCAGCAGCTCACCGGGCCGCTGATGGCAAAATCCGTCGAAGATACGCTCTTTTTCCGCCAGCATGTCGACCTGGCGCTTAACGAAGTTGGGGCGGAGCCGTTGCCGCGCACTTTCTCCCTTGAGCGCTTCCACGCCGAGATGAAAACCCGCCTGCAGCGCCAGCCGGATGCCCTTTCCGGTACCTCGACCCATGATACTAAACGCGGCGAAGATGCCCGCGCGCGACTCTATACCCTGACGGAAGCGCCGCAACGCTGGGCGGATTGTGTGGCGCGCTGGCGGCAGATGAACCATATGAAAGTGCAGTTGCTGGAAGATGGTGCCGCACCGCGCCCGATGGTGGCGTGGATGATCTATCAGGCGCTGGCGGGGGTCTGGCCGGTCAATCTGCAGGCGGACGATGCCGAAGGTCTGAAAGCGCTGGAAGAGCGCTTTGTCGCCTTTGTCGAAAAAGCCCTGCGCGAAGCCAAACAGCGCACCGACTGGATTGATTCTAACGATCCTTATGAACAGGCGGTGCTCGATTATGTGCGCCATCTGTTGTCGCCGGATAACCGCGCCTTCTTAGAGGATTTCACTGCCTCGCTGCAGCCCTTTATCCGTGCCGGGATGGTCAATAGCCTGACGCAAACGGTGATCAAACTGACGGCACCCGGGGTGCCGGATATCTATCAGGGCAGCGAAGCGCTTAACTTTAGCCTGGTGGATCCTGATAACCGATTGCTGCCGGATTACGCCGAGCTTGAACGACTGCTGATGGACGAAGAGCAGGCGGATCCGAACTCACAGGAGAGCTGGTCGAGCGGGCAACTGAAGCAATTCTTTATCTACCGGTTGCTGCATCTGCGTCAAACGCTGCCGACGCTGTTTAGTCGCGGTGACTATCTGCCGCTAAATGCCGCAGGGGAACAGGCGGATCATTTAATTGCCTTTGCCCGCGTACAAAACGACGACGCATTAATTGTGCTCGCACCGCGGCTGTTGTTCGAGGCCATCGATGGCAGCCTGGCGGGTGCGCACATTATGTTGCCGCCGGAACTGGCGAATCGGCGTTACCGGGACATTCTTAGTGGTGAAGAGATTTATTTGGCCGACAAAGTAAACCTGCGATCTGTGGGCGGTTTTACCTTTGCCGTGCTGGTAAGCGCGTAATGACAACGAAAGGTGCGATAAACAATCGCGATGTCTGGTGATGTTTTACAGGCGATCAAGGAGAAGCAATGTCAGACGGTAAACACTTTTATATTACGGCGGGGCACGGCCAACAACTCGGTGCGAACTACGACGGCGAGGGTGTCAACTTTGCCCTTTTTTCAGCCCATGCGCAGCGCGTGGAGCTATGCTTATTTTCCCCCGATGGCAAGCAGGAAATCGCCCGCTTCGATCTGCCGGAATACACCCATGAGATCTGGCACGGTTATATTCCCGGCCTGCAGCCCGGCGCGCTGTACGGCTATCGGGTTCACGGCCCGTTCGATCCGGAAAATGGCCACCGTTTTAATCCGCATAAATTATTGATTGATCCCTATGCCCGCGAACTGGTCGGAGATATCGAGTGGAATCCTGCTCATTACGCTTACGATCTCGGACATGAAGATAAAGATCTCACCTTTGATACGCAGGATAGCGCGCCGTTTACGCCGAAGTGCCGGGTTATCGATCCGCAGTCCTTTGACTGGCAGGACAACGCAAGGCCTAACATAACCTGGCCACACACCGTCTTTTATGAAACCCATGTCAAAGGTTTTACCCAGCTTAACCCGGCGCTGCCGCCGGAGCTGCGCGGCACGTTTGAGGGGATGGGACATAAAGCTTCGGTGGAGTACATCAAAAGCTTGGGCATTACTTCCGTTGAGCTGCTGCCGGTGCACTGGTTCCCGGACGATCAACATCTGCTTGATAAAGGCCTGCGTAATTTCTGGGGTTATAACTCGCTGGGCTTCTTCGCCCCGGCATCGCGTTATTATGGTCCGAACGGCATTCAGGGCTTCCGTGATATGGTGCGCTCGTTTCACGATGCGGGCATCGAGGTCATTCTTGATGTGGTTTATAACCATACGGCAGAAGGCAACGAACTGGGGCCGACGCTGTCGTTTAAAGGCATCGACAACTTCTCTTATTACCGCACTTTGCCCGATCAGCACCGCTACTACATCAACGATACCGGCACCGGCAATACGGTGAATACTTCGCACCCGCGTGTACTGCAAATGGTGATGGATTCCCTGCGCTACTGGGCCGAATCGATGCATATCGACGGTTTTCGCTTCGATCTCGGGACTATTCTTGGGCGTGAGCCGGAAGGGTTCGATCAGCGCGGCGGCTTTTTCGATGCCATTAGCCAGGATCCGGTGTTGTCCAGACTGAAACTTGTCGGTGAGCCGTGGGATATTGGTCCCGGTGGCTACCAGGTGGGCGGCTTCCCGCCGGGCTGGGCTGAGTGGAACGATAAATACCGCGACACGCTGCGCGAATACTGGAAGGGCGACAACGTCTCGACAGATTTCGCCGCCCGCCTGCTGGGTTCCGGCGATCTCTACGACCAGCGCGGGCGTCGTCCGTGGGCCAGCGTCAACTTTATTACCGCTCATGACGGTTTCACGCTGAACGATGTGGTCTCGTACAACGAGAAACATAACGACGCCAACGGCGAAGATAACAACGACGGTCACAACGACAACCGCTCCTATAACTACGGTGCGGAAGGGGTTACCGACGATGAAGGGATCAACGTGGTGCGCGAGCGGCAAAAACGTAACTTCCTCGCCACGCTGTTCTTCTCCCACGGCACGCCGATGCTGCTGGCGGGGGATGAATTTGGCCGTACTCAACAGGGCAATAACAACGGTTACTGTCAGGACAGCGAAATTTCGTGGATCGACTGGGAAGCGCCCCATAGCGGCAACGGCGAAGCGCTGCGGGAATTTACCCGTCATGTGATTGCGCTGCGCGCCGCGCAACCGATCCTGCGTCGCGAGAACTGGCGCGACGGGATGGAGATCCGCTGGTACAACGCCGGCGGCGGTGAGCAGCTGCCCGAACAGTGGGATGAAGGTTCCACCCTGGGCGTCTATCTCGGCCGCCCGGATCTGCAGGAAGAAGAGGGGATCTGGCATGACGTGTTGATGTTGTTCAACCCGTTTGAAGGCACGGTGCCGTTCCGCATTCCGCAATTCGGTGAAGGCGGCTGGGTGCTGGAACTCTCCACGGCTGACGGCGCGAAAAGCGGTACGCTGATCACCAAAGAGAAGGATTTCGAACTGGAAGGGCGCAGTATCGTTCTGTTCCGCCGACCGTAACTTGTAACAGGCCAGGCGGCTCTGCCGCCTGGCGCATCACCACTTTCAGTTTGTCGCGGGTTGTACCTCAGTTTGCCAGCCGTTTTCCGCCACTTTTTTCCCCTTCGCGTCGTAAATTTGATAATTCACCTTCAGCGTGCCCGTCGTACGTGGTGTCACCGTGACGTCGCTGATGGTCGCCACGCTATCCGCAGCCAGCGTCTGCTGTTTATCACCCACCACCAGTTGCAGGTCTCCCAGGCTTACCTGCCATTTCAGGGAACAGTCGGAGCAGTCTTGATAGGTATCATTCACCGTCCACAGGCGCAGCGTGGCAGGCTTACCGGATTGCCACTCGGCGCTGACGGGCTCAATGGAGGGCAGCAGCGGCTGATAAGCGCGCTGCAGGGCGTAATAGCCCGGCTTCGGATGGCGCAGATAATCGACCACGCCCCAGTTAATGGAGGGCCAGGTTTCGACAAACATAAACTGGAACAGGGCGGTGACCGGCTGGTAACGCTGGCGACGATAGCTTTCCGCCGCCATGGCTACCAGCTCGGCCTGATACTGCTGGGTGTTGTGAATAAACGCATCAATATTGTTGCCGCGGGGGATTTTGGCAAAAACAAAGGTCTGGAAGGGCTGAAAATTATGGTACTTCCAGCGCTCCCAGCCCGGATCGTCGGCTTTGGTCGTTGCAGGCCACAGCACCGAGGGCGGGATAAAGGTTTTCAGCGTAGCGAGACGCGGCAGCGCCTGCGCGCCAAATTCGGTGATGATGGCGGTTTTCGCCGGGGCCAGCAGATCGCGCATCACGCCAAAATACCAGCCCTGCCAGTAGTGCTCTTCCACGGAAGAGAAACGGTGAACGATCCGCGAATTATCTTCGGCCAGCGTATCTGCAATTTTCTCCGTCAGCGCCCGGTTGAGATCTTTATTCCAGTCGGGAAAGCGTTTCTCCATCCACGGTGAGTTCCACGGCGGTTCATTATGGCCGCCCCAGACGATAATCGCGGGTGAGTTGCCAAACTGTTCCACCATCTCACGGGTCTGGCGCGCAGCGTTATCGGCAAAGGCCGCGCTGTTGTCATAACCCCACTGCAACGGTACATCCTGCCAGATCATCAGCCCGAGTTCGTCGGCAACCTGATAAAGCGGGCGGTTAGCAACATGTCCATGCACGCGAATAGCGTTAGCGTTCATCCCGAGTACCATTTGCAGATCGCGACGATACTTCTCTTTGGTCATGATGCTGAGCCACGGCGAACCAATATAGTTGGTGCCTTTAATAAATAAGCGCTTCTCGTTTACCAGCCAGCCGCGATTATCCGGCTGCTCTTCGACTTTACGCAGCCCGGTGCGGCTTTTTGCCCGATCCATTACCCCTTGTTTATCCGTCAGGCTCGCGCTTACGCGATACAGGTTCGGTTTGCCGAGGCCAGCGGGCCACCACAGTTTTGCCCCCTCCATCGGTAGCGTGAGGGTAAGTTTGTCTGTTTTCCCATTGGTGGCGTTGAGCGTGACGGCTTGCGCCAGATGAAAAGCCTGACCGCTAAAGTTATCCGGTGTGGCAACCAGTTTAAGCGTCGCCGATGCCGCTTTTTTTGCCCGGTAGCGGATCTCGGCGCGCAGCGCAGGTTTGTCTAAGCCGTTTTGCCAGTCAGGGCGCAGGATAATCTCGTCAATCACTGCGCCCCGGCTCAGATGAAGACGCACCGGTGACCAGATACCGCCGGAGTTAGCGTCCTGCCCGCGTTCGGACCATGCATCGCCGGGGCGGGTGTCGTGCTGATTAAGTACGCCTTTAACCAGCCCTTTATGCAGCGGCCATATAGTTTTTGGATCTTCCCAGGGGCTATCAACACGCACTGCCAGCCGATTATGGCGGTGCACCGCATCGGTGATATCGACGGCGAAACGCTGGAAATAGCCTTCATGGCGCGTCAGGTGTTTGCCATTTAGAGAGACATCGGCAAAGTAATCCACGCCATCAAACACCAGTGTCGCCATCGTCTCCGGCGCGAGCGCGGGCATCGCGAAGTCACGGCGGTACCACATTGCGCCCTGATGATCGTACCCGGCGCTGTACCAGTTGGCCGGAACCCGCAGCGTGCGCCAGTTTTTATCCTCTTCGCGAAGGCCATCAAAACCCGCCTGGTTAGCGTCATGCACGCGCCACGGACCCGCCAGCGACCAGTTCACCGGCGTTGGTTGAGCCTGGGCAAAGGCGCTGAAAAGCACAAGACAAGTGACAATGTAACGTTTCATTGATCGGTCTCCCGCGCAGTAAGCCAGGCGGTAGCGCGCTGGCGTTCATGGCGTAACGGCTCAAGGAGATTAACCAGTTCCTGTGGGCTGAGGCTTTGCGACTGGCTTTCCAGCGCCTCCAGCAACTGACTAAGGCGGGTGAAATCGAGGGCAATGGCTTCCCCTCGCAGTTTATGGGCGCTGCGGCGCACGGTTTCGCGATCGACACGTTGTATCGCCTGCTCCAGTTCGTCACAGAGGGTATATAGCCCCTCGCTGAAAATGGTCATCAGTTCATTGACCAGCGCGCGATCGCCGCCCAGTTGCGCCAGCAGCGCGCTTTCATCAGGCAGACCCTGCGCCGGTGCCTCGGCGGGCGCTGTTGGGGCTGCAACGGTTACGCGCCGCAGTTCGGCATCCAGCGCGTCACGGGTAACGGGTTTGGCAATATAGCCATCAAAACCGAGGGCTAAACAGCGCTCTTTATCGCCCTGCATGGCATGGGCGGTCATGGCAATCACCCGCTGCGGCATTAGGGCGCGCTGCATCTCTTCTTCGCGCAGCAGGCGAATGGCGGTTTCGCCGTCCATACCCGGCATTTGCAAATCCATCAATATCACGTCCCAGCGGTCGGCCTGCCAGCGGGCAAGGGCAGCGCTGCCGTTATCGACAATCTCACAATCATGGCCAAGCTGTTCCAGCAAGCGGTTCGCCAGTTTCTGGTTTACCAGATTATCTTCCGCCAGCAGAATGCGCAGGCCGGGATGCGGCGCGGGTACCGTCTTTGCCGCTTCGGCATCGGCGGGAATGGGGATCGGTACCGCCAGCGGATGGAGTAACGAGGCGATAGCTTGTTGTAATTCGCTGTGATCGACAGGTTTATGCAGATAGTGGGAGATGCCAATGCGCTTAAGCATATTGCGGTCGAAATGGCGGTTCATCGAACTGAGCATAATAATGCGGCTGTGGTTGGCATCCGGCAGCACCGAGAGTTCAAGGGCCAGCGAAATACCGTCCATTTCCGGCATCTGCGCATCCAGCAGGATCAGCGGAAACGGTGGCAGCTCTGCCGCCAGCGCGAGCGCCTCAAGGGGTTTATTAATGCATACTGGCGTAAGCCCCATCGCGCTCAGCTTGGCCTTTAGCAGCCGCAGGTTGGTGGCGTTATCGTCCACCACCAGTACGCGCTCGCCGTTGAATTTGAGTGTCTCGGACCAGGCCAGCTCTTCGCTGGTATGGCTTTCCAGCGGCAGAGAGAAAAAGAATTCGCTGCCCGCACCGGGAGTGCTGGCAACCGTTAAATGACCGCCCATCATCGACACCAGCCGTGATGAAATGGTCAGCCCCAGCCCGGTGCCGCCATAGCGGCGGGTGGTGGAGCTGTCCGCCTGGCTGAAGGCTTCAAAAATAAGCTGCTGCTTCTCCTCGGGAATACCGATGCCGCTGTCGCGGACGCGAAAGCGCCACTTTCCCCCGTCAGCGGGTTCAATTGCCAGCAGCACTTCGCCCTGATGGGTGAATTTCAGCGCATTGCTGATTAAGTTGGTAAGGATCTGGCGCAGGCGCACACTGTCCACCCGCACTATCTGCGGCAGCCCGGGATCGATATCCACCAGCAATTCGACCCCTTTTTCAGCGGCGGCGGGCATATGCGGGCGGATCAGCGACTGGATAAACGGGCGGATCTCCAGCGCTTCGTCATTAAGCAGGATCTTGCCGGCTTCGATTTTCGAGAAGTCGAGAATATCGTTGATGATATGCAACAGCGACTGCGCCGAACTCATCACCAGGGTTAAATATTCGCGCTGTTCAGCGCTCAGTTGGGTTTCCAGACACAGTTGCGTCATACCCAGAATGCCGTTCATCGGCGTGCGGATTTCATGGCTCATATTCGCCAGAAAGGCGCTTTTCGCTTCATTCGCCTGCCTTGCGACATGCGCCGCTGCAATGGCGATCAATTCGGCTTCTTTGCGGCGGTTAATATCCTGCAGCGTACCAATTACCCGCTCCATCGCGCCGTTCAGGTTCAGGGTAGTGACCTGGCCGGAAAGCAGCATCCAGCGCCACTCATCGCATTTATAGCGCAGGCGAATTTCACACTCAAAAACTGGCAAATGGTGCGCACGCGAGCGCAGCACCGCTTTTATCAGGCGTGGACGATCCGCTTTATGTACCAGCTGCAGCATCGCACTGACGCTATGTTGCCAGCTGTCGCGCGGCTGCTCTATCAGGCTTAACAGCGTATCGCTGAGCTGAAGAATATCCGTGGAGACCTGCCAGTCCCAAATGCCGATGTGAATAGATTCTGCCGCCAGCATAAAATCCGCATGCAGATCCTGGCGCGCCCGCTGTGCCATATCGAGCCGGGTGATATCCGTATGCAGGCTGATGATGCCGCCATCGGGCAGGCGCTGATGCTGAACAAACAGCCGCCGCTCGCCGTGGTTGCGTACTTCATAATGGTTCTGCAGCCGACAGTTGCGCAGCACCGACGCTTTCAGCGCCTGGCGTCTGGCGGGATCGGTATTAAACGCGGTATCGATAAACTGGCCGGTAAGCGCGGAGAGCGTGGCCCCCAGCTGTAGCCGCGACGCCATCGCCGGGTAAAAGAGGGGAATTTTGTCATTCCACGCCACCAGTCGCTCTTCGCCATCAAAGACAAGCACCGCGATTGGCAGGGTGTTAAGATCGAAACCGGCAGCGTTCATGATTGCGCCCCGGCGCGGTAATGAAGCTCAGCCTGGCGGCGTAAATATTCAAGCCCTGGCGCTATCGCCATCGCCCAGGCGGTGAGGATCTCTTCATCACACAGCGGATCGCGCAGGCGTACCGTGTCCAGCATCGCCTGTCGCCAGAGGGCAAAAAAGCGCGGCGGCAGATGCAAGCCGCTTTCGCCCTGATCGCGGGCCAGCTTTTCCAGAAAATCGGGCACGAAGAGTGAGCCATCGACCGCCAGCATGGCGAAGAAACACTTAAAAATTAGCTGGCGACCCTGGTCGGTATTACCGAGCAGAAAGTGACGCTCGGTCTCCGGCGACATATTCACGAAGGCGGTATAAAAGGCGTTAAAGAAGGGCTTTTTATCCTCCTGCGGAAAAACACGGCCGAGGCTTGCTTCAAAAAGATCGCGATAGAATTTCATTATTTCGCCTCCGTCCGACGCTCGCCGGGCAGGCAACGTCCCGGCGCATTAAAAACATCTGTCGCCCGCAGGTTGAAATAGCTGGCGCTGTCGATAAGGCCTCCATGAAACAGCGGGCCGCCGTGGGCTTTGTAAAAGAGGCTTTCCAGAATGATGGCGTTGGTGGAAAGCGTAATGGTGCGGTTGACATCCCCGGTAGCTTCGACCCGGCCTTCATACCAGCCGCGTTCGGCATCGTGGCTACGCCGCGTAACCTCCATCAGCGCATCGGTAAACGGCGTGTCCCACAGCACCCACAGGGCGAACACGGCTTTGGTGGAGACCTGGGCCAGTGCCGGATAGTAGTTGCCATCCGCGCCGAGGGTATTCCAGGCAAAACCATTGCCCCACACCGTATCATCGACATGCCATGGGGCTTGATTAAGGGCGTAATCGGCGCGGGCGGTGAGGACATTCTCTTTCTCCCAGCGGGTTTGCTGCGTTAGCCATACCAGCCGTGCCCGTTCACGCAGCGCCTGACGGGTTTCGCTCTCCACGCCCGGCGGCTGCCAGCCGAACTCCAGCCCCGGCAGCACCGCGGGCAGCGTGGTTATCAATGAAGGCTGCCAGGTGGTGCGCGGATCGCGGGCGTCAACGGTAATGGCCCGGTCATAGATAATCACATTGCGCGCCGGGGGGGCGAAAGCTTGCTCGGGGTTGAAGCCCCATAAGCGAAAGGCGGTGGCGGCATATTCACTCTCGCCGAGGCGCAACTCTTCGCGAATAACCGGCGTGCCATTCTCAACGGAGGAAGACCACAGTTCGCCGCGGGCATCGATAACCGGGCAGAAATTCCAGCGCAGGACAATTTTGTCGAGATACTCCTGATACTGGGGCGCCCATTCGCTCACCAGGCGCAAGGCCAGCATCAGGCGCGCCATATCCCGCGCCGACCAGCCGTTGCGCTGTGTCTGGCCGCTAAAGTCAACCAGCTTGCCGCTGTCGGTGGCGTAGAGACGACCGGGCGTGCGGCTATCGGCAAGATTCAGGCGGTTTAAGGTGCCGAGTAACTGAGTGAGTCGGCGATCGAACTCATCCTCGTGCACCAGCCCCAGCTCGCGGGCCGCCAGCAGGGCAATCAGCGTATCGCCCATTTGCCACAGCGTGACGCGAGGCTCTTTATCGTTACCGTTGACCAGCCCCGTTTGCGGCTGGGTATTGTTGACGAAGTAGCGCCAGGCGGTTTGCGCCCACTGGCGCTCTTGTGGCGTCAGGGCACTGATGCGCGCAGTGGTGTTCCAGCCGCCTTTACTTAGCCAGCGCCAGCCCGCCCCGTCGTTGCGCATCAGGGCGAACAGCGCAATAACCGCCGCCAGCAGGCAGAGGATGACGCGTGCAGCTTTGCGGCTTACTGTTTTAAGCATGACGCCGCCATCGGAGGTAATTTAACAGGCTCGACCTCTTTACAGGCGGCGCACTGGCACGCCTGACAGCTCGATTTTACGCGCAGGGCGGTGCCGGTCTGCTCACACCAGCTCTTCACCGCTGGCGTCGGATTGAGGAACGGACGGTTGCGTCGGGTGTTGTTCTCTTCAAACAGATCGACCAGTTTTTTCTCCCACAGCGACGGGGCAAAGTTTTTATCTTTCGGGTTATCGGTGTTAAAGCGCAGCAGCTTGCCGCTCTTTTTAAACAAAAGGGCTTCAAGCATGATGCCGTTGTTATTGGCGGTGAACTCCTTGATGGGACCGCTGCCGTTCTCATACAGCCCTTCGTAATAGCCTTTGCCCGCTTCGTTAGCGTTTTCAATCGCTTTGAACAGACGATCGGTGTAGGGCGAATTCCACAGCACCCACATACCGAGCGCCGCTTTCAGGGAGACGGCGGCGGTTTCAGGTACATACTGGCCGGTGTCGGTAATGGTGTTCCAGTTAAAGCCGTCGCTAAACACCGTGTCGTAAACAAAGTAAGGGGCTTTATCGAGTTGATGCTCGGAGCGTGCGGTCAGAATGCCGGTAATGGCGTACCGGTTCTCCTGTGCCTGATAGACGCGATCGGCGAAGTTTTTCATCCACGGATGGGAGAAGCTTTTGCTGTCCGTACTGCGATCGCTGACGTTATCAAAGCCCATCTCAAGGCCATACAGCAGATAGGATTCGGTGACCACATAGTTATGCTGGTAAGTCTGGCGTGAGTCGCGCGAATCATAAGGCACCAGCACGCAGTAGATATCCGCTAACTCATAGGGATCGGGTCGGCTGGCCTGGCAGGTATTAAATCCCCACAGCTGGTATCCCGCCGAGGCGTACTCCTCATAGCCCAGACGGCCCTCCTGGACATATTTAGGCTGACCGTTCTCAACAATGGCACCATACAGCGTGCCGCAGCCGTCAACGGCGTGGCTGAAATCCCAGCGCAGCACAACGTTATCAATACTGTTGCCATATTCGGGATAACGCTCTTTGATGATTTTCATCCACAGTAACATGCGGCCAATATCCAGCGCCGAGTAGCCAATCTCACCGGGTTTGTTTACATAGTCCACCTGCTGGCCGTTAACAGTGTTATAGGCTTTATTCGGCAGTTGATTACGAAACAGCTGCAGATTATTGAGGGTGGCGAGAAACTTAATTAAGCGGCGGTCGAATTCTGCTTTATCAATGATCCCCAGCTCGCGCGCCGCCGTCATCGCCCCCAAATAAGAGGCGCTGTCCCACATAGTGGTCGACGGGTAGTTATTTACCGCATTGACCAGCCCGGTGGTGGGCTGATAGTTGGCGACAAAATATTGCCAGGCGTTTTTCGCTATCTGCATCTCCTGGGCGGTTAAATCGCCGCTGCGCGCCGGGTAGTCGGAGGCAGGCAATCCCGAGGCGGCCTGCGCGCCGGTCATCACCAGGCAGAGTGCCACCATGCCTGCCCACCGGCGAAAAAGCGTTAAATAATTCAACTTCATGGCGTTGCTCCTGCTGCTGGGGTTGTTGGGCTTGAAGTGTGCATACAGCTCAGGCACAGCATCTGCCCGTGGGCAATATAGGAAAGGCTCTCCAGCACGACCGCGTTGGTATCGCCATCAATCACGTTGTTGACGCTGTTATTAAGATTCAGGCCGCGCTGCCAGCCTTTGCCGGGAACCTGTAATTTCACCACCTGCTCGCGCAGGGCTTCACTCCAGCCGTTACGAAACAGGGCGTACCACGCGAACGCTGAGCGGGTGGAGGTAATGGCGTACTGCTCCGGCGGCGCATTGCTCACGCTCACCTGATTGACAGGTTCGCGGTTCGGCAGATCGTTAACGTAATCCGGCGCGGGTTCGGCATAGTCGGTACTGATCGGCGGCTTACGCACCCGCAGGCTGTTACGTCGCTGCTGAATTTGCATGATGCGCCAGGCGATCTCGGCGCTTTGTGCATCAAAGCCGGTCTCCAGCCCGGTTAACAAATAGGGCAGGCTCACCAGGGAAGGCTGGCGTCCCCAGGGGGTACGCAGTCCTTCGTCGGGCACCATAATGCCGTCGATATCGATCATCGACTGGCCTTCTGGCGGGTTAGTTACCGCTAAGCCCGCCTCGCTGCCAACATGGCGCAGCGTCTGACTGGCATACAGGCGGTAACCGAAGCTGTTGCGCGGCTCATCCGTCGCCAGCGTCCAGTGGTGCACCGGCAGAGAAGCGCGCGTAGTTTCGCCGCTGGCGATCAATGCTCCGGTTTGCCACTGACTGAACAGATCGTGGATTTCCGCTGCGTGTTGCGGGTAGCGCCACAATAAGGTTTGCAGCGCCGTCAGTAAGCGTCCCATACCAATCGCCGAACTCTCGGCTTTACCCAGGATTTGCAGTGAGTCGGCGTGGTAATAGCTGGCGGGCAGCCCCTGAGGATTCAGAGGTAACTGACCGAGGCTAAACAGGGCGGCGGCGATGCGCTCGTCGAATTCGGCGGGGGTGATAATACGCAGCTGCTGCGCGGCCATGGCGGCAAAGAGATAGCTGCCGGTACTCCATAAGCTGAACCAGGGTTCCGCGTCGCGGGCATTCGCCAGCCCGTTCGGCTGGGTGTTATTGACATAATATTGCCAGGCGACGCGCGCCCAAATGGCTTCATTAAAGGTCAGTTCGCGTGTCGTAGGCAACGGCGGAAACGTCTTACTTAGCGCCAGACCGGCGGTGCTCTCAACGCGGGTCGGCATCTGGCGCTCCACCCACACCACGATAGCGAAGCCCAACAGGAAACCGAGCAGAATGGTGATATAGCTGCGGGCATTCAGCAGCGCTTCGCGCATTTTCATGGCGTCGGCTCCTCGTCAGGTGGCGTCCACATTGCCGCCAGGATCAGCGGGAGCATGGCGGCAATATTCACACCGCCCCAAAAAATATTAATGACGTAGCCGGAAGGATCGTCCACCTGACCGCGCGCTACCTGAATCCCACCCCAAATCAGACCCAGCAGGGTCAGCACCACAATGGCGATTTGTGGTTTTACGAGGTAGAGAAAACGCCCGGTCTGGCGCTCTTTGGGGGTAACGTGAAATTTAATCTGCTCGCCGCGCAATACGGTGTTGAGGGCGCGGAGATTCATCGAGAAGAAGGAGAGGTAAGACGCGCGCCCGTCCCACGCGTTAATGCCCCAGGTGCCAAACATAAACGCCAGCTCAGAGACAATAAAAAACGGCAGGAAATGGAGATAGAACGGTGTCGACCAGGCGGCAACGGGGGGAATGCCGGTAAACAGATAGATAATCGGCGAAATCAAAAAGATCGTATTCCAGACGCAAGCAAGATAGGACCAGAAGGTGGTGGCATACATCAGCGTCTGGGGCAGCGACAGCTTAAAGCGGCGGCGGGAAAAGATGTTGTCGTGAAACAGAATATCCAGCGAACCGGCGGCGTATTTGAAGCGCTGGATCATCCAGGTCAACATATCCTGCGGTGAAAGCATTTTCGATTCGATACGCGGATGCATCACCGAACGCCAGCGTCGCGCATCGTCCCCGTGCAGAACGATGGAGGTATAAATATCTTCCGAGACATGAAATTTGTACGGCGTCAGTTCAGTATCATAAATCACATGGGGGCGCATGGCGCTTTGCAGCGCTTCGCGCATTGCCGGATCGCGGATATCGCGGGTATGGCGGTCAATCTCTTCCTCAACGTTCCACACGTAGCTGCGCAG
>NZ_JXAG01000051.1 GCF_000814905.1 Enterobacter sp. Bisph1
CTTCCCGCCGATGAATGGACGCCGCGCCGCAGCAGAACGCCGCATTCGCCCAGTTGCGTCGGCGTAAAATCACATCGTAAAACATCCGCGGATCGTTAAAAAACGGGTCGCGGCCAATCGTTACCGGGCCGCAGGCTTTCTCAATAGTCCAGCCGAGGGCATAGCCTGCTTTGCCGGTTTTACGCTTAAGCCAGCGCGGCAACCGTTCGCCTTCCGGTAGATCGTAAAACCACTGTGGGGTTTGTACCCATGCGACGTCCGGATCGCGAAAATAGCCCAGCGTATGGCTGAGCAACGTCGGAAAGACGCGCGTGTCGGCATCACAAATCACCAGAAAATCGCCGTCGGTTTGCTCCAGGCCGTTGCGCAGATTTCCCGCTTTGTAACCGATATTGTTCTGGCGGGTGATATAATTCACCCCCTCTTCATCACAAACGGCTTTCATCTCCGGACGACGCCCGTCATCAAGCACATGAATGCGGTAATCCAGCGGCCAGGGATAGGCGATTTTCAGGGCGTCGCGAATGGATAAACGCACCAGTTCCACATCCTCGGAGTAGGTAGCGATAAACAGATCGACTTTTAGCGGCCGGGGATCGACGGCATCGTCAGGATGAAGGCATTGGTTAATATCTGCCGGTGGGCTTTGCTGCGGGACATCTTTTTCTTGCCACAAATTAATCGTGAATAATGCGGTGCCGATCCACGCCAGCGTCTCTGCTACCACAAGGGGAATGGCGTACCACAACGCATCCATATTCAGGGATTCCATCCAGCGCCAGCGAATATAATTGGCCCCCAGAATCAGCGCCGCAACGGCTAAAATTTGCCATGCTTTTTTCACCCATCCGGGCGTGGACAGAGGTTCTGGCGGGCGACGCGTTTCGAACCGGGAAAAATAGAAACCCATAATGGAGATATCCTGCCTTGTGAATTATTTACACTTGAATAATTTTTTCGCTAAATAAAAAATCGATGCGGCTTTAATGGGTTGATAAAAATGCCTTTAACGTCAGTGTAGAAGCCCGGGGCTAACTTTCAAGACCGGCTGTTAATATCTGTAAGAGTGAGTTAATTAATGCTGAGCACTGCTTAAGGATATATTTTGGCGCAAAAATAAAAGGTGTTACATATGCCGCGAAAGGTGAACTACGCTAATAAATATATACTTCTCTATTTTTTTTAAGGCACCTTTTACGCGATGGAAATAAGCCAGCCTGCGCCTCACGCGATAGCAGAAAAGCGTGAAAAGACAACGTGGCAGTATGCAGTTGCCGGAAGTCGCGATCTGCGTATCGATATGATGCGCGGCGTGGCGCTGGTTATGATGGTGGTGGCCCATACGGAAGTGATGTCGATTTTTAATATTTTCACCTGGGAACGATTTGGCCTGACGTCCGGGGCGGAAGGGTTTGTTATTCTTTCCGGGTTCATGCTCGGTATGCTTAATCGAACACGTTTACAAAAAGCCGTGTTATTAACGATTTCCTGGGCGCTCTGGCGGCGCGCCTGGAAAATATATCTGGTCAATATCATCATCATACTTTCAATTTTGCTACTGTCACATCTGTATTTTATTAACACCTTTGAAGTGACCCATTTTACCGATCGTTTCACAGGGACTTCATGGTCTTTATTTCCCACCAGCCCACAAATTCGCGATACCTGGTTTAATATCATTCTGTATTTGCAAATTGGCCCCCATCAGACGCAGATCCTCGGGCTCTATATTTGTCTATTACTTATTAGCCCGTTATTTTTGTGGTTACTGAGGAAAGGGCGCGTATTTTGGTTACTGCTGTTGTCGCTGACGCTCTATTGTTTCTGGCAAATTCACCCCCTGCGCATTACCGAATCGGAGTTTGAATTTGCCTTTCCGCTGCTGGCCTGGCAACTGATTTATGTGCTGGGAATGTGCTGCGGCTGGTACAAAGAGGAACTGTTTTCACTGGCGCAGACACCGGGCGGCAAATGTTTATTAGTGTTGCTGGTGGCGATTGCCGTTGCGCTGGCGTTTATCGCGCAAAACCATACCAATCCGTTTATCCCACCGGGATTGATGCTGCACGTTATTACGCCCGAGGATTTCAACGCCTTTTATCATACCTGGGCGGCGAAAAACGGCCTCGGCCCGGTGCGGGTGCTGAACGATATTAGCCTGCTGGTGACGGTGTACCTCATTCTGACGCGCTACTGGACGCCGTTCTATCGTGCCTTCGGCTGGTTCTTTATCCCGCTCGGACAGCGCTCTTTGTACACCTTCACGGTGCATGTCTTTGTGGTGCTGGCGGTAAGCCAGTTTGTCACCTTCGGTTTATGGCGCCAGGCCTGGTTTACTAACACGCTTATCCACGCGAGCGTGCTGGGCGTGTTATGGCTGCTGGCGAAATACCATGTTGGCGGGCGCTGGATACCCAATTGAGGGAAGATGCGATGCGGGAAAAACTTATACTGGCAGGGCTGCTGTTCGGTGTGATATTTCAGGCCCAGGCAGAGGAAAACACCCCGGACCCAGCGGCGCAACAGCCTACGGTGGAAAAAGTGCCCGCAGGAGGATTAAACAGCCGTTGGGGGCGTCTGTTTGCCGGGAATACCGACACATTCTCCGCGTCGCTGAGTTTTAATTCAGGGCTAAAAGAGCAGTGGATCACTATCCCCAACAGTTCTGAATCGGCGACGCGCAAAAAGAAGCTTAACCAGACGCTAAACCTGAGCATGCAGTATTCCCCCTATAGCTTTTGGTTTGCCAATATCACCAACCGCGTACCCATCACCGATACCAGCCGCTACACCACGGATTTTCGCTATAGCTTCGGCTATGACGACTGGCATCCCAATACCCTAAGCCTGGTCTACAGCAACGATGGTGATAACCATTTCTGGACCTCCGGCAATAAGCGCCAGACCTGGTTTGAACAGGGGACGGTCACGCTGGCGTATAAATTCTCTTTACCCAAGCCGATTGAGAGCAGGCTGCTGATTAACGACGAGGACGCGCTGACCTGCCAGGTCGGTTACAGCTGGGTACCGCGTTACTACGATTTGCAGAGCAACAGCGTAAAAGCGAATAAAAATCTGATGCTTGGCGGCTGCGGCTACACCTTTAAGCAGCACTTTTTTGTTCGCGCCACCGCCTTCTGGTTTCCCGACACCCACCAGCAGCAGCCGTGGAACGGGGATTATAGCTACAGCTTCGGTTATGCCTCTTACACGCCGGGCTCGCTCTCTATTCAGTACAGTAATTATCAGGGCACGCGTTTCCCGGGGCATAAAAACGGCAATGCGCGTTTCCGGGAAGGCACCGTGAGCCTGATCTGGTTTTTACCCCTTTAGGAGCCATGATGACGGAGCGAAAACAGGTTCTGATTGTGGATGACTCGTTAATCTATCGCCGTTTACTGGCCAATCTGCTGGCGCAGTGGGGCTATGGGGTGAGTGAAGCGGAGAACGGCGAAGAGGCGCTGGCGATGATGGCGCAAACGCCTTTTAGCATGGTGATTAGCGACTGGGAGATGCCGGTGATGGACGGGCTGGCGTTGTGTCGCGCTATTCGCAACATTGAATTTGGTCACTATGTTTATTTGATCTTGCTGACGGCACGCGAAAGCGCTGACGATCTCACCGAAGGCTTCGAGGCAGGAGTGGATGATTTTCTCAGTAAGCCTGTTAACCAAAGTGAACTGCGGGCGCGTCTGCATGCCGGGTCGCGTATCCTGGCGCTGGAAGCAAGCCTTGCCGCTCATAATAATCGCCTCACGCAAGCCTTAAGCCAGATTGAGCAGGATTTACAGGTGGCGGCGCGTTTGCAACGTGCGGTATTACCGGCGCACCAGCTGCGCTACGAGGCCTGGTTTGCCGACTGGCTGTTTCTCCCTTCGGCGTGGGTTTCTGGCGATATTTTTAATATCTTTCCGCTGGATGGTCATCTGGGGTTCTATTTCGTTGATGTCGCCGGGCATGGCGTTGGTGCAGCGATGATGTCGCTGGCGGTTGCACGGCAGTTTCTTCATGGCCGCGTCGTTGAACGTTTTCTGTTTGATGAACAGGGCGGCGTGGCGTCACCGGCGGACGTGGTGCAGATGCTGAATACGCGTTTTTGCAGTGAAGACGCAGAGGTAGTGAGTTATTTCACCTTGATCTATGGCGTTATCGATCGGCAAACCGGCTGCGGAACGCTGTGCCAGGCCGGGCATCCGACGCCGTTTATCGTCTCGCCGGATGGACGTGTGCGGCAAATGGGTAACGGCGGCGCGCCCGTCGGGCTACTGGCGGAGATGTGCTGGGAAGATACCCATTTCACTCTCCATGAAGGAGAGCGTTTATGCCTGTTCAGCGATGGCATTACCGAGTGCGAGGGGGCAGACGAGGAGCAGTTTGGCGATCAACGCTTACAACAGTGGATTACGCAACGGCGCGACCATGATATTGAGACGCTGCTGACGTTATTTGGTGAACATTTAACCCAGTGGCGTAACCCTGACGGCGGGCGCGACCGGACCATGACCGATGATGTGTCGCTATTAATTATTGAGCGCAGAGGGTAGCAGGATGAACATTGAAATCGAACACATGCCGCAGATGACGATTATGACGCCGGTAGTCAGGCGACTGGATGCCTCGGTGGCGGCCTCATTCAGAGAGCAGATCGCTAATGAGATGGCGGATGCGCACCACGCGCTGATTATTGATTTTAGCCGGGTCGATTTTATAGACAGTAGCTGCCTGGGAACGCTGGTGTCGCTACTGAAAATGATGAATGGCAAAGGGGAGATGCTGGTTTGCGATTTGAAACCGGGCATTCGTAATATGTTTACCCTGACGCGCATGGACCGGGTCTTTCGTATTTGCGACGATCGTGCAGCCGCCTGCGCCGAGCTGGCCAGGTAAGCGCGATGTCTGACGCGATTATCCTGCCAGCATCCCTTAATTCGTTAGCGCCGCTGGCCGCCTGGCTCCAGCGGCATATGGCCGCGCTGCCGGTGGATGACAAGTGGCGCTTTGCCCTCGATCTGGCGGTGTGTGAAGCGGCGGCCAATGTGATTCGCCATGCGCTGGGTGAAGAGTGCTGTCGCCATTTTACCGTCACTTTTGAGTGCCGCAACACTGCGGCACAGGTGGTTTTTATCGATAATGGCGTGGCGTTTCCTCCACAGTCGTTGCGCAAAGCACGGGACAAAATCGGCAGCGATAGCGAAAAGGATCGGGAGAGCGGCAGGGGGTTAATGCTGATTTTACTCAGCGTCGATAGCCTACAGATTGAGCGGGAGGGCGATCGCAACAAAACCACCCTCACTAAACATCTTTAGCGTTTTAACCACGCACGGTGCGAACCAGTAATTTGCCCTGCAGTAATAGCATCAGGGTTTTGACCATCAACAACGCAATCACCAGGTTGGCAGCGATAAACAGCGGGAAGGAAATCCAGTAGAGCGCGCCGCCCGGTGCGCCATGTCCCAGACGAATCGAGGTAGAAGCCAGCGACGCTACGCCGAATGAAAAACTCCAGAACGACGGATTAAACGGCTGCGCGCTGTACCACGGGATCAGTCTGAGCATAAATAGCATCTGTAACAGACCATAGCCGAATAACAGTTTGGCAAACACATCGACCTGGCCGCCGTTAACACTCAGCCATGCGCTGCAGGCAACGAAGGCGGGAGCCATCTGGATACCAAGGGATGTGCGCACCGCGGGCGACATCTCATCGAGGTTGCGCATGCGGCTCAAAATTGCCGGTTCGAGACTCAGCCAGGAGAAGATCCCCGCGCCAAGAAACAGCATCCCGACATCGTTAAAACCGAACGCGCCGCAGGCCATTGCGCTGATAAAGTTATTCGCTACCGTCGGCAGATAGAGCCCTGGCGTGGTCGCTTCTTTCAGGTGCTGACCACGCCAGAGCCCGCCGGTATGCCACGCCGCATAGATAAGCTGAATCACCACGGCGATAAGAAACAGCCCCAGCGCCAGCGGGTAACACCAGGGATGAATACCAATAGCCACCAGCATCGAGGTGGCCGGGGCAAGGCTGACAAAGCTGCTTTTGAGCGGATGCGCAACCTCTTCCAGCACGCTGGCACCGTGGCGAAACAGGCGGCTGACAAAAGCCATCATCAGTAGCGCCCAAATCACCACCGCCAGAATAATTAAGCTGTCGGCGGGGATAGCCGTCACCGGCCAGATCGTGGCGGCGAAACGCCAGGCAAAACCCAGACCGATAATACCCAGCACAATGCCAAAGTAACCCGCCGGAAGGTTGAGGTGTGAATCTTTCATCACCGAACTCCTGAAATGTAAAAGAGGCTGCATAAGCGCGCGTCATTATATATGACATTTTATATACATGAATATTTTTATTATACCGATCATATTGCTCAAATAACCTTCGCTTCGCCACGTTGAATTATTTCTGGCTTAGTCTAAGGTTAAAGAGTAAATGATAGACGTTGCATTTCCGCTATTCCTTACTGGTTAAAAACTATCCGGAGCATGCGTAATGAACACAAAAAGCATCGTGATTTTTAGCGCCTTAACATTATTAGCAGGTAATGCATTGGCCGCTAAATTAATGGAAAAAGCAGAGTTTGATAAAGTCTCATCCCAGTATGAAAAGGTCGGCGAGATCACCACGGCCGACGAGATGTCGCCGATGGATGCGCGCCATGAACTGAGCAAAGAAGCGGACAAGAAGGGCGGTGATGTCTATGTTGTGACCTCCGACCAAACCAAGCGAAAAATTCACGCTACCGCCGATGTGTACAAGAAAAAATAAAATGACAACTGCCTCTTTTTACGCAGGCGGTTAATTTATTAACCCAATCCTCACTGTATATATCCCGTATCGCCCTCACCAGGTTTAATTGTTATTAACCGCCTCTTGCCGTGCCAGCTATTTAGCAGCACGGCTTTTTTATATCTAAACGGTGAAAAAAATTTTTAAGGCTGCTCATAAAATAATCTACTAACGTGAGAGTGGTATTTTTAATCAGCAAAAAGCGTTTTTTCTTTATCAAAAACGACACAGCCAGAAAGCATCACCCTGTGTTTATCGACCATCGGATTATTCATTCTATTAATTTCTTTTGCTATCAATTATTTATGATTTAATTCATTTTTTTAGCAATATTTTTCTGTCTCATCCGTCTACCTCATAACAAGCATGATTTACTAACACCACGGAGTAGAAAAAGATGAGAGATTTCGATATGCACAGGCGCAGACACGGGCATGGGTTTTCAGGCCCGCGGATGATGAAGCCGCTGATCATTGGGGCGGTGGTCTTTATTGTATTGGGGCTGCTGGTGATGTCCTTATGGAATGCTTTGCTGCCCGCGATCCTCGGCGTAAAAAGTATTGGTTTCTGGCAGGCGCTGGGCGTTTTAGTGCTGAGCCGCATCCTGTTTGGTGGGCTTGGCTTTCATGGCGGCATGTTTGGTATGGCGCGACGCCGTATGCATGAGCGCTGGATGCAGATGACGCCGGAGGAGCGTGAAGCCTTTATCCAGCAGCGCCGCGAAGGGTTTGGCCGGCGCGATCGTTGCGGCTGGCACTCGCGCTTTGACGAACGGGCAGAGCAACGCCCGCACGAGCAAGAGAGTGAGAGCCACGCGAAAAAACCGGACGCTGAGTGACCAGGGTGAAAACCGTGGCCGGGGAGTCTTTGCTGATCGGCGCGCTGAATGCATGTCGGTCACGGCTGACGGCATTTATCCGCAGAAGAACTGCGGTGCGTGAGGACGCCGACGATATTTTGCAGGAAGTGACGTATCAGCTGATGAACGTTGAACAACCGGTGGAGAACGTCGCCGCCTGGTTGTTCCGCGCCGCGCGCAACGAAATGACCGATCGGGCGCGTAAAAAGCGTGAGCTACCGCTGACCGGTTTTTTTAGCGGCGGCGAGGATGAAAGCGATTTTGCGGAAGACGAACTGGCGGAAACGCTATTTGGTGTCCCGCAAACGCCGGAAGATGCCTACTTGCGGGAAATGCTGTGGGAAGAGCTGGAGATCGCGCTGGCGGAACTCCCTGCAGATCAGCGCGAGATGTTCGTCCAAACCGAGCTTTATGGCATGAGTTATAAAACCCTGGTGGCTCAGACGGGGGTCAGCCAGCAGGCGCTGCTGTCACGTAAGCATAAAGCGGTGCTTTACCTGCGCAGCCGGCTGCGTAATGTTTATGACGCGCTTATCGATAGTGCCAGGGGTTAAAAAAACACCTATTCACTGAGAACAGGGGCGCTATATCGTTCGGCATAGCGCGGTAGAGAAAGAAACTTACTACCGCGCTATTAAAAAAACGAAGTGCTTGCACATTAAACGAATCAGAGGGTGTTTAAACCCTTCGCTTAACCCACTACGTTTTTTATTCAGCACCCCAGCGGCTCTTAATATAATTCACCGCCTGCTGGGTTTGCGGCCGCTCGAGAAAGTTTTCACGAAACAGGATCGTGCCGTGGATATGCGGCAGCGATTCATTGAGATCGAGCTGTTTTTTTAACTCCGGTACGCCGCCGTTTACCGCCCAGTCGGGTTCAATTTTTGAATATTCCCCAACCTTATAAAACGCAACGCCGATATAGAGGCGCGTGTTTGTGGTTTTCACCACGTCTGCCCACCATTTTGCCAGTACATCATACCGTGCAGCGTCGCGGGAGAAGGGCCAATAAATTTGCGGGGCAATATAGTCGAGTAATCCTTGTTGCACCCAGCGGCGCGTATCGGCAAAGGATTCGTCATAGGCCGCCGCGCCGCGCGTGTCAGAGCCTGCTGCATCAAAAGAGCGGTTACGCCAAACCCCTGGCGGGCTGACGCCAAATTCCACATTGGGATTAAGCTGGCGGATGGTGCGCGATACTTGCTCAATTAACTGCAGGGTGTTATTGCGCCGCCAGTCGCCTTTTGAGCTAAACGCCTGGCCATATTGCCGGTAAGTCTGTGCGTCATTAAGCATCGAACCGGGTGTTTCGGTATAGAAATAATCGTCAAACTGCACGCCGTCGACGGGATAGCGCGACACCACTTCGGCAACGATGCTGGTTATCCAGTCGCGTACTTCCGGAATACCCGGGTCGAGGACAAAGCGGTCACCCGAGGTACGGATCCAGTCACGATGCAGAACAAATATGCTGGCAGGGTGCAAAGGTAAGGTGCGATTAAGCTCTGCTGCCGTCGACGGTTTAATATTGCTGGAGACGCGATAGGGGTTAAACCAGGCGTGCACCTTCATCCCGCGTTTATGGGCTTCATCAAGGATAAACTGCAGCGGATCGTAGCCCGGATCCTCGCCAATCGTCCCGGTCAGCGTATCTGACCAGGGTAAAATCTTTGACGGCCATAGCGCGGTACCGTCGGGTTTGACCTGGAAAAAAACCGTATTAATCCCCAGGCTTTTCAGTTTATCGAGCTTTGTTATCAGCGCCTGTTGCTGCTGCGTGATACGCAGCGGTGCGCTCAGGTTTACGGAATTGACCGGCGGCCAATCGAGCCGCGAAACCGTTGCCAGCCAGATACCGCGCATCGGCTGCGTATTTTTTGCCGATGGCGAAGTGAGAGGATGTTTCGCTACCGGCGGTAGCGGTGTAACGAGAGATTTCGGCGTTTTTGAGGCACAGCCGACCAGCAACAGCGCAGCGGCAATAAGCACGCCTGTCTTGGGTAGTGACATCGAAAATTCAGCTCTTGGGCGTTTTATCGCGCATCCATGGATTAAACGCAGGTTCTTCAGATTCTGCCGGGGCGCTCTCTTCCAGCGAGTCGAGATACAGCGCTTCGACTTCCGCGCGCGCCCAGGGCGTGCGCCGTAAAAATTTCAGACTGGATTTAACGCTTGGATCGTTCTTAAAGCAATTGATATTGATGCGTTTGCTCAATTCATGCCAGCCGTAACGGGCAACCAGCGCGTTGACCTGCATTTCAAGGGTTACGCCGTGCAAAGGATCTTTTGAAACATGAGCGGGCATACAACGTCCGTTAGTGTGCGGTTGAAAGGAAAGGTTGCGCAGAAGATTACAAGAAGCCCTTTAAGGGGCACGGGCTTTAGCGCTACGGATTTTAAGGAGGGTGGTTTCGGGCGCGAAGCGGGGGAGCGGCAGTAAGCGCATATTCGATGCTGACCGGGTAACCGCTGGCAGCATTGCTGCCAGCGGTTACCCGTATGCGCGCGAAGCGCTGCAACCGCCGTTATTCTAATAAGTTACGGTGTAATGTTTTCATGGCGCTCTCAGCGCACTCGGCTGGCAGCAGGAAGCAAAGTGCATGACTGGAGGCACCGTGGCAAATCATCCGTACGGCATGGGTATCCAGATCGGCAAAAACTTCTTTGCACATAGCCGGAGCCTGCGCGAGCGCATTGCCAATCAACGACACTAACGCCAGCCCGGTCTCGATTTCAACATGGCTGTAGGACGAAAGCTCCGTCAGCAGCGCGGTCGTCATCGTCTCGGCCTGACCGGAAGTAGAACCCGTCGCGTTGAGGATCAGCGCAATACTGCTTTCCGAGATGGTCACCAGATCCAGCGCGACATCATGGCGCGATAAAATGGCAAAGATTTCCGCCAAAAAGCGGTGCGCGGGCTGTCCGTTGACACAGGTTAATTTCAACAGGGTTTGCTGACGGCGAAGCGCCAGCGCCCGGTAGCGCGGAGGCTCCTGAGTATCGCGGCACACCAGCGTTCCCCCCGCGCGCGGCTGGGCGCTGGAACCGACAAAGACCGGAATGTTTTTACGCACTGCGGGCAGCAGGGTCGCCGGATGCAGCACTTTCGCGCCGCAGACTGCCATTTCGCTGGCCTCGGCGAAAGAGAGGGTATCAATGCGTTTTGCCTGCGGCACAATGCGCGGATCGGTAGTGTAAATCCCGGCGACATCGGTCCAGATATCCACGCGCGCCGCCTGCAGCGCTTCCGCCAGCAGCGAGGCGGTATAGTCACTGCCGCCGCGGCCCAGCGTCGTTGTCTGGCCTGCGGCGTCGCTGCCGATAAATCCTTGCGTCACTACCAGCGCCTGATCAATGCGCGGGCGCAAACGCTTTTCAGCCAGTTCGGCAATGGTGTGGATTTCTGGCGCTGCACAGCCAAAGGTATCGTCAGTGCGGATCACTTTACGCGCGTCGAACCATTGTGTTTCCACCTCGCGTTCGCGCAAGACTTCCACAAACAGCAGGGAGGACATCATTTCCCCGTGGCTCACCAACTCATCGCAAAGGGCAGCGGAACGGCTGTCAACGGCCATGGCTGCAAGGTGGCTGATATTGTCGATCAGGCGTTCGATCTCTTGACCGATGGCTTCCGGCTGTTTCAGGCGGGAAATAATGTTGTATTGCAGAGTGCGCAGGGTGTCGATTTTATCTTGTCGAACGCTGCTCTCCAGACCGCCGGAAAGTTCAACTAACAGGTTTGTGACGCCTGCGGAAGCAGACAAAACAACCAGACGAACTGCTTTATCAGCAAGGACGATGGTGGCACTGCGGCTCATCGCATCAAAATCGGCGACGCTGGTTCCGCCAAATTTGGCAACGATGATTTGTGGATAATTGCGAGTCATAACAATCTCATATCAGGGCGCCATAATCTTATGGCATGAAAATTTTCATTCTCGGCATAAGGCGCGAATGCTTCGCCTTACGAAATGTCCGCCCGCGAACATTTCTCTGTACAACCCAGGATTCTGCTCCCGTTGTCGATAACCTGTATTGCCTCTCACGAGTTACCGGGTGTGATGCGCTTTAATGAAATAGATGTTCCTTTTTTGGCCGTTGGGATTTTTATCGCGGGCATAGTAAGTGATTTAACTCGCCGGATCGATATTTTCCTCACCCTTTGCATTAAACCGATGGAAAATCTTAGGATTTATTCATTATTTGCCTGTGAAGTTTGCTTTAAATAACCATTTAATAACAAATAAAATCACTGAGTTTTAAAAGTTATGCATTATCAGCCGCTTGTACATGTTGCCGCCGGGACGTATTTGCTAACAGAATTGTTTACAATTCATCCCGTATGCGTGATGGGCGTTTATATTTTTTGTGATTGATTTTTAAAGAAAATGATGGAAATAGCCGTATAAAAGAAAAGATTGAGTCCGCGGGCGAAAACACATATATTAGCCGCGTTTTTTCCAGACCCCCTTAAACCTTTATTCAACCGGGTGTTAAAACGACCCAGGTTGTAGGAGAGATATGATGACGGATAAAGTCCGTATTGATTCTTTGAATGCTAATTCATTCCCGCAGAGCAACGAGACCTTTTTAGCCAGACAAGCTGAGTTTGAATCCAATGTCAGAAGCTACCCGCGTAAATTGCCATTAGCGATCGCTAAAGCGCAGGGCGTGTGGATCACTGATGTTGAAAACAATCAATACCTTGACTGCCTCGCCGGTGCCGGTACCCTGGCGCTGGGCCATAATCATCCTGAGGTCATTCAGAGCATCCAAAGTGTCATTACCAGTGGCTTACCGTTACATACGCTCGACCTGACCACGCCGTTAAAAGATGAGTTTTCCGCTTATCTGCTCTCGCTGCTGCCGGGTCAGGGTAAAGAGTATTGCCTGCAGTTTACCGGTCCTTCCGGTGCGGACGCTGTTGAGGCCGCGCTGAAGCTGGCGAAAAAAGTGACCGGCCGCTCCGGTGTAATTAGCTTCTCCGGCGGTTATCACGGCATGACTCACGGCGCACTCTCGGTGACCGGCAACCTGTCGCCGAAAGAAGCGGTAAACGGCATGATGCCGGAAGTGCAGTTTATGCCTTATCCGCATCAGTACCGCTGCCCGCTGGGTATTGGCGGTGAAGCCGGCGTAAAAGCGCTGACTTACTATTTTGAAAACCTGATTAACGACGTCGAAAGCGGCGTGCGTAAACCGGCTGCGGTGATCCTCGAAGCGGTGCAGGGCGAAGGCGGCGTGAACCCGGCGCCGGTTGAGTGGCTGCAGCGCATCCGTAAAGTGACGCAGGAACACGGCATTATGCTGATCCTCGACGAAGTGCAGGCGGGCTTTGCCCGTACCGGTAAGCTGTTCGCCTTCGAACATGCCGGTATCGAGCCGGATATTATCGTGATGTCCAAAGCGGTTGGCGGCGGTTTACCGCTGGCAGTGCTGGGTATCAAAAAACAGTTCGACGCCTGGGCACCGGGTCACCATACCGGCACCTTCCGTGGTAACCAGCTGGCAATGGCCACCGGTCTCACTACGCTGAAGATCCTGAAAGAAGATCGTATCGCCGATAAAGTCGCCGAGCAGGGCGAATGGCTAAAAGGCAAACTGGCGGAAATGCAAAAACGTTTCCCGGTGATGGGTCACGTACGCGGTCTGGGTCTGATGATCGGGATTGAAATCGTCAAACCGAACGACGCGCAGGATCATATGGGTTGTTACCCGGCGGACGGTGAGCTTTCTGCGCTGCTGCAGAAAAAATGCTTCGAATCGGGTCTGATCCTCGAGCGCGGTGGCCGTGGCGGTTGCGTGCTGCGTCTGCTGCCGTCTTTGCTTATCAGCAATGCCGAACTGGAAATTTTCCTCGATAAGTTTGAAAACGCACTGCTTAGCGCTGGCGTAAAACCTGTTTAATCGGAGTAAGTGAGCGAATGTCTGATTTAAATCCGATTCTCTCTGGTTCCGCGCAGAGTATTGCCGCCTATCAGGAAGCGATTGAGCAGAGCACGCAGGCCGTGGTGCAGTGGCTTAAGCAACCTGAAATGTATCAGGGCAAAACCGTTGCGGAACTGCGTGAGCGCATCAATCTTGAGTTCACCTCGCAGGGCCTGGGCAACCAGGCCGCCATTGAGCGTGCCGTTGAGTACTTCCTCAAAGACAGCCTGCTGGTCCACCATCCGCAATGCGTGGCGCATCTGCACTGCCCAAGCCTGGTGATTAGCCAGGCCGCGGAAGTGCTGATCAACGCGACTAACCAGAGCATGGATTCGTGGGATCAGAGTCCGTCGGCGACGATCATCGAGATGAAGCTGATCGCCTGGTTGCGCGAGCAGGTGGGCTACCCGGCGGGTGACGCCGGTGTTTTCACCAGCGGCGGTACGCAGAGTAATCTGATGGGGCTGATGCTGGCCCGCGATGCATTTTTTGCGAAACGTGGTCACTCTGTTCAGCAGCACGGCTTAACGGGCGCTCTCAGCAAAATTAAAGTGTTATGTTCTGAAAATGCGCATTTCTCCGTGCAGAAGAACATGGCGCTGATGGGGCTGGGTTACCAGGCTGTGACGCTGGTGAAGACCGATGAGTTTTCACGCATGGACATCAGCGATCTGCAGCAGAAGCTGGCCGACGCGAAAGCCAACGGTGAGCAGGTGATGGCGATTGTCGCCACCGCCGGCACTACCGATGCGGGCGCTATCGATCCGTTAGGGGAGATCGCCGCGCTGGCCGCTGAGCAGCAGATTTGGGTTCATGTCGATGCGGCCTGGGGCGGCGCGTTACTGCTCTCTGAGAAGTATCGTCATTTCCTCGATGGTCTTGAGCTGGCGGATTCCGTCACCCTGGACTTCCACAAGCAGTTCTTCCAGACCATCAGCTGTGGCGCGTTCCTGTTGAAAGATGCTCGCCATTATCAACTGATGCGTTACCAGGCGGCGTACCTCAACTCTGACTTCGATGAAGAGCAGGGCGTACCGAACCTGGTGTCGAAATCGCTGCAGACTACGCGCCGTTTCGATGCGCTGAAACTGTGGATGGGCCTTGAAGCACTGGGTAAAAAGCAGTACGCCGAGATCATTGATAACGGCGTAACGCTGGCACAGCAGGTGGCGCAGTTCGTCAGCGAACAGCCGCAGCTGGAACTGGTGATGCAGCCGCAGCTGGCAAGCGTGCTGTTCCGTTTCCGTCCGCAAAACGGCGATCTCGCTGGCGTTGCGCTGTTGAACCAGCGTATCGGCGACGCGCTGTTGGCTTCCGGTAGCGCCAACGTTGGCGTCACGGAAGCAGACGGTGTGACCTGCCTGAAATTGACGCTATTGAACCCGACGGTAAGCCTTGCGGATGTAAAAGTCCTGCTGGCGAGCGTGGTGGCCTGCGGTGAGCAGTTACATAACGCCTGATTAGCGACCCGATTAAAAAGCCGACAGCAGCGATGTTGTCGGCGTTTTTGTATCTGGTATTGACGCACAAGCACCAAACGACCTGAGCAAAGTCATCATCGTTAGCAGAACAACCAGACCCGGCCACCGCGTCGGGTTTTTTAAGCCCAACGCGTACGAAACCGCAATACAGTGCGGGCAGGGTATGAAAAGCAGATTTTGGATAGAGGTTTGAAAATAAGGGTGAAAATGGTCCTGGTCTATCCCTGTGCGCAATAAGTTCATTTAACATAATATACATTATGCGCACCAATAGTGTAGTAGCTAAATTAAGATGTCCGTCTCTGACCAAATAGACATGTCCGAGCTACAGTCTCATCGCAGCAATCACTGCTTCCAAAGGATGAGACTCATGACGGCATACGGAACGGAGTTTTTCTCAATGAACGATGTGAACCGGCTCAGGATCCTTCAGGACGTTATTGACCGTCGTCTTACAACAAAGACTTTTTCAACGCGTCTACTTTATGCTTCCATGCGACGATTGCCGGGCTTTTGATAAGGGATAATGCGGTGCGCACAACGGCGTTTTTCTTGGTAAGCGCGAAAACCGGCTCAGCACCATTCAGGTTTTAATGGACTGCGATATTTCAATCTTTGGTGATTTAAGGATTATCGCGAATACGGTCTGCGGTCTCTGCTAAATCCATATTGGATTGCAGGGAGAACGCTAAATTTCAGCTGGCAGCAACGATCCCCTTTGACGTGGCTGTTCACACAGCCACGTTTTAATGTGCAGCTATTAGTTTATTCTTCTCAACGTAACATCCCAACCGCCATTATTTTCCTCGGTAGCAAATTCTACCAATCCTTCACATCTTCCGTAGACGTTAGGTTTTCTCAGCGTTCCCGATATACCAGAATCGGCCTCAGGAGCGCCAAAGAATACTTTTGTGTCGGGTATTTTCGAGCAGGCATTTATTGGAGGGTAATATTCCACAAAACCGGCCTCACTATTATTTATTCCTTGTGAGCCGTCTCTGGGTTGCCAGGCGCCTATTTCGCTAATATCGCCAGTGACAGTATCCTCAACATATCCTCTCCATACTTTTGCATTTTCTTCGTCCCTTTTGACCGTTAAATTGTATGTGTGACCAAATACTAAATCGATGGTTTTTGAGCAACTGGACCCTGCTCCGCCATCTGCCGACCCTGTACAATGCGCAGCGATCGGCGTCACGCCATTACCAAATACCGAGAAAATAGCCAGTCCAGTATTTTTTCCCCTCGGCTGCAATCCAATATAACCTAAGTTGCCATTAATGAAGCGATATTGCATCGCATAGTAATAGCCACGTTCTTCAGGCGAGTGGTCTATTCTCATTGGGAACGATAAACGTTCAAATCCTGATTTCGGTGCTTCGGGCAAAGAGTATGGAATACGCACGATACCTGTGGGTGCCCAGGGTCTACCAAAGGGGAACACATCTGACATCCACTGACGCATCGAGGTATAGTCTGATGCGCCGCCCTGCGCGCGACAGCTACCCATTTGCACCGAGTCATTATTATTAAATGTTCGCAGACAATTGGGTTTCACGGCATCCTGAGTATATTTATTTTGCAACTGGACATAGTTTCCATTTTCAACAATTTTCCACAGCCTCATCGAGTTATAATCTGTTGCACCTCCCAGAGCATTACAATCTCCTACACCTACATCGTCGCGCCCGTTAAAGGTTCTTAAACATTGGCCTTTATTCGCATCTCTTTTATATTTGTTTCTTAATAAAAAGAATCCACCGGACTGTTGAACGATTTCCCACTGCCTCATGGAGGTATAGTCTGTTGAACCCCCTAAGGCCGTACAGTCACCCATTGAAACGGAACTGTTATTAGAGAAGGTCCGCAGGCATTTTCTTTTCCCTGCATCCTCTTTATATTTGCTTATAATGGTTGAATAGGTAACGTTATCTGCAGATATTGCATGATTTGAAACCATTGGCGGAATCATAACCGAAGCGAATAATGCTGCGTTTTTAAAATTCATCTCAAACTCCTTTTGTTATATTCTACAGTATAAAAACTGCACCCCAATCCGAACTAGCCTGCTAGCTGGAACCTGCTATCGCTGTCAGCAAAATATCGTCAACGCAAACACACTTTTTACCTGTCCGGCCCATAAGCACTGGCGATATTACTGCTCTTTGTCTATTTCAATAAAGATATGATGTGGAAATGCTGTGAGCCGATAAAGACCATGGATCTGAAGGTTTCTGGCCAATGTTAAAAACAAATTTTCATTGCTGAAAGGAATTTTCCAGGGTTCAGGTAAAATATAGACCCCCCTGTTGGCATCATAAAAATAGAGTGTTTGTTCATTGTTTATCACCACTGTGGTATGAGAGAATCTGTATTCTCCTTCATTTGCTATCACTCGCCTGGTTGTTATCACCATTGCTGTATTTTCATAGTCTTCTCGGTTTTTGATTAGGCCATTAAGCTTTTCACTTGCCTCATCTCCATTGTAGATACTGTATTTCAGCTGGTTTTCACGGCTGGCATTATATTGTTTGCTTTGCGCAAGTAGTTTCTCCTGCGCATTGAGTGAGTTGATGATTTTCTTTTTACGCGTAAACATACCATGTTCACTCCATTCGCACGCTTCATAATATTTCTGCATATACTTGCTGAAATCATAAAATTCACGCACGCTGGCCAGCGGAAAATGAGGTTTTTCTAGTTTGTTAGCGGCCTTTATTAACTCATTTTGCATAAGCAGTCGTTGTGTGTCTTTGATTGCTTGCTTTACTTTACTCGATTTAGGTGTGGATTTAATTAACACATCCTGGAATCTTAGCTTATGGTTTTCACTTAACGTCATGCCAGTGGGTTTATCATATTTGCCTGCCTGCTTTAATATTTCCACAGCTAAATGAAGGCTTGCGCCAAAACAAATGGAATTCTGGTTATCCTGGGCGTTCAGATAGCCGAGATATATATTTTTTGTGGGTATAAAAATATCGTTATCAGTGAGTATATACATCATTTAATCCCTCATGTTGAAGGGTGAAATATATAGGAAAATAAAATTAAGGTATCAATCTGGTGAGTGATTAATTGTGATACGGTGTGAATTTGCACGATTAGAATCTGATTATTCTTTTATGCATTGAACTGTAAGGAATTTTTTATGTTATTTTCCCGGCACTAACTCCCGGCAAACGTTGAACATAAACTGACGTAACCAGCGATGGGCGGGATCGGCTCCCATGCGCGGATGCCACATTTGCGATACGGTAATTGTGCATAGTATGACGGGCAGTTCAATCAATGCTATTCCCTGCCCGATACAGGGTTAATCAGAATTTTGGTGAACAAATGACATCGTCAGATATGTACATCGTCAGACATGCTATAAGCCTTATTGTCGGTAATGATAAAAATATGATGCTTATCATTAGGTAAACCGTAAGGATCTTTCAGTTCTAACGTTTCGGCCAGCGTTGCCACCAAACTATCGCAGTCAAATAAATGTGATTCCTGGTGTGGTAAGTAATAAACTCCAGTATTTAAATCAAAAAAATAATTATCATTATCGTAGTTCAAAATCGCTGCACAATGCGAAAAGGCTTCAGCCGGGGGTAGTTTTTTCTTTAATTTAGCACCAATAACTAAAGCTGTATTTTTATATTGCGGAAATCTATTTATTATTCGAACTAGTATTTCTTTTGCTTCGGCGCCGCTAACCAGAAAATATCTAAGTTTATTTTCGCTTCCGTTATTATATTTTCCTCTCATATATGATAATTCTTCCTGATCGTTTAGCATGTTAACGGTTTTTTGTAACCTTGCAGCAAGGCTCTCTTTAGGTTTTTTTGTTAGTCGGTAATTATCATGCACATGCACTGCATAATCATAAAATTTTTCCATATCCCTATAGAGGACACTTTTGATGGGTCTGTTTTTACCTGCAAACCTCATAGCCTCTACGGCCCAATAGAGGGTGCCGCCAAAGCATATACCCTTATCCCTACCCCTTCTCTGCATGTAACTTAAAAAACTATATCTTATAAACATAATAAGGTCACGTTTTGTTAATAAACGCATTTTTGACATCCTTTTATTTATACAGAATATTCGCATAAAAATTAAAATTTTTTACGATTTAAGTAAAGTGATAAAATGTGATTGTCATTATATTTGTATGGCAGCAAAAGACGATTAGGCACGTTTCTCGTTTTACAATGTTTTTGATAGATTTCTCGTGTATAAATAGCCATGCCCATTGCGGTCAATAGATGCATAGTTGAAAACGCCTGATTCAATTCCTGCGCATTATTAAATTTTCTCAAATACTGTGTGATTTGATATCCATTATTTATTGGGGAATATCAGTATGCAATTAACTTGATTTTTGGTTTCAAAGAGACAAAGTGATTAAATGTGATTCGTTCTGATTTTGCATTGCCATAAGTTGAACTTGCTAATAAGTATTCTGATGCCGCAGAGATTATTCGTTGTTTTTCTCTGGCACTAACTCCCGACAGACGTTGAGCATAAACCGACGCAGCCAGCGATGGGCGGGATCGACTTCCGCGCGCGGATGCCACATTTGCGACACGGTAATCGTGCGTGTTTGTACCGGTAGTTCAAACATTTTTACGCTCTGCCCAATTGCCGGGTTAATCAAAAACGAGGCCGGAACCAGCGCGATAAGGTCACTGGCGCGCGCTACGGCCAGTGCCGCAGGAAAGCCGGGTACCACGGCGGCAATTTTTCGGCGAACGCCCTGCTCTGCCAGACCTTCATCGACCGGTCCGCTTGTCAGGCCACGGCGGGAAGCGACGACATGGCTCCAGGCGATATAGTCGTCAACGGTGACCTGTTCCCGCTGTGCCAGCGGATGTGAAGGACGCACTACACCAACAAAACGGTCCCTGAACAGGGCCTGTATGCGAATTTCCGGCCCCATCTCGCTAAGCACACCAATCTCCAGGTCAATCTGCCCCTCGCGTAGCGCGCGTGACCCCTTCTCCGGTTTTGGCAGAAAGCGCAGCGTTACACCGGGCGCAGCGGCGGCCGCTTTTGCGATCAGCGCCGGGCCAAACCCTTCCACAAACCCATCGTTAGCGCGCAGGGTGAACATCTGTTCTAGCGACGCGACATTAAGCTCCGGTTGCAACGGTTTCAATAGCGCACGGGCTTCAAATACTGCGTTGTGTGTACGTGTGCTTATCGTTTCCGCCCAGGGCGTGAGCACCATATTGCGACCGGCACGCACCAGTAGCGGATCGCCAGTGGTTTCCCGCAGGCGGCTCAATGTTCGGCTCATTGCCGAGGCGCTAAGGCCAAGCCGACGCGCTGCGCCAGCTACGCTGCGTTCGGCGATTAAAACATCCAGCGCAAACAGCAAATTCAGATCGGGCTCGTTCATAGCATGCTTTCCGTGGAAAAGTGAGCCAGGGGTTTGTTGCATTATATACATGCAAATGCTGCGTCTTCCGCCATATATGTCGCGAATCAATCATTATCGCAAGCACTTTTATTATTTTTTTATGTTAGCAACACGGCATGTTGCTGATGAAGGCCTGCCCCTTCTGCTACGGCCTGTCAATTTGAACTCTGATATGATGCGGAAAAGGAGAAAGCCTGCAGGTTTCTCTAATTTTTAAGTTGCGGGCGATCGAAACAAGCAAATTTTGGCACGTGAATGAATCATCTTCCGTTGAGGGTATAATATACACGCCAAAGTTAGGATCGTAAAAATAGAGATATTTTTCGAGGTTTATCAGGACGGTACTATGTTGGAAAAGATCATTTGCATCGTGGTTTCCGCTAATTTTCGTGGTGATGATTAAGGCTATGTTTTGAAAATCTGTACGATGCTTAATCATCATATCAATTTCGTCAGCTACTTTTACTCCTGACACTAATGTATAAACTAATTTATTATCATGGTTTTTTTTGTTGTGTTTGGTGGTTTTATTTTTATTAGCAATGAAATTTTCTTGCGCCGTTAATAACCCAGCAGCAATTTTTAGTACATCAGTGAGTCGCATATTTTTGTAGATACCGGTTTCGATCAGGTTTTGTATATGCGCACTAAAATCGTAAAAATGATAAGGTTCCTTATTAAATAAATTATAAAATGTTAAAAGATGCTCATCTTTAAAAAGTCCATTTGCTGATTCAACATTATCATGTGCCCGTTTTAACATTTGAACTGCAAAACAAAGACTGGCAGCAAAACATATCCCATCAGGTGTGTTTCTTGTTTTGCAATGTCTTTTATAGGTCTTGCGTGTGTAAATAGCTATGTATTTTGCGGTTAATAGATGCATAGTTGGAAACTCCTGATTCAATTTCTGTGCATATATAAGGTTGAATCCCACTCTCGAAACCCTGCGCAGCGCTAATCTACTGGTCTGATCCTGCCCCCTCTGCCAGAGGCATATCTATTTTCACACGGATATGGTGCAGACCTCCGGAAAGTCTATAGGGTTCGCTAATTTTTAAACTACGCGCAAGTGATAAAAGTATGTTGTAACACCTGAATGAATCATCCTCGCTCCACGGGATGATAAATACGCCAAAATTACAATCGTAAAGATAAAGACATTTTTCTAAGTTTATTAGGGTTGTACTATGTACATTCAGGCTCTCTACTGTTGGGCCGTCAGTTAGTTTTGTTGTAATAATAAAAGCCGTGTTTTGATTTATTTCACGACACTTGAGCATGGCGTTGATCTCACTAGCAACTTCGATCCCAGAATGAAGCGAGTAGGACAGGTTATTCTCTGGTTGATTATCTAAATAGTTACTGCTTTTTTTATTTGTTATTATACGCATGAATTTATCTTGTTCGTTTAAATAATTTGTGGTTATTTTTAATAAAACATCTAATGGTATATTTTTGCTGGTGCCAATTTCTAAAGCACGTTGTATGTGCATGCTAAAATCGTAAAATTTATAACCTTGCTTTTTGAGTAGATCGTCCATTTTTAAAAGGTGTTCATCTTTAAAGAGACTGGTTTGTGATTTATTAATTTCTTTGGCCCCCTTTAACATTTCCGTAGCAAACCAAAGACTGGCAGCGAAACATGAACCTTCCTTAATTTTCCTGTCCGCACAATATTGGGCGTATATATTATATGTGCAAACAGCAATATCCATTATCGATAATAGACGCATGATTTAAAAGCTCCAACTTGTTTGTAAAAAATCTATCAGCGTGAGAATCAAATATACCGTATCGATTAATATCGACACGTTGAACATTATTACCGGAAGGGTTGATACATCTCATCTCCGTAATGAGTGCCTCTGGGTTCCATATAGCGTTTATAAACCCCTCTGGTATTTATCAAGAGGTCTTTTTTCAATCCCCGCATATTTTGACATCCATTGTTTATTCGCGAATATGAATGTGTAATTAAACTAATTTCAGGTTCTAAAGAGGAAAAGTGATTAAAAGTGATTCGTTCTGATATTGCATTATCAATAGTTGAAGCTGCGAATATATATTCTTATGCCGGAGAGATTATTCATTCTTTTTCTCCGGCACTGACTCCCGTCAGACGTTGAGCATAAACTGACGCAGCCAGCAATGGGCAGGATCAACTTCCGCGCGCGGATGCCATATTGGCGACACGGTAATCGTGCGTGTTTGTACCGGTAGTTCAAACATTTTTACGCTCTGCTTAACTGACGAGTTAATCAAAAACGAGGCCGGAACCCGCGCGATAAGGTCACTGGCTCGTTAAGTCCAGGCCGACGCGCTGCGCCAGCCAGGCTGCGTCCGGCGATTAATACATCCAGCGCAAACACCAAATTGAGATCCGGTTCACTCATAAAATGATATCCACAAAAGATGAGATAAGGCGTTTACTGCAATCTATAAGTGCAAATGCTGCGTCTTCCGCCCTATATGTCGTGAAACTATCCTTACCGCAAGCACAAAATTAACGGAGGTCGTGTAATGACACTTTTTTTAGATCAGCCCGGCGATGAAGGATTAGCCGGACGTGCGCGATTATGGGCGATGATCGCAGTAATGATCAGCACCACCATGGCGGTGTTTGATGGCGCAATGGTCAATATCGCCCTGCCCCAAATTGCCCGTGCGTTGCAGGTAAGCGCCGGTGACGCAGTGTGGGTGGCCAATGGCTATCTGCTTTCTGCCGCCATGACGCTAGCCATTTTTGCCGCGCTGGCGGCGCGTATCGGCTTTCAAAAGCTGTTTGCCGCAGGGCTTATCCTTTTCACCCTGGCCTCTGTCGGCTGTGCGCTGGCTTCGTCATTAGAGATGCTGGTCACGATGCGCATTATCCAGGGCATCGGCAGCGCGGCGACGCTGAGTATTGCCCCGGCGATCCTACGGTCGGTTTTCCCGAATCGTTTACTTGGCCGCATTCTCGGTATCAACGCCTTGTTAATTGCCACCAGCACCGCTGTTGCGCCGGTTTTAGGCGGCACGCTGTTGGCAACATTGAGCTGGCAGTGGCTATTCGCTATTAATCTTCCCCTTGGGACGCTGGCGCTCATATTAACGCTGCGCGTGATCCCTTCTGCCACCCAGGCTCAGCAAGGATCGTTTGATACCCCGGGCGCGCTATTGTCGGCCATTATGCTGGGGGCGCTGGTGATGGCAGCTAACGCGTTTTCTCACGCCGGGGCGATTGACAGAGCGCTGGTTTACGGTGTGGTCGGGCTGCTTGCCGGAGTCGCTTTTATATTACGTCAGCGCCGAGCGTTGCAACCGCTGATACCGCTGGCGCTCTTCGCCTCTGGTCGGTTTTCTCTGGCCGCGCTCACCTCGCTGACCTCGTTTGTCAGCCAAGGGATCACCTTTATCGCCCTGCCGTTTCTCTATCAAAGCGTTTATGGCTACAGCGCTTTTGCCTCAGCGCTGCTGTTTACCGCCTGGCCCGTAGGCATCATGCTGGTTGCGCCTCACGCCGGACGGCTCGCCGATCGCTATCCGCCGTCGATGATTGCTTCCGTCGGTCTGGGGCTGTTTGCCGTCGGGTTAATTTTGCTGGCGCGCTTACCACAAGCGCCGCAGATTTGGGATATCTGCCTGCGCAGCCTGCTTTGCGGCATCGGTTTTGGCTGCTTTCAAAGCCCGAATAACAAAGAGCTGATGGGCAGCGCTGCCCGGGAGCACAGCGGGTACGCTTCTGGCGTGCTGGCGATTATGCGCACTTTTGGTCAGTGCCTCGGTGCCGCGCTTTTCGGTGGGATCCTCTCGCTCAATGCTCATGGCGATACGGTCGTGCATGCGGTTCGTATTGGCTTAACATTAGCCGCAGCGGCGACCCTTCTCGCTCTGCTCTTAAGCGCAAGCCGCATCCGGCAATCATAGATCAGGAAAAGGTATATTCCCTCTCTCTATAACGTAAAACAGCGCGGAGGGATGGAGACACTCGCGCAGGGCGGGTAAAAGGTGACGGCGTTAGGCGTGGAGGCAAGGGTTATCAGCGGCATTGTGCGTGCCCTGGCTTCACTTTTTATTGTCTTGACGTTCTGTGTCTCCCGCCCCTTTGCACCCCACGCAGTTTTCCCGTTAATGGCTGCATGACAGATATTTCAACTTTTTAAAATTTTAAGCTTGTCATACTTCGATTTCCACACCTACTTCGATTTCCACACCTACATCGATTTCCACACCTACTTCGGTTTCCACTCCTGCTTCGGTTTCCACAAAAATATGGACGGGTTGCGGGTTCAATTGAAAGGTTTGTGTAAGATCGAAATTCCTGGCTAAAGTATGCATTAACATCTCATAGCAACAACTTCCATTGGTGGGCAATGCATATATACCTTTGTTAACATCAAAAAAATATAAACATTGTTCATAGTTGATAATAACTGATACATGGGGAAATGCTTTCTCCTCAGGCACGTCAGTCTCTAACCGGGTAGACATGATCAACGCTTTATTCTCATAAGCATCAGGAGTGTTTAACATACTATCTATCGTGCTTTTTGCTTCTATGGCATCGTAAAGCGAATAACGTAATTTATTTTCCTTTTCATGGTTGTATTTTCGCAACATTGAGAGGTATTTTTCCTGTGAATTAAGCACCCTAATGGTCTTTTGTTTTTTATCGATTATATCCAGAGAAAAATGATTATAAGATGAATGCGCTTTATGTAAAAAGTTGCTAAATTCGTAGAACTGACGCACCTCTTCCAGTGGGAAATTGAGTATGTTAGCGCTATTTGCAGCATTTAAAAAGGTCTCTTGTATTTTTAATCTGCTGGGATCGCTTAACACTGTATTTTGTGAATTTAAATATTTGTGATTTTTAAGTAAGTTATCTTGCATACGAAGTTTATGCACGTCGGCGATGTCCATCTCATTCTGTTTTTTGTTTTTTCCGGCATACCTTAATAACTCACAAGACCAATAGAGACTAGCGCCAAAACAAAGCCCGGTATTTTGTTGCATTAAATTAAGATAGCGTGCATATATGCCCTGAATATTTATTGCAAGGGTGTCTCTTTTAAGGGATTGTCTTTTCACTCTGTGCATAATGCTGTTCCTCTCGCTGCAAATAAAGTTAAGCTAGTTATCCTCTATAGAGAGGGGAAGTGATTAATTATGAAGCTTTATGATTCTGCTTAAATTAATTGCAAATATTCTCTGAGGATAGAGTTTGGCGTTAGTTATTGTCTTGATTAAGTAGAAAGCAACAATTTATCCGGCTGTTTGAGAGGGCAATCTGCAGGAAGCCGCACGCTGCTTTGCGTTGCGACATTGGGGCTGCGTAGTGCAACGCCATTCTAAACTTTAGTAAGAGGAATAAAAGCCTACTGAAGTTAAGGAAATAATCAGTGATTTCATCTAGTTATTTTTTATGTTATTTCTATTTGCCCCGCATATCAAACGTCCGGCTTTCCACAAAGGCCCTGGATGAGGCTCAAAATAATGGAACCTATTGTATATATTGTTGATGATGATAACGCCGTCAGACGCGCGATCGTTCGTCTGCTGGCAGCAGAAGGTTACCGCGCCCTTGATTTTGCCTCCGCGGAGGCGTTCCTCGCCCACCCGTTGGTTACGGTGCCCGCCTGTTTGATTCTCGATTTGAATATGCCGGTGGCGGATGGTTTCGATGTCGCCAGTGCGCTTAAGGATCGCGGGCGCGCCCTGCCGATTATCTTTCTGACCGGTTATGGCACCATCCCGCTGACCGTGCAGGCGATGAAAGCCGGCGCGCGGGAGTTTTTGACCAAGCCCGTAGAGTCAGAGCGTCTGCTGGGTGCCGTTGCCGATGCCCTCAATGTCGCCGCGCAGGAATTTGACCAGCAGCAGGAACAATTTGCCCTGCGCCAGCGCCATTTATCCCTGACGCCGCGCGAGCAGGAAGTGTTTGAATTGGCGATCAGCGGCCTGTTGAACAAACAGATCGCGGCGGAACTCGGCGTGAGCGAAATTACCGTCAAAGTGCATCGCCGCCGGGTGATGGACAAAATGCAGGCCCGCTCGCTGGCGGATCTGGTGCATGCCGCCGGCCACCTGCAGATCGCCAAATCCCGCAGCCGTTAATCCTCTGCCAGCGGTAAGGTAAAGGCAAACACGCTGCCGAAAGGCAGCCTTGATTGCGCGCTCAGGGTGCCGTTGTGCCGTTCAATAATCGCATGGCTGATAGTCAGCCCCATGCCCATTCCCTGCGTTTTAGTGGTATAGAACGACTCAAAGAGCCGGGATTGCACAGCCGCATCCATGCCGCTACCGGTATCGGCAATCTGGCATATCACTTCCTGCGGACCCGGTGAAAGTGTTGAAAGGGTTAATACGCGAGGACGCGAATCGATCTCCGCCATCGCTTCTACGGCGTTCATCACCAGGTTAAGCAGCACCTGCTGGATCTGCACGCTGTCGCCATAAATAAAAGGGTTATCTGCATCCAGCGCATATTCAACAGCGATATCCCGCCGCGCCAGTTCGCTGCGTGAAAGGGTCATAATATGGCGCAGCAAAAAATGCAGGTCTATACGCTCGAACACCGGTTCCTGTCTGCGCGTCAGCGCCTGCAGGCTGCGGATCACCTCCCCGGCGCGCTGCCCTTCGCTGATAATCTCCTCCAGCCCGACGCGCACATTATCCACGGGGATCGGCGAACGATTGAGCCAGCGCAGGCTGGCACCGGCGTTGGAGACTATCGACATCAGCGGCTGGTTAATCTCATGGGCAATCGACGAGGTTAATTGCCCGACGGTGGTCGCACGGGAAACACGCGCCAGCTCGGCCTGGGCAATACGCGCCGCATCTTCACTTTGCCGCTGGGCGGTGATATCGGTAATGGTGCCAAAATATTCATGCACTTCATCGCCGGTGCACACCGGATCGCCAATGCCAAGAATATAGCGGCACGCACCATCGCTACGGATAATGCGAAATTCAGCCTGCATGGTTAGACCTTGCGCCACGCTGCGGGTCACCAGCGCACTGATATGCGGATGATCGTCCGGATGGACAAACGTTAAAAACTCCGCCATTGAGATAAGCTCACGCTCCTCATCAATGCCGAGGATGCGCGCATACTCATCGGACATATGCATTAGATCCTGCGCAAGCTCCCAGCGCCAGGTTCCGGTGTGGCTAATTTGCTCGCCTAACATCAGCGATGTTTGGCTGGCGCGCAGCTCTTTTTCAACGCGCCGACGCTGAACGTTCTCCTCCACCAGCTTGGTGTACAGCCGCGCGGTTTCCAGCGAAACCGCAGCATGGGCACCGAGCAAATTGACCACTCTCGACTGTCCAGCGGTAAACATCTCCGGCATCAGGCGGTTTTCCAGATATAAAACGCCCACGAGCCGCGCCTGTTTAAACATCGGTACGCACATCACCGCCGCCCCGGAAGAAATTAAATACGCATCCTGGCTAAACGGGCTGTACTCTTCCGGCCTGCCGGTGCGGATCTCCTGCCCCGTGCGGATCACCGCCGCCAGCACGGATAACGGCATATCCGTAGCCGTCGGGATCTCTTTCAGCACCCGCACAATCACCCCCTCGTGGCTGGAGTGCGCGCTGGCTTCGATTTCCGGAATATTGTCGTCGAGCACGCGAATCAATAAGCCGCGCTGGGCACCGGCGCGTTCCAGCAGCATGGTCATCAGGATCTGAATCAGCCGTTCGAGGTTGATCTCCTCTGAAAGCGCGCGCGAGGCTTTGATAATGCTTTGCAGATCGCGGATTTCATCGTTCTGCGCAAAGGCGATCGTGTCATAAGGCGTGCTTTCGCCCGGTGTGAAAAGATGGGGATGTTCATGCTGCAAATGACGCACTTTTGCCTGCGCGCCCGTGCGTCCCCACGCCGCCATCGCCCCGCGAAAATAGGCGTCTGCCGCCGTCTGAAAACCGCAGGAGAGCGCGAAACGCCCCGCCAGCTCATGGGCCAGCCCGTTGCTCGGGTTAAACCCCCCTTCGCGCGACAGGCGGATAGCCTTTTCATACTGTTCCAGCGCAATGCTGTTCATACCGTCAAGACGCACAATTTCCGCATACACCAGCGCTTCTTTATCGCTAAACGTACCGGGATTGACGCGTGCCCAGCGGGCAATTTTATTGTAATGCTCGTTTAAGCGCAGACGGTGTTCGGCGGAAAACGTCTCCGGGGTCAGCTGCATCGACAGTGCCAGCGCGCTGTAGAGATGATAATCAAGCTGACTGATATGACCCGGTGCAGACCACAGGTGAATCCCGGCTTTTTGCAGGCACTGTTCAGCCTGAACATAGGCTCCGGAAAGGAAACGCGCCATGCCCATATAGAGCCAGAACCAGAAATGGATGGTCGCAGGCGGTTTTTGTGGCAACAGCTCGTGAGGCAGGATCTCGTCGTCGCTAAACATCCCTTCTGGTTGACGCAGATACTCGACAAAGTGACGTTGTAACAACAGAATATGATCCATATCGGAGAAACCCGTGGCGCGCACAAAGGCCAGCGCGCGATCGATAGCGTCCCTTACGGTATCAAGATGGTCGCCACGGCTCAGGGAATTCACCACCTGACGGAAGGTGGCAATACAGGCAATGGTTAAATCGCCGTTGGCGACCGCGGCGGTAAAACAGGCGTTGGCACACTCGACGCTGCGCGACAGCGGCTGGGTCCAGACGCTGCTGCGCCCGACTGCCAACAAGGTTTTAGCGGCAAAGCCCTGTAATTCGTGACGCTTTACCAACTCCTGGGCCAGCGCGCCGTAGCGAAAACCAAGTTCATACTCTTCATAGCGTTCCCCGAGCAGCACGCCAAACCAGGCCAGCGCCGGGGTCGATGCACCGGTTAATCCGCGTTCAAGAGTCAGATTCAGCATCTGGCACAGCAACAGAAAATGCAGACGCGGGCAGATAAAGCTGGCGTATAAACTGGCGCTGGCCAGCAGATTCATCAGGGCGTCGGTTTCCTGGTGATTCATACGCGGCAGCGCCATAAACAGGCGCGATGGATTATCACCGATCCGCGCATAAATCGCCTGCCACGCCGCATCACACTCTGCTTCATCGGCGTAACGGTGAATATCAATGCCGAACACCGTCAGCCAGCCGAGGGTCGTTTCCAGCGCCAGTTGATAACCGGACTGGCGAATATGTACTTCAGCCAGCAGCGTGGCGGCCTGCGCTTTTTCCGCCAGCCCGCCGGGAGACGCCAGCAGGCGTTCGCACAGTCCGCGGGCGGTTGCCAGATTACCCAGTAAAAATTCACAGGCGGTCTCTTCCAGAGAACGGGCAAAATCGCAGGGTGTATCGGCGTTATCCAACCGTTTTGCCTGGTGTAAATAGTTCAGTGCCGAGGCGTAATCGCCGGTGCGTTTGGCCCGCCGGGCTGCCAGAAGCGAAAGCTCAATAAAGCGCTGCCGCTGTGTTTGCGGGATCGCCTCAATCGCTTCTGCCGCTTCGGCCATATGGTGCAGGGTTCGAAACAGCACTTCATTGCCAGGAGCCTGTTCCGCCGTTTGCGCCAACAGCGTGGCGGTCGTCAAATGCAACTGGCGACGATGTTCTGGTGTTAGCAGCGCGCGGGCGGCCTCATAAATACGTTCATGGAAAAATGTGTACGCATCGGCGTTGAGCGTAATCAAATGCAGCGCTACCGCCGGATGCAGCCGGTAGCCGATCTCACTCTTATCGCAGCCGAGCACGCGGCTTAGCAGCGGAATGTCCCCTGCGCTGCCCAGACAGGCCATACAGCCGAGTAGCGATTGTGTTTCGGGCGGCATATGTACCAGCTGTTGCAGCAGCAGATCGGGCATGTTTTCGCTGTAATAGCGGGCGCTAATGGTCTGCAGATCATATTGCCACTTGCCCTGATGGCTACTGTGAGTGACCAGACCCTCTTCAATAATGCGTTTCGAGAACTCATGAACATACAACGGATTGCCGCCGGTTTTCTCGTGGACAAGTTTTGCCAGATCGGCAATGGAGGCGGTCCGGGTCTGGAAAATCGCCGCCAGCCAGCGCGCAATTGCTTTGGTCGACAGCGGCTGCGGCACACAGGTAATAACCCGGTTGGCGGCGCTGCACAGGCGCGTTAACGCCGCGGCGAAAGTAGCATCCTCTAAGGAAGCCAAATCCTGGTGAGAAACCACCATTAATAACGGTACCGCATGACTGTGTTGTAACAGATATTCCAGCAGTTGCAGGCTGGCGTCATCGATCCAGTGCAGATTATCAATCAGGATGATTAACGGGCAGCCCGGCGTCGCCAGCACATTTATCAGCCGCAGCATCATGGCGTTAAAGCGTGCGCGTGTATCGAGGGATAAGGTCTCGGCGGCCGCACCGGATTTAGCGTCAATCAGTAGCCCCAGCTCCGGCACGAAGCTGACCGCCAGCGATTCATAGCCTGCCAGCGCATTATTGAGCCGGACTTTCCAGCGCGCCACCTCTTCGGCGGGCAATCCCAGCAGATGCAATACCAGCGAGCGAAAAGCGCGGCTCAGCACGCCTAACGGCATCACGGAGGCATTCTGTTCCACTTTGCCCAGCGCAATAAGCGTCGGGCGGGTGTGAAACGCCTTCAGCGAGGAGGCCATTAACGACGATTTACCCATCCCGGTAGGACCGCTGAGGGTGACCAGCGTTTGTGTACCGCTTTGCACCACCGCATCGAGGGCCTGCGCCAGCTCTTTGGCTTGCGGATGAGCGCGATAGAGCGTGTTGGCAAAGTGCAGACCTGGCGATCTATCCTGCAAACCCGGCGTAAACGGGGCGATATCGCCCTCTCTGCTTAGCGTTGCCTGGCAGCGGCGTAAATCCGCTATTAAGCCATCAACGGTCTGATAGCGTTTGTCCGGCGATTTGGCCAATAACTTTAGTACTATCGTCGACAGCATTTCCGGCAGCCCTGCGCGCGAAAGATGCGGCGCAGCCGGTTCGGAGGCAATATGGTGCAACACCCATTCCGCCTGCCCGCCTTCACTAAGATCGAATGGCCGCGTGCCCGTCAGCAGTTCATACAACACAATTCCCAGGCTGTAGAGGTCGCTGCGGCTGTCCACGGCATGATGGGTGCGGGCGGTATGTTCCGGCGACATATACGCCAGCGTCCCGCCGGCCGCCGGCAGCCAGCTCTGCGCCAGTTCGCCAGCGGTGCTGGTGGTAAGGCCGAATCCGCCGAGGCGACAGCCGTCGTCGCTGAGAAAGATATTGCCCGGTTTGATATCGCCATGGATCAGATTGTGACGGTGCATCTGGCGCAACGGCGCGCAAATGCGCAGCGTCAGTTCAAGCCAGTCGTCGACAGAAGGGACAGGCTGGCCGGTCAGGCGCGTCAGCGGTTTAAAGGTAAAGAAGGGATAGACCAGCGCCATACGGCCATGATATTGCGTGCTGGCGACGGGCTTGATCGCCCATGCGCTGTCAAGGTGCGGACAGAGGGTTAATTCATGGTTCAGCAGCAGGCTGGCACTCGGTTCGGCATCGTCGCTCACCGCCGTGGCAAGGATAAAGGCATCGCTGGCCCATGGATAATGGGCATTCATCCAGATAATGCTGCCTTCCTGCGCCAGCGGCGTGTAGATGGCACCGTCCTGTAGCGTAAACGGCTGGTTTTCGCCCACCAGCCGGGGCCAATTAGGTAATGCCTGTTCGGTCATGGCCTGGTTTCACCCCGCAACAGCACCCGTGAAATATGATTGAGCAGTACGTCGATATCGATCGGTTTATGTAAAAAAGCAACGGCACCGGGCTGTCCCGCGAACCGTTGCCAGGTTTCATCATCATGGCCGGAGATAAAGATTACCGGCGGTGGACAGGGGCTGAGCTGCAGCTTTTCGAACAGCGCCGCCCCGCTCATCCCTTTCAGTTTAATGTCGGCGATCACTAGCGCCGTCAGCCGCTGCGAGTGACCATCGTTAAGAAATGCCTCAGCGGACGCGAAGGTCAGCGTGGCATAGCCCTCAGAGAGCAGCAAATTACTTAACCCACTGCGTACGGACGGTTCATCATCAATAATGGCAATACGCAGGGAGTGCGTCATTCGTTATCCTCGGGCATCTTTCCGACGCGCCGTTGTGTCCGGCGGTTCAGGCTGCGGCGTACCGCTAATTTTTGGCACACACTCATGGCGAAACCATGCCATGGTTAACGGCTGTCGGGCAAGTAACCGGCGGGTAATGGGAACAATTTGCTCCCCCACCAGCATGCCGAACAGCCCCAGCAGTGCGATAACCGGCGGTGCCGGGGAGCGCGTCCCCAGTAAAGCATAAATCCCTCCGGCCAGAAGCCCGACCAGGAGGGATACAATCCATGATTTCATTTTTTTACCCCGCAGCGGCGTGCGTTATCAGTACGCTGACGAGTTGTTCACCGAGCAACATGCCCAGCAACCCCACCAGCGCAATGGCGGGCGGCGCGGGCGATCGTACCTTTAGCAAGGCGTACATCACGCCAATCAGCACGCCGGCGGCGAAAGAGATAAGGCCGATACTCATCGCGCTCTCCTGCAATAGTTGGCGGCTGACCGGCGTACACCGGCCAGCCAGCGGATTACTTCGCCGCTACCGGTGCCAGCGTACGATGGCCTGGTTTCGCACGAGAAGGCGCTTTATGCACCATGGTGTAAGCGTAATCAACGCCCATACCGTAGGCACCGGAATGCTCTTTAACGATGTTCATTACCGCGTCGTAGGTTTCACGGTGCGCCCAGTCACGCTGCCACTCCAGCATCACCTGCTGCCAGGTCACCGGGATAACGCCAACCTGGATCATGCGCTGCATCGCGAAATCGTGGGCTTCTTTCGAGGTGCCGCCGGAAGCGTCCGCGACCATATAAATTTCATAGTCGCCTTCGAGAATGGCGCACAGGGAGAAGGAGTTGTTGCACACTTCGGTCCACAAACCGGCAACCACCACTTTACGCTTGCCGTTCGCCGCCAGCGCATCACGCACTTTCTGGTCGTCCCAGGAGTTCATTGACGTGCGTTCCAGAATATCCTTCTCCGGGAACACATCCAGCAGTTCAGGATAGGTGTTGCCGGAGAAGCTTTCGGTTTCTACGGTGGTGATGATCGTCGGAATGTTAAACACCTTCGCGGCTTTCGCCAGCGCCACGGTGTTGTTTTTCAGTACCTGACGGTCGATTGACTGCACGCCAAACGCCATCTGCGGCTGGTGATCGATAAAGATTAACTGACAGTTAGCCGGCGTCAGGAGTTCAAGTTTCGAGGTTGTCATATTAGCACCCATAGAGTTTAAGTGAGGAACGTTACGTTCAGACAGCAAATAACGCGTCATCGCTATCGTGGGCTGTATGTTAGGGGGCCTGTCCCGGCATAACTATTATCTGATGGTATAACTATCCTTTCGTATACCTATACGTTTGTATAACTGTTCATTCCTTCCCGGCGCTTAGCATAATCCTTCCAGACGTTTATCCGGCCCATGAGGTCGCCAGACTGGAGGAAGTATGGATTCGCTGGAACATGCAGAACTGATATTAACTAATGGCCGGTTTCACACCGTCGATCGTGAAAACCCCCTTGCCGATGCCGTGGCCATCCGCGACGGAAAATTTGTCCATGTCGGCACCGAAGCTGAAGCGATGGCCTGGCGCGGCGAGCGCACCAAAATAGTGGATCTGAAAGGCCATACGGGGATCCCCGGTCTGAATGACTCGCACCTGCACCTGATTCGCGGTGGGCTTAATTACAATCTTGAGCTTCGCTGGGAAGGCGTGCCGTCGCTGGCGGATGCCTTACGCATGCTGCAAGAACAGGCGCTGCGCACGCCGTCTCCGCAGTGGGTGCGCGTGGTCGGGGGCTGGACCGAATTCCAATTCGCCGAGCGCCGTATGCCGACCCTTGATGAAATAAACGCCGCCGCGCCGGACACGCCGGTATTTATCCTGCATTTGTACGATCGCGCCCTGCTCAACCGCGCGGCACTGAAAGCCGTGGGCTACACCAAAGAGACGCCCAACCCGCCGGGCGGTGAAATTCAGCGTGACAGCAACGGTAACCCAACCGGCATGCTGATTGCGCGTCCCAACGCGATGATCCTCTACGCCACGCTGGCGAAAGGGCCAAAACTGCCGCTGGAGCAGCAGGTGAACTCCACGCGTCAGTTTATGCGTGAGCTTAACCGCCTGGGACTGACCAGCGCCATTGACGCCGGCGGCGGTTTCCAGAACTACCCAGAAGATTATGAAGTCATTGCCGAGCTGCATAGCAAACAGCAGATGACGCTGCGCATTGCCTATAACCTCTTTACCCAGCGTCCGGGACATGAGCTGGAAGATTTCGAAAAATGGACCGATATGTTAACGCCGGGCCAGGGCAGCGACTTTTTCCGCCACAACGGCGCGGGTGAAATGCTGGTTTTCTCCGCCGCTGACTTTGAAGATTTCCTTGAGCCACGCCCGGATCTGGCACCCGGTATGGAAGATGAGCTGGAGCGCGTGGTGCGCCATCTCGTTGAGCATCGCTGGCCGTTCCGTCTGCACGCTACCTACAACGAATCCATCAGCCGCATGCTGGATGTGTTCGAAAAAGTGAACCGCGAGATCCCGTTTAACGGTCTGCACTGGTTCTTCGATCATGCGGAAACCATCACCGAAGCGAATATCGATCGTGTTAAAGCCCTCGGTGGCGGTATTGCGGTTCAGCATCGGATGGCGTTTCAGGGGGAATATTTCGCCGAGCGCTACGGTCAGCAGGCCACCAAACAGACGCCGCCGGTAGCGCGGATGCTGGAAGCCGGTGTGCCGGTTGGTCTGGGGACGGATGCGACACGCGTTGCCAGCTATAACCCGTGGACCGCGCTGTACTGGCTGGTATCCGGGCGTACCGTTGGCGGTATGCAAATGTACGATCACAGCGCGCGCCTCGATCGCGATACCGCCCTGCTGCTGTGGACGCAAGGCAGCGCATGGTTCTCCAGCGAACAGGGTAAAAAAGGCCAGATCAAAGCGGGCCAGCTGGCGGATCTCGCTATCCTCAGCAAAGACTACTTCCGCGTGCCGGAAGAGGAGATCAAAGGCATTGAGTCCGTGCTGACGGTAGTGGACGGCAAAATTGTTTATGCCGCCGGTGCGTTTGGTCCGCTGGCTCCGCCATCGATCCCGGTGCTGCCGGAGTGGTCGCCGGTGGTCAATGTGCCCGGTCATTACCGTAGCGCACCGCCGCAGGCGGCACGCGTGGGCCAGGCTTTTGGCGTACACCACTGTTCAGGTCCCTGTGGCGTACATGTTCATCAACACGATGTTGCACGCGGGTCGGCAATGCCGGTATCCGATGAGAACGCCTTCTGGGGCGCGCTCGGCTGCAGCTGCTTTGCGTTTTGATATCATGAAAACCTCAACCTTTTCAGCCATCACGCCCCGCATTGATGCGGGGCTGTTTTTCCTGCGCCTGACGGGCAGCCTGCTGCTGTTATATGTGCATGGCCTGCCGAAAGTGCTGCATTTCAGTCAGGAACTGGCGCATATCGAAGATCCCTTTGGCCTCGGTCCGTGGATGAGCCTGCTGCCGGCAATCGTTGCCGAAGTGGTGTGTCCGCTGCTGATCATTGCCGGTATTTATACCCGGCTGGCCTGCCTGCCGATCATCATTGTTCTGCTGGTCGCCATGCTGGTGGTACATGCGGACTGGTCGGTGGCCGAGGGGCAATTCGGCTGGCTGCTGCTGATTATCTTTACCACTTTGCTGTTAACCGGGCCGGGAAGCTGGCGGCCGGGGACGGCGGCGAAAGGAGCCATGGCATGACGCAACAAAACGAACTGCACGCAGCGGTGACAGTGTCACCTGTTGATGAGCCTGCCGCCACCGCCTCCGCATGGCAGCCGCTGCGCCAGCGCGTTTTTCGTATGCTGTGGCTGGCAACGGTGGTATCGAACGTAGGCTCATGGATGAGCGATATCGGCGTCAACTGGACGATGCTCTCTCTGAGCGCCGATCCGCTGGCGGTGGCGCTGGTGCAGGCCGCCAGCTCCCTGCCGATGTTTCTGTTTGTCTTACCGGCGGGCGTGCTGGCGGATATCGTTGAGCGGCGCAAAATCCTGCTGTTCGCCCAGGCCTGGACATTCTGCGCGGCGGGCGGGCTGGCGCTGCTCTCTTTTACCGATCACGTCACGCCGGAGATTCTGCTGGCGGCGACCTTTTTACTCAGTACCGGCGCGGCCCTCAGCTCCCCTGCTTTTCAGGCTGTCGTGCCGGATCTGGTGGATAAACATGAGCTGAGCCCGGCCATTGCTCTCAATTCGCTGGGGATTAACATCAGCCGGGCGATTGGTCCGGCGCTGGGCGGTTTGCTGCTCTCCTTTGCCGGGCCGTGGATGGTGTTTTTGCTCAACGCCCTGTCGGTGATGGGCGTGGCGTTTGTGCTGTTACGCTGGCAGCCGCAGGTGACCATTCAGCGCTTGCCGCCGGAGCACTTCTTTAGCGCTATTCGCGGCGGCCTGCGCTATGTCCATGCTGCGCCGGTGTTGCGCAATGTGCTGGCGCGTACGGTGGCGTTTTTCCTGTTCGGCAGCGCCGGCTGGGCGATGTTGCCGCTGGTGGCGCGCCGTGAACTGGGTCTTGGGCCTGGCGGCTACGGCCTGATGCTGGCCTGTATTGGCTTTGGCGCGATTTGTGGCGCGGTGCTATTGCCAAAACTGCGTAAACGACTGAATGCCGACCAGATGATGGTGGCTGCGAGCCTGCTCTTTGCCGCGACGATGCTGGCGCTGGCGTTTGTTCGCCAGGTCTGGCTGCTTAACGCCTGTGAATTTTTTACCGGCTTTGCATGGATTGCCGTTCTGTCGACTCTTAACGTCGGCGCGCAGCGCAGCGCGGCCCGCTGGGTGAAAGCGCGGGCGCTGGCGGTCTATCTGACGGTCTTTTTCGGTTCTATGACCGTCGGCAGCGCTATCTGGGGGAAACTGGCCTCTGAGTTCGGCGTGAGCTGGGCGCTGTGTGCCGCCACGGTGGGTATGGTGCTGGCCAGCGCCAGCGTTTTACGCTGGCGGCTGGAAAAAGATGCCGCGCTGGATCTCGATATCATTGCCCCGACCGCACAAGCGGACCTGGCTATTCCCCATGAGCGCGGCCCGGTAATGGTGAGCTGTGAATATCGCGTTGCGCCACAGGAAGCCCATGATTTTGTCGCGGCGATGCAGGAGATGCGCCGGGTGCGCAGACGTACCGGGGCAATGGGCTGGGGAGTGTATGAAGACGCGCATCATCCGGGGCTGTTTGTCGAAACCTGGGTAATGGGCTCGTGGATTGAACATTTGCGCCAGCATGAACGTCACACAGTTAACGACAAACTGATTAGAGAGCGCGTACTGGCGTTTCATCAGGGCGATGAGCCGCCGGTTATCCGGCATCTGGTTGCTCCCGCGCTTCGCTGAGCTACGCTTTAAAACACACAACACAACGAAGAGGTAAAGCAATGAGCACAATTAAAACGCAGGATGGTACTCAGATCTATTACAAAGACTGGGGCGCGGGTAAGCCGGTTCTTTTTAGCCACGGTTGGCCGTTAGATGGCGATATGTGGGACAGCCAGCTGAATTTTCTGGCTGAGCGCGGCTACCGCGTGATTGCGTTTGACCGCCGCGGCTTTGGTCGTTCCGATCAGCCGTGGGAAGGCTACAACTACGATACCTTTGCGTCCGACATTAACGATCTGATTAACCAACTGGATCTGCAGGATGTCACGCTGGTCGGTTTCTCGATGGGCGGCGGTGATGTGACCCGCTATATCGGCCGCTACGGCAGCGCGCGCGTGTCCGGTCTGGTACTGCTCGGCGCGGTGACGCCTATTTTCGGCAAAACCGACGATCATCCGCAGGGCGTTGATCAGAGCGTGTTTGACGGTATCAAACAGGGTCTGTTGAAAGACCGGGCGCAGTTTATCAGCGATTTCGCCACCCCGTTCTTTGGCCTCAACGCCGGGCAAAAAGTTTCTGACGGTGTACTGACGCAAACGCTGAATATCGCCCTGCTGGCATCGCTGAAAGGCACGCTGGACTGCGTGACCGCGTTCTCGCAAACGGATTTCCGCCCGGATGTGGCAAAAGTGGATGTGCCGACGCTGGTGATCCACGGCAGCAATGACCAGATTGTGCCGTTCGAAGCGACGGGTAAACTGTCGGCCGAGCTGATCAAAGGCGCCGAGCTGAAAGTGTATGAAAATGGTCCGCACGGCTTTGCCGTTACCCACCAGGATCAACTAAATAACGATCTGCTGGCGTTTTTGAATAAACTGTAATTGCCATACGCTAAGCAACTGCCCGATACGCGCTGCGTACCGGGCTTTTTTATATTCAGTAGATTTTAGGATCAAAAAACACCGTTACTGCGCCACGAAAAGTATCCGGTCGGTTTTTTAACATGGTGTCGACATCCCGCTGCGCAATGAGAAAATCAATGCTGCCGCTTCTGTCCTGACCAAATTCGCGGGTGGCAAAAACGTTTTTGGTTAAATCTTTTCCGACCGTCAGCGGACGTTTCACCACGGTCGCACCTGAAGAGATATCTTCTATATTGCTCGGTAGCGTCAGCAATGTCTGAACCGGAATTTGCTGTGAAGTGTTATCGCCTTTTAGCGCACATTGGTCCCCAACCTGCTCACTGCACTCTGTGTAAACAGTGAAGGTACCGGAGCTGGAAAGTTTAAAGTTGCTTCTACCGGTTAGCTGCGGGGTAATCTGCGAAACCATCCAGCGCTCCCAGTTAGCCTTGCCTTCATCTTCCGAACAAATGCGGCCCGCTGCGCAGGGCTGCAGGGTCACGTTCCGATCTTCAGGCGCAGTGGTAAGCATCAATTCGTGGTTAACGCTGAGGGTGAAGTTAATCGTCAATCCGGTGTGAGAAGGTGCTAAATTATCACCGAAATCAATATCGCCATTCGGCCCGACTGAGTATTTCAGCGTACCTTTATAGATACCAGACTCCATTTTTAAAGGATCGGGCGTTTGGATTTCATAACCGATACTGGTGGTATCGATTTGATAGGGTTCTCCCGTCAGGTCTACTTTGGCTATTTTGACACACGATACGTCACTTGCCGGCCATTTCCATATAAAGGAATATGCTCGGTTTGGTAAAGCGCCAACGCCAGAATAACCGCAGGGTTTAGGTTGGTTAACGAATGAGCTTCCTACCCATTTTGCCCAGTGTTCTTCTAAGCTCCAGTTTACCAACGTTCTGTATGTTGCTGAAAAGCCGTTAATTCTGAATTTGACAGTAGATGTGCGCAGGGAGGATTCGCTATTTGTAACGGTGACCTCTCGCCAGGCTCCCGGCATTTTAAAATACATACCCATTCGGGGTTCGGAATTGGCTTTAAAACCATCACTTACCAGAGACGCTGTTATCCCACCCATATCAATACTGAAGGTTTTATGTGCCGAGCACTGTGCGGGATAAGAGAGACAATAACCACCAGGCGGTGTGTCATTGGTAAAGGTATTATTTTGCGGATTCGCCATTGATGGTTCAAATGACGCTAAGATATTCATCTCTGCATCAGCCCCTATACATGCCGTACTGATGACGGATAAAGATATACCAGCAAGTATTCTCCATAATTTGCTCTTCATCTATTTTCCTCTGCTTCCACAACCTGGCAATTTATCTCATTAAGAAACTGTACTTTCTTACTGGTATCTCTATTTTCTGGTAACGTGCACTCCATTGCTGGCAGCTCTTTTCGCGCTTTAACCGTCAATATTTTATTTGTCAGCCCAGAGTCGACGGTAGCAACCCCTTCGCTGTTAATAAACCCTTCGGCCAAATCGCTTTTTACCGTACGGTTAACCAGCACATTGCCACTTTCATCCAGCAGAATGCCGACCAGCGTCATCGTCTGCCGCGCCTGCACTTTGATGTACTTCACGCTACCACGCTGCATTTGCATGCTGTCGCGCGGTGGGAATACCTGTAAACTCTCACCGCCGCTGGCGGTGAACTGCACGGTGTTCTTTTTCCACAGTTCTGCCGGCACAATATTACGTCCCGGCTTCAACCCTATTTCCGCCATCGGGCTGGAGGCAATCACATTAGCGTTTGGCGCATCCGTATCGATATCCACAATCAGGGCCGAATCCATGCCGCGCTGATTATTACCGTTCACCGAGGCCACTTTGCCGCCGCCGATGACCAGCGCCTGGCTCAGGTTGCCGCCGAGCGTTGAGGTATTTTCCCGTGAGCTGTGCTGTACAAAGCCGTCGGCACTGAGGTGCTGCGTATCGAAGGAACCATTCCCGTTGACCACGGTGTTGTTCGGACTGAACGAGACGCCTGCCCCGAGGCTGCGAAGAGCGCTGTTGTCCGGCTGCCATTGATAGTTGAGGCTGGAGAATGCTTCATCCTGATTCATGCCCGTTTCGGCAGACACAATGTGGTTCGCCGACGGCGCAAGAGAGATGCTAAGGCCAAATGACGCGCCATAATCCCGCTGGTTACCGTTAAAACCCGGTCGGTCATAGAGACTCAAGCGGAAATTCGCATCCCTGCCCCACAGCGTCGCCATCGTGGTTGTCGAGACGTCAACGCCTGCGCCGCGCCGCCATGCCGACTCCGTATACTGACCGTTTACGGTAAGAGAGGTGGACATCGGCAGACGTAATGACAGCGAGCCACCCCAGACATCGCCACGCTGGCGGGTTGTGGTGATATGACCGTAGTTGTCCGTCATGGTTGAACGCCAGAACAGGCTGGCGGAGCCGCCGCCAGGGATAGTGCGGTAGTAGCGAATATCTGTATTCTGGTTAGACATATAATCCATGTCGCCCAGCGTATACTGCGCGAAAATCGCGTCCTTCGGCGACAGCGTCAGATCCATGCGTAACCTGGCGTGATGCGCTTTTTCCGTTGCTGCTGCGCTGATGCCGAGTACCGCGCGTGGATGCGCCAGCAGATCGACGCCGCCGCCGACGGCAAACGGATTGTCCTCTTTTCGCCTTGCTGTGCCGGTGTCAAAGGTCCGGTGCTGCCCGCTCCAGAGGTTCATACGCCAGCGTCTGTCGGGGTTGTGCCAGCCCTGTGGCTTGTAAATCTGCGCCTGCTGCGTATCAACGGTCTGGCCGTTCTCAATAATTCTGATGGTGATATCGTAAATGCCACCCGGTAGCCGACGCGTATCAAGGGCCTGTACCCCTGCCTGCAACTGCTGGGTATAGATCATGCGACCATCGCGCCAGACTTCAGCAATCGACTGATTACGTCCGGTAATATAGACCGGCCAGGCGCTGACGGTGTCCCCATCGGCCAGCAGCGAATCGGAGGAGCCCCACATCGCTCCGATAACGGTATCAGAACCGAACCCCGTGGTCTGGACATTACTGGTATCGTTATCCGGGGTGAAAAAGCCCAGTCGAACGAAACTGCCCTGCAGCTCTTTTTGTGTGAACAGTTCGTAAAGGCCCGTATGGCTGTAATAACCATAATCACTTTCGCTACCGGTTGACTGGAAGGCGACCTTCTGGCTCCAGCCAGCCATGGATGAGGTAAGAGAGGAGTTTAACCCCCAGCTGCGGTAGTCACCCGAGTGCGTAAATGAGGCGTCGTTAAACATAATCATACCGGCAGGGGCATTCTCCGGTAGCGGAATCCACCTTGTAGAGGTTCTGGACTTTTCATAATGTGCAGTGAAAAGTTTAAGTGTGGATTGATCGAGACTGTACTGCACTTCCATCAAACCAGACGGGCACTGCTGAGTACATTTACCCACCCCGATCCCCTGCGATAATATGCCATTCCAGTAATCCCGTGCCTCGGCATCGGCATCCGGGGCATCATCCAGAATACGCAGCAGGCGAACGCTTCCGTCTTCATTAAGGGTGATGGCAGCATCAAACAAGCGGCTGTCATTGAGAAAGACCTGGACGATCATCTCGGCATCATAAAAATATTGCCTGAAATCTTCAGGAAGGCGGTGCATATTCGCCGCCAATGACATTTCTTTCCCCGATGCGATCAGAGGAAATAACATAAGAGTAAGCAGGCTTTTTTTCATAGTAAAAGCCACCACGGTTACGTAGTGGCCTCCCTTAATAATGAATCGTTAAGATAGAGAGATATTAAGGATTAAGGGGCTACTGCAGGTTCGAAAATAATACCCACGCTACCGGTGAAATCGCCGTTTACGGTCAATGGCTGATCGTTATCCTGAGCGATAATAAGTGAGGTTCGACCGCCGATTTTCGCGTCTGCATCACTCACAACGCTTATCGCCGTTTTGCTTAGCGCCACGTTGTTAAATTTCACTGACAGAGGAATAACATCGGGCCCGTTGGATAATTGCGGCTTGCCTGCAGAGTTGAGGTTACCGCTCAGCGTCGCCTGAATACCACCGGAAGTATTTTTAAACTGAAACTGTTTATCAAATACCTTGAGCTTACTGGTGGAAATATCATACCCCATATCCTGCTCCTGGTTAATCCAGCCTGAGTCGACAGGAATAACGTGAAAATCATCAGAAGGCACCGACGCTTTCAGCTGAATGGTATAACTTTCGATAGTATTCGCTGCTGCATGGGCTACCGCGCCGCCGAATGTTGTAGTGATAAACAGTGCTGCGACCATAGTTTTTTTCATGGCAGAAAAATTTGCGTTCATTATTAGTTATTCCTTGAGTGTGTTAAGTCCATCATTAATTAAGTGCTATCACCCTTAATTAATTTTCGGATATTAATAATTTAATACCCTTTTATTGTTTCCCTCGATAAGAGTGAAACTAATCTTATTGCCCGCGTTTCTTTTAACGACGTGGGTGCGGCCGGGAAGAATAATCTCACGCGTGGCGATACTACAATCCGTTCTCACCCCTTTACACTGGCGCAGGTCATCCAGCGCTATCGTGGCGTTTCCATCGTTGCTGATGGTAACGGCTTCGGCGGCTTTATCATTGATGACGGTTTTAAATGTCGGATTGTCGGGCTGTACGATAACTATCGTGCCATAACCCGTAAGTACGTTTAGCCCGGCGTGCAGTGTCTCCTTCCGGTACTGACTGATGGCTTCTTTATCCAGACCAAAACTGTCATCGGCTTCCGGTAACACAGGGGCAAATCTAACGCGGAAATACCTTTCGCGTTCGCGTTCGCCCGGCCAAAAAACGCGTACGACTGAAAATCCTGCCGGTGAAATAATAAGCCGCTGCGGCGTTACCAGTAGTCTGTTGCGTTCAAGCTTGCTCCCGGATAATTCCTTTTGCGGAACTTCTTCTTGCTGTTTATTTTTAGAAGGATCAATTTCCAGAATCTCAACGCGGACAAAAGCGGTTGAGTCGCCCGTATTATGAATACGTTTGGATATACTTTGTGATCCAGGTAAAATTATATCATACATGCTGCTAATACCAATTAGTGGCGCAGACGATACGGCAAAGGAAACGGTGGTAGCAATAATAAAGCTACTGATAACCGTTAATTTATTAATTAAGTGCATAACCTAACCTAAACACCTGAGCTTTATTTGGATGGTCGCTACTATAATGGGCATGCCGGATAAAAAAACAAAAACATGAGCTGAAATATCTTATAAATGTGTGTTTATCTATCTGAAATATCTTAAAAAGCAGCGTGCATGCAGAGAAAAATCTTACTTTTCTTCGATGTCTCCTCTGTTGTCAATAATATGGTGGCGTGAGAATTCTATTTAACCTTTTGTTATGGTGGCCTTTTAAAAAAAATAGTGCGTAACGTACGGATGATTCCAGCCGCAATAGTTGGCAACCGATATTCACTGACTGTTTATTGCTAATGTTAGGCTTTTAAGTAAGCTTCTATTGTAATAAGTTTGGTTTTTTAAAAGGCAGTGTATTAAATATCATACTGGATGGTAGCATCTTCACTTAATCACTGACTGGCGGTCTCCTTTAGTAGTGGATCGTCATCGTGATCCCCTTTCATCATCGAAGCCATAAACACTTTCGCCTGTCTGGAGGTAATAAAACCCTGCTCAACCGAAGCCTGCCTGCTAAGATGATTAACCTGCATGACAAAAGGAGATTAGGGATGAAAGTCATAGTGACTCGGGAAATATCTGAACAGGATCAGCATGAACTACTGACCGGTTTGCGTAGCTACAACAGCCAGTTTATCGATCTCAGCATTATTAAACCGCTCGCCGTTTTTTATCGTGATGCACAGGATGTACTACAAGGAGGATTGATAGGACGTCAGGAGGGGGAATGGTTCAATATCCAGTTTTTATGGGTGCATGAAGCGCGGCGCGGCAGCGGGCTGGGAAGTGACATAATGCAGCGCGCGGCGACAGAAGCAAAAGCCATCGGCTGTAAACACGCGCTGGTGGATACCGCAAGCTTTCAGGCGCTGCCGTTCTACCAAAAACTGGGCTTTCAACTGCAAATGACGTTGCCGGACCATCCGCTGCCCGGTATGCAACGCTATTTTTTAACCAAATCTCCGCTTTAAATTATTGCCGTTGCCGCAATAGTTCTTCTGTGGCGGCAACGGCACGATCGCGCCCGGCTATTTTGGCCTGGTAAAGCGCCTTATCTGCCCCCTCTTTCAGCCGAATCGTGTCATCGAAATCCGCATCGGCCACCAGGCTGTAGCAACCGGCGCTGATGGTGACGACACTATTTTCAGCGCTGGTTTTAGTATGGGGGATTTTGGCGTTACGCACCGCTGCTACCGCCTGACGGGCGACAAACAGCGCACCTTCCGGGCCGGTGGCGGGCAGGATGATGGCGAACTCTTCCCCGCCGTAACGCGCAATCAGATCGTTACCACGCACTTTTAGTTTCGCAATAATTTCGCCCACCATCCGCAGGCAGTTATCCCCGGCAACGTGTCCGTAATAATCGTTATAGCGTTTGAAATAATCAATATCGATCATAATCAGCGCCACCGGTTTTTGCGTCAGCGCGGAGGCTTTCAGGCTTTTCGCCAGATAAAGATCGAACTGGCGGCGGTTGGCAAGGCCGGTCAGACCGTCGGCCAGCGCCATCGATTGTAAGGTGTGATTGATGCTGGTGAGTTCATCCCGCAGCACGGCCAGCTCCGTTTGATTACGCACATTGAGTCTGACCTGACGGAAAATAATGCCGCCCATCAGCAGCGTCCCCAGCAGCAGCATCCCATTGAGCACTAAATCCGGCAGGCTCTCTTTTAACCAGCTTTTCCACAGCGCCGGTTTGGCGTAGCCCGCCGCCACCACCAGCGGATAGCGCTCCAGACGGGAAAAACCATAAATGCGCTCAATATTATCCAGGGCAGAAATCCAGGTGCCGTTTCCACGATCTTTTTTCGCCAGTTCACGGGTAAATAACGGACTGGCGGAAAGATTGCGATTGACGACATCATCCCCGTAAGGTCGCACAAAAACCGTAGTGCCGTCGGTATTGAGCAACGCCAGTATGTCATGGTCTTGCATCTCAAAATAGTTATAGAAATGGCGAAAATAGTCGACTTTTACCGTTGCCAGCAGCACCCCTGCAAAGCCGTTTGAGCTGTCGCTGATACGCAATGAAACCGGAATAACCAGATCGCCGCTGGAACGGCTACGGATAACATGGCCGATATGAATAGTGTCGTGGCTGTTACGCTGGTGATAGCGAAAATATTCACGATCGCTGTTGTTAGCGTTAAGCAGCACTGAGCCAAACGAGGTGGCTTTCATGTTTCCAGCGGTGTCGTAAATCAACAAACCGTGCAGCTGCGGCAGGCGCTCTTTTAGCTCAGTCAGATAGCTGTTGAACTGTTTAACATCAATCCCGTCGATACTTTCCGCGGGCAGATTACGGCGAATGTCCCGTAATATCACTTCCGTTTGTAAAAAGGTATCTTCCGCCTGACGCGCCTGGGCTACGGAAAGGTTGATGGCATTGCGTTCGGTATCTTCCACTTGCCGATCCCACGCGCGCGTAAGCGTCCAGACGCTGGTGGCCGCGCCCGCTAACAGCAGGCCGACCATAAACAGTGTCAGACTGCGTCCAAGAGAGGAATGGAGCGCCAGCGCTCGCGCAATACGTCTTTTAAATTTCATCATTCCCTCAGAAGACACAACCACTACCGTTCAGTTAAGCATAGAAGCTCGCTGATTTATAAGCCAAAGAGTACCTGGCGCAGGCATGCAAACCTCTTTCAGCAGAGAGAACGCCACCCCTTCTATTAATACGGCGGGCTAATCCTTGCGGGTGAGCCGCTGCGGCCAGTTAATCGCCGACACGCCATTGAGCATCGGGCGGGCAAATAAAAAGCCCTGGAAGCGCTGAATGCCAACCGCTTCCAGCCAGCACCACTCTTCTATCTTTTCCACCCCTTCGGCAACAACGGTAATTTGCAGTTCAGCGCAGCAATCGATAATTGCCTTCACAATCGCCTGTTTCGGCCCGTGCAAATGAATATCGGTAACGATGGTGCGATCGATTTTCAGCTTATCCGGCTGGAATTTTGCCAATAGCGATAACCCGGCGAAGCCGGAACCAAAATCGTCAATCGCCAGCGCAATCCCGGCGGCGCGCAGCTGGCGGATGGCCCAGGTAAACTCTTCATAACCGGAAATGACCTCATCTTCGGTTACTTCGACGATGATTTGCCCCGGATTAAGCTGGTTACGCGTGATGTGATTGAGCAGGATCTCTACCGCACCGGGGATTTTAACCAGCGACATCGGTAACAGGTTAATAGCAACTTTGTGGTTGCCGATGCCTAAGCGACGGGCCATCGCCAGCGCCCAGCCTTTTGAGGCCAGATCCGCTTCGTGAAGCTTATTTGGCGCGATAGTGGAGAAATACTCCTGCGGGCTGCCGCCGTTTGGCCCACGGATCAGCGCTTCGAGCGACGAAATATTGCCGCGCAGCGGTTCAATAATCGGCTGGAAAGCAAATTGACAGGGCTGCTCAGCAAAGAGTGGCGCCTCACTGGCGAAGGGTGACGTTTTTATGGTGAACTGCCACTGCTCGGGCGACGTATTGCGTACCCCACCGTTGCCGTTGGGCGAAGCGATAAAATTACGAATGAATTTGTAGACCCGATCGTTACTGGCAAGCTTATATTTCAGCGTGCCAAACCTGAGTATTTTACGTAACACGAGGGACGGCTGCATGACCCGGAGGTCAAACAGCACCATGCCCATGTCGACGAAGCGGCGGCACGGCGCAAAATCACGCAGCAGTTCCACCACGTTACCGTGACGGGTGTCCTGGCTGATGCGCGCATACGCCGCATTGACTGACGCCAGCGACCCTTCAAGAACCTGTAAAAAATACTCGCCGTCGAACAGTAGAATTCCCGTCACCTGCACTTGCGCGTTACGCAGACTGGCTTGCTGGACAAGGTCCGCAAGCTGCGATGGATCTAATGTTTGATTCAGTCGGCTACGGTAAATCAACGTCGCTAACACGAAATGCTACCCTCAGAATGCCCGAATAAGATGATGCCATTCTGAAGTCTATCAGCGAGGTCTAATTCCCGTCGGTCAAATAAAGGCCATTCTGTTAGCGTTCTCGCTGGCTTAAGATGGTCAAACGCGCGCGATAGCCGTGGCGAATATGCTCGCAGGCAATATTTTGCGCTGCGGCGCTGTCACGTCGCGCCAGCGCGTCGACGATTGCCTGATGTTCACGTTTGGCCTCTTCGGTACGCTCTTTAAGTTCATAGGTGGTACTGCGCAATAGCGACAGGTGGATACGCAAATTGTCGAGCATTTCATTGAGATAGGGGTTATGTGTGGCGCGGTAAATCTGACGGTGAAACATGCGGTTATGATCGTGCAGGGCTTTACTGTCGGTAAGTGAAGCTTCAGCGTTCACCATCTCCTGTAACAACGCAATTTCGGCATCGGAAGCCGCGTTGACCGCCAGTTGCATCGCCAGCCGCTCCAGCCCTTCACGCACATCGAACAACTGTCGCAAGCGTTCATAACTGATATGCGCGATGATAAGCCCACGCTGCGGCCCCGGCTCGGCGAGTCCCAGGGTTTCCAGACGATGAAGTGCTTCACGGATGGGTGTACGGCTCAGGCCGAACTGCTCCGCGAGCCGGGTCTCCTGTAAACGCTCCCCCGGCTGCAGTTCCCCCGCTTCAATGGCGGAAAGCAGAATTTCAAATGGCGTTAAGCCTACGTCGCGACCCGTCGTTTTCACGTTCATCTCCTTTTGTCTGTTCGATATTGGCTTTGCAAAGTCTGCACCCTGCCGTCGCACATCTTGCCACAGGAAAGCGGACGTTTTGGCAATTTTTATTATGAGCTTATTTAAAAAACATCTTTTGACGTTGGTGAATTCGCTGCTATGGTTAAGTGGAAATTCATTGTATACAAATGAATTCAATGAGAGACAAAAGCAATAACAATTGTTTTATTTTGTAAGCCAACACCGTTTTTACAAGCCAATACCAGGGAAACTTGTCTTAAAGTTCGTCATGAAGCAAACGCGCCTTAATTGATTACCCTGGCGTGGCGCTCGGCGCGGTTAATGACGATGCGGTTATCGCCGTCCGCCAGATGGCTAAAAAATGGCGCGCCGCCGGTGATGTACATATGCGACGAGATCTCACCGCTGGATTTCACCGAAAGCTGAGAGTTGCTGACCAATGGCTACAAGCTGTATGCCAGCTGTCGCGGCACCCACGCCTTCATCGAAACCGCGCGCAAACTCTATCCGCGTATCCCGCTGGCAAGTAAATTTAGTATCCCGCACTGTATTACCCTCGCGTTGTGCGGCTATGCCCTGACGGACAAGGATTTTACTCAGGCAACCATTGACGACCCGGCTGCGCGCGCCCTGCTGCCGCTGCTGGAGATTGAACCTGTTGACGGCCAGTACGCCAGCGCCGCCCTTATCGACGTTTGGCTTAGCGACGGCAGCGTGTTGCATGCCCATACCGATGTCTATCGCGGGCACGCGCAAAATCCCCTGAGCGACGATGAACTGCGTACTAAATTCGATGTCCTCACCGCCCCTATTATTGGCGCACAGCGCAGCGCTGAACTGTATGATGCGGCGGTCAATTTCGAGCGTCCGGGTAATCTGGCGCGCATTACCGGCTTACTGGCCGGCGAGAACTGATTCTTTTTTAATACAGGAAATTTGTAGATGACCATTGCCCGACAACTTGCCGGTAATTTACTGGCGTTCTCCCGGCAGGCTTTCCCGTACGCGGCGTTTGCCCAGGCACGGACGGCGATCATTGATACCTTAGGCGTTACGCTTGCGGGCGGCGTGCAGAATGGCGCGAAAAAGCTGCGGGCGGTGATTGTGCCAACTTCTGCTGCGGGCAACAGCCGCGTCTTCGGCACTGACTTACGCCTCAATGCGCTGGATGCTGCCCTGTTAAACGGCGTCTCTTCCCACCTGCTTGATTTCGACGACTCCAACTCCTGGCTACACGGCCATATTTCTGTGGCGGTATTACCCGCGCTGCTGGCGCTGGCGGATGAAGGTGCGATGAGCGGCGAGGCGGTGCTACGTGCCTATATCACCGGCTACGAAACGGCGGTGCGGATGGGCAAAGCCGTCAGCCCGTTCCAGTATCGTCATGGCTGGCACCCAACCACCACGGTGGGTGTGTTTGCCGGTGTCGCCGCCTGCGCGGTGGCCCTCGATCTTGATGAACAGCAAACGGCGACGGCGCTGGCGATGACCGCGTCGCTGGCCAGCGGCATAAAATCCAATTTCGGCAGTGAAACCAAAGCGCTGGCGGTCGGCCAGGCGGCACGCAGCGCGGTGATGGCCTGTAAACTGGCAAAAGAAGGTTTCAGCGCTGGCGCTACGGCCTTTGAGCATCATCAGGGGTATTTCCACGTTTATAACGGCGAAGGTAATGTCGATCCGCTGCCGCTCACGGAACGCTGGGATGCGCCACCATTTATTGTTGATACCGTGAAGAGTAACAATTACAAATACTTTCCCTGCTGTTACGCTATTTTGTCGCCGCTGGATGGCGTGCTGGCGTTACGTGAAGAGACCGGGCTGCAGCCGCAGGAGATTGAGCATATCGAGGTGAAAGTCCATCCGATCCGCTTCCCACATATCAATATTCCGCAGCCGGAAAACCCGATGGCCGGGAAATTCAGCCTGCATTATTGCGTGGCGCGCGCTTTCGTGACCGGGACATTGACGCTGGATGATTTTATCGACGATGCCCGTTTTCAGGATCCCGCAACCCAGCATTTAATGCACAAAGTAACGCTGGAGTGCCATGACGAAGAGATTACCCACAGTGCGTTTATTACGCTGCGCACCGTCGACGGGCGGCAGTTTGCGCTGCGGGTGGCTGGCGCGCGTGGTTCCAGCCCGGCTATCCCGCTGCCGGATAACCTGATTGAACAGAAATTTCTTGATTGCGCCAGCCGGGTGTTATCCCCTACTGAAGTCCAGGCGCTGTACCAGCGTCTGCTGCAGGATGATTTCCGCTAAACGGATATAACGATGACCCTGACATTGATTCCCCCAGAAATATCACCGCTGTTTGCCGCGCTTATGGTGGTATGTAGTTTTCTCACCTCGGCACTAACGGCGGCGATGGGACTGGGCGGCGGTACGGCGCTGCTGGCGGTAATGGGCCTTGGGATGCCGGTCAGTAGTCTGATGCCGGTGCACGGGATGGTGCAGCTTGGCTCTAACCTTAGCCGTACGCTGTTCCAACGTATGTATGTAGTCTGGCCGTTGGTGCTGTGGTTCTTACTGGGCAGCACCGTTGGCATTGCCGTTGGCGCGCCGCTGGCAGCAGCGATCCCGGACAGCATTGCCCGCATCGCGCTGGGGCTGTTTATCCTCTGGTCGGTGATGCGCAAACGCGGTGAGCAGAAACCCCTAAGCCGTCCGTTCTTTATTATTGGCGGCGGGTTAAGTAGTCTTGGCACGATGATCGTCGGTGCCACCGGGCCAATGGTTGCCGGGCTTATCAGCTCTCAGGGGCTAAAACGCCAGCCGCTTATCGCCACGCACGCCACCTGCATGGTGTTGCAGCACGGGCTTAAGATCCTCGCTTTCGGGCTCATGGGCTTCGCCTGGGCCAGCTGGTTACCAATGCTGGCGGCGATGATTGTCAGCGGCGCGCTGGGCACCTGGCTTGGTACACGGGTGCTGGATAACGTGCCGGAACGGCTGTTCCGTATTCTTTTTCGTATTACCATGATCCTCCTCAGCGCCCAACTGCTGTGGCAAGGCGTGCGGGGATGGCTGTAATAATTGCTTCGTCAGTTACTGGATATGCTTTACTGAATTCGTTTTTTACTTACAGGTTCATGGATGAGGAATATGCGAAGAGAAAGGAAATACCCAAGAAAACAGTAATAAATACAGTTAATTAATCGGATTGCAACGTTAAAAAGGATCGGTCATGCTCAAAAAAACTCACCTTGTCGCCTCAGCGTTACTGCTGGCGCTCGGCAGCTTCCTTGCGCCTGCCCAGGCGGAAAACGCGCCTGTCACCAATGGCGATACCGTGAAAAAAATCAAAGCCCGTGGCGAACTGGTGTGCGGCGTGCACCCTGCCCGCCACGGTTTTGCTGCCATCAATAGTAAAGGCCAATGGGAAGGTCTGGATGTTGATTTCTGCCGCGCGCTGGCCACCGCCGTGCTTGGCGACGCGTCGAAAGTGCGCTTTACGCCGCTTTCCACCGCGCAACGCTTTATGGCGCTGCAGTCTGGCGAAGTGGATGTGCTATCGCGCAATACCACCGTCACTCTCACCAATGATGTTGCGCTGGGCGTCAGTTTTGCCCCGCCTAACTTTTATACCGGCACCGGCTTTATGGTGCGCGCCAACAGCGGCGTGAAGAAGCTCGAAGATCTTGATGGCGCAACGGTCTGTGTCACGCCAAGCGGCACCGAGCGTAACGTCGCGCAGATCTTCGGTGCGCGCAATATTCACTACACGCCGGTGGTTATTGAAAACAATAAAGAGTATGTCGCCGCCTACCTTGCCGGGCGCTGCGATGTGATCGCGCGCGATAAAGTGGCATTGCCGGGCATCCTGGCGTTTGATACCGACAAACCGCAAGATCATATGATTCTGCCGGGCATGTACTCGAAAGAGCCGCTGGCGATGGCGGTGCGTAAAGGCGATAACCAGTGGTATGACATCGTTAAATGGGTGGTGTACGCCACTTTCGACGCCGAAGAGATGGATGTTAACCAGAGTAACGTTGACGAAAAACTGAAATCCGCCGATCCCGATGTGCAGGGTTTGCTGGGGGTAACGGGCGGTTTCGGCGAGAAACTGGGACTGGATAACAAATGGGTCTACAACATCGTTAAACAAGTGGGCAACTATGGCGATATTTATAACCGCCACTTCGGCCCGAACAGCGTGCAGCCGCTGGATCGCGATCTGAATAATCAGTGGAATAAGGGCGGCCTGCTTTACGGTCTGCCGATCCGTTAATCGCCGGGCCGCCTGCGCCAGGCGCGGCGGCCCTCTCCACTCCTGCCACAGTCGTAATATTAATGATGAAACAGCCTGACAGCCCCGGCGTTCTGGCGTCTGATTCGTCACGCGAAAATGCCGCGTTTCGCCTTTTCAGCGTGTTCAACAGCAAGTCCGTACGTAGCGCCTGTTATCAATTATTGTTGGCGGCGCTGCTTATCGGCCTCGGTTACTGGCTTTACCACAACGTGGTGGCTAACCTGCATGCGCAGCGCATCGCCACCGGCTTCGATTTCCTGGGCCAGCCTGCGAATTTCGCCATCGGCGAAACGCTGATCCCCTATAGTGCAAACGACACGTATACCCGCGCGCTGCTGGTCGGTCTGCTGAACACCCTTTATGTCACCCTGTGCGGCATTGTGCTGGCGACGCTGCTCGGTTTTATTGTCGGCATTGGCCGGGTTTCTAAAAACTGGTTATTAGTAAAACTGTGTATTACGTGGGTGGAACTGTTACGCAACGTACCGGTGATTCTGCATGTGATCTTCTGGTCGATGGTGATTCGCAACCTGCCCGCACCGCGCGAGGCCATCACCCTGCCGGGCGGCTTCCTCACCAACCGCGGGCTGACCTTTACCGTTCCGGCGGCGCATAGCGGCTGGCTGTGGACGCTGCTGGCGCTGTTTATTGGCTGCCTGTTAGCGCTGCTGGTGTCGCTGTTTGCCCGCTACTGGCGCGAGCGCCGCAGCCGCGTGCTGCCCACCGGTCGGATCAATGCGCTGCTGATTGTTGCGCTGCCGCTGCTGGTGTGGTGGCTGTGCGGTGCGCCTAATGAACTGAATCAACCGGCGCTGCGCGGGTTCAACTTCCGCGGCGGATTTACCATCAGCCCGGAGTTCACCGCCCTGCTGCTGGGTATCTCGCTTTACTCCTCGGCCTATATCGCCGAAATCGTTCGTGCGGGTATTCAGTCGGTGCCGAAGGGGCAACTGGAAGCAGCGCGGGCGCTGTCATTTTCCTCGTGGCATGTGATGCGCCACGTTGTGCTGCCGCAGGCGATGCGGGTAATGGTGCCGCCGCTGGCGAGCAAATATGTGAGCCTGGCGAAAAACAGCTCTATTGCCGTGGTGATCGGCTACCCGGAGCTGGCCAATATCAGCAATACGATGATGAGCCAGACCGGGCAGGCGCTGGAAGCCATCGCCATTATGATGGTGGTGTATCTGATCATTAGCGGCACGACGTCGCTGCTGATGAACCTGTTTAACCGTTACGTCGCCATTAAAGAGCGCTAAGGAACCATGATGCAAAACGCTGTAGCGGTCTGGCTGCGACAACATCTCTTCAGTAGCGTACTGCAAAGCGTGTTGACACTGCTGTTGTTAGCCGTGCTGACGTGGGTCGCCAACGCGATTTTACGCTGGGCAGTGATCGACGCGGTGGGTTTCGGCGCAAGTGCCGATCAATGCCGCGCAGCGACGGGTGCCTGCTGGGCGGTGATTGGCGAAAAATATCGTCCGATGCTGTTTGGGCTCTATCCCTACGAACAACAGTGGCGCGCGGCGCTGGCGGTGCTGGTGTGGTTTGTCACCGTCGGGCTTTCTCTGTCGCCGCGCTGCTGGCATTCGCGCCTGCTGTGGCCGCTGTGGCTGGTCTCCCTGGCGGTGATGTCACTCTTGATGAGCGGCGGCGTGTTCGGGTTGGCTCCGGTTTCCTCCGCCGACTGGGGCGGGCTGCCGCTTACGCTGCTGCTGTTTTCCGGGACGGTGATTATCGGTATGCCGGTGTCGGTGATGCTGGCGCTGGGCCGCCGCTCTCCGCTGCCGTTTTTACGCGGCTTATCGGTGATCTTTATTGAAGGGCTGCGCGGCGTGCCGCTCATCACTATTCTGTTTGTCGCGGTAAATGTCTTTCCGCTGTTTTTACCGGCGGGGATGGAGATCAACAAGCTCCTGCGGGTGATAGTCGGTATCGCGCTGTTCTTTGCCTGTTACCAGGCGGAAGTGATTCGCGGTGGGCTGCAGGCGGTGCCGCGCGGCCAGTATGAAGCCGCCGCCGCGCTGAATCTTGGCTACTGGCACACCACCAGCAAAATCGTGCTGCCGCAGGCGCTGCGCATCTGCCTCCCGGCGGTGACTAACCATATTATTGCGGCGATGAAGAACTCCTCCTTCGTCATTATTATCGGTCTGTTCGATGTGTTGACCGCCACCACGGCGGTGATGCAGGATCCTGTCTGGCGGCGTTACTACGTCGAAACCTATATCTTTATCGCCGGTCTTTATCTGCTGTTTGGTTTGTCCCTGTCCCGTTACGCGGTGTGGGTAGAAAGACGCATTGATGCGCACCGCAACCCTGAAGGAGTTTCCTGATGCTAACAACCGCCCCCGAACACGATGCGATTATCCAGATGACCGACGTCAGCAAATGGTTCGGGAAATTTCAGGTGCTCGATAACGTCTCGCTGAGTGTGCAAAAAGGCGAGCGGGTAGTGATTTGCGGCCCTTCCGGCTCCGGTAAATCCACACTTATCCGCTGCATTAACCGGCTGGAAGAGCACCAGAAAGGCCAGATTCTGGTGAACGGTATCGAAATGAATGACAATGTGCGCAACATCAGCCGCATTCGCTCAAGCATCGGCATGCTGTTTCAGCAGTTTAATCTGTTCCCCCATTTAAGCGTGCTGGATAACCTGATAATTGGCCCGACGTTGGTACGCAAAATGCGTCGTAGCCAGGCGATGGAACTGGCAATGGGCTATCTAGAAAAAGTGCATATTGCCGACCAGGCGCACAAGTTCCCACTGCAGCTCTCCGGTGGCCAGCAGCAGCGGGTGGCGATTGCCCGCGCGCTATGCATGGAGCCGGAAATTATGCTGTTTGACGAACCGACTTCAGCGCTGGATCCCGAGATGATTAAGGAGGTGCTGGACGTAATGCTCGATCTGGCGGACAGCGGGATGACGATGCTGGTGGTCACCCATGAAATGGGCTTTGCCCGCACCGTTGCCGACAAGGTTATTTTGATGGCTGATGGACGCATTGTGGAATCTGCTCCACCGGAGACCTTCTTCACCCAGCCGACGCATCCACGCACACGCCAGTTCCTCGAGCAAATTCTCAGCCATTAATCATCCTGCGGCGCTAAGCCGCCGCAGGGTCATATGACAACCTGCCCCTTTTTACGGTCCATTAGCGACAAAAGAAAAATAAACACGGCAGCGTCAGATGTTAATTATTTTTAATTACAGGCGGCGTTTTTTTCGCCTTTTTTGCATCGACGGCGGGTAATTTAACTTAAGCCTCTATTTATGGCTGGGCAGAGAGAAAGTCGCCATTATTGTTATGCAAACTAATAACAAATTAATTGTACAGACCGTAAGCAGCACTAAAAAAATATTTAATGTAGCTACTTTTCGTTGACGATAAGTTTGTGGAGAATGCACGGGTAATAAAACAGTCACTGGCCGGTAAATTATAAAAAGAGCGTATACCCGTCAGTAAATATTTTTTCGCGGTTTATTGTGGGGTTTTTAATGAAGCGTAACACTCCTGTTACACAGAACGAGTATTTGCTTAACGAAGGGGCGACGCTGTTGTCGACCACCGATATGCATAGCCATATTACGTATGCTAACACCGCATTTATTGACGCCAGTGGATTTACTGAACAGCAGTTAATGGGCGAAGCGCATAATATTATTCGCCACCCGGATATGCCCCCCGCCGCGTTTGGTGATATGTGGTTCACCATTCAGCAGGGCGACAGCTGGACCGGCATGGTGAAGAACCGCCGCCAGAACGGCGATCACTATTGGGTGCGCGCCAACGTAACGCCGGTTTACCAGCAGGGAAATCTGACCGGCTATATCTCAGTACGCAATATTCCGCAGCGGGAAGAAATAGACGCCAGCGCGGCGCTGTATCAGCGTGTCAATGAAAACACGCTAAAAGGTTTTCGTTTTTATAAAGGCTTAGTGGTTCGTCGGGGTTTATTCTCTTTTCTCTCTCTTTTTCAGCGCATCAGCGTGGCGAAACGGATTAATATTGGCGCATTGTTCAGTGCTGCTCTGTTAGTGGTATTGCAATTTGCTGCGGTTAATGCTGCGGTAAAAGCAGGCGCAACGATTATTATTTTCGCGTTGCTTGCTGTTTACTTACATAGCCAACTTGCACGGCCGTTAAAAATAATTCTTTCACAAATGCAGAAAGTGGTTTCCGGGCGTAAAGCCGACTTTTGCCATTTTAACCGCGTCGATGAAATTGGCTTACTGATGCGGCTGGTAAACCAGTCAGGGTTAAATCTTAACTCGCTGGTCGGCGATGTCTCGGCACAAATAAAAGGCATTCGGGTAATCAGTGACCGCATCTCCAGCGAAGGCGACGCACTGCGTAAACGCACGGAAGAGACCTCCGGCGATCTGCACCAGACTGCGGCGGCGGTAGAAGAGATCGCCAGCGCCGTCAGGCAAACCGCAGAAACCGCCGCTGACGCAGTGGCCCGTGCCGATGAAACCAGCGCCCACGCGGTGAAGAGCGACGATGTGATGAAAAAGACCATCGGTATGATGCAGGCGGTTTCGGCAGATAATAATAAAATCGTTGATATCATTGGCGTCATTGACAGTATCGCTTTTCAGACCAATATCCTGGCGCTGAATGCGGCGGTGGAAGCGGCGCGCGCCGGGGAATCCGGCCGCGGCTTCGCAGTGGTAGCGGCGGAAGTGCGCAATCTGGCGCAGCACTCCGCCTCTGCAGCACGGGAAATTAAAACGCTGATCGAAAATAACGTTGCCAACGTCAAAAACGGCGTGCAGATGGTGGTGAATACCGAAACCCACCTGACGGCGGTGATCGACAGCGTGATGACGATGTCGTCGATGATCAAAGAGATTGGCACTGCGACCCATGAGCAAACCCAGGCGCTGGAGTTGATTAACCAGTCCGTTTCGCGCATCGGCACCATGACGCATAACAATACCGGGATGGTGGAACAGGTCACTGCAGCGGCGGAAAATCTCGGCGAGCGTGCTGTGCGGCTGAACCGCGCGGTGCATGTTTTTGGCGGTAACTAAAAGCCGAAAACGGCATGCTATAGTGCGTTTTTGGTCAGCGGATAACAGGCTGTAGCATGCTTTTTCTCAGAACAGTACTTATCTTTATCCTTTCGGCGTCAGCTTACGGCGCCGATACCCTTGTGCCTCCCGCCGGGTTTATGCAACAGGTGGAAACATCGACCGCAAAAGGCATTATCTGCCCGCCCGCACCCGCGCCATTTACGGCCGCCCTTGATTTTACGAGCAAGTATTCCGGCTCCGACAGCGCACGCGCCACCCTCAATCCGCAGGCGGATGCGGCCTATCGGCAGCAAACAAAGACCATTACCGATATGGAGCGTTTTGTTAGCCGCCAGCTCAGCGCCTGGACCAAAAGCGGCGATCCGGCGGCCGTAGACTGTGTGGTTAACGCGCTCGATAGCTGGGCCAGCGCGGGTGCATTAACCGCCCGCGCCAACAATCATACCGGGCGATCCCTGCGCAAATGGGCACTTGCCAGCTTCTCCTCGGCATGGCTGCAGCTGCAATATTCCCCCCGGCAACCGCTAAAGGCGTATGCGACGCAACAGCAAAACATCCAGCGCTGGTTAGGCAAGCTGGGGGAGTTAACCGTGAGCGAATGGCACGATTTACCCCTGAGTAAAGTGAACAATCATAGCTACTGGGCGGCATGGGCAATAATGGCGACCTCGGTTGTCACCCAGCGGCGCGATCTCTATGACGCCGCGCTCGATATCTACCGCACGGCGCTGCAGCAGGTCGATGCGCAAGGCTTTTTACCCAATGAACTGCGCCGCCGTCAGCGGGCATTTTCCTATCATAATTACGCCCTTCAGCCGCTGGTCATGATTGCTCTGTTTGCCCGCGCCAACGGCACGGATATGCATTCGCAAAACCATGATGCGCTGCGGCGGCTCGGCGAACGGGTGATCGCCGGGTTAGACGATACGCAGCCGTTTGCGCAAAAAACGGCCGTCGCGCAGGATGTGGCGTTTTTGCAGCGTCCCACCAATCTGGCCTGGCTAGAAGGCTGGTGTCAGCTTTATACCTGTCACGCTGCGCTGACAGCGCGGATAGCCGCGTTGCGCCCGTTACAAAACACCCGCTTAGGCGGCGATCTCAGCCACTTAATGGCTGTCGGCCGTCAGTGACCGGCCTGCTTGTTGCGCGCCGCCGCCGCGCTTAAAGGTAACTATTCTTATTGCACTTTGTGGATTGATGGCCGAGGATTACTGTTCGGTACGCTTTTTGTACCGCATCATTGATGAGATGGTATTTCGCCCGGTTGCTATCGGGCTTGTCCTTGAAACATTGCACTGGATTAAGGAGTAAGTATGAAATCGAACCGTCAGGCACGTCATATTATGGGGCTGGATTACAAAGTGTCGAACACCCGCAAAGTGGTCACCAAAGACAACCAGGAAGAGACCGTTGTCGCTCACCGCTCCGGACGCCATCGCCGCGCTGGTTAATGTATCCACCCGCACCACCCCGTCCGGGGTGGTGTTTTATCTCCCTTCCCCTTGAAAATGATAAAAATTCATTCAACGAAGCCTGCGTACGGGAAGTATTTGCTGTATCTATGCTTTATACTTGCGCCGCCGCAGTACCCGCCCGTGATCCACCCCCACGGGAGCACGTTGATCAAGGAGTTGTAAGATGAATGCAAAGCATAATAAAAACCGATCGCTCTATATCCCTTATGCCGGCCCCGTGTTGCTGGAATTCCCGCTGCTGAACAAAGGCAGCGCTTTCAGCGTGGAGGAGCGCAACAGCTTTAACCTGCTTGGTCTGCTGCCTGAAGTGGTTGAAAGTATTGAGGAACAAGCCGAACGCGCATGGTTACAATATCAGGGCTTTAAAACCGATATCGATAAGCATATCTATCTGCGCAATATTCAGGACACCAACGAAACCCTCTTTTACCGGCTGGTTGAAAATCATCTCGAAGAGATGATGCCGGTGATCTACACGCCCACCGTCGGCTGGGCCTGCGAACGTTTCTCGGACATCTATCGCCGCGCGCGCGGGGTGTTTATCTCCTGGCAAAACCGCGCCAGCATGGATGACATCCTGCAAAACGTGCCGAACCACAATATCAAAGTGATCGTCGTCACCGACGGCGAGCGCATTCTCGGCCTTGGCGATCAGGGCATTGGTGGGATGGGCATTCCTATCGGCAAACTCTCTTTGTACACCGCCTGCGGCGGTATCAGCCCCGCTTACACCCTGCCGGTGGTGCTGGATGTTGGCACCAACAACCAGCAGCTCATTAACGATCCGCTGTATATGGGCGCGCGCCACCCGCGTATTACCGGCGATGATTACTACGCCTTTGTCGATGAGTTTATCCAGGCGGTGAAACAGCGCTGGCCGGAGGCGCTACTGCAGTTTGAAGACTTCGCGCAGAAAAACGCCATGCCGCTGCTTAACCGCTACCGCGACGAAATCTGCTGCTTTAATGATGATATTCAGGGCACCGCAGCCGTGACCGTCGGCACGTTGATTGCCGCCAGCCGCGCGGCGGGCAGCCAGCTGAGCCATCAGAAGATTGTCTTCCTCGGCGCCGGTTCTGCCGGCTGCGGGATTGCCGAGCAGATCATCGCCCAGACCCAGCGTGAAGGCTTGAGCGAAGCCGATGCCCGACAAAAAGTCTATATGGTGGATCGTTTCGGCCTGCTGACGGACGAAATGCCCAACCTGCTGCCGTTCCAGAACAAGCTGGTGCAGAAACGCGAGAATCTCAACAACTGGGATACGGGTACGCAGAACGAAGCCCTGTCGCTGCTGGACGTGGTGCGTAACGTCAAACCGGATATCCTGATTGGCGTCTCCGGCCAGACCGGGCTGTTTACGGAAGAGATTATCCGCGAAATGCATAAACACTGCCCGCGTCCGATTATCATGCCGCTGTCGAATCCGACCTCACGCGTAGAAGCGACGCCGCAGGATATTATCAGCTGGACCGATGGCATGGCGCTGGTGGCGACCGGCAGTCCCTTCCCGCCGGTGCAGTGGCAAGATAAAACCTATCCTGTCGCCCAGTGCAACAACGCCTATATTTTTCCCGGTATTGGCCTGGGGGTTATCTCCTCCGGCGCATCGCGTATCACCGACGATATGCTGATGGCGGCCAGCGAAACTCTGGCGGAATACTCCCCGCTGCTGCTCAACGGCGAAGGGCTGGTGCTGCCGGCGCTGAAAGATATTCAGCCGGTTTCGCGCGCGATTGCTTTCGCCGTCGGCAAAATGGCGCAGCAACAGGGCGTGGCGGTAAAAACCTCGGCCGAGGCGCTGAAACAGGCGATTGATGATAATTTCTGGGAGCCGAAGTACCGCAACTACCGGCGCACCTCGATTTAAATGCCCTACCCGGTGCCCCTGTGCGCCGGGTCTATCCCTGCTGGAAAATCATTCACTTTCCCGCTAAACTCCTTTTTACCCATTAACTTGATGAATATAAAAGGAGGTTTCTTATGCTGTATTGTGAATTGTTTGACTATTCACATGCTTTTGGCGATCGCGCCAGCTCAAGCGTTATCGATAGCGTGCTGCGATAACTTCGGCTTGAGCGAAGACAACAAACCCTTCCCTTGGGCTTACCAGGTTATCGTCAGCGATGTTTGACGAGGCACGCTCGTGCCTGTAACTCTTGAGTAAGCAATGAGCACATTATTATCTGCACAATCACTCCGTGTTGACACGGCGTTTGGTCCACTGTTTTCCGATCTCTCCTTCACCCTGAAAAAAGGCGATCGCCTTGGCCTTATTGGCGACAATGGCTGCGGCAAAAGTACCCTTTTAAAGGTGCTGGACGGTTCGCTATCCCCGCTTTCCGGCAATGTCACCGTGGCGCATCAGTGCCTGCTGGCCCGCGTTGAACAACATCTTCCCGACGGGCTGTTAGCCATGACGCTGCTGGACGCGGTAATGGCGCAGCTGCCGCTGGCCGAGCGTGACAGTCAACGCTGGCGCGGTGAATCCCTGCTGGCAAATATGGGCTTAAGTTCGCAGGAGATTAACCTAACCGCCGCCACACTCAGCGGCGGACAGCATACCCGGCTGCTGCTGGCACGGGCGCTTATTCGCGAACCGGATCTGCTGCTGCTTGATGAGCCCGGCAACCATCTCGATCTGCCGACGCTTTTGTGGCTGGAGCAGTTCCTGCAGGGCTGGCCCGGCAGCTTTGTGCTGGTTTCCCACGATGCCACCCTGCTGGATGCGGTGACCAACGGCAGTTGGATCCTGCGCGATCGGCGGCTGCACTGTTTTGCACTTCCCTGTAGCGCGGCGCGACAGGCGCTGGACGCGCGGGATGAGAGTGATGCCCTGCGCCATAAAGCGGAGCAAAAAGAGATCGATCGCGTCAGCGCCAGCGCCAAACGGCTGGCGACCTGGGGGCGAATCTATGACAACGAGGATCTGGCACGTAAAGCGAAACAGATGGAGCGCCAGGTCGAACGCCTGAAAGAGAGTCAAACGGAGCTGACGGACGGCAGTCACTGGCGGTTGGCGTTGCACGGCGAAGCATTAAAAGCGGACCGTCTTTTAGAGATGGAACAGCTGGCGGTTGCCCCGGCTGTAGGTTTGCCTGCCCTGTTCACCGTGCCGCTGGCGCGGCTGAAAAGCGGCGACCGGGTGGCGATTGTCGGGCGTAACGGCTGCGGAAAATCGTCGCTGCTGCGGCTTATCTGGCGTGCTTACCAGCAGACGGAGGAAAACGGCCTGCGTTTGCATCCGCGCCTCAATGCCGGGTATTACGACCAGACGCAGCAGCAGTTGCCCGATAACGCGACGCTGGTTGACGCGTTAGAACCGTTCGCCCCTTCCCCGCAGGATCGCAAGATGGCGCTGATTGCCGCCGGTTTTGCCTGGGCGCGCCACGGGCAATATGTCGCAACCCTGAGCGGCGGCGAACGTTCCCGGCTGCTGTTTCTGGGCTTATCGCTGGCGCGTTTTAATCTGCTGATGCTTGATGAACCGACCAACCATCTTGATATGGCGGGTAAAGAGGCGCTGGCGCAGACCCTCGGACAGTTTAGCGGCGGCGTGCTGCTGGTGAGTCACGACCGAACGCTCATTACGGAAAGCTGTAACCGCTTCTGGCTGGTAGAGAACGGTGAACTGAGCGAGTGGCATGATCCGCAGGCGGTTTTTGCGCGCCTGAAGGAAAGTGTCGTCGGCGCAGATCCCGCCTCCGTTGCGCATAACGCCTCCGTCGAAACTGCGGCGGACATGGATGCCCTGCTGGAGGAGCTGATCGCGCTGGAAAGCCGGCTTGAAGAGGATCTGGCGCGTAAAGCGAAACACCAGAAACCACAGCTGCAGGCGCAGTGGCGCGAAGAGATAGAACGTTTACGATTGATGTTGTAGTGCGATAAAACAGGCGCCGCCGGGCGCCTGTTTTTGGTGTGCGCCCGGCAAACTTGAACGGGAATGTAAACCTTAACTTTTTAACTTCCTGCCATTTAAACAAATAAGTAATTTATTTCATATATTTTAAGATGACGACGCTTTTTCTGAAAGATAAAACTACAGAACCTGATGAAATTTTCAACTTAAGGTGTGAAAAATGCCCTGTAAAGAGGAAAGAATGGCCACTCTTATCCAACGGAAATGGCGGCAATCTCGGGAAGAGAAAAAAGAGATCCCATATAACCTGGAGATGCTGATAATGAAAGTGGGCAGCAAAATCAAAGAGTTCGACCAAGCCAAACGATATCTGAATGAAGGTAAAATACTTTTACAGGTTGATGCTTTTAGCCGTCAGCCTTTTATCGGGCATTCCTGTTTTTTTATCAATAATTTTCATCGCCGCCATTTAATAATAGGGGGTGTCAACAAGGTTGATGTAGACAGGCCACAATTTTATTCTAAATATCCTATTGTGCCTGCTCGCTTTCCCGGCTTGATTTTTAAAAAGCTGCCGGAGGAGCAGGAGAATCGAGCCGTTATCATTATTGATGCCGCTGGGCCTGAAGAGTGCAAAATTAAAGAACGCATCACTAAATTATGCCAATGGAATGTTTTACATGTTGTGAATGATGAATATACATGTTTTTTTGCCTTGGCATTGCAGGCTGAATGCGAATTTTTTAAAGACTTCCCCTACTCCTATGGTTATTTTTATAACTGTCATACATTTGTACTCAATGTGCTGCGCAGAATGGTATATCTGCATGCTGGCCGTTGCTTACCGGGTATGGTTGATGAATACACATAAATTGAAAATTTGCGGAGCCTGGCTCAGATTCCCCCCTGAATGCGCCTGTGGAATTTTCCAGATAAACAGATAAGTTTTTTCATTTATTTTTAGATGATTTATGGCGGCAAGATAAGTATAAATCAGCGAGCTGATAATAGATAATTTGTTGAGGCGCAAAATGCCGACTGATGAAGAAGAAAATGCCGCATTTATCATTCAGGATAAATGGGACAGGTTTCTTGAAGATCGAATGACGGTTGGTTTCAGCTTATACAGGCTAGCAAATGCTACCGGTAAAAAGATAGAAAGTCATGGTGATGCTGTGCAATACCTTGAGCACAATAAAATACTCGTCCAGGTCATTACTGATAATGATAATTTTCTTAACCAGCATTCATGTTTCTTTCAAAAAGGTTATAAACGCAGCCATCTGCGGTTACTTGGCGTGAGCAGCAATGTAGAAGACAGACCGCAATATTACTCAAAATATGCCATTAATGAAAAGCACAACCCGGGATTCAATCTGCTCACTTCTCCGCCCGGACAAGCAAAACATGCGGTTATTGTTATTAAAGAACCACTACCTTATACCGTCGATCACGATGCTCCGCTAAAAGGTCTTATCAGAAGTAAAGCTTTGTTTTTACTGGATGATAAATATACGCATTTATTTGATATCGCTTTTAAAATTGAGTGCATCCATTTTAAACACTATCCGTACTCCTTTGGCGTTTTCTATAACTGTCACATCTTTGTGCGCAATGTTTTGCGGCGACTCCAAAATATGGTCGACAGCAACTGAGCATTTACCGTTGATGTTGCTGCGTTAGCGAACAGGCGCATCGATTTGGTACTGAATCCTGAGGTCAATCCCCACTTTTTGCCGCATGTTAATCGGCCTGAAAAAGCGGTGGTTTTAGATATTTAACCTGCCATAACCAGGGGAAAAGCGATGAAAGTATTGCATGATGTTACTCAGGACTTGAATATCATGACCATTGCATTAACGCTTAAGAGGTAGATGCGGGAAGCAGACGTCGCCACCCGACGCTTAGTTCGTTGACTTACCACAGGAGAAATACGATGAAGGCTGCTGTCGTTACAAAGGATCACCAGGTAGAAGTCACACAAAAAACCTTACGCCCGCTGAAATATGGCGAAGCGTTACTGAAAATGGAGTATTGCGGGGTTTGCCATACGGATTTGCATGTGAAGAACGGCGATTTTGGTGATAAAACCGGCGTCATCCTCGGGCATGAAGGGATTGGTGTCGTCGCCGAAGTGGCCGAAGGGGTCACCTCGCTGAAAGTGGGCGATCGCGCTTCTGTTGCCTGGTTTTACCAGGGCTGCGGCCACTGCGAGTACTGTAACAGCGGCAACGAAACCCTGTGCCGTACGGTGATTAATGCCGGTTACACCGCCGATGGCGGCATGGCGCAAGAGTGCATCGTCGTCGCGGATTATGCGGTCAAAGTACCGGACGGGCTTGAATCTGCCGCCGCCAGCAGCATCACCTGCGCGGGCGTGACGACTTATAAAGCGGTAAAGGTGGCGCAGATCAAACCGGGCCAGTGGGTGGCGATTTATGGCCTTGGCGGGCTCGGCAACCTGGCGCTGCAGTATGCGAAGAATGTCTTCAATGCCAAAGTCATCGCTATCGATGTTAATGATGAGCAGCTAAAACTCGCCGCCAGCATGGGGGCGGATTTGACCATCAATCCGCGCAATGAAGACGCGGCGAAAATAGTCCAGCAGAAAACCGGCGGTGCGCACGCTGCGGTGGTGACCGCGGTGGCAAAATCGGCGTTTAACTCTGCCGTCGATGCCGTACGCGCCGGTGGGCGCGTCGTGGCCGTTGGCCTGCCGCCGGAAGCAATGAGCCTGGACATCCCGCGCCTCGTGCTCGACGGGATTCAGGTGGTGGGATCGCTGGTCGGTACCCGCCAGGATCTGAGCGAAGCGTTCCAGTTCGCCGCCGAAGGCAAAGTGGTGCCGAAAGTGGCGCTGCGTCCGCTGGAGGATATTAACGCTATCTTTAAAGAGATGGAGCAAGGCCAGATTCTCGGCCGTATGGTTATCGATCTGCGCCACTGATGGTTAGCGCTTTCTGAATACGGGGGCGTTAATGCCCCCTTTTTTTTGACACCGAGGTGCTTATGTCCCCTGCTATTCCCGGGCTTGAGGTGCTGTTTATCGCTGGTTTTGGCCCCATTCCGAACAACGTGGCGGCAAGCCAGGACTTTTATCAATATACCCTCGGGCTGCCGTTAAAACCGATGGAGGGCACCAGCGATTATTTGGTGGCCGCACACGACGCCCTCGATGGCGCAAAACACTTCGCATTGTGGCCATTACACCATGCGGCAACATCCTGCTTTGGTGAGCCGCAATGGCCGGACTCCCACCCGATTCCGCAAAGCTGGATTGAATTTGAAGTGGCGGATCTGGCAACGGCGACGCAAGTGTTAGTAACGAATGGCTATCAGCTGCTGGTGGCGAATCGCCAGGAACCGTGGGGACAAAGCGTGACGCGCCTGCTGTCGCCTGAAGGCGTGCTGATCGGGTTGACTATCACGCCGTGGCTGCGTTAAGCGAATTTACCGGGCGTTGGCCCGGTTTTCGATCAGTGATGCATTGCCTGTTGGGTGGCGTATTTGGTTTTTTTGCGCCCGTAAATAATAAGCGAACTCATGGCGGCAAAAGAGAGCACCGCGGCGGGTAATGTCAGGTAGCTGTAAGTAAAGCCAAACGCGATAATCAGCCCGCCAAACCAGGCCCCTACCGCATTACCGAGGTTAAAG
>NZ_JXAG01000052.1 GCF_000814905.1 Enterobacter sp. Bisph1
GATTAACGCAGCAGGGACAGCATGGTCTGCGGAACCTGGTTGGCCTGGGCCAGTACGGAAGAACCGGCCTGCTGCAGGATCTGCGAGCGCGACATGTTCGACACTTCCGTGGCGTAGTCAGAATCCTGAATACGGCTGCGGGCAGAAGACAGGTTGTTCACCGTGTTGTTCAGGTTGGTGATGGTGGATTCGAAACGGTTCTGAGACGCACCCAGCAGGCTGCGCTGAGTATCTACCGCTTTAATGGCATCATCGATAGTGGACAGCGCACCTGTGGTTACAACCGGGGTACCTGAAGTGCCTGTTGGGGTCAGGACATCAAAACCGCTCGCTGTTACCTTACGATCACCTGAAGCTACGTTAGCATTCCCTGTACCAGCCGTACCCGTTGCATTGTACAGGTTCCATTTAGAGCTGTCGTTCATGGTGATACTGATGGTTTCACCATCTTTGGAGCCGACCTGGAAATCAAAGGTTTTAGCCGCAGTGTTTTTCAGGATTTTGGTGCCGTTGAAGTCAGTCTGTGAATTCACGCGGTCGATTTCGGCCAGACGCTGGTTAACTTCAGCCTGGATGGAGTCGATATCGCTTGCAGAGTTAGAGCTGTTCTGCGCCTGAACGGTCAGGTCACGCACTCGCTGCAGGTTGTTGTTGATTTCGCTCAGCGCACCTTCAGCGGTCTGCGCCAGAGAGATACCGTCGTTAGCGTTACGTGCAGCAACGGTCAGGCCATTGATGTTAGAGGTAAAGCGGTTGGCAATCGCCTGGCCAGCAGCATCGTCTTTGGCGCTGTTGATACGCAGACCGGAAGACAGACGCTCAATAGACGTACCCAGAGAAGACTGAGATTTGCTCAGGTTGTTCTGGGTCATCAGCGATAAGGTGTTAGTATTAATAACAGCCATGATAGTTATCCTTCAGTAATAAAGTTATCAGATTCAGGCATCTGCCTACGGTTTTCTCACCGTTAACCTGATTATCGACCTCTCGCCGACAACCTTTAGAAAAAAAATAACTTTTTTAAAGCCGCAAACTGCCCTCTATTCATTAGCCTTTTTAGGCCATTGTTTTTAAAAAATCCCTCTAATCTTTTCGCAGTCGCTGCCGATAATCCACACAGTGATTGTCTAAAACTGAGGGATAAAGAAATGACTATTAGTTCTATCGGAGCCGGCACCAGCATGAGTAGTACGCTTAGTACGCTCTATTCAAACCTGGAGACATCAGAAGCGACAAGGCTAACACCTATTACTTCTCAGCAGACATCGTATAAAGCAAAACTCACTGCCTGGGGTATAGTACAAACGTCTTTGACCAAACTGCAAACGGCAGCTAATGCGCTGAAAAATACCTCAGCGATTGCCTCAAGCAAAGTCTCCAGCACTAATACCGCTTTTTCCGCGACCCTTGCCAACAACGCCACGGCAGGCACCTACTCTGTCGAAGTCAATGCGCTGGCGGCGGCGCAGTCTCTGCTGAGCCCGAAAGTGGCAAGTAAAGATACCGATTTAGGCAACACCAGCCTGACTTCACGCACCATTACAATTGCTCAACCGGGTCAAAAAACGCCGATGACCGTTACGCTGGCGAATGACAAGACCAGCCTCACGGATATTCGCGATGCGATTAACGCTAAGGCCGGCAGCGTAACCGCCAGCATTATTAAAGCCGATGATAGCAGTTACTATCTGGCACTGACCTCGCGCGATAGCGGCACCACCAACGCGATGACCATTACCACCAATGATACGGAGCTGGCAAAATATATCAGTTACGATTCAGGTAATGCCAACAGCACCAGCAACACCATGACGCAACAGGTTGCCGCAGCCGATGCCGAATTAAAGATTAACGGTATTGCCATCACCCGTAGTAGCAACACTATTACCGATGCGCCGGAAGGTGTGACGCTGGCGTTAAAGAGCAAAACCACCAGCGGCAGCCCGGAAACCCTGGCCGTCACCAAAGATAACGCGCCGATGGCCGCCGCGGTACAGTCTTTTGTGGATGCGTATAACTCCCTGCAAACGACCATCAGCAACCAGACCAAATATACCGCTGTAAAACAAGGTAGCACTTCACAGGACACCGGCAATGGCGATCTGCTAGGTGACGGTACATTGCGTAATATTCAGACCCGTCTGCGCTCGCAGCTCTCCAGCTCTCAAAGCGGCACCGGCAGCTTTAACATTTTGTCGCAGTTGGGGATTACGCAGGATGTGACAGGTAAACTGTCCGTCGACAGCACCAAGCTTGACAAAGCGCTGACGGAAAAAGGCGCTGACGTGGTCGCTTTTCTGACCGGCGATGGCAAAACGACCGGTTTCGCTACCCAGACCAGCAACCTGCTGGATGATTTCCTCGGTTCTGACGGGACTGTGAAGAGTGCGACCGATGGCATTAACAAGACGCTGAAAAAGCTGTCTGAACAATACGATCGCGTCAACGATCAGATAACCGCCACCATGGCGCGTTACAAAGCGCAGTTTACAAGTTTAAGTTCGCTGGTCTCCTCTCTGGAATCAACAGGTAGCTATTTGACCCAGCAATTTAATGCGATGAGATAATTACGGTTAATTGAGGTTTTACATGTATACGAAATCGGGAACTCAGGCTTATGCTCAGGTCGGCGTGGAAAGCGCCGTCCTAAGCGCCAGCCCGCATCAACTCGTGGTACTGCTTTTTGATGGCGCGTTAAGCGCCATGAAAAAGGCTGCGATCCTGATTGAGCAGGGAGACATTCCTGGTAAAGGACAGGCGCTTTCGAAGGCGATTAACATTATTACTAACGGCTTACGTGCCGGTCTCGACCACGAAGCAGGAGGTGAACTCGCCGCAAACCTTGATAGTCTTTATGACTATATGACACGACGTCTTTTACAGGCTAATCTCCACAATGACCTCTCCGCCATTGATGAAGTCTCAACATTGCTCAACAACATTGCTGATGCCTGGAAAGAGATTGGACCCAATCATCAAAATTCGCGGGACACTTACTAATGGAAGCAAATTTCGGGTTGCTCCACCACTATCAGCAGCTGTTGGTCACCAGCTGCACCATGCTCGACCTCGCGAAGGAAGGGCGTTGGGATGAACTCATCGAGCATGAAGTGCAGTACATTACGACAGTTGAAAAACTGACACAGTTTCAGAACACCAGCGAAATGGCGCCTCGTATGCAGGCGCAAATTCACCCACTGCTGAAACAAATTCTGGACAATGAAGTTGCACTCAAAGAACTGTTAAGCCGGCGAATGGACGAGCTGCGGACATTGGTTGGTCAGACATCCCGACAACACAACATAAATTCGACATATGGACGTCTTTCTGGAAATATTCTCTTCCCGAATGAGATTTAATCTCATCTCCGGCGGGTGATGCAGCAATCCTGAATCACCCGCTATCCTTACCTTTTCACTGTTCTGCTTCTGACTTATTTCGTTAATTCACCGTTGGCGCGCGCTTGTTTTTGCGAAGCAGCCCACAGTTCTTAAATCTCAGCCATACTTCCACCTTCTCATTCTGGAGCATGGAAGATGAATAACCCCACCCTGTTGCAAACGTTTCACTGGTATTCCCCTGCTGGCGGCACACTCTGGCCGGAACTGCGCGAACGCGCGGGCGAGCTGCGGGACATCGGCATCACTATGGTCTGGCTTCCGCCGCCCTGCAAAGGTGCCGCCGGTGCAGACTCGGTGGGTTATGACAGCTACGATTTATTCGATTTAGGCGAGTTCGATCAGCAAGGCTCTGTCGCCACAAAATATGGTGAGAAAGCGCAGCTGCTCGGCGCAATTGATGCGCTACAGGCAAATGATATCGCCGTCCTGCTGGATGTAGTGGTCAATCATAAAATGGGGGCCGATGAGAAAGAAACCCTGCGGGTAAACCGGGTCAACGAGCAGGATCGCACGCAAATTGATGACCAGGTTCTCGACTGTGTCGCCTGGACGCGCTTCACCTTTCCCGCACGCGCAGGCCAGTATTCGCGGTTTATCTGGGATTATAAGTGTTTCAGCGGCGTTGATCATATTGAAGAGCCGAACGAAAACGGCGTGTTTAAGATCATAAATGACTATAGCGGCGATGGCTGGAACGATCAGGTCGATGACGAGTTAGGCAATTTCGACTATCTGATGGGGGCGAATATCGATTTTCGTAACCATGCGGTGACGGAAGAGATCAAATACTGGGCGCGCTGGGTGATGGAACAAACGCACTGCGACGGGTTTCGCCTCGATGCAGTAAAACATATTCCAGCCTGGTTTTATAAAGAGTGGATTGAACATGTGCAGGAAGTCGCGCCTAAGCCGCTGTTTATTGTCGCCGAATACTGGTCCCATGAAGTCGAAAAACTTAAGCAGTATATCGATCAGGTAGAGGGCAAAACGATGCTCTTTGACGCGCCGCTGCAGATAAAATTTCATGAGGCGTCAACGCAGGGCCGGCACTATGACATGCGCCAGATCTTTCACGATACGCTGGTTGAAGCCGATCCATTTCACGCAGTGACGCTGGTGGCCAACCATGATACGCAGCCCTTACAGGCGCTGGAAGCGCCGGTTGAATCGTGGTTTAAACCGCTGGCCTATGCGTTGATTCTGCTGCGGGAAAATGGTGTTCCGTCAGTGTTTTATCCGGATCTGTTTGGCGCCAGCTACGACGATACCGGCACCGATGGTGAAACCTGCCACGTTGATATGCCGGTGATTGAACATCTCGATTTGTTAATCCTTGCCCGCCAGCGTTATGCCCACGGCGTACAAACGCTGTGGTTCGATCACCCGAACTGTATTGCTTTTAGCCGCAGCGGCACGGAAACCGAGCCGGGTTGTGTGGTGGTAATGTCGAACGGCGACGAGGGGCAAAAGAGAATCACGCTGGGCGGTCATTATGCCAATAAACAGTGGCGGGATTTTCTCGGTAATCGGGATGAAATCATTACTACCAATGAACAAGGCGAAGGCATTTTTTTCTGCCATGGCGGCAGCGTCAGCGTGTGGGTGGTTGAGAATGTGATATGAAATGTGCCGGGCGCAATACGGGCCCGGCGGATTGGCTTATTTCGTGACGTGCAAACCGGCCTTCATCAGTGCGTCCTGACATTCAACGGTGGGCTTATTCACGCGTTGCAGCGTTAAGCCGTCAAACTCGATAGTATTGCCTTCACGTTCAAGGCGATAGACATCGCGTTTTTGCGTTACGTTATAGAGCTTATCCCCGTCACGCATCAATTTGCCCGGAACGGCAATCACGCGCTGCCACTGGCGGCAATCCAGCGTATCGCCCTGTTGGGTGACAATCAGGCTGGCTATCGCTTCCGGGCTCACCAGGCTGCTTTGCGGGCCGGTTGATTGCCAGTAACCTGCCAGCCCCATCGGCGCGGGTTGTTTCACTACCGCATCATAATTATCCACTTGTACGCAGCCGCTCAGCAGCATCGCCGCGCCAATAATCACTCGCTTTTTCATTATTTATCCTGCTCGCGAAGAAAAAAATATTGTGGCATTAAAGCATTTTCATCGCCACCCTTTCCCCTCGCGCGAACAACTTTGATCTACACCAGGTTTTTCACCTTTTTTACATTAGGAAGTCCTCTCGTACGTGTATTATCCGGGTTCTTTTGCATTACCCGTTCCTTCTGAGTTCAGAGGCTTGTTTCTATGTCATGGCAACACTTCAAAGACCACTTTTTGATAAAGTTCTGGTCTCCTGTCCCGGCCGTTATCGCTGCGGGCATTCTCTCTACCTACTATTTTGGTATTACCGGCACCTTCTGGGCGGTCACCGGCGAATTTACCCGCTGGGGCGGTCAGCTATTGCAGCTGGCGGGCGTGCATACCGAAGAGTGGGGCTACTTCAAACTGATTCACCTCGACGGCACCCCCCTGACCCGCATTGACGGGATGATGATCATCGGTATGTTTGGCGGCTGTTTCGCCGCCGCGCTGTGGGCCAATAACGTTAAACTGCGACTGCCCCATAGCCGTATCCGCATCGCACAGGCGATTGTCGGCGGGATGATTGCCGGTTTTGGTGCGCGTCTGGCAATGGGTTGTAATCTCGCCGCATTTTTCACCGGCATTCCACAGTTCTCGCTACACGCGTGGTTTTTCGCCATTGCTACCGCCATTGGCTCCTGGTTTGGCGCGCGCTTCACGCTGCTGCCGCTGTTTCGCATTCCGGTCAAAATGCAGAAAGTCTCCGCCGCTTCACCGCTAACGCAAAATGCCGATCAGGCGAAACGCCGCTTTCGCATTGGTATGCTGATTTTCGTCGGCATGATCGGCTGGGGGCTGCTGACGGCGATGAACCAGCCGAAACTGGGGCTGGCAATGCTGTTCGGCGTCGGTTTTGGTCTGCTGATTGAGCGGGCGCAAATCTGCTTTACCTCCGCGTTTCGCGATATGTGGATCACCGGGCGCACAATGATGGCGAAAGCGATTATTTTCGGTATGGCGGCCAGCGCTATCGGCATCTTTAGCTATGTTCAGTTGGGGATGGAAGCGAAAATCATGTGGGCGGGCCCGAATGCAGTAATTGGCGGCCTGCTGTTCGGCTTTGGTATTGTGCTGGCGGGCGGATGCGAAACCGGCTGGATGTACCGTGCCGTAGAAGGCCAGGTGCACTACTGGTATGTCGGGCTTGGCAACGTTATTGGTTCAACGATCCTGGCTTATTTCTGGGACGATATCTCCCCTGCGCTTGCCACCAATTGGGACAAAATCAACCTGCTGAAAACCTTTGGTCCCCTCGGCGGTCTGCTGGTCACGTATTTGCTCCTGCTGGCCGCCTTCCTGTTTGTTGTCGCCTGGGAAAAACGTTTTTTCCGCCGCGCAAGCCTCTCTACGTCCGTTAAGGAGACAGCATGAATATCGTGCCCGATTACCGTCTTGATATGAGCGGCGAGCCCTGCCCTTACCCGGCGGTGGCAACCCTGGAAGCGATGCCGCAATTACAAAAAGGTGAGATTCTGGAAGTGATCAGCGACTGCCCACAATCCATTAATAATATTCCGCTGGATGCCCGCAATCACGGCTATACGGTACTGGATATTCAACAGGATGGCCCAACGATCCGTTATTTGATACAGAAGTAATAGATGCCCCGCCCCGGGCATTCCACTCTCATGCCCGGGGCAGGAAGATCCGATTAATAAGCAGGTGTCACTGGATTAATACCGTTAATCTGACCGCTGGCATCCATAAACATACAGCGATTACGCCCGCTCTGTTTTCCCCGGTACATTGCCGCGTCAGCCCTTTTCTCAACCACATCGATAGGTTCGTTTGCCAGAGCTTGCGTTATCCCGATGGTGACGGTGACAGGCAGTTGCTTGTCGTCGCACTGAACAGGATGACTTGCAATCACGTCACACAAACGGTGCGCAGTTCGGCAGGCTTCGTTATCTGATGGCGCATGTAAAATAATAATGAACTCTTCGCCACCAAAACGGAATACTGTGTCCCCCTTATGCAACCATCCCCGTAAGTTTTTCGCCAGTTCGCGTAAAACGTCATCCCCGACTAAATGCCCATAGGTATCATTCACCTGTTTAAAATGATCAATATCCAATAATAACAAATAGAGGTTTTGTTCCGCGTGGGTTGCCATTTTTCGGGTGTAGGTTTCATCAAGCAATCTGCGCCCGGGCAAGCCGGTCAGTACATCAATCCCGCCGCGCAGCTTCAACAGATAAGTTTTGTACGTGGTAACGCCAGAGGAAAATATCGCAAGATGATGTTTAAAATCTGAGAAATGTTCGATGTTAACGTGTTTATTATGAATGGCCTGCATCAATATACGACCACTTTCATGCATATTGGCATGGGTAGAATTTATAGATTTAAAGTAAGTTAATTCATCCTCATTGGCCGGTTTATAAACATCAAGCCACTGACCGATATGACATAAAAGATGGGAGGATGCATTAAGATCTGCAGCTTGCTCAATACTATTATTCACGACACAAGCGAACATGTTAATTAACCAGTCATAGTGCGCCTCAATGGCTCGGTTAAGATCGGCCACGATACTATCAATCTCTTCAGTAGTGCGAATCATAGCATTTTCACCGCTTCGTTGAACCCGCAGCATTGTAGAAAATGAATTGTATGCTTATGTCAAAAAAATAAATTCATGGAAAGATTTAGAAGATATATCCTACCACATATTTACGATAGGATGATTCCTAACCAAAATATCAATTGCGAGGCACGCGTAAAATTATTTCAAAAGCCATAGTTTTTTCAATGAAAAAATGGTTATCACTTATGCCGCAAAAAAATGAAAACCAATGACAGATTTCCCCGGTCGGAGACACCTGCCATTGTGGGTAAAAAAATATGCTTGTACAGCAGCAGGTTTACTAAACCTGCATGTTCATAATGTCCTGGTAAGCGGCTACCAGTTTGTTACGTACCTGAACGCCCATTTGCAGTGAGATCGATGATTTCTGCAAATCGGTCATCACATCATTTAGCGCTACGCCCGGCTCGCCGAGCGTAAATTTCTCTGCCTGAACGCGCGCTGAGTTTTGCGTGTCGCTGATTCTGTCCAGCGCGGCGTGCAGTTGCCCGGCAAAGCTGATAGACGGTTCACTCTCAATGCTCTGATTGCGCGCAATCCCTGCAGTGGCCTGCAGCTGACTGACGACGCTTTCAATGCCCTGTATAGCCATGGTAAATCCCCGGATGGTTTGATACCTGACAAGGTTAACAGCTTGTCAATCGGATAATGGCGGTAAATAGCGATAAAAAACCAGGTTATTTGAGGCATAGAAAATTCCTTTTCATCAAATAATGGCATTGCCAGTTAATGGACATTTGTCGAGTTTGCCGACCCGGGAGTCTGTTTTGTTTTTCAACTCAAATAACAACATCCACCCAGAGTTACGAGGTGCGCAATGAGTGCGACTGCAACAACTGCACCGCAGAATAAATCTCTTGAGTGGCTTAACCGCTTACGCGCGAACCCCAAAATTCCTTTAATGGTGGCCGCTGCAGCAGCGGTTGCCATTGTCGTTGCGATGGTACTGTGGGCCAAAAGCCCGGACTATCGCACGCTCTACAGCAACCTGTCCGATCAAGATGGTGGCGCTATCGTCACGCAATTGACGCAGATGAACGTTCCGTACCGCTTTGCTGATGGAAGCGGCGCAATTGAAGTGCCTGCAGAAAAAGTTCAGGAGCTGCGCCTGCGTCTCGCCCAACAGGGTCTGCCGAAAGGCGGCGCCGTGGGCTTTGAGCTGCTGGATCAGGAAAAGTTCGGCATCAGCCAGTTCAGCGAGCAGGTTAACTACCAGCGCGCCCTGGAAGGCGAACTGGCGCGTACCATTGAAGCGCTCGGTCCGGTAAAAGGCGCGCGTGTTCATCTGGCAATGCCTAAACCGTCGCTGTTTGTGCGTGAACAGAAAGCGCCTTCCGCCTCGGTAACCGTTAATTTACAGCCGGGACGCGCGCTGGATGACGGCCAGATCAGCGCCGTGGTGCATCTGGTATCAAGCGCCGTTGCAGGTTTGCCGCCGGGTAATGTGACGGTCGTCGATCAGAGCGGTCGTCTGTTAACCCAGTCCGGTGCTGCCGGTCGCGATCTTAACGACGCGCAGCTGAAATATACCGCCGATGTTGAAGGCCGTATCCAGCGTCGCATTGAAGCTATCCTCGGTCCGATTGTCGGTAACGGCAATGTTCACGCTCAGGTTACCGCCCAGCTCGATTTTGCTAATAAAGAGCAGACGGAAGAGCAATACACACCGAACGGCGGCGACCCGTCACAGGCAGTTCTGCGTTCACGTCAGGTAAATAGCAGCGAGCAGATTGGCGGCCAAAATCCTGGCGGTGTCCCGGGTGCGCTGTCGAATCAGCCTGCTCCGGCGAACTCCGCGCCGATTACGACTCAGCAGAACGGTCAACAGAACGGTCAACAGAACCAGAATGCGCAAGGTCAGCAGAGTGCCGGTACGGCTACCGCCAGCAGCGGCCCGCGTAACACCACGCATAATGAAACCAATAACTACGAAGTTGACCGTACGATTCGCCATACCAAGATGAACATTGGCGATATCGAGCGCCTGTCTGTTGCGGTAGTGGTCAACTATAAAACCCTTGCGGGTGGTAAAACTGCCGCACTGACGGCGGACCAGATTAAACAGATTGAAGATTTGACCCGCGAAGCGATGGGCTACACCGAAAAACGCGGTGATACCCTGAACGTTGTTAACTCGCCGTTTAACGCAACGGATGAAGTGGGCGGTCAACTCCCCTTCTGGCAGCAGCAAGCGTTTATCGAACAGTTAATCTCCGCAGGCCGCTGGTTACTGGTACTTATCGTGGCGTGGCTGCTGTGGCGTAAAGCGGTTCGTCCGCAGATGGTACGCCGTCAGGAAGAAGCGAAAGCTGCCCAGGAAGCCGCACAGGTGCAGGCAGAAGTTGAAGAGTCCGTGGAAGTTCGCCTCAGTAAAGACGAGCAGCAAACTCAGCGTCGTAATAACCAGCGCCTGAGTGCTGAGGTAATGAGCCAGCGTATTCGCGAAATGTCAGATAACGATCCGCGCGTCGTGGCGCTGGTCATTCGCCAGTGGATGAGTAACGAACATGAGCAATAATCTTACCGGAACGGACAAAAGCGTCATTCTGCTGATGACCATTGGCGAAGACCGCGCGGCGGAGGTGTTCAAGCACCTCTCCGCTCGCGAAGTCCAGCATTTGAGTACCGCGATGGCCAGCGTACGTCAGATTTCCAATAAGCAGCTGATGGACGTATTGCAGGAGTTCGAGAACGAAGCGGAACAGTTCGCGGCGCTGAATATCAACGCCAACGACTACCTGCGTTCGGTGCTGGTGAAAGCCCTCGGCGAAGAGCGTGCCTCGAGCCTGCTGGAAGATATTCTCGAAACGCGCGATACCACCAGCGGCATCGAAACACTCAACTTTATGGAGCCGCAGAGTGCCGCCGACCTTATTCGCGACGAGCACCCACAGATCATTGCCACTATCCTTGTGCACCTTAAACGTTCTCAGGCGGCGGATATCCTTGCGCTGTTTGACGAACGTATGCGCCACGATGTGATGCTGCGTATTGCCACCTTCGGCGGCGTACAGCCTGCCGCACTGGCGGAGCTGACGGAAGTGCTGAACAACCTGCTCGACGGTACCAACCTCAAGCGCAGCAAAATGGGCGGCGTGAGAACCGCGGCGGAAATCATCAACCTGATGAAAACCCAGCAGGAAGAGGCCGTTATTACCGCCGTTCGCGAGTTCGACGGCGAGCTGGCGCAGAAAATTATCGACGAAATGTTCCTCTTCGAGAACCTGGTGGATGTGGACGACCGCAGTATCCAGCGCCTGCTGCAGGAAGTGGATTCCGAATCCCTGCTGGTTGCCCTCAAAGGCTCCGAGCCGCCATTGCGCGAGAAATTCCTGCGCAACATGTCGCAGCGTGCGGCAGATATCCTGCGCGACGATCTGGCCAACCGTGGACCGGTGCGTCTGTCGCAGGTGGAAAACGAACAGAAAGCTATCCTGCTCATCGTTCGCCGTCTGGCGGAATCCGGCGAGATGGTAATTGGCAGCGGCGAGGATACCTATGTCTAATGATTTGCCGTGGAAAATCTGGAAGCCGGACGACCTGGCGATGCCGCTGGCCGCCGAGTTCGCTCCCCTGCTGAGCAAAGAGATACCGGTAACGGACGCGGGCGAGGAAGAGGACGAGGTTTCGCAAGAGCAGAAACTGCAGCAACAGCTGGCGCAAATCCAGATGCAGGCCCATGAAGCCGGTTATAACGCCGGTCTGGCGGAAGGCCGTAAAGCGGGCCATGACGTCGGTTACCAGGAAGGCCTGGCGCAGGGGCGTGAAGATGGTCTCAACCAGGCCCGTCAACAGCAGGCTCCGCTGCATGCCCGCATGCAGCAGTTGGTCAGCGAATTCCAGTACACGCTGGATGCGCTGGACAGCGTGATTGCCTCACGCCTGATGCAGATGGCGCTGGAAGCCGCGCGCCAGGTGCTCGGTCAGATTCCGGTACTGGATAACGGTGCGCTGATTAAACAGATCCAGTTGTTAATCCAGCAGGAGCCGCTGTTCAGCGGTAAACCGCAGCTGCGCGTACATCCCGACGATTTGCAGCGCGTGGAAGAGGTGCTGGGCGCAACCCTGAACCTGCACGGCTGGCGTTTACGTGGCGATCCGACCCTGCATCCGGGCGGTTGCAAAGTGTCCGCCGATGAAGGCGATCTTGATGCCAGCGTAGCAACGCGCTGGCAGGAACTGTGCCGTCTGGCGGCGCCGGGAGTAATTTAATGACCGCACGTTTGACCCGCTGGCTCACGACGCTGGATAACTTTGAAGTCAAGATGGCGCAGCTGCCTTCCGTTCGCCGTTACGGCCGACTGACCCGCGCAACCGGGCTGGTGCTGGAAGCCACGGGCCTGCAGCTGCCGCTGGGCGCGACCTGTATTATTGAGCGTCAGGACGGTGTCGAAACGCGCGAAGTCGAATGTGAAGTTGTGGGCTTCAACGGCCAGCGCCTGTTCCTGATGCCGCTGGAAGAAGTCGAAGGTATTTTGCCCGGCGCGCGCGTATATGCCCGCAGCGTATTGGGTGACGGTTTACAAAGCGGTAAACAGCTGCCCCTCGGCCCTGCTCTACTTGGCCGCGTACTTGACGGCGGCGGTAAACCCCTCGACGGTCTGCCGGCACCGGATACCCTTGAAACCGGCGCGCTGGTAACACAACCGTTCAACCCCCTGCAGCGTACGGCAATTGAGCATGTGCTTGATACCGGCGTGCGCGCCATTAACGCCCTGCTGACCGTTGGTCGCGGGCAGCGTATGGGGTTGTTCGCCGGTTCCGGCGTCGGTAAAAGCGTGCTGTTAGGCATGATGGCCCGTTACACCCAGGCCGACGTGATTGTTGTGGGTCTGATTGGCGAACGTGGCCGCGAAGTTAAAGATTTTATTGAAAACATCCTTGGGCCAGAAGGCCGTGCACGCTCGGTGGTGATCGCCGCCCCGGCGGATGTTTCTCCTTTATTGCGTATGCAGGGCGCTGCCTACGCCACGCGCATTGCTGAAGATTTCCGCGACCGCGGTCAGCATGTGCTTCTGATCATGGACTCCCTGACGCGTTATGCCATGGCGCAGCGTGAAATTGCGCTGGCCATTGGTGAACCGCCAGCGACCAAAGGTTATCCCCCTTCTGTCTTCGCCAAATTACCGGCGCTGGTAGAACGTGCGGGCAACGGTATTCACGGCGGCGGCTCGATTACCGCTTTTTATACCGTACTGACCGAAGGGGATGACCAGCAGGATCCTATTGCTGACTCCGCGCGCGCTATCCTCGATGGCCACATTGTCTTATCCCGCCGTCTGGCGGAAGCGGGCCACTATCCGGCCATTGACATTGAAGCCTCTATTAGCCGCGCGATGACAGCGTTAATTACGGAACAACATTACGCACGCGTCCGGAACTTTAAGCAGTTGCTGTCGAGCTTCCAACGTAACCGCGATTTGGTAAGCGTAGGCGCGTATGCGCGCGGTAGCGACCCGATGCTGGATAAAGCCATCGCATTGTGGCCGCAGCTGGAAGCTTTCCTGCAACAGGGCATTTTTGAACGTGCCGGGTGGGAAGATTCAATGCAGGCATTAGAGCTGATCTTCCCGACAGTTTAAGGTAGTGGAGAGCTGACTTATGACGCAGAGCAGCGCATTAACGACGCTAAAGGATTTGGCAGAGAAAGAAGTAGACGACGCGGCCCTGAAATTAGGCGAAATGCGTCGTGGCTGCCAGCAAGCGGAAGAGCAATTAAAAATGCTGATTGATTATCAGCATGAGTATCGCAGCAGCCTGAATAACACCATGTGCCAGGGGATTGATAATCAACGCTGGCAGAATTATCAGCAGTTTATCCAGACCCTTGAAAAAGCCATTGAGCAGCATCGTCTGCAGCTGACGCAGTGGAATGAGCGGGTCGATAGTGCGCTGGGCTGCTGGCGCGAAAAGAAACAACGCTTACAGGCCTGGCAGACCTTGCAGGACCGACAAAGCGCCGCGACGTTACTTGCGGAAAACCGTCTCGATCAGAAAAAAATGGATGAATTTGCCCAGCGCGCGTCCCTGAGGAAAACAGAATGATCAACTTGTCCAAATTGTTAATGACAGAATCCGATACCACCACCGGCGCACAAACCGGCAAAGGCGGCGCGGATGCTGCTCAAGATTTCCTCGCCCTGCTGACGGGCGCAATGACCGGTATGCAGGGGCAAGAGAGCGACGTTCCCGTGACGCTGGCTGACCTGCAAGCGGCAGCCCTGAGCGGTAAGCTCGGTAAAGGCAATCTTGCGGCGACGGTCGCAACGGGTGAAGATACGCACGCACAAACCCCGGCGCAGAAGCTGGCGGATCTGCTGGCTCGTCAGAGCGCGAAAAGCGATCTGTTGACCACCGCAGAAAGCGATGCCGATATGCAAAAGCTCTTTTCCGGCCTGACGCCTGCGGCGAAAACCGATCTCCTCGCTGCGTTAAGCAAATCGGCGAGCGGGCGTAACAGCGAAGAAAAAACCGACGTGCGCGAGGATGACCTCGCCGGTTTAAGCGCGCTGATGGCGATGCTACCGCATCAACAAGCCGCACAGCTCAACACCGCCAGCGCACAACCGACCACCGCGAAGGGTATTGATGTGGCGGCGGCGGCTAACCGCGCGCTGAATAGCAAAGATATGACGACAGACGCCGATCTTCCGCGCAGCGGTGCGAAAGCCGGCACCACCGTCGATACCGCGCCGTTTAAGCTAACGGATGATTCACAGCAGACGGCGGCTCTCGCCCCCTCGTCACAGCCAGTGAAGAAAGAAGCCGATAACGCGCTGCAAACCACCAATACCAGCGCCAGCATCGCACCGGTAACCACTACCGCCAGCGCTGCACAGGCCAGCACGCCGGTCGCCGCACCGGTAATCAGTGCGCCTCTTGGTAGCCACGAGTGGCAGCAGAATATTAGCCAGCACGTAACGCTGTTTACCCGTCAGGGCCAGCAGAGCGCCGAGCTGCGTCTGCATCCGGAAGATCTGGGCCAGGTACAAATTTCTATCAAGCTGGAAGATAACCAGGCGCAGCTGCAGATGGTATCGGCGCACAGCCATGTTCGCCAGGCGCTGGAAGCGGCGCTGCCGATGCTGCGCACCTCCCTTGCGGAAAACGGTATTCAGCTTGGTCAAAGTAATATCAGTAGCGAATCCTTTGCCGGTCAGCAGCAACAGCAGCAGGCGTCTTCTCAGCAACAGCAGGGTTCTCGTTCGGCTTCCGGCGAACTTTTTGGCGCGGATGATGGCGAAGCATTAGTTACCCCGGCAAGCCTGCAATCGGCGGCTCGTGGCAACGGCGCCGTCGACATCTTTGCCTAAACGCCAGAGGTAGCATGATTATCTCCGTCTTTTCCACCCTTTGACGGGAGCAGGACACGGGATAATCATCGCATAAGCAGTATTAACAGGAAGCCGTATCAGATGACTGACTCCGCTATTACCAAAAAACGTAAGCGCACAATCTGGATCCCGCTGCTGGTGTTAATTACACTCGCGGCATGCGCCACCGCTGGCTATAGTTACTGGCGTATGCAACAGAAACCTGCAGCGAACGCGAAAGTGGAAGCGCCGCCTCCGCCAGCGCCGGTATTTTTCGCACTCGACACGTTTACCGTGAACCTGGGCGATGCTGACCGCGTGTTATACATCGGTATCTCGCTGCGTTTGAAAGACGACGCGACGCGTGCCCGACTGAGTGAATACCTGCCGGAAGTGCGTAGCCGCTTGCTGCTACTGTTCTCACGTCAGGACGCCGCGCAGCTTGCAACGAACGAGGGCAAGCAAAATCTTGCTAACGCGATTAAAGAGACAATCGCCACGCCGTTAGTGCCAGGACAGCCGAAGCAGGAAGTCACTGACGTTCTTTATACAGCTTTCATTTTGCGGTAAAGACATGGGCGATAGCATTCTTTCTCAGGCCGAAATCGATGCGCTGCTCAACGGAGACAGCGATACCAGCGATGATCCGCAGACGGGCAAAGCCGGCGATAACGATATTCGTCCCTATGACCCGAATACCCAGCGCCGCGTGGTGCGTGAGCGCCTGCAAGCGCTGGAGATTATCAACGAACGTTTTGCGCGTCAGTTCCGTATGGGGTTGTTTAACCTGCTGCGTCGTAGCCCGGATATCACCGTTGGCGCGATCCGCATTCAGCCCTATCACGAATTTGCACGTAACTTACCGGTTCCGACCAACCTTAACTTGATCCACCTGAAACCGTTGCGCGGTACCGGCTTGTTCGTCTTTTCGCCAAGCCTGGTGTTTATCGCAGTGGATAACCTGTTCGGTGGCGATGGTCGTTTTCCAACCAAAGTGGAAGGCCGTGAGTTTACGCACACTGAGCAGCGCGTCATTAACCGCATGCTAAAACTGGCCCTTGAAGCCTATAGTGACGCGTGGAAAGCAATTCACCCGCTGGACGTGGAGTATGTACGTTCGGAAATGCAGGTTAAGTTTACTAATATTACGACCTCGCCGAACGATATCGTGGTCAATACGCCGTTCCATGTGGAAATCGGTAACCTGACGGGTGAGTTTAATATCTGTCTGCCGTTCAGCATGATCGAGCCGCTGCGCGAAGTGCTGGTTAACCCGCCGCTGGAGAACTCCCGCAACGAGGACCAGAACTGGCGTGACAACCTGGTGCGCCAGGTTCAGCACTCTGAGCTGAATTTGATTGCCAATTTCGGCGATATTCCCCTGCGCCTGTCGCAGATACTTAAGCTGCAACCCGGTGATGTGCTGCCGATTGATAAACCCGATCGCATTATCGCTCATGTGGATGGCGTACCGGTGTTAACGAGCCAGTACGGCACGGTCAACGGTCAATATGCGTTACGTGTAGAGCACTTGATAAACCCGATTTTGAATTCGCTGAATGAGGAACAGCCCAAATGAGTGATATGAACAATCCGTCCGATGAGAACACCGGAGCACTGGACGATCTGTGGGCTGACGCGTTGAGCGAACAAAAAACCACTACCAGCAGCCCGAAAACCGCGGCTGACGCCGTGTTCCAGCAGCTTGGCGGTGGTGATGTGAGCGGCACGCTGCAGGATATCGATCTGATTATGGATATCCCGGTTAAGCTGACCGTAGAACTGGGCCGTACGCGCATGACGATTAAAGAACTGCTGCGTTTGACCCAGGGTTCCGTGGTGGCCCTTGACGGGTTGGCGGGCGAACCGCTGGATATCCTGATTAACGGCTATCTGATTGCGCAGGGTGAAGTTGTGGTAGTGGCGGATAAATATGGTGTACGTATTACCGACATTATCACTCCTTCCGAACGTATGCGCCGTTTGAGCCGCTGAGACGACTATGAAAACACAGGCTACGGTATCCCAACCGTCCGCCGTTACCGGTTCGCCGCTACTGCAGGTCAGCGGCGCGCTGATGGGCATGATCGCGGTGATCCTTATCATCGCGTGGCTCGCCAAACGCTTTGGCCTCGGCGGCAAAACCGCCAGCGCCCGGGGCTTAAAAGTGAGCGCCAGCACCACGGTCGGCCCGCGTGAACGGGTCGTTATTGTGGATGTTGAAGATGCACGACTGGTGCTGGGCGTGACGCCCACCCACATCAATCTGCTGCACAAACTGCCTCCCGCACCCGCTGAAAATGAAGTCGTGAACGAGAATAATGTGGACTTTCAGTCCGTGATGAAGAATTTGCTTAAGCGTTCCGGGAGATCCTGATGCGCCGTTTGTTCCCTTTTGCGCTGGCCGGTTTATGGCTGGTTGCCCCTGCGGCCTTTGCTCAGCTTCCGGGCCTGATTAGCCAACCGATAGCCGGTGGCGGCCAGAGCTGGTCTTTACCGGTGCAAACGCTGGTCTTTATAACTTCGCTCACCTTCCTGCCCGCCATGCTGCTAATGATGACCAGCTTTACCCGCATCATCATTGTCTTTGGCCTGCTGCGGAATGCGCTCGGTACCCCTTCTGCGCCGCCAAACCAGGTGCTGCTTGGGCTGGCGCTGTTTTTGACCTTTTTTATCATGTCGCCGGTTATCGATAAGATTTATACCGACGCCTATCAGCCGTTTAGCGAAAGTAAGATTTCCGTGGATGTGGCGCTGGAGCGCGGTGCGCAACCGCTGCGTGAATTTATGCTGCGCCAGACCCGTGAAGCCGACCTGGCGCTGTTCGCCCGCCTTGCCAACAGCCCGCCGATTCAGGGGCCGGAAGCGGTTTCAATGCGCATTCTGCTGCCCGCGTATGTCACCAGCGAGCTGAAAACGGCGTTCCAGATTGGCTTTACGATTTTTATTCCGTTCCTGATTATCGACCTGGTGATCGCCAGCGTCCTGATGGCGCTCGGGATGATGATGGTGCCGCCGGCAACGATTGCCCTGCCGTTCAAACTGATGCTGTTTGTGCTGGTAGATGGCTGGCAGCTGCTCGTTGGCTCGCTTGCGCAAAGCTTTTACAGTTAGGAGTAAGCAATGTCACCTGAATCGGTCATGATGATGGGCACCGAGGCGATGAAAGTCGCCCTCGCCCTTGCAGCTCCGCTGCTGCTGGTTGCGCTGGTGACCGGTCTGATTATCAGTATTTTGCAGGCAGCGACGCAGATCAACGAAATGACGCTCTCCTTTATCCCGAAAGTCATCGCCGTCTTTGTGACTATCGTGGTTGCCGGACCGTGGATGTTGAATTTGCTGCTTGATTACATGCGCACCTTGTTCAACAACATCCCTTACATCATCGGATAAATCGGCCTATGCTGAACGTCACCAGCGACCAGTGGCTGCATTGGATCAGTCTCTATTTCTGGCCACTGCTGCGCGTGATGGCGCTGATTATGACCGCGCCCATCCTTAGCGAATCGCGTATTCCGCGTCGGATAAAAGTGGGACTCGGGATCGTTATCACTATCGTCATTGCCCCTACGCTTCCACCGACACCCGATGTGCCGGTTTTCGCCCCGGCGGCGCTGTGGCTGGCGATGCAGCAAATCCTGATTGGCGTCGCGCTGGGCTTTACGATGCAGTTCGCCTTTGCCACCATTCGCACCGCCGGCGAGCTAATTGGCCTGCAAATGGGCCTCTCTTTCGCCACCTTTGTCGACCCGACGAGCCACTTAAATATGCCGGTGCTGGCGCGCATTCTTGATATGCTGGCGCTGCTGTTGTTCCTGACGTTCAACGGGCATTTATGGCTGATCTCCATGCTGGTCGATACCTTCCATACCCTGCCGATTGGCGGTAATCCGGTTAACAGCCATGCTTATCTGGCGCTGACGCAGGCGGCGGGAATGATCTTCCTGAATGGTTTGATGCTGGCGTTACCCGTTATCACCCTGCTGCTGACCATCAACCTCTCACTCGGTTTGCTCAACCGCATGGCACCGCAGTTGTCGGTCTTTGTTATCGGTTTTCCCGTTACCTTGAGCGTGGGGATCCTATTGATGGCGGCGATGATGCCGCTGATTGCTCCCTATTGTGAGCGATTATTTAGCGAGATATTCAATCTGTTAGCCGATATCGTCAGCGAGCTGCCACAAAATACCCATCCTTGACTCAGATAATTCCATCCTGAGGATAATCCTAAAGTTAAATTCATAAAACATCGCCCATCATATATATGGCGCGGTTTATTTGTTTTTAGCCGCCTCACAGAACGCAACATTTACTTTACTTTAAGATGATTCCTGGCAAATTATACCTAACTTTACGGGATAGTGGGTTCGCCTGAGGTTTCCGTAGTGCTTCAGTAATATCAGTTTTCCTGTATGGCTTATGAAGCTTCCGGGCGATGGTGAATTATCGTTACGCATTGAGTGAGGGTATGCCATGTCAACGATTATTATGGATTTATGCAGTTATACACGGTTGGGATTGACCGGGTATCTGACAGGTCGGGGGGTTAAAAAGAGGGATATCAACGACATACAGACCGTTGACGAACTTCAATCAGCTTGCGCAACACTCCAGCCATCCGTGGTGTTTATTAATGAGGACTGCTTTATACATGACCCAAGCAGCAGTCAACACATTAAGCAAGTCATTAATCAGCATCCCCGTACACTATTTATTGTATTTATGGCTATCGCTAATATCCATTTTGATGAATACCTTCTGGTGCGCAAAAACTTATTGATAAGTTCTAAGTCAATTAAGCCTGAGTCGCTGGATAATATTCTGGGAGATTGCCTTTTCAAAGAGAAAAAAAGCGTTGAGGGCATTAACATCCCTACTCTTTCACTAAGCCGCACCGAGTCGAGCATGCTGAAAATGTGGATGTCAGGACAGGATACGATACAAATCTCCGATCAAATGAATATCAAAGCAAAAACGGTATCCTCACATAAGGGTAATATTAAAAGGAAAATCAAAACGCACAATAAGCAGGTTATATATCATGTAGTGCGGCTAACAGATAATGTTACCAGCGGTATATTTGTTAATATGCGTTAATTGTTTTTTTTATTATTCACCCTCCATCCGGAGGGCGAAATTTAATCTGCAAGCTCGACAAAAACCCCGTCCGGATGGCCTTTTTCATTAAAGAACCATATCCCGAGGGGGTAGTCTTCCAGCGATACCAGATACATTGTACCTTCATTAAACGTCTCGATTGCCAATACCACACCCGGACGGCGTGGACCCCCGTCCGTTTTGACCGTGACCCGATCGTTAACCTTCATAAATACTCTCCTCTCCCATTTACGCCAGTGTAGAACAAAACCGTCGCCCTGACAGCGTGCCGGCGTTTAGCTGACTATTTTTTCTACCGGCTATACTGAAGTGAGCATTGATAATGGAGGTGACGGCGTGAAAACAGTTAAAGAGTACAGCGAGACCGCAAAACGGGACGTACATATTGATGTGGATGCCCTGCTGGCGGCGATTAACGAAATCAGCGAAAGCAATGTGCAGCGTATCGACGATGAAGAGGGAGAGCGCGTAAGCGTGGATGGTCGGGAATATCATACCTGGCGGGAACTGGCAGAAGCCTTTGAACTAGATGTTCATGACTTCAGCATTACCGAGGCGAATCGCTGAAAAATATCCCGGCCGCAGAAGCGACCGGGATAAACTTGCTTATGCAAGAAGCACTTAAAATTCGTACACCAGGGAAATCCGATGTGGGCACAACTCTATCGATAAACTCCCGTTATGACAACAACTATTTATATATCAATGAATTAGCATATGCATGTGTATTCCATTGCATACAATGCGCGACAAAAGTCTTCCGACTCATAACGTAAAAGGAGCTCATTATGCCGAGCCTGGGCGACCCGTTACTGGTCTTTACCGATGTTGAGGGCACGCTGCTGGATAGCCACACCGGCGACTGGCAACCCGCAGCCGAGTGGCTTGCGCGCTTGCGCCAGCAGAAGATTCCGCTGATCCTGTGTAGCAGCAAAACCGCTGCAGAAATGATTGCGCTGCAAAATATGCTGCAGCTGCAAGGGCTGCCATTTATTGCTGAAAACGGCGCGGTGATCCAGCTGGACGAACGCTGGCACGATCACGAAGATTACCCAAGAATTATTACCGGTTCGCCCCATGCAGAAATTTCCCGCGTATTAACCCAATTGCGTAAAAAACACGGCTGGAAAATGACGACATTTTCAGAGCTGGATGAGCACGTGCTGGCAGAGCTAACGGGTCTTACGCCTGCGCAAGCGAGCCTTGCGAAGCTGCAGGAAGCATCGGAAACGCTGATCTGGCGCGATAGCGATGAAAATATGGCTGGCCTTGAGGACGCACTCACACAGTTGGGGCTGCGTATTGTGCAGGGCGCGCGCTTTTGGCACGTGCTGGATGAGCAAGGTGGGAAAGATCAGGCCCTCAACTGGCTTGCGCGGCAATATCGCCATTATACGGGAAAACGCGCCACCACAATTGGGCTGGGGGACGGCCCAAATGATGGGCCGTTACTCGACAATGTTGACTATGCGGTGGTGGTGAAAGGGCTTAACCGCCAGGGCGTACCGTTACGCCAGGATTCTCCCGCGCGGGTGTACCATACGCAGCAGGAAGGCGCGGCCGGCTGGCGCGAAGGCATGGATCACCTGTTTGCCACCTCATCGCCGGAACAGACCTGATTGCGACCTTCATTTTTAGCCCTATATAAACGCCTGTCTGCAACGGATTGCAGATGCTCAAAAGCGTAGTTATTACATTCTTCTACATCGCTTACGCCGAGGGAAACGGTGATACGTAACGTTGTACGTTTGTGAATCAGGATCTCTTTCGTGCCAATCCGTTCACGGATATTCTCGGCAACGAGTCTTGCCTGCTCCAGGGTACTTCCCGGCAGCAAAATACAAAACTCTTCTCCGCCCACCCGCCCGGCGACATCTTGCGCACCGATGCTATTGCTAATAATCCCGGCGGCATGGGATAACACCAAATCACCCGCCTGGTGCCCGAATCTGTCGTTGACGCTTTTGAAATGGTCCAGATCGAGCTGAATGACCGCGAAAGGCTGTTTATTGACCCGTGCGTCTTCCGATAACCGCTTCGCCTGATCAAAAAACGATCCCCGGTTATAGAGGCGCGTCAGCGGGTCGAACCAGGCCTGCCACTGCAGCGTGTGCTGCATGGTATAAAGGTTGTTGACCATCCTACGGATAATCACCCAGGAAAAGAGCACCATGCCGGTAAACAGCAGCCACAGTAGCGACAAGGCGATGCTGATGCGGCCAAAATCCCCGGCGATACCTTCGGGCAAGGCGTGAATACGCAGCAGGGTGCCGCCAAAATAGTGAAGCTTTTGCCAGCTTACATAGCGGGTTCCCAGGTTGATGCCACCGGCAGGCTGTTGCGCCATTTTGGCCTGCAGCTTTGCCCGCTGCGCACTGTCTAACGCCCTGCTGGCTATCTGCAGCGGCTGCGTACTGGTCAACAGGTTGAAGTGGTTATCGTAGAGCAGGTATTCGCCGCCGTCCTGCTGCTGCCTGGTGGTGATCAGCAGCGGTTTGATAGTGCTAACCGGAAAGCTCATCGCCAGCACGCCGTACCAGTACTGTTGATAATCAAGCGGCACGCTGGCAGCAACATAACTATCACTTTCCGGGTTATTTACGATGGTGAACCAGCGTACGCCGCGCGCGCGATTTTCCTTCTGCTGTTGGCCGCTAAACCAGGGCCGCGCTAACAAACGATAGTAGGTCGTGATAATGTCCTGCTCACGTTTAACATCGCGCGTAGAGAGGAAAAAGCCCGCGCGGGAGAGATACCATGCCTGACGCGGCAGCATTGAGTTGTCATAAGAGAGGCGGAATAAGTAACCCAGCTCCATCGCCGCAGAGAGCTCATTATGGATTCGGCTATCGTCGCGGTTCAGCAGTTCACTCTGTTCGACTAACCTGTCAGAAACGCCATAAATCGGCAGCGTCCGGTTGTTATCCAGCCCAATCTGCCAGTAGGGTAACGCACGTTTCTGATCGAAAGCGGTTTGCACCGTGTTTAACACGGCAAATCCCAGCGGAGTTTGTAACGCCGCCTGCATACCGTTTCGCAAGAAGAGTAACCGGTCGACACCGACCTGGATGTGCATATCCAGCGCATTACTGACGTTTTCCAGCGCGCTACGCTGGCTACTGACGTAGGCACCCTGCAGGACAATCACTTCCCGCCAGGTCAGGAGCGTAGAGCAGGCTAGCACTATCACGAAGCAAAGGTTCACCACCCGAGCCGGAATAAAAAAGCGCTGGAGCTGTTTTAACGACCTGGGCTGTTTTACGACACGATTCTGCCGCACAGGGGCTCCCGGATATGCTGACTAATACTATTTCGCCCCACCCACGATCGACCCGGCAATAAAAACGCCCAGCAATGCCGGGCGTTTCGATGGTTATGCTTCTTCGTGAATCCGCCGCCTGTCGCCAGGCTTAAGTTCATCTTCACGAAAGGCTTCCCGTTTGACGCCGTAACCGTCATACCATCGGCACTCAACCATACCGCTGGCATATCCGGTAACAATCATGAGCGGACCACCCTTTTTACTCTGCACTTCATCGCTGACCAAAAAGACCATTGTTGCCTCCGGTATCAGGGCGAAACTTTCTCACCTTAGACGAAGTTATTGCAGTTTGCGTAATCCACAGCGTGAGATTTTATTTTTCACCGCCACGTAAACGTTCCACTCCTTTCATGAAGAGAACGACCACGGTGCCAATCAAAAAGCCCAGTACCAGGTTTGCCACCATCGGCGTCAGCGCTTGCACCAGCGCAGGCTGGCTGGCGGCGAAATGTTCGATGGCGTGGTGTAACGGCGCGATGCCATGCACCACAATACCGCCGCCGACCAGAAACATGGCCAACGTACCGACAACCGAGAGGATCTTCATCAGCCAGGGCGCGGCGAAAAGCAGCACTTTTCCCAGCCCTTGCGCCAGCGCGCTCTTTTTCTCCGCCAGCCAGTAACCCATATCATCGAGCTTAACGATAATGCCCACCAGCCCGTAAACACCGATGGTTACCACCAATGCGATGCCCGACAGAATCAGTACCTGATTGAGCAAAGGCGCGTCGGCCACAATCCCCAACGTAATAGCCACAATCTCGGCAGAAAGAATAAAATCCGTGCGTACGGCACCTTTGATTTTGTCTTTCTCGAACTGCTGCGGATCCTCCGCCGCCAGCGCTTCCAGCCTCTGCTGGCGCGCTTCGGGGCTCTCTTTATGCTTGCGTGCTTCGAAGGTGTGCAGCACTTTCTCTACCCCTTCAAAGCATAAAAACGCGCCGCCCACCATTAACAACGGCGTAATAGCCCACGGAATAAAGGCGCTGATCAGCAGCGCCAGCGGGACGAGGATCACCTTATTGAGCAGTGAACCGCGCGCCACGCTCCACACCACCGGCAGTTCACGGTTAGCGCGAACGCCCGTTACCTGCTGGGCATTGAGAGATAGATCGTCACCCAGCACTCCGGCGGTCTTCTTCGCCGCCAGTTTGCCCATCACTGAAATATCATCCAGCAGCGTGGCAATATCATCGAGTAAGGTTAATAAACTACTTCCTGCCAAAATATCTTCCTTATAAATGTATGGTGTAACGCTAGACAGTATGAGTGAAAAAGTCTTCGACGAAAATCACCTCTTTGAGTCAACAAAAATTTAACACTTATTACGCAATTAACCACTCGCCAGGCCAATAGTTTTCACGTTTACTATAAGCACATTATCTTTTGCTGTGGTGGGTTATGCGTTTCAGGCAGTCATTACCGCTTATTGGCGCGCTTTTCGCGCTGTATGTAATTTGGGGTTCCACGTACTTTGTTATTCGTATTGGGGTTGAGAGTTGGCCGCCGTTTATGATGGCGGGTACGCGTTTCTTATCCGCCGGGGTCATTCTGATCGGCGTGTTGCTTCTCACCGGCCATAAGCTTCCGCCGCTGCGCCCGCTGCTTAACGCCGCGCTGATTGGCGTGCTGCTGCTGGCGGTGGGCAACGGTTTTGTAACCGTCGCCGAGCACCAAAATGTCCCTTCGGGCATCGCTGCCGTGGTGGTGGCTACCGTGCCGCTGTTTACCTTGTGCTTCAGTTACTTTTTCGGCATTAAGACGCGAAAACTTGAGTGGCTGGGTATCGCTATCGGCCTTGCGGGAATTATTTTACTTAATAGCGGCGGTAACTTAAGCGGCAATCCGTGGGGCGCACTGTTGATTCTGGTGGGTTCCTTAAGCTGGGCGTTTGGCTCGGTGTATGGCGGGAGAATTGAATTGCCATCGGGCATGATGGCCGGAGCGATTGAAATGCTGGCCGCAGGGATTGTGCTGCTGATCGCCTCGGCACTCAGCGGAGAACGTTTGCATGCGGTACCGCCGCTTTCCGGCTTTTTGGCCGTCGGTTATCTGGCGCTGTTTGGCTCAATTATCGCTATTAATGCCTATATGTACCTGATACGCAACGTTTCCCCGGCGGTGGCAACCAGCTACGCTTACGTTAACCCTGTTGTCGCCGTGCTGCTCGGTACCGGCTTTGGCGGGGAACATCTCTCATCCGTGGAGTGGCTGGCGCTGGGCATCATCATTATGGCGGTGGTGCTGGTGACGCTGGGCAAATATTTACTTCCGGCGCGCCCGATGGTTACGCCTTGTGATGTGAAGAAGTAACCGTCCCGGCATGAATCCCTTGAGTGTCGATCTGCGCAGTCTGTTGCCCTTCGCAGATCCACTCTTCCAGCCGCTCGCACAGCGCCGCCTCACTCAGCTTTAAGCGCCCGCGCAACGCGCATTCCCAGACAATCAAAACCCGCCAGCCCTGTTCCAGCAATAGCGCCGTATCGCGCGCGTCGCGCTGCACATTTTTGCCAATCTTCTCCAGCCAGAAATCCGTGCGCGTGGCCGGCACTTTGAACAGATAACAATCGTGATGATGCCAGAAACAGCCGTGAGTGAAGATCACGCAGCGATAGTCGTCGAGCACAAAATCAGGCCGCCCCGGCAAAGCGGCATCCTGTACACGAAAATCAAGTTCCAGGGAGGTTAAGCAGGCGGCAAGCCGCTTTTCTATCGCCGTATCGCGGGTGGCGATAGCGCGCATATTCTTGCTGCGGGTAGCTTTATCATGGACATCGGCCATCGCGCTTCTCCCTCAAGCTTCGTGAAAGCTAAAACGGTGCAGAACCTCTTCATCCAGGCGTAGATGATCGCCTTGCAATTCAGCGCTGAGCTTCGCCATAAACTGCACCATAAAATTGGCGTTATGCTCAGCGAGCTGGCGCCCTCTTTCGGTCTGCATGGTGGCCGGTAACTTCAACAGCTTGCAGCGGAAATGATCCAGCGCGAAGGCTTTATCATCAAGTTCACGTTTGGCAGCAAAAGGATCGTCGCCATCAAACAGGGCCGCGCCCAGCGCACCGGAGACGGCAAAGACGCGCGCCAGACCAATAGCCCCTAACGACTCGAGTCGATCGGCATCATGCACAATCTTCGCTTCTGGCGTTTGCGGCGCGATCCCGGCGCTAAAGCTGTGTGCTTCGATAGCATGACGGACGCCGGACACTGCACTGGCGGGAAAATCCGGGAAGGCGCTGGCAAGAATCTCAGCGGTTTTCTCTGCCGCCAGTACGGAGGATTGATGTCGCTGCGGGTGATTTTTGGCAAAGCTGGCAATGTCATGGAAGTAACAGGCGGTAAGCACCACCAGCGCATCAGCCTGCTGGCCCTGCATTAAGTGTTGCGCCGTTTTCCAGACGCGGGAAAAGTGGGAGATATCATGGGCGGCGTCGCCCTGGTGAAAATGCTGTGAAATCCAGTGTTCAAAACGGTACTGCCACTCAAATACATTCATGCTTCTTCCCGTCGAATATTACCTGTTTCAGACCTCCGGTGCCTGTGGGCGCGTGTACCAGGCAATAGCCCCCAGTATCGAACCGACAATGGCTAACACCAGCATGCCGAACAGCGTATGCAACCCGCTACCGGTGATGGTTTTTCCCACACCTGGATTAAAGCCGATGGACGCGCTCATCTGGCTAACCGGCCAGATATCATTAAGCACCGACCAGACAGAATAGGTGCAAAAGATCCAGAATACCCAGAGCGCAAGCTTACCACCGAGGCTGCGATCCACTTTATCTTCCATAACGTTTTTTCCACATTGATTGAGGGATGATGAGATTGAAATCTCAGAAAAAAAGAGGTGACGAGATTTTCATCATATCTGTTGGTGACGGGTTTGAAAGATATATCAGTCTGACTGACGCGTACGGCAACCTGCAGGGCGAGAGAATACCACCGGGTGCGATCGGCACCGGCGTAATAGGGAAACGGAACGCAGAGGGTTAGAGGTCGTTCGAAGGCGGGTTTACGGGGCGCGGGAAAACGACAAAATTTAATGTTACAAGCTGGGATGATTTCTATCGCTTATGTTAAGTGAAGATTATAAAGTGGGCAAATGCAGGAGTGGAAAAGCAACTGTGACGGGAGTCGTTGAAAGCGAAGCGCGTAACTGTTTGAATAATGGCGGAGAGAGGGGGATTTGAACCCCCGGTAGAGTTGCCCCTACTCCGGTTTTCGAGACCGGTCCGTTCAGCCGCTCCGGCATCTCTCCGTTCAGATGGTTGCCATCATGCCAGGTAATTTGGCATTTTAACAGACCCTGTCCCGTTAAATTGGTTCAAGTGGCGAGTTTGCGAGCAAAACGATGATTAAGTGGCCCTGGAAAACAAGGGATTCTGTTGAAGATGCAGAATACCCGTGGGAAGAAGCGTTAAAAGCCCCTGTGTTAGCAAATTTGTCGTCGGAAGAGCAGGTAAAACTTGTTCATTTAGCCGAACGCTTTTTGCAGCAAAAACGTCTGGTCCCGCTGCAGGGATTCGATTTAGATGCGCTGAAAAGCGCGCGCATCGGGCTACTGTTCTGCCTGCCGGTACTGGAACTCGGCCTTGAGTGGCTGGATGGTTTTCATGAAGTGCTGATCTACCCGGCTCCCTTTATTGTGGATGACGAGTGGGAAGACGATATTGGGCTAGTGCACAATCAGCGCATCGTTCAGTCCGGACAGAGCTGGCAACAGGGGCCGATAATTCTTAACTGGCTGGATATTCAGGACTCTTTTGACGCCTCTGGCTTTAACCTGATTATTCATGAAGTGGCGCACAAGCTGGATATGCGCAATGGCGATCGCGCCAGCGGCATTCCGCTCATTCCCCTTCGCGAAGTGGCCGGCTGGGAACATGATTTGCGCGCCGCGATGGATAATATTCAGGATGAGATCGACCTGGTTGGTGAAAGTGCCGCCAGCATTGACGCTTACGCAGCCACCGATCCGGCGGAGTGTTTTGCCGTGCTCTCCGAGTATTTCTTTAGCGCACCTGAGCTGTTTGCACCCCGTTTCCCGGCGTTGTGGCAGCGATTTTGCCACTTCTACTGTCAGGATCCCTTAAGCCGGCTGCGTGGGCAGACGGGAAGCGACACAGGTGGCTGGAAGATACATTAAATAGCCGCCTGTCTTTTAATTAGGCAATTGAATCAGTGTGTTAATTTTACTATTGACACTCCACTACGGGGCCAGTAGTATGCGCCCCGTTCACACGATTCCTCTGTAGTTCAGTCGGTAGAACGGCGGACTGTTAATCCGTATGTCACTGGTTCGAGTCCAGTCAGAGGAGCCAAATTTAAAAAGCCTGCTTACGAGCAGGCTTTTTGCTTTGTGATTTCAGCGATTCTCCTGCCCGCTTTTAATCTGATGCAGCGCGTAAATCTGCGCCAGCAGATGCTGTTCAAGCTGCCTGATCTGTTGCTGGCGTTCAGGCGATGCGGCAGGCTGCAGGCGAATCTGCCGCAGCTGATCTTCCGTCGGCCGGGTCTGCTGAAAGCGGGTCATCATGTTGAAGACCGCAGATTTTAGCTCGCTGACGGTGAGGTATTTTCCCTTCTGCCGGTCAAGTTCATTCAGCCTGTCGCCCAGCGTCTGCAGTTGCGTCATACCTTCGTGCCAGCCCGTGAGGGTCTTTTCCGGCAGAATATTCACCGCAACCTGCTTCTGCCAGCGCTGTTGTAGCTGCTGAACCCGCTCATCTTCCGGCCACAGGGCCTGTGCCTGCGCAATTATCTGTTGCCCATATTGCAGCCGCCAGTCCGGCGCTAGCTCGGCAACGTTATCCAGTTGCATGGCGGCTCGCGTTAGCCACGCCTCGGTTTCCGGTAACGTCCCGGTGCGCTTAATCAAGGCAAGTTGATCTTCTGTTAAGGCGACCGGCAGCTCCGCCAGCGAGCGACCCAATGCGCTGCTGGCATCATCCGTGTGCGGCAGACTTTGCCAACCCCACGCAGACAGCGCGCCGATGATAAATGCGCTCGCTATTGCACCGACAAACGGTAGGCGCCTTGCGCGCTTTTCATGCACTGTCGGCAGCTCAATGGCCTGCTCTTGATTTATTTGCGGCTCGGGATGAATGACATAAACCAGTCGGTGTTCGGTAACAGTATGCGACGGCTGTTGCACAGCCAGCGCCTGCGGCGGGATGGCGACAGGTAATGGGTTCGCATCTTCTGGCGCAGATTTTTCAAGACGGGCGGCCATCTGCTGAATCTGTCGGGCAAGCACATCGAGCTGACAAACCTGTTTTAGCTCATGGCGAGCCAGACCGTCATTCAGTGCGCTAAGCAGTTTTTCACTCTGATAGAGATCCTGCAAATCCTGGCGCGCCAGCGTCAGCGTACGAAAAACTTTTTGCAGGCGCTGGTTAAGACCAGAAAGGATGTCGACACGTTGTGCCACCGGCTGGGGCCACATCACGGCCCACTGATAACTCACCAGTGCGCTCACCAGCATCAGGCCTTCGTTCATGCCTTGAACGGCGGCGATATGCGTACGCGCGAGGGTGTACCAGCCTGCGGTTTGCAGGTCGACGCCGTTAATTTCAAATAGCGAAAGACAGTATTTCTCAACCTGCAGCCAGCTGATATCCGGGCGCGCCGGATGGGACAGTTTACTCACTTCTTCACGCAGCGCCGCGTAATCAGCGAGGGCGCGTGGGTCACTGCCGGTTTTAATATTTCGCGAGGGAAAGTCATTCATGACCAAATTTCCATTAAAGGTTTATTTAACCCACTGTTTGATTCCGGAGGCGGATAAAGCGTGGCCGTTAAGACACGGGGCTATTTTTAGCCGCGTCCGATTAAAGCCCTGCGCATCACCGCCTGAACAAGCAGCTGATAAATTTCGCAGGGCTTTCGCTTTATCAAGATGATTAGGGAAATAAAACGGCTCAGGGCAGCAGATTTTCAATAACGTTAAAGAAAGTCTCTTCGTCGAAAATACATGTCGACCGGGAAGGATCGCTGTCTAAAATAGACGACCACCCTTTTGTATTGCCGGTTCGCATAAATAAACGCCCCAGCGGGCGGGCTTTGCCGCTGGTGTGAAGAGTGATTTCCACGCATCCCGTCACGCCGTGGCCGTATAAAAATAGCGGAGTGAATTTTATTGTTCTCTCTTCGTGGCGCACTAAAATCGCCGAAATGCTAAATGTACCGCCCTCGACCAGCAGATCGGAAACAGACGCGTTTGCGGTTTCCGCCTGCAGCCCGGTATCTGCCACCCAGTCGCTCATCTGTTCAAGCAGCTGTTCCATCTGGTAACGAAACGCGGCGACATCGGCCTCGCTCTGGCTTTTAAACGCAGACGGAACGGTGTGACGGGTTTGAAGTTTTTTTAGAAACTGTGATTTTGCTGACATGAAATAACCAAAACTCCGTGGTTGATGGCAGGACTTAGATTTGCGCCTTATTGTCGAGATAGTGCTGCTGCTTAAGATGACGCAATAACACCCGCCCTTCCGGCATAAAGTCGGTGCCGTAGCGCACGAGGCCAATGCCTTTAAGCTCGGCATCGATGGCGTAGCGCAGTTCGCCAGGCGTTGTCTGATCCAGCAGTACGACATCAATTTTTTTCAATCTCGGCTCGTACTTGAGCAGCACGGCTGACAATGTGCTAATCAACTGATGGGCGGTACCGGGCATTCCTTGCAGAATGCGCGACATATCCGGCAGGCCGTAATCAGGAAGATGCGCCAGCGTACCGGCGCGGCAGTTGAGGATGCGCTGCATATTGTCGAGGACGGAAAGGATCAGCTGGTTTTCTTCGCTTACCTGGTGGAGATCAAGCCCGCCAGCTACGTTGCCGTAGAGCATTTCGTACAGAGAGGGGCGCGGCATTTTACCTGCTCTCCTGCGGTTTCAAGGTCAACCGATTATTACCTGCTTCGATAATGCGTGGAGTCTCAGGATCGAGGTCGTCCCGAGTAAGTACCACACGCCAGGTGTCATTTGTTTGGTCCGGCGCAATAAACATTGCAGCCACAGCTACGAACTGCGCGGCCTCATCCAGGGGCATGTCCACGATTACGGCACCGCCAGGCGGTAAGCGGATATCTTTCTGCGCTACCACATCAGACTTTATTACCTGGCTGTCGTAGGCAAATAGCGACGGGTAATCCGTACTGTCAAACACCTTTCGATCTTTCAATTGGTAAATTCTGATCACCGTAGACAGCGGCACGCCTCCGGCGTTGTTATTAACGGCTTCGCGCGCACGAATATCGAGATGCAACGTTTTGACCTGTTTAAAAAACATGGACTTTGTCACAGCCACCGTTCCATCTGTCACTTTTTGTGTCAGACCACAGCCTGAAAGTGATAAAACCAGCGCGATGATGGCCAATCCGAAACGGGCCTTACCAGCGGTAATCACCATTTTCATCGGTCTCCTTTCGTTTAATATTTTCCTGAACGCGCTGAAAACGGCCCAGATTGATAGTGAGCATTCGACATTGCCCTGGAAGGCTCGCCGCCAGCGATTTCATCACCGACGTACGACCCAGCTGTGGGCTATTCGGGGCTGCATTACAGCTCAGCCGCGCATCCGGCAGAAGGTTGCGATCCACACAAAGTTGCAGACGAACCTCCAGACGACTGCCGAGCCAGACGTGAAGTAAACCCAGCAAGTCAGTATGTAGTTCTCCACCCGGCAGCCAACCCTGCGCTTCAAGAGCATCTGAGGTTGAAAGCTGCAACAGCACCTGACCATTCACGTCAGTAGCATGATTCCCCATTACCGGTCGGCCATTCAGACTGACCGGCTTTTTTACGCTCATGGTCAGAGGGGTTTTAAGATAAATACGCCGCTTGTCATGCTGCCAGACGCGAGCGTGGGTTGCAGGGGCCAGTAGGCTAACCAGCGAAGTAATCCCTTCTTCTGTGCGCCCCGGCAAGAACATCACAGGTAATAACGCAAGGAATCGTGACACCGGCGTGGCTATATTTCTGGCAGAACCGGGAATACCGAGTCCGACTAACCCAAGTAAATAGCGAGAAGTATTGTCCTCTCCCCCTTCGACGAAATTATTGGGCCATGAGTATTTACGCCAGATGCGGTAAAACTGAGCGATAAGCCGATGATTGAAAATATCAAGAAAATCCGTCGTCGCTTCATGCCCCTCCCGCTGCTGTACGATGTCATCAATATAGTGCGTTGGCAGCGGTGACTCGACGCCGTACAGCCCCATGAAGGTGACGCGCACAGTTGGCGGCAAATGCGCCTGCTCCGCTACTTCTGCGCCTTTGATTTCGCTGGCCGGGAATCCCATTCCGGGATGAGGCCGGAAACGCACTGGCTCCTGACGCACTTGCCAGCTGCTGCCGATAACCGGCGCACCGGGCTGACTCTGTTCAAGTAACTGACCAAAACGGTAAAAACTGATGTAGGGCAGTTGATCGCGATACTGCGATATCAACCTGGCAGACGCGGGCTGTGATTCTCTTTCCACCGGATGCATTTTCCTTCTGGCTGAACAATTAACGTGAGCTGATTGAACTGGTTCATATCGGTATACAAAGCCAGGAAGCGGTTAAGCATCTCGCCAAATAGATGAATGTCACCTTCACCAGTAAAACCGTTACTATCAATCGTCACTTCCACATCAAGCCCTCTGAGTAAAAACCCGCTTTCAAAACGCTGTATACGGTGATGATCTACCGCGAGGATGGCGTCGAGTCGGCGATGATTCATTTCATCCTCTTGCCAGTTGTAAAGCGCCAACGTACCGCGCAGCACTTCCGCACTGCTCATAATATTGATAAAGCCGGTGCCAAGGTGGCTCATCACTCGCCAGTGAAAGCGATCTTCAGCGGGCGGATAGACCGGAAGAGTGGGTTTGCAAAGGTTACGTACACTCACCCTTGTCTGTAATGTCTGTTCACAGCGATCTAGCAGAGTACTGGTGAGCGCCCGGCGGGGAAGTTGGCCGTTGGTGCCAGTGATACGTAACGATACCGTTTCCCGTTCAGCCATTCTTTCAGTTTCCCATTGCTGACCGCCAAGGATAAGCCAGGTGTCATGCATCCCTGTTACGCCGCGTTTAACCCGGGTATGGTAGTAACGTTCCGGCGCTTCCCGTCGCAGCATTCCGCCCCGGTGCCGAAAACTCGTGAAAGGCACATACTCAGCGCTGCCGGTACGGCCCGAACCCGTTACCCTATCTACTGAATAAATTTCTGTATGTCCGTCCTGCAGGCGTTTAGGGCGCAATAAATATTCGCTCTCCAGCCCACTGATGGTCAGCGGATCGGCTTCCAGAGTAAAAAGGTTAATTACCGGAACGCAGTGCAGACGTAGCGCCTCGTTCGTCACTGGCAAATCAGAAGGCCACTGCTGATTCAGTACTACCTCGATATCAAAGCCTGCCGTTCCCGGTGGGAGAGTCACTTTCTCAAGCCCGTTGAGATGAACGAACATAAATTTTTCCCGGAAGGTAAAGTACTCCAGCAACAGTTGATAACCGCTGAAGGCGCTCTCTCCTTTAGGCCACAGGCGGTCTTCTTCGGCAAATCCACCGGGGGAAAACCAACCGTCTATGCGTATCCGCTCCTGTTGCCCGCGCAGACGCAGATACATAGAGGCCTGCCGTTTGGTCAACATAAGATGCAGAGCGCTACTGATCGGCGCATCGGCCGCCAGGTACAAGCTCAGGCGTTTCAGATCCGCCTGCGACCAGTCCGCCTGGGTACTGCAGGCAAAGCTAATCCGTAAAAGCGAGCGACCATCCGGCTCCGTTGTCATGATCACCTGCTCAACTTCCATTGGATTAAGCGGCATAGCGCGGGTAGTGCGATAACGACAGACAGTATTTTTAGGTCCTACGGGCCGCGAGCTGATTTCCAGCCCGGCGGGCGCAATCTCGGCCATTTTCATTGCCGACAACTGCGGTGTTAGGGCTACTACTGATAAAGACGGGATGGTGCGCAGATAATGAGGCCAGAGCATACTGACCAGACTTTCGGTTAACTCCGGCAGATCATCATCGATTTTCTGCCGCAGGCGACCCATGGAAAAGGCAAATCCTTCGAACAGGCGTTCAACGTAGGGATCGGGGGAACCCGCTTTGTCGAGGTCAAGCAATGCTGCCCGATCGGGATGTGTTTGTGCGAACTCTCGCCCGGCTTCCCGCAAATAGCGCATCTCGGCGTCATAATAACGCAGGGTTAAATCATCCATAATTTTTTAATTTCTGCTTTAGGTGAATAATTAATAAAGATGTAAAGAAAATTAATTAGAGAGCAAAAACAAAGGAATAAGAAGTATATCACCCACCACAGTGACCGGTGTCATAATCACGTTAAATGCGAGCTTTCCGCCATTAAAATTATTGCCTATTCGTTGTGTCAAAAATCTGACGCGATAATTATTATCAAGTGAAGCCTCACCGTTTATCGCACCGCCAAAGCGCTTTTTATCTATTACAATGCCTTCAACTTCAATTGTCCGAAAGTAATATCCCTCTTGCTTTGTAAAAGCGGAGTTGACCAGGGTGGCTTCTTCCTGAGCCGTTAGCAACGATGCGGGCTTCCGCGTTTTTATCTTAACAAACTGGTGGAACGCACCATTGCCAAATCCTACATAATCGTATTTTAAGTAGAATTCTAAATACTTATTATTTGTGATTGATGTAAGAGGTATGGTTTTCATAAGCGAATTTAAAGAGAGTAAGACATCACCATTCCGGGTGACAAAATAGATATTTTTTTCGCCAATAAAACCAATCCCTTTTGAGGGCAAATCAATTTTTTCCTGCTGCCCCGTAGAAGACTGCGTACTCATTTTTACGTTGTTATATTCGAATGTTGAATGGATTTCATCCGTATACGCTTCAACTATTGTGTGAACCGCACGCTCATTCGGGTTATTAAGCATCCACAGGAGCTGCGTGCAGCCGCTTATTAATGTCAAGGATACCAATAAGGATAACAGATAGAATTTTTTAAACATATTTTTCCATTCTAATTAATTTTTACTAGCTGCAGAGAACGGCAGCTCGCGCGGGATCGAGGGTAATTAATTCGGCAAGCAAACGTTCCATTAACGGTTCTTGACGAAGCTTATCAGCTTCGTTACGGCCGGCATTTGAACGTACTAACTTCAAATGCCGCGCAAGAACTTCAAATAACAGCTCTGGTTCCCATCGAATCAGAGTGATGTTATTTGCCTCTCGCCCTAGTGCATTAAGCAAATATGTTGCAAGCTCTTTTTTGCCGCATTGTTCGGCTACGCGAGACATAACTAAACGCAATAACCATTTCTGACGCACAGTGGTGATACCAGGACGAGCCTGCAGCCAGCACAGCGCCGCCTCAGCCCCCTCGCTGTCTGCGACCTTCAGCGCTTCCGGTTCAAGAAGCAAAATCTCATTACCTGCAACAGCAGTGACAGGTGTTATAAAATCATCCTCCTGCCAACTCTCAGGGATATCCATGACCTGCTGGCGTATCCAGTGAGTCGTCACCTCGTCGGCAAAGGGTGTGCCGTCGTTAAATGCAAGTGTTTCAAGCCCTGGAAGACGGGCGAGTAAACCACAAAGATCGTTTTGAATGATGGCGGCAAGCGCATCCTGACCGGATCTCAAGAGCGCCTGGTGAATATACCACTGTAGGTCGAGCCATAAATGGTTAGCCCCACGCGTAAACATATCATCGCTATGTTCCAGTAATTCCAGCCAGCTTTGCTGCAAATAGAGCCGTTTAAGTAATGCACGCTGATCCGGCTTTGGCGGCTCAATACGGGTACGTCCGTCCGTTGATAAAGGCGGCAGAGTGTGCAAAGTGTCATGGCGGATACTTTTCATCAGATGATGGCCTGATAACCAGCCGTTAGGCCGATCGCGCAAGTATTTTGCCAGCACACGCGCCTGCGTCAGTAAATCCTGACCTGATGAAATACCAGATACTACTGGAGCGCTATATCCGCCAGCGGGAAGCGGGGTATCCGCCACGTTTTGCGGCACAACGGCATCAACACCGCCAGATTTCATTAACCGGGATTCAAGCGCTTGATACAGACCATTCAACGCCGGGCGGGAAACCTCTTCGGCCATGAGCTGTTCGATAAGCCATAATGCGCCAGCAACGCGTAGAGTGTCGGCTTTGACCACTTCCGGATACAGGGACAGGCTGTCCAGCATGCGTGAACTGCACAGCCATTCCAGCGCCGCTTTCCTGCTACGGTCGCGCTGGGGGTGCAACTGCGTACCAAAGCGCTGCAGTAACCCGGCGATCAGCTCCAGGCCATCCGCCAGCCCATTTTCGCCGTCTCTGTGCAGTCTGGCCCAGGCATAGTAGGTGGCTATACGAATATCTTTTGCCGTAGTGACCAGCAGTTTTTCCGCCAGTTCGCAAACCAGGCTGGTATTGGCACCGGAAAGTTTATTAACCTCCTCACGCATTTGCTGAAAATCGTCATCATAGCCGGGATCTTCCCCGGCGGGGCTCTCTGGCGCCACAGGTGTAAGCCAGTTGTTCCACAAGGCTATACGCTTCTGTGCGTGCGTTCCCGTTTCTTCCGCTTCGGCCTGGCAGGCACTGAGGAGTGTGTAAATGGTCGCCATTAGTCAGTTTCTTCCGTGGTATCAAGGGAATCCATAATTTCAATATTTTCAGCCACCTGCAGCGGAGCTGTATTAACATTAAAGATGGTACTCGGCAGGGTAAAATTACGCAGTTTCAACAGAGCTAATGGCCCTTCACCGGCTTCGGTACGCAATGTGTAGTTAAGCATCCGCCCATCCTGCGCCTTCCAGCTTAAGTTCCAGCTGCTGCCTGTTCCCGCATAGGCTTCACGTTTTGCGGAGTCAAGAAGACGGATCAAGCCCCAGCTCCCCGGCAGGTCTGCATAAAGACGCGTCCCTGCCTGGGTGCTTATCCAACTTAAACTGGCTCCGGGAGCCTCAGTGTCCGCAGGCCATGTAAATCGCTTCCAGACGGGCATCTGATTAACGTAGACCAGCTTCTGGCTATCGATAACCAGGTTCGTTTGCATTACACCTTCTGCAGTACCGGGACGCAGGTTAAAATGCAGCCCTGCTTCGCCGTTGGTAAATACCACATCGGCAATCTGGCTTAGAGTATTGATGGCCTGCAGGAATGCAGGGTTGAAGGTCAGTCCTTGCGCGTTAATGCTGTCCGGCACCCAGCGATTTCCCTCGCGATGCAGCACACCGTTGAGGCGGGTCTGTAAGAAACGTGCAATGCGCCCGGCGTCGGTATTGAGATATTTCGCCAGCAGCGGAAGCGAGGCGTCGCTGCTAACATTTTTAAAAGGATAACGCCCGGCAAAGGCAGTATTCCAGTCATCCACTACTGCCGCACGCCATTGTGCATTCAGGCTGTCAGCCGCCGGATTTAGCACCTGTTGCCAGGCCTGCTCCATCGGACGGACAAAAACCGTCTGACCAAATCCGCTCCACTCCTGACCAAGGCCTGCAGCCATCAGGCTGCCATAATCCCGCGTGGCGGTTAAATCAACAGCTTTGCCCTGAAATACGGTCTGCGCCAGCGTTTGTGTCATGGCCTGCGGGTCGCTCGCGTTAGTGACCTGTTGCAGACGAAGTCGAACCTGCGTCACACGGGTAAGAAAAGTTTGCAGAGTCAACGAGTCACTGCCGCTGCCCTGGTTATCCATCAGCGCCAGCACCGGACCGAAGGTTGCATCCAGGGGCCCATACGCCAAAGCGCTTTGATCGATTGCCGGTAATTTGTCACGCGCAAGCAAATTCCTCGCTGACTTGACCAGAGAATCAGAGAGGGCACCCCCCACCTGCCCCGTGCGTCCCTGCACGTTCAGCGTATTCATCAGCGCAACCAGTGGTGACTGTCGTACATCGGCCATTAGCGTTAATTGGTCAATAGCATCGGATAGCGTTTGCGCTTTACGCAGCCGCAGGCTATTGAGGAAATTCAGCCACGCTCCGCTGAAATCCGCAAAATAGCGGGCTGTCAAACGCTCTTTAATGGCCTCCGGTGAGTCCTGCTGCTGCGATGATCGCGAACCCTCTGTTAAAACCCAGTCCAACTCTTCCCGCCGACCGTTTGCCACCTCATTAATGGCTGACTGAACGGCTTCTTCCCAGGCATGGCGGGTAAACATTCCCGGTACCGTCTCATCCGTCATAAATAACCGGGCCGCATCGGTATCGCCCGTCATATCTGTCAGACGCATATCAGCAAATTGGTTCGCCACCTGCGCTAACATTTTCTGATAAAGAGTAGATTCACTGTTTCGCATGCCCATCTGTCGAATGAGCAAGGTCCGACTTTGACTAATGAGTCCGTTGTCTGGGGCCCGCCGCCACTGCGGGTTCGCAATAGATTGTGTGGCATAAAAGCTCAGCAGCGACGGTCCGTTTGCATGCCAGATACCTGCGGAGACGACATTACGCTGTGGCCACGTTTGCATTAGCGTACTGCTGAACCATTCAGGCTCCATCCGCTGTGGATTGACCAGCATCAAATAGAGTTTGAGCTGATCATAAGCCTCTTTCGCCAGTTGGCTACGCTGCGCGCTGTCCGGCGGGAGTCCGACGAATGCCTCAAGCTGTCGCTGAAGGTGTACGGCTGCGGCATCACGCAACAGCGGCAGTGCACTTTCTGCGTAGCGGGGTGATACCGCAGCCAGCAGGCCCGCATCCTGATTCATCCCGGCATAAAGATACCAGGGCGCACCGTGCGCCTCGCGGTATTGCAAACGGGACAGCGTTTTCTGCAGTTCGGCCAGTGCCATCAGCCTGGCAGAAAGCGGCTGTTTACTGGCTTGAATCTTCAGAACTTGCTCCTGAGCGTCGGTGATAAGGGTGCGGTTACCAAAAAAAGAAACCACCATTCCGGCTGCCCATAGCACCATCGAGGTTGCCGCAATCACTGCCAGCGCTTTACGGCAGCTTAATCCCGGTTTGTGAGGACGCAAACCTGCTGGCAGAACCCGTACAGATTCAGGCAGAACGTGCCAGCAGTTGTTCATTCTCCAGTGTTGTTTCACGCTGCGAGCACCGCTGGAATTGACAGGACTGAACACGACGCCTGCCAATGGCAACGGGCGATACGGATTGATTAACGTAGATAGCGGCCCCGTAATGTCGGAAAGGCTATGTGTTAGCCGCTCGGCAAGAGAAAGCAGAAAGTGGTGTTGCGGTGCGCCACAGACCTGCTGTATTCCCTGACTCACAAGTTCAGGAATCAGCGCCTGTAGCTGCGTGTTCAAATTTTCAGGACGACAACCAGCAGGGAGTAAACATCCTACCGGCTGGGTAATACGGCCCGCTTCGCTACCACTCTGCTGTAAAGACCAGATATAAAGCGGTAACCGCCAGCCAAGGAGTTTATAGCGGGCAGTAATGGCTTCAGAAACAGTATCAAGTGCGTCGTCAGGGAGCGGCGAGAGCTGAGTGCCGTCGAGAGCGCTGGTCACCCAAATCAGCCCGTCAGCCGGACGGTGGCGAAGACGGTGCAACGCGTTGAGCCAGGTATGGTCCTCAGGCTGTGCCGGATCGCCACCCCAAAGCAACAACGTTCCTTGATCCTCTTGCCACAAATGTGAAGTAAGCCCCGGAATTAGCTGCTCTACGTCGTTTACATGGCCAACTGCGAGCAGGATACGTATCTTACTGGTCCATTTCCTGCCGTATTGTTGACGCAAATCCTGACGAATAGCATCGATAGTGACATTACGGGCTGGCGTTTGTACGAGGCGTGATTCATCGTTGGGCAAAACCGTTTCACGGCGAGCCTGTCGACGATGCGACATCTCCATTGCGTATTTTTTAATATCCGGAAGATAACAAAACATTATCAACCCCAGACATAGCATAACGAACAAAATAAGTTGCTGGCTTCGGGTTTCGACGCCTATAAGCGCACCATAACGGGCAATTAACAACCAAAGTCCCACCGCGCAGGCAAGCACAAATCCTACTCGGCCGAGACGTCCAAACAGACTACCCAATATGTTCATCTTCACTTCCTGATGTGACGGTACTAATAAAGCGTTCTTCTCCAGAAGAGAATAACGTCAGAAGGGAGGCCTTATTTACACTGACCAAATCGGCCGCAAGGGCAGTCAGCAACCATGGTGCTGCCGGTCCAGGAATGCCGCTCCATTTTTCCAGCACCATACGTCCGGCAGCATCCCATCCGGCGTCGTATTCTTTACCGATTATCATCAAAGGAGCCGCAACTTCATCCCAGCTGCTGCTATCGCAAAGTACACACGAGGCACGACTGGCGACAGCCTGGGTGTCGAGAAAGAGCCTGAATTCTTCGTCAAATTTTTTAATTTCCAACGGCATCGGCCGAAGCAAACGGGACGAATGTGGCAGGCTGAATTTTTGTGCCACATCGTCACTAGTCAGCAACAGCGCAGCCAGCCCGTCCGAGTACGCGTCACTCCCACATAATTGCATTACCAGAATAAGATCGACTGTCAGCGCTGGTTGCTTCAAACGTTCGTCAATCCATGACATGGAAAAGGCAGGCGTTATGCTAATGTTTTCGAGAAATTCGCGTTGTGGGAACAGGGTTTTCCATGCTGTGGCAAAAGATTCTGCCTGTCCCATGGTTGGCATATCTGTTACTAAAGTTACCCGAACAGGAAGTTCATGGGGTAACTGACATATAGCTGTTTGCAGGCTTGCCAAGGCCGACCAGACTGGAGCATTAATATGATTCAATTGCCTTGTCAGCGCGAATCTGGATGGAAGGGCGTCAACAGACGATTTCAGGATCGCCTCTGCCGTCACGCCATCCGGCAGCACAATGCTGCTTGCGGAAATAATAAGGTACCGCTCTGCCCATTCCTCCCATTGTTTCTGTGCACTTTCAGCTTCATTACAGAGAAACTTATGCTCATTAACTTTCTTTTCCCACAGCCAACCCCGAAAACAAAACAAAATAAACCAGAACCCGGATGGGGTGAGTGAAACCCACCAGATGTTAAATTCGGAAAATTCTTTCAAATACCCTGACGCGTGGAAGAGGAAAATCAATACACTGACTACAGCAGCTAATACGCCGCTTAGTAACCACAGCATCATGGACGGAGCGCGTGGCAGTTCTGTTATTAATGCAGGAGTTCTTTTCCAGCCCATAATAAACCTTCTATATTGATGAAGATGATGGAATAACCTGACAACCACGCAGATATTTCCAGCAAGCGACATTTAACACGAAACAATTAAAGGTGCGGCAGTGCACTCCATAAATAACATGGTTATTTTTCTTTATTTCGATGAGTAATTATAAATCCCATTAGCAAAAGAATATTCTCCAGGAAATCATAAAATTACACGAGGCAGAAACTATCTTATTGCCATAATAATTTTGTTAAATGAAAAAATAAAACATTTGCCATATTCAATTTTCGAAACCAATAGCAAATAATTAAAAAATCTCATCTTATCACTTTATCAAAACCTATGAATATTACCCTACCGTTTGTAAGATTTAAACATGACATATATTTATGAAAGCTCTATATATCTACCAGCATTACCTTGATCTATTAACCAGGGAAATATTTTTAATGCCAACATTTTAATATGAGCAAATTTATTACTTACAGGGGTCAAAACTTTCGGATTTGCTATCGACTTTACTTTATTATACAAGGATAATGTTTATTCTCTGACTTTAAAAAAGAATATAACATTTCAATAATGCATCATTATTAAATGCGATCGACATATCTATCGCTACACACGGGCAAGACTCTTCCCGTGATGGGTAACTGCAATTTATTCAACGGTGGATTAGGGATTAAGTGTCCATTTATACAAACCGCCATCATTTATGGCTATTTTACTTTCCCAGCTATCACTAGCTCTGCTACAACACAGGGTGACTAGCAACGTTGCTACGACACACGTTCATTAAATAATAAAATTAGATGGCTCTCTTTTTCTTTTGCGCATGAGACATGTTACCGCCCTTAATTGCAAACAATTTTGTTTAAGTCGATGGTGGTTTTGTAAAATATTTTCGCATTTGATATCCGCCAGTAACGATATATTTTCGTATATGGCACAACTACGATGGCAATCACCTATAAGGGATGTTGGGTAATATTAATACTCTTCTATCCATTTATCATTTCGCCATTCTCCTTACATCAGGATGAGTTGAACCATCCGATACAACAGTCCCATCCGGATAAATGATCTTATAGAATGCACCAATTTTATGCTCTGTTGGTGCAACCATTTTTACTACTTTTGATTCATCTAACGTTGGTAAATATTTAATAGTTACAGACTCCGTCAAATCTATTAATTTTTTTTGCATAAAATCTTCTTCACCAAAAATATTTAATGAGTCATTTTCGCGTATCAATTTGTTAGTTTTGATTAAGGGAAAGTATGTCGGTGAAAAAACAGGGTTTCTGTCTGATAGAATATCAAACTGACCATTACGCGAGGCATCATTATCAAATGCAAGAGTTATCCCTACAGCAGTACCGGGTAGCAGATCCTTACCAATATGAGTAGCGTCTATATATTCCATACCTAGAGTCATCGCACTTAAAGACCACTTGCATGAACCGCCACCAGTCATGGCTGTTTTTGCTTTCCAAACTTCGCCTTCCTGCTGCATAGGGATGCTAATAACGTTGTAGCTGGGCTCCGTGATAACGGAACCATCAAATCCGCTGATTCTCTTTTTTTGACATGAGTATGAAATATATCTTGCCTCTAATGGCAAAGGTTCTGTATAAGGCGAAGGATTTTTTATTTCAATATTTATCCATTTTGTATCTGACGGCGGAGATAGTGTTTTGTTAACAGGCCTGCTTATGCTGCAGCTTGCCAGGAGAAGCACCACCAGGGGAAGGGTAAAGCACTTTGAATGATTAAACATATTTTTCACCTTTTTGCCTCACAGTGAATATTGCAAAGAATACCGCTTCCCCATAGACATATATTGGGTTAGATAAAATCGATTGATAATTATGGCAATTAACCTATCGTCATAATAATTTATTGAACTTTCATCTTATCGACCTTGTCAAAATCGGGGAAAATTTCACCCTTTGCGCCAATATTGCCATCAGGGTATATTATTTTTGAACGAGCACCTTCGATCTTTTTTTCTATTCCTATGTATCTTACAACTTTAGATTCATCTAATTCAGGATGGAATTTAATTTCTGTTGTTTCATAAACTCTTAACTGCAAAAATCTTTCTTTACCCAATAGAGACAACTCTTTCGTTTTTTCTCCCAAATTCCATTCTGAGATAAAGGGATAATACTTTGGTGATAAGTATAAATCTCCATGAGCCGATGCGTATTGTCCATTACGAGAAGCATCATTATCAAAAGCAAGCTTCGCACCAACCGCCGTTCCTGGAACCAGTTCTTTGCCAAGATGCGTAGCATCAATATATTCAATCCCTAGAGTTACTTCACTTAAAGACCACTTGCATGAACCTCCTCCAGTCAAGGCAACCTTTGCTTTCCAAAAAGCATTACTCTGCTGCATGGGGATGCTAATAACATTGTAGCTGGGCTCCGTGATAACGGAACCATCAAATCCGCTGATTCTCTTTTTTTGACATGAATATGAAATATATCTAGCCACTAATGACAAAGGTTCTGTATAAGGCGAAGGATTTTTTATTTCAATATTTATCCTTTTTGTATCTGACGGCGGAGATAGTGTTTTGTTAACAGGCCTGCTTATGTTGCAGCTTGCCAGGACAAGCACCACCAGGGGAATGGTAAAGCACATTGGACGATTACACATATTTTTCACCTTATGCTATACAGAGAACATTGCAAAGCATCTCGCTTCCATATAGACATATATTGAGTTAAAAAATGTTTGATAATTATAGCAATTAACCTATCGTCATAATAATTTATGGAAGCTTCATCTTATCGACCTTATCAAAATCAGGAAAAATCTCTCCATTTGCTCCAACACTACCATCAGGGTATATTATTTTTGAACGAGCACCTTCGATCTTTTTTTCTATTCCTATATATCTTACAACTTTAGTTTCATCTAATTCAGGATAGAATTTAATTTGGTTTGTTTCGTAGGCTCTTAAATGCAAAAAACTTTTTTTACCCAAAAGAGATAGCTCTTTCTTTTTTTCTCCCAAGTTCCACTCAGAGATAAAGGGATAATATTTTGGTGATAAATACAAATCTCCATGAGCCGATGAATATTGACCATTTTGAGAACTATCATTATCAAAAGCAATACGTGCACCGACCGCCGTTCCGGGGACGAGTTCCTTATCAAGATGTGTCGCATCTATATATTCGATTCCCAGATCTACCACATTTAATGTCCATTTACATGATCCCCCGCCGATCATAGCAACTTTTGCTCTCCAGATATCGCCACCCTCTTGCAGCATGGGAATGCCAATAACGTTGTAGCTGGGCTCGGTGATAATGGAACCATCAAATCCGCTGATTCTCTTTTTTTGACACGAATATGAAATATATCTGGCTTCTAATGGAAAAGGCTTTGTATAAGGCGAAGGATTTTTAATTTCAATATTTATCCATTTTGTATCCGACGGCGGAGAAAGGGTTTTGTTAACAGGCCTGCTTATGCTGCAGCTTGCCGAGAAAAACAACACCAAGGAAAATAAAATTATTTTTGAGTGGTTATGCATATTTCATCACCATTTCGATATTTTATAAAACAACAGAAACCTAACTTTTCATTAGAGGACAGATACCATTGAATAATGAAAGATAATTCTCGTCAAATAAATTGATCTGTAAAGATAATTTATTTCAATATCATTTTATCAACTTTATCAAAGTCAGGAAAAAGTGTTCTTGCAGGTGCAACACTACCATCAGGATAAATAATCTGCGGGTATGCTCCGTTTCCTTTTTTTTCAACCCCCATAAACTTCACAATTTTCTTTTCATTTAGCTCAGGAGAAAAAACGAATTTATGTAAATCATAAACACGCAGAGATAAGAAGTCTTCCTTTCCTAATAAAGATAATGTATTTTCTCTCTTGCCTATTTTTTTCTCCCTCAAGTAAGGGAAATACTTTGGAGATAATTTCAAATCACCGCGAGTCAGAGTATATTGTCCATTCCGAGAAGCGTCATTATCAAAAGCAAGCTTCGCACCGACTGCAGTTCCAGGAACCAAATCTTTGCCAATATGCGTAACCTCAACATATTCAATACCTAGAGTCATCGCGCTTAAAGACCACTTGCATGAACCGCCACCAGTCATGGCTGCTTTTGCTTTCCAAACTTCGCCTTCCTGCTGCATAGGGATGCTAATAACGTTGTAGCTGGGCTCGGTGATAATGGAACCATCAAATCCGCTGATCCTCTTTTTTTGACACGAATAGGAAATATACCTGGCCTCTAATGGAAACGGTTTTGTATAAGGCGAAGGATTTTTTATTTCAATACTTACCCATTTTGTATCAGACGGCGGAGATAGTGTTTTGTTAACAGGCCTGCTTAGACTGCAGCTTGCTAAGGAAAACAACATTAGAGAAACAAGAAAAATTTTCAATAGGTTATACATTTTCTATCTCCTCGACAGAATATTGAGCAAACCGTAAAATCGTATCGCTTCCATAGGGCATAGACAACGTAGGGGAAAGCGATACATCCAGCAGTTCTTCGATACTCAGGAAAATTTCATTCCTTTCAATCTCATCCTTCGGAATCTCATTTTTATTTTTTTCCATTTGTTCTTTAAATAGATCGATATTATATCTGTGCTCCGTAAAGGTACGTTTTTCCACTAATCCCGTATCATCAATTAGCTCTAACAGCTTGTTATACATATACGGCATATAGGCCGTCATAAAGTGTTCAAAAAGGTTTAGCGCTAACCCTCTTTCCGGGTTGGTGCTTTTTGGGAAAAAATGAGTTAAATCTGCTGGCGTTAAGGATGCTTTAAACTCTTTTTGTTTCTGCCCGGCCTGTTGCATCTCTTGCTCCGCCAGTGCAGGCACCAGGAATAGTTTAGCTTTAATGGGGAGCGACTTTCTGATGGTGATGCACCCTGCCGGCGTTGGCAGGTCTCTTTTGCACTCCTTCCATTCCCGACTCTGGCTAGTTGTAAGGAAAGCAACTATTTTACCGTGATGCCAAAAACAGTCTCCCCATTCAACCATTTGGTAAGCCAGTAGTTGGCCCAATGACCAGAAAAAGCCCAACGTTCCTCCAAACCACCCCCAGAGTTTATATAATTCATTATCCAGATTGGCTTCCGGCGGAACGGCTGGAACCGGATCTTTATCATTAATATGGCGGAAATGAGTAATTTCAGATAATTGCATCACGGCATCGCGGGTAAAGGTCCTCGGCATTCCATAAGTATAAAGTATAGGATTATAATCTTTAAGTTTTGCCGAATGAATTAGAGCTAAAGCCCCCCCTAAACTGTGACCACATACAAATAAATCCAATGTTTCAATTAAATCGGTCAATTCTTCAATTTCTTTATTAAATATCTTTTCAACTCGATTATACCCACTCCAGAAGCCCGTGTGCACCTTTCCAGCAGGAAGTAATGAGGAACATTGCGTTTTGTTTAAATCACAAAATTCCGTATTAACCGGCCTGAACGCAAGATCCGTTCCGCCATCATACATACTGGCCGTTCCACGCCACGAAATAATCACTTTATCATTATTGAAAACATAGTAGAGTTGCGTATCACCGTCTGGCTTTGCAGCTGAATTTTCTCCTGAAGACGCTATGCCACGTTTATTACTGTTATTTTCCTCAGTCGAAGCATCTTGGGATGTATCCATAAACACCGGAGGGTGATAACGATCGCTGAAGGGAACATCATGTACCAGCGTGTTCCATGCTGAACCGTCTTTATAAAGCTGAGGCAAACGTGAGAGATCTTGGCACTGATTTATAAAAAACCGCGTAATTGACTTTCTGTCTAACGCATTGTCATCTGCGTAGGAAAGGGTTGCTGCAGCGCCAAGATTAATGCCATTCGCAATGGAATAGTCCTTCTGATGATGTAAAACCAGTTCCCATGCTCTGAAAGGGCATATTTCTATTATATTGCGTTTTTTCAGTTCATTTGTCCTGATAGTAAACCCTTTAAAAGACTTGCCATGAGGAAAATGAAAGCCAGGCCAAACCTCCCCTTTCCTTAACTCTATTGATGGAGTTACAACACAAAGTTCACCAATAACCGCGTAATGCCAAAGATAGCCATTGTCTTGTGCCATCCGCCGAACTGTGGAATCCAATTCTGCATCTCTACCAATCCGGAGAGGTCGCTTCTCCATCTCTTTTGCCAGAGAGTCAGCATCCAGTATTAATTTTAATTCGAGGCCGTGGGGCATATCAATTCTTATCAGGCCTTCCGCATCGCTTCGTCCACTATACGTTAATCTGGCAACTCTGCCATCACTGGGATGATGGCTCTCGACTTTCCATGGCATATCTGACAGAGCATCGCCTTGTTCATCAACGAGTTGAATTTCCACCCAGTACTTTTTTTGGTTTCCGGTCGTAACATCAACTTTACTGTGGGTAACGGAGGTGACCAGGGTATTATTCGCCATATGAAGTTCCTTCATTTTTTTTGTTGCTGGCCAATTTAAAGGAAGCAAATTTAATGATTTCAGAGAGAACGAGCAAAATAACAAACATCGATACGCTTGTAATATTCAGTTGTTTCAACAGCCATGGCAAAAAAGAAATAGATGGGATTGTCATTAATAACCGGAAAGGTATTTGTATATAGATAAAACAATGAACCCTACACCAGCCCACAAGAAGTAATATGGCGGATATTATGATGGAAATATTCAATATTAATGACACAGAAAACATTAACACAGTCCAAATTTCACTACCATACTCAGAATTAAGATGATTAAAACTTATAATATCGTCGATAAGAGGAATACGCCCTTGCTCGACGTTTAACCAGGCAAACCTGATAATATAAAAAATATCCAGCGCACCCCAGATAAAACAGACTATACGATAGTTTAGTTTCATAGTTAATTCTTCTTCTCATTAATGTCGTCCGCAACAGCTGGCATCCAGTGCCATGATGCTCCACTAACTGTCCATGCATCATCGCCTTCAAGAAATGTTTGCGTTATTCTTCTCTGTTCTCCATAGCGATAAATTGCTGAATCATTTATTACATGCTCGTCGGCACCTGCGGGGAATGATTTCCATTCCTGGATCTTGTCTCGTTTGGTATGCATAAAATCTTTCCCTTCAGATCCAAAAACACGGCCTTCATTTCCCATCGACGTTATACGATTAATTGCCATAATTACCGTATTTTTTAATCCGTGGTAATCATGGTCAATTGTCACCCAATGCCCTGGACCTTCCTCTTGCTGCTCATCTGGAAATTCAATGCTCATAGAACCGGGCATTAAAGTATATAGTGTGGTTGTTTTGCCTGCGGAGTCAGATATACCCTCAAAAACTTCATTTTCAGCGGTGGTTACTTTATATCGCGTGAATGGCTTTATCTCTCCTGATTCAGGATCTTTGATTGTAAATGAACCGGAATAGCCTTTTGGAAACGTAACGGGTGGGGTATCAAGCGTTGCTGGCCCTGCCTTATTAATGTTGGCCGCTTTTAATAAAATATTGCCTGGACAACCTAATTCAATATTCCCATCACTCATTTTTATAAAAGCGCCACCACAATTCAAAATAATTTCCTGGCTGGCATCAACCCTTACACTACCCTGGGCGCTGGTAATCGTTACATCCTGTAGCGCAGAAGCATTTAAGGCCTCGGACTGCGCCTGAATATCGACTTTACCCGCTCCCGAATAAAGCTTCATACCCGCCGCCTGGGCAAACAGGCTAACCGACTCACCTGCCGCAACAGTAAATGACTGCCCGGCGCTGATATCAGTATTTCTGCCTGACATCAGACCAATACTTTCATTCCCCGAAGCCAGCCTTACAGCTTTAGGGCTGAGAATACCTATTCCAGCTGGAGCGTGAGCCAGCAAACCGGGCAACCTGAGATATCGCAAAGCGCTGTTAAGTAATTTTTGACTATCCGTATCCGACTGCTGAGCTTGAGCGCCTTTTGCGGCAACCTGCATGCTCCGGGCAAGCGTGAGGGCTTGCTCAAGTTGCTCTATGGCCTCATCCATCTCAAGCATTTTACTGCCGACATCAGGTTGAATATCAGCTGTAAGCAAAATACCTTTACCACCACGAACGGTTACCCAATCATTGGTACGTAATTCAGCCCCTTCTCCTCGTAACATTCTGGATGCATCGACATTGTGCCCAAGGTTAAGCTGCGTCTTTCCCCCATACTCCGTGCTGAGTTTGATATGCTCCTCGCCGCGCTTGTCCTCCATGCGCAGTTTGTTAAGTGCGGCGGTGCGGATCACGTTGCGGGTGCTGTTCAGCTCCGTAACATGATCAACCCGGCGGGAGTCGTGCAGCGCATGAGCGATATAAGGGCGATCCGGATCGCCTTCGTGGAAAGCGATCGCCACTTCGGTTCCCTGAATTAAAGGGAAATGAAACCCATAGGTATCTCCGCCGTAGGGCTTAGCCAGGCGCACCGGCATACTTTCCAGGCCTGGATTCTTATCATCAAGATCGGCATCAAATTTCACTCGGTAGAGGCCAGCTTCATCTTGCCATGCGTAGAGATCATTCTCTTTCGCGCTGGTGACACGTGCGGTCAGCGTACCGGTCACTTTCGGACGGGGTAGCAGCGGCGGACGCCAACAGAGAGTTTCACTGTAGGGAACCCCGGTTAGTTCCGCCTGCAGAGCCGAATCCCGGCTGGCTGTAAAGACAATATGGGTAAGGAGAATCGGCTCCTGCAGCTGCACCGGTAACGTTGGCGGAATACTGTCGTCAATGGTCAATACCTGTGCGGCTAATAATGTGGCATCGGTACTTTTGCCGCTGATAATGGTCTGTTTTGCCAGGAAACGTTCATGATCGAGGCGCGCCCAGAAATTAGCCGTCTCCGTTGCCGGATCGATATTGTCCCCGCGTTCAAGGTGGCGCGATTGGTAGTGATAGACCTCACCATAGTTGATCCCTTCGCCTTCGCCACGCGACATATCTGCCGACGCGGACTGCAGCAGCATTTGGGCTTGACGATGGTTATAGTCTTTTGTGGTGACGCTTCCTTCCACCACATTATGCGCCACGCTTAACGCCCAGACCGAGTCAGTACCGTTGTCGCTCATACCTGACGGGCTATTAATCGCCAGCTTTTTATCAAACATCAGCGCCGCTTGCGTATCGCCGAAATGGATCACTTCCGTTTGCGTATCCGGCTGCAGGGTAAAGAAATAGAAGATCCCCAGCTCCGCCAGCAGTCGCTGAATAAAAGCCAGATCGCTTTCCTGATACTGATTAATCTGCTCCCGTTTCGGATAGCTTTTTTTTAGCCTGAATTCATATTCCCAACCTTTCAGCCCATGTTCCGTCAATATCTGTTCCACAACATCGGGTACGGATTTGTTAACAAAAAAACGGTGTGTGCGGTACTGACGGTTTAACAGCGCTAAAAAAGGCTCAAGCACAATTTCATAGGAGACCTGGTCACGAGAGCCGGTAATGCGCCGGAACGCAGTGATGGTGCCATGAACCTTTTTCACCGTGACGGGCAGTTGCACCATGCCAGCGAAAGTCTCTGTAAGAGTGCGCATGGTAAAGGTTCCACTTTTGCGCAGTACCTGTTGCGGTTGAATGTCATGGTTGGCACTGCTAAAGCGAATGGTGTAATGATAAAGTTCACTCAGCCCTTCGTGACCAGAAAAATCTTCAATATCAAGAACGAGATCGCTGTCGACCAGCGACAACGCATAGCGATTAAGAACGCCGCTTTGAGCGTTCGAGAGGATGTCCATCACACTCATGCTGTGACTCCTTCATGTGCCATTTCTATGACAATCCCCTCCTCTTCATCCCAGCCCAGCGTCAACGAGGCGGGCTTCTGCCCGGCCGCCATATGGCTTAGCAACTGCTGGCTCAGCACCGGTAAGATCTGCTGGTTCAGCAGGCTGTCGACGTTGCGCGCCCCGGTATCCGGCAGCAGGCAAGCCGACGTCAGCGCGTCATACAGCGTCTCCGCAATCTGGGTGGTGAGACCGTAATGACGATGCAGGCGCTTGCTCACCTGATCGAGTTTCATCTGCACAATGGTGCGCATGGCGCTTTCCGCCAGCGGGCGATAAATCACGGTCTGGAAACGGGCCAGCAGTGCCGGCTGGAAATGATCGCGCAGGATCGGGCGCATCAGTTCATGCAGATCCGCTTCTGTCGACTCAGGCTGTTCATGCAGCAACTGCATCAGATGATCGCTGCCAAGATTAGAGGTCATCAGGATCACGGTATTGCGAAAGTCGATTTCGCGCCCCTCGCCATCGCGCATAAAGCCGCGATCAAAGACCTGGTAAAACAGGTTCATTACGTCGCGATGGGCTTTTTCCACTTCATCAAGCAGGACGATGCTATAAGGGCGCTTGCGCACCGCTTCGGTGAGAATGCCGCCCTGGCCGTAACCGACGTAACCCGGCGGCGAACCTTTCAACTGCGATACAGTGTGCGACTCCTGATATTCAGAGAGATTAATGGTGATAAGGGATTTCTCACCGCCATACAGCACATCGGCCAGCGCCAGTGCGGTCTCGGTTTTGCCAACGCCGCTCGGCCCCACCAGCAGAAAAACGCCCTGCGGGCCATTTTCGGATGTCAGTCCGGTTTTCGCCGCGCGCAGACGCTGCGCAATAGCGGTGAGGGAAACATGCTGGCCCACCACCCGTTTGCCGATTTCGTTTTCCAGCGTCAGCAGTTCGGTCTGTTCATCTTTCATCAATGAGGAGAGCGGCACGCCGGTCCAGTCGGCAATCACGTTGGCAACGGTACGGGTATTAACATCAATCTGAATCAACGCCTCATCCTGCTGGGCGCAGTCAAGTTGCTGCTGCAGGTTAGGGATCTCAGCCTGACGGCTAATATCACGGCGACAGGTCATCAACTCCTGAGCAATGGCTTTTTCCTGTTCGAAATGCGTTTGCATCTGCTGCAGCGTGCTTTCGAGGGTGCTTCGCTGCTGGGCAATGAGCGCCAGGCGCGCGGCATGGGTGCTGCCGCCTGCGGCGATATCTTCGAGTAGCGCCTGCTCTTCCAGCGCCAGCGCGGTCATCTGCGCATGAAGGTGGGTGATTTCTTCGGGCACGGTATCAAGGCTCATACGCACGCGCGCCGCAGCGGTGTCGAGCAGATCGACGGCTTTATCCGGTAACTGGCGGCCTGTCAGATAGCGGCGCGACAGGGAGACCGCCGCACGCACGGCATCGTCGGTGATATGTACGCCGTGGTGTTGGGCATAACGGGATTTCAGCCCGCGCAGCATTAAGCAGGCCGTTTCGTCGTCCGGTTCGTCGACTTTAACCATTTGAAAACGGCGCTCGAGGGCGGCATCGCGTTCGAAATACTGTTTGTACTCGCTCCAGGTCGTGGCGGCGATGGTTCGCAGTTCGCCGCGCGCCAGCGCCGGTTTCAGGAGGTTCGCGGCATCGGCACCGCCCGCCTGATTACCGGCTCCGATAATGGTATGGGCTTCGTCAATAAACAGCATAATGGGGGTTGGTGACTGCTGCACCGCTTCTATCACGTTTTTCAGCCGCTGTTCGAATTCCCCTTTCACCCCTGCGCCCGCCTGCAGCAGGCCCAGATCCAGCGTACGCAGCGCGACAGGTTTCAGGCTTTCCGGCACGTTGCCTTCGCTGATACGTAACGCCAGGCCTTCCACCAGGGCCGTTTTCCCTACTCCCGGCTCTCCGACCAGAATCGGGTTGTTTTTACGCCGCCGGGAGAGAATATCCACCATCTGGCGAATTTCGCTATCACGACCAAATACCGGGTCGATTTTGTCTTCACGGGCACGCGCGGTGACATCGAGGGTAAATTTATCCAGTGCATTTTGCAGCGCGGGGCTCAGTTCCCCTTCAAGACTTTGCGCGGCATCGACTGCACGCCCTACCATCTCCACATCCCCGCCGGTATGCGCCAGTTCCGCTTCCTGCTGCATCTCCGGTCGCTCGTCGGATTGCGCATCCAGCAGCGGGCGTAAGCGTTCAAGTTGGCTTTGTCCGAGGGTTAGCAATGGCCACAAACCGTCGCAGCGCAGCAGTTTGGGTTTATCCGCCAGCGCGATTAGCAGATGCACACCACGGATCTGTTCTTCCCCCGCCAGCGAGGCGTGCAGCCAGGCTTCCTGTAATAACGCCTGCGTGTTGTCCGCTAACTGCGGACGGCCGCGCACCGATCGAGGCAGGTTATCCATCCAGGCGAGCAGATCTTGCCAGATGGAATCCATATCCCATTCGTAACGACGCGCAATCACCGTCAGATCGCCCTCGCCCTGTTCGAGCAATTTCAGAAGCCAGTGCTCCGGCAGAATTTCCGCGTGGGCGCGGGTCTGACACAGAGAGGCAGCGCCTTCCATGGCGCGCGCGCAGTAGGGATTCAGACGACGTAACAGAACGGCAGGATTTTCCATGTTAGTAAACTCTCTGTCAGAGACCTGCGGGCACGCTACCGCCCGTCGCTTTTCTTTATATAAAGAACCTCTGGCGCATCAGGTCGAATTTCCGGATTGGGGTTTTTACTGAACGTCCGTGGCGACAGGCGCTCAGCAAAAACGAAAAGGCGGACAGCATGCTGCCCGCCAGAGGATTACGCAGTGGCGCGTTCGTTCCAGGAATCGGAATGAATGATGTTGCCGTCTTTGTAGGTCCAGGTGATTTTTTCGTAACGCAGCTCAATCTGCTCCAGGTGGTTATGTCTCTCGTAAGTAGGATCCTTGACGTCGTGCATCAGCGGAGCCACTTTCACCACTTTTACGTTCTCGAGTTTGACGTTGAAATATTCAACTTCCTGGCCTGCGTCGTTGATTTTGTACCACTTGAATTCCGCAGATTTCAGGGTCTGACCGGTGGTCACAGCCTTGTAGAGATACGGGCTTGAAGAGTCGATTTCTTTGGTAAACAGGAACGGGGTATGAATACGGGTTCCCGTCAGTTTGCCGGTGTTGTTATCCGTCGGGATGTACAGGTTATGCGCCTGCGCTACCACTTCGATGCTGCCTTCGCGGTCCTGTACGTCAACAGACCCTTTAATGTCCGCGCCGCCGTCGTCTTTCAGCCAAAGATAAACAGGAATTGCCATCGGATTTACTCCATTTGATTTTGTGTCAAGTCATCATCCTGTGATGACGCTGTGGTGTTGCCCGGAATCAGACAGGCGTCGGCCTGCGGAACCAGGCTGATTTCGACACGACGGTTGAGCGCGCGCCCTTCTGCCGTGTCATTACTTGCAATGGGGCGATGTTCGCCATAACCCTGCACCGCAAAGCAGCTTTCCGGCAGATCGCCGGTATCGCGCATCCAGTTGCGTACCGCTTCAGCCCGTTTGAGCGAAAGCATCTGGTTAAGAGGCGCGTTGCCAGTGTTATCAGTGTGCCCGCTGACCACGATCAGCCAGCCCGGCCGGGCTTTAATGCCGACAAGGGCGTTCACCAGCATTTTGGTAGAGCCGGGTTTAAGCAGGGATTTACCGGAATCGAATAGCGACATGCTGTCGAGGCGGACCGTCTTTGGTCCCTCAACCACTTGCTTTATCACCGGCGCCGGCGGAGGCGGCGGTGCCCAGTCACTGAGAGCCGCTTCTACTGGTGGAATCAACCGCAGCCCCTGGTATAGCCCCAGCCCGTAACGCAAGGGATTTCCACGGCGAAGCCAGTCATCAAGGAGCTGACTGTCTGCCCTTAAGCGTTGTTGCGCCTGCAGCTTCGGTGCAGCTGGGTGCCCATCCAGATGATGGTAAAGCGCAAGATGATCGCCGACGCTGCGAACGAGGCGCTGGTTGTTGATAAAAGAAGCAATCATTGCCAGCAGCAGGAACAGACCCGTCATCAGGCCGGCTTGTCGCCAGCGTTGCTGATTCCGGCTAAGCCCTCGACGGCGTGTCAGGCCAGCCAGTAGGTTATCCGGCAAAGGTAATATTTCTTCGCGAGTTTTCGCGAGCGGCGGCAAAGCAGTGAGGGCAGCAATATGTTGCTGCCAGAGATTGTTTGCTCCTGCCGTTACCGTCGTCAGGCAAAATCCCACCGCCAAAGGGCGCAGGATCGAAAAATCCCCACGCCGGCTGGTCAACACAGCACCCACGCGTTGGTCATACCACGACTGCAAGGCATCCAGCCAGAAAGCCTCACTGAGACGGGAAAAACGCGCATCGGTCGGACTCTCTTGCAACCAGTCAGCTATGGGAACAACGCCTTGTCCCGGCAAGCACACGTTAACCAAAGGCTCGCCTGGGGTGATGCTAAACCAGCGAACAAACGCCTCTTCTGCCGATATTTCGGTCTGTGACGGTCCTGAAACCATCAACGTGATCAGTACCGGCGGCAGGCCATTAAGCCAGCGGCTACATTGCGTTACGGCCCGCTGCCAGTTGCGAAGCCAGTGCTCGAATGCTTCGTCAGACGAATGATGCTCGGGCAGAAGCCCCAACATCACGGCCACCTGAGGCCGCAAAGCGGGACGTAAGGTTGCCAGTTGTTCAGCGAGTTCCGGCAACTGCTCCGGATTTTCAACCTGCAAATACCAGCCCTGCCGTGTTTCGCGAAATGGCTGACCAGGGACAAACCACGATGTGGTATCACCAGCAAAGAGCACCACGCTTCCCTGAAAATCTTCCGGTGGAAAACAGTCAGGACTTAAGCGGCACAAGACATCACGACGGGACTGTTGCTGCCATTGATACCACAGCATCCCAACCGCCACCGCCACGAGCAGCAGATTTGCTATCCAGCGACCTGCAGCAGTTAGAGACCAAAATCCATTGGTCAGCCACAGTGCAAGAAGCAAGGCCAGTATCGTGAGCAAAAGAGGATAACGTTCACGCATATTCAGCCCAGTCCCGTAATCTTTGAAACTTGGTTTGCCAGTGCCGATGAAAGCACAAACCAAATCCCTACCAGCGTCACGATGCCTGCTCCCCAGGATAACCAATACATCCGCTGTCCGGTACGCAACCCGGACGTGCGAACGACGACTGGCGCATCCTGGCTCAGTACAAACGGTGGAACCCGTTCGCTGAGCGCACGTACTACATCCTCACGACGCTCGTCGTCCTGCGTTCGGTATTGCCCAGTAAACCCGAGCTGGAGCGTACGATACAGACACATCAAAACAACCGTATCTGCCGTCGTGGCGTTAAGCTGCTCGCGAATTCGCTGCCAGAGTTCCTCCCCCGCGTTAAGGGTGCCAAAAAAATGAGCCTGGAGCGGATCCTGTTGCCAGGCACGCCAGACATCATCCGTTTTACCTCGGTTCAGGACGCTTTCGTCCAGCAAAGCGCAAAGGGCATAAACCATGTGGTCGCTACTCGCCTGACTGAATCCCACCCCCGTCAGTTTTTGCCGCGCTTCCGTCACTAACTGACGTGCGCGGCGATAAAATGCTTTTCCATCCTGTACGTCCTGACCGCTACGTAACTGGCAAACCATCAACCAGCCGGGATAGAAAATCTTTTCTGCCTGAGTTATTCCGGATTGATTCATGTGCGCAGTACCGCGAAGAGTTCAAGTTTCACATCACCCAGCGAGGCTGGGGTGTAAAAGCTACAGCTCCCCGCATCCAGCATCGCCCGCGCGGCATCACTGCTTAAATCCAACGCGAAATAGTGATTTTCCAGACGCAGAGGAATAGCCGCCGGGACATGAGTGACCGGACGAATAACCATGCCGCTCAACGCCACATTCACTACCTCTGACACGTCATCCGGGCTCCCGGCCTTACATAATTGCGGGAATTTTGCCTGCAGCTCATGCGACGGCATGGAAGAACGCACAGAGATCCAGAAGTCAGCCCCTTCTCGCAGGCGAGCATCGTGTAGCGCCCCTTTCCACATCACACCGTCCTGCTTCAGTTCAATGGATACGACGCGAGAAGGTAGGCTGGCTTCCAGCAGCTTATCCAGAAGGGCAAGAAGCGGCGGAAAAACCTTCTCCGGCGCGTCGTGACGGTACGCCGGAATATCAGCGGTATCGTGTTCGAGTGAAAAGGTCAGCAGGCTACCCGCCAGCCGAGCCAGCTCACGATAAAACAATTCCGGATGACGTCCCGGCTTATCAAGTAGCTCGGTTAATACAGGTTCAGCGCTGTTCAGAGCGTTAAGCAACCAGAACAGAGAGACATCGGCCACGGCAAAATCGGCAAGTCGCGCATTACTTTCCCGGCGCATGGCCATTAAACGTTGACGGCGAGCCTGCAGACGATGCAGCAAATCAGCAAGATCCGACACCAATGCCGGACAAGCTGATAAAGCAAGCAGCGGTGGGATAAAGGTGTTATCCCGCCGCCACTGCCCTTGAGCATCCCGAACCAGACGGGTGACCGGACAGGTCAGGTAAGCCGCATTCTCCTGGTGGGCCATTCGCAGCGTCAGGGTATGGCGTAACACGGCAAGCTCGCTACGCTCATGCCCCGCCAGTTCCTGCACGGTGATGCGTTCAGCCTTCCAGCGGCGCGGACGCTCGCTGTCGCTGCCGTCATCAAGATTACCGCCGTTCGCGCTGAGAAGTGGCAGAGCCAGCACGACGTCAACCGATGTTCCGTCAGAAACTTCCGACAGATCACAGGCTGACGGCAGGTTATCCGCCAGGTCTGTATCGACCAGCGTACCGTCCGGAAAGCGGATAATCAGACGGGTTGCGTTAAGCCGGGAAAGCGCCAGCAGACCGTCATCAAATTCAGCATTCACCACACCCCACGGATGAGCCAGCCCCATCCGGGAAACGGTATCTGCCATATGGGCATCCCATCTGGCCTGCTGTTGGAACTGTTGTGGGGCCAAAAAGGCCCCGTCTTCCCATAGCGGACGATAAATCTTCATCCCTGCGTTCCCCTCGCCTTACGATTTCGCCTTCGGCATCTGAGAAACCAGCGACAGATTGACGTCCATGCCTTCCACCTGGAAGTGCGGCACCGCATACAGTTTGACGCGGAAGAAACCCGGGTTGTCCTCGATATCTTCCACCACCACTTTCGCATCGCGCAGCGGGTGGGAAGCCTGCAGCTCGTCCCCCGGATCCGTCATCTCTGTCACCAGGCTTTTCACCCAGGTGTTAAGTTCCAGCTCCAGCAGACGACGGTCTTTGGTGGTACCGATGTTTTCACGCTGGATCAGCTTCAGGTAATGGGCGATACGCGACAGCAGGAAGATATACGGCAGACGCGCATTGATGCGGCTGTTGGCGGTGGCATCGGCGGTTTCATACAGCGCCGGTTTTTGCGCCGAGTTGGCGGAGAAGAAGCAGGCGTAATCACGGTTTTTGTAATACGACAGTGGGATAAAACCGAGGTTGGCGAATTCGAATTCGCGGGTTTCCGGGATCATCACTTCTGACGGGATTTTCACCTGGTTACCGGTACCGAGATCGTAGAGGTGAATCGGCAGATCCTGCACCGCTCCGCCCGCCTGCGGCCCGCGGATTTGTACGCACCAGCCGTTATTGATAAAGCTGCGAACCATGTTGGACGCAAAGGCGAACGACGCGTTGGTCCACAGGTATTTGCCGTGATCCGGGCCTTTAACTTCTTCGATATAGTTGAAGCTGCGCACCGGTACGGTATCCGGGCCATAGGGCAGACGGCCGAGCACGCGCGGCATCACCAGACCGATATAACGGGCATCGTCGGTGTCGCGGAAAGCTTTCCACTTGATGTATTCTGCGCGGTCAAAGTAGTTGCCAATATCTTTGATTGCCGCGACCTCTTCCATTGAATCTTTGAGGAAGAATTTCGGGCCTGCCGAGCCGATAAACGGCATATGCGCAGCGGCGGAGACTTTTGAAATATTGCGCAGCAGCGCCACGTCCTGGGCCGACGCATCGAATTCGTAAGCCGAAACCAGCGCGGCAATCGGTTCGCCGCCGGGGGTGTCGTATTCATCAATGTAGGCGTGTTTATACAGCCCGCTCTGGATAATTTCCGGGCTATCTTCGAAGTCCTGGCGCAGATCTTCTTTCGATATATCCAGCAGTTCGATGCGCACGTTCTGGCGGAAATCCGTTTTATCCACCAGCGACTTCACGCCGCGCCATAATGACTCGACGGCCTGAAAATCGTCATGGTGCATCACTGCGTCCAGCTGGCGGCTGATCTGGTGATCCAGTTCGGCGATATGATGGTCAATCAGGTTTTTATCCAGCTTCTCAACGCGGGCACCGGCTTTGGTCAGACACTCCAGAAAGACCTGCATCCCGGCGGTCAGACGTTCATCCGCCGTCGCATCGGACATCGCCTGCGTATCCTGCCAGATATCCAGCGCGCTCAGTTCCGAAACCGGGCTGAGATTGATTTTCTCAAACAGAGAAGCATACACCCCACCGGCCACCGGACGTTCCAGCACCACGCTTTCGCCGCCAACGGCGTTTTCATTTTGTACAGACATGAGCATTCCTTATAAATCCATTAATAATCGGGACGTTTATGGCTGCTTTGGAGCCAGAGCGGAGAGTTCACTGCGCAGTTCTGCACTCAGTGCCGGATTCAGCAGAATTTTTTCCAGCTCTTTCCGGAAAGTCTGGTTATCGACCAGGTTTGCCTTGAGATCGCGAAGCAGGTTGCGCATGGCGAGCATGGCTTTTAGCTGCGGGATCTGGCGGGCCACCTGCTCCGGTGAAAAGTCCTTCATGTTCTGAAAAGAGAGACTGACGTGATTTTCACTGCCGTCACCGGCAAGGGTATTTTTCACCACGAAGTTAACGTTTGGGGAATATTCAGCAAGGACGCTGTCAAAGTTATTTTTGTTGATATCTACTTTTTCACGCTCGGATAACGGCGCAGTTTCTTGTCCATTACTGAAATCACCGGCAACCAGTAATTTCAGCGGCAATTCCGTTTTCTTGCTCGCTCCGCCTGTATGCAGGTCGAGCTTTAAATTAATACGCGCCTTAGGCACTTCGTTCTGGAAGCTGTCGGCCATCTCATCATCCCTCTGTTATATCGCTGTATGGTTTTAAGCACTAAATTCCCGGTCGCGATAATAGAGCAATGTCCGTTAATAGATCAAATAAACAGATCATAATTCTTCATAATATGATTTATTAAGAATTTTCTTTTGATGGGTGACAGGGGATTGTACTGATTACTGAAACTAAAGCGCCGCCAGATAGCATAAAAACAGTGGCTTATTCTGAAGGAAACAAAAACAGTGAAACAATCTGTTAAATATAATATATTTTGACTTAAACTATTGATAAAATTGAATACACCCCGCAGAGTCCGAACGTTACGCAAAAAAATGATAATAAAGCAGATTTTCAACAACCCTAAACCGAGACAACAGGGTGATTTACGAGAAGGCGTAGCGATGTATTTATAAGATATAAAAAAAGGTGCGTAGGTATTCTTAATTGACACGAGAATGCGTAACAGCGCAGATCAAGATTAAATCAAAAACTTATAATTCGATTTTGAAGGGTTACAAATAGTATTCGCCCTTTTTATTAATAAAGGCCGCTGTTGCGGCCAATAATATAAATAATTGACAAGGCAGGCACCCGCCTGCCCGTCTAATGCTACTAAACGTTAGCGCAGTTTAAATACCGCCACCGTCTCTTCAAGGAGTTGAGACTGCTCTTTAAGGGAATGCGCTGCGGCAGACGCCTCTTCTACCAGAGCGGCGTTTTGTTGCGTAACCGTGTCCATCTGCGCCACCGCCTGGTTTATCTGCTCAATGCCGCGGCTCTGCTCACCGGTAGAAAGGGCAATCTCCGACATCAGTTCAGAAACCTGCGTCACAGTACTGATAATGCGCTGCATACTTTCACCCGCCTGCGATACCCTTTCGCTACCAAGCAGCACCTGGCGACCGGACGCTTCAATAAGCTCCTTGATCTCCTTCGCCGCCAGCGAGGAACGCTGCGCCAGGTTACGCACTTCGCTTGCCACGACCGCGAACCCGCGTCCTTGCTCACCGGCTCTTGCAGCTTCAACCGCCGCATTGAGTGCCAGAATATTGGTCTGGAAAGCGATATCTTCGATTAAGGAGATAATGGTATCGATTTTGCCGGAGCTGGCTTCGATCTCTTTCATGGAAACCACCGCTTTTTCCACGGTGGTATTCCCTTCCTGGGCGGAGCTGCGCATCGCCGCCGCCAGCGTATTCGCCTGCTGGGTATTTTCAGAGGTATGTTTAACCGTTGAGGTCAGCTGTTCCATGCTGGCGGCGGTCTGGCCAAGAGAGGCCGCCTGCTCTTCGGTACGGGCTGAGAGATCGGTATTGCCGGCAGCAATCTCTTCTGCGGCGTGCGCCACGCTCTGGCTGGAGTTGCGTACCTGGGCAATAATTTCTACCAGCGAAAGGCGCATTTGCTCCAGCGAGCCGAGCATATCGCCAATTTCATCTTTCGAGCCGTTAGCAATCGGCAGATGCAGCTCCCCTGCCGCCATCTGCTGGCAATGCGCGCGGGCGGTATCCAGCGGCGTTAACACACGGCGTCTCAGCAGAATAAAGACCGCCGCAATAATCAGCGAAAACAGCAGAGCAAAAACAGCAAGGGTCACCATGCTGTTAACGAAGCGATTCTGCGCGTCGGTGTTCAGACGCTGGGCATATTTTTCGCGAAAGGCCAGCAGGTTATCGAGGGTGATTTCAAACTGACGATCAAGCTGCGGGATCGTTGTGCTGACCAACTGGTTAAAACGCACGGTGTCGTTATTGCTCGCGGCATCAAGCAGCGGACGCAGCCCATCATCTACATAAGTATGCCAGGCACGACGATAAGGCTCGGCCAGCGCTTCTTCACCCTCAACGGCGGGCGCCGCCTGATAGTGGTTAAACGCATCCGTTGCTTTTTGCATCACCGCTTTCGCGGTCTCAAGGGATGTCTGGGTTTTTTCTTTATCGCCCAACGAGGCGTTAATCATCGCTTCCATCAGCCGCACCCGCAATGTGCGGCTATGGTTAATAGGGTCAATAACGGAAAGCACAACCCGGATTTCTTTGTTCACATTATCCAGCGACTCATTGCTGCGGGTAAGTGACCAAAGGTTAGCGGCGGAGCTGGCAAGAAAGATACCAAGTAACAGGGTAAACACGAGAAATGAAAAACGCCTTACTGACATATTTTACGACCTTGCTGAGTTGGATTTATACATAACGCTCCTCAGTTACCAGAGGGGCGCGGTATTCAGGTTATCGGTCAGCAGGCGGTAATATTTAACTTAAAGATCATTACTCTTACAAATCAACATTTTAAATTTTTCAATGGCTTACGCGAAATAATGGCCGCATGTATCATTAAATATAAACCAATGTTTTATATCACTTAACGCAGCAAATAAGCGCCTCAGCGACAAAAGAAAACAGCAGAATAAGTAGCCAGCCTTGAAGGCCATAAAGCCCTTCGGTAAACAAAGAAGAGGAAGCAGTATGATCACCTTATGCAAAGCGTGCGGTACCTCATATGAGGTGGCCAACCGCCCCCCGGAACAGTGCAAAATTTGCCAGGATGCGCGTCAGTTTGTGCCGGTCGGCGGGCAGAAATGGGTCGATTTATCCTCCCTCGCCTCTCATGCCAATAAATGGCGGCAGCACGAGGCCGATCTTTTTAGTATTCAAACGGTTCCGGCTTTTGCCATCGGGCAGCGCGCGTTCCTTATCAGAACGGCGCAGGGAAATATTTTATGGGACTGCATCGCCACGCTCGATGAGGCGACAAAAACCCTGATCGCTTCGCTTGGCGGGATTGAGGCAATTGCCCTCTCCCATCCTCATTACTACACCACCATGCAGGACTGGGCAGATGAATTTGACGCGCCGGTTTACCTGCACGCCCGCGATAAAGAGTGGATCATGCGCGACAGCCCGTACATTACGCTTTGGGAAGGCGAAACCCTCCAGTTAACCGCGGACGTTTGTCTGATGCGCCTTGGCGGTCATTTCCCCGGTGGCTGCGTGCTGCACTGGGCGCGTGACGAAGGGGTGCTGCTTTCCGGTGATATTCTGCAGGTCACCCCCGGTGCCGATGCGGTCTCGTTTATGTGGAGCTATCCCAATATGCTGCCGTTAGCCGCACAGACGGTTCACGCAATGGCGCAGCGCCTGGATAACGTTGCGTTTGCCAGGCTTTATGGCGCATTTGAAGGCAGAGAAATCATCGCCGATGCCGCTAATTGCGTGCGTCGCTCCGCAGAGAAGTATATTGCCTGCCTGCGGTAAACCAGCGCCAGTGATCAATACAGCAGTTGCATCGCCACGCGGCGTTGTATATCAAGCCCGGCGAGGCTTTCGTCTTCAAGCACGGCTTGCAAACGAGGTGATAAAGCGTGGCTCTCAATGGCCACAAAACCCAGCGATGCGTAAAACGGGGCGTTAAAGGGCGCATCGCGATCGGTGGTTAACGACGCCCCGCATACACCGCGCGTTTTGCCTTCGATAAGAAGCGCCTGCAGCAGACGGCGACCAATGCCTTGTCGCTGCCACTGCGGATGCACATCCATTTCGGCGATATGGAGCCAGCCTTCAGCAACGTAGCCGCCAGCAAACCCGACCGGGATATCGTCCGCGGCGAAAGCCACCAATAATACCCCTTCGCGACATAATGCACCCAGCGTTTCCAGTGGCGTTGCCACAGGCTTTCCCGTCACGGCGCCCGCTTCGCGCAGCGTTTCATACGCGGCAAATTCAATAGCATTTAATGCCGCCAGGTGCTCTGCCTGCGCCGGGCGAATGATGATATTTCTCAAAACTGTCTCCTGCGTAGGAACGGGTATTTGCGCTGACCAGGCCGCCGCTGGCGGGTTATTTTAAGACAACATTGCGTGGCGTCTTAATAGCCGCGTCCCATTCACCGTTTCATTTACTTACAAATAAATTGCTGCGCGGTATTATTCATTAATGTAACTAATAGAAATTGAATGTTGTATGTTTTCTAGCCGTGATGGTTATTCGCCGTTCTCCCCAAGGACGGCTTTTTTTTTGCCCGGCATCCGGGAGAAAGTTAAAGTCTAAACCGCACGCTTTTTTTTTATCAGTGTGGCTTATGCTCCATCCTGCAACAGGCCGCTACTGCGTTGTCAGCGCCTTATTAGGCCGAAATAAAAGAATAATATTAGCCTGCTGGCGAATAAGCTTCTGCGCAGCCATGCTCTCTGAGTCAAATTTCCCCTTTCAGACTTTCCGTTCTGTAAAAGGGTTTTCTGCTGCCCACTGTCCCTGTAGTCTCATTAACGCTTTTTTTGCTGTGCACGATGTGAGTCGCCTTTTCTGCCTATTAAAACGAGAAAATTTTGCCATTTTTGAGGAACGGACAGGATAATTATGCATTCCACGCTCATTACCACTTCCCCCGCCGGGAAAACACCGTCGCTGGATCGCGCCCGGCGTGCCGCCTGGGGCAGCTTCGCCGGCGCGGTGGTCGACTGGTTCGACTTTCTGCTGTATGGCATTACCGCAGCGCTGGTCTTTAACCGCGAATTTTTCCCGCAAATCGACCCGGCAATGGGTACGCTTGCCGCTTTCGCTACCTTTGGCGTCGGCTTTTTATTTCGCCCCCTTGGCGGCATTGTCTTTGGTCACTTCGGCGACCGCCTGGGTCGCAAACGCATGCTGATGATGACGGTCTGGATGATGGGTATCGCCACGGCCTGTATCGGGCTGTTGCCGTCGTTTGCCACTATTGGCTGGTGGGCCCCGGCTTTACTGGTGATACTGCGCGCCATTCAGGGTTTTGCCGTGGGTGGCGAATGGGGTGGCGCCGCACTATTAGCGGTCGAGAGCGCGCCATCGGGCAAAAAAGCCTTCTACAGCAGCGGCGTGCAGGTGGGTTACGGCGTCGGGTTGTTGCTCTCCACGGGGCTGGTCTCCCTGATAAGTAGCCTGACCACTAATGCACAGTTCCTGAGCTGGGGCTGGCGTCTGCCGTTCTTATTCAGCATTGTGCTGGTGCTTAGCGCGCTGTGGGTGCGAAACGGTATGGATGAGTCCGCCGAATTTGAACGGATGCAGACGCAACAGCCAGCAGTAAAAAAACGGCTGCCGGTATTTGAAGCACTGTTTCGCCATCCCGGCGCGTTTTTGAAGATTATTGCCCTGCGTCTGTGCGAACTGTTGACGATGTATATTGTCACCGCGTTTGCGCTGAACTACTCCACACAGAATCTGGGCTTACCCCGCGAGCTGTTTTTGAATATCGGCTTACTAGTGGGCGGTATCAGCTGTCTGACTATTCCGCTTTTCGCGTGGATGGCCGATCGCTTCGGGCGGCGGCGCATCTATATCACCGGTGCCCTGGTCGGTGCGCTGAGCGCGTTTCCGTTTTTTATGGCCCTGGAGGCGCGCTCGATTATCGGTGTGATTATCTTTTCTCTGCTGCTGGCTAACCTTGCGCACGATATGGTGGTCTGCGTGCAGCAGCCGATGTTTACTGAGATGTTCGGCGCAGGCTATCGCTACAGCGGCGCGGGAGTTGGCTACCAGGTCGCCAGCGTAGTAGGCGGTGGCTTTACGCCGTTTATTGCCGCTGCGCTGGTGACCTTCTCCGGTGGTGCATGGCATTACGTGGCGAGTTATCTGCTGGCAGGCTGCCTGCTCTCGGCCCTGACGGCGATGTTAATGAAAACCCCGCCGACGCAGGCATAAAAAATTAAGCCTCCAGGTGTGGAGGCTATTTTTTTACTCTCGTTTTAAATCTGATAATCAATGGCGACATCATCGGGCTCCATCACCTGGCGCTTGATTTCGTCCACCGACAGCCCGGCATTACACAACTCAATAAAGCGCCAGACATAGTTACGCTGCAGCTGCCCACGCTTTAATCCTAACCAGACAGTATTGGCATCAAACAGATGCCGGGTATCGAGGCGCACCAGTTTGCCCTCTTCGTTCTCACCGCTCGATTGTTCCGCCACCAGCCCGACGCCGAGCCCCAGCTCAACGTATGTCTTGATGACATCGGAATCCTGCGCGCTCAGCACCACATCGGGAATTAACCCTTTGCGACCAAAGGCTTCGTCTATACGCGAGCGTCCGGTAATGCCCTGACGATAGGTGATCAGCGGCCAGCGGCTAATCTCCTCCAGGGTCAGCGGCGATGATTGCGCCAGCGGGTGATCCGACGGCACCAATAAGCTGTGATGCCAGCGAAACCAGGGAAACGCGACGAGAGCGCTGTCATTGCTTAAGCGCTCGCTGGCGATGCCGATATCCGCGCCGCCGTTATGCAGCAAAGATTCAATCTCTTGCGGCGTCCCCTGAATCAGCTCCAGCCGCACTTCAGGAAACAGGGCGCGAAAGGATTTGATGACAGACGGTAAACTGTAGCGCGCCTGAGTATGAGTAGTGGCAATGGTCAGTACGCCAGACGTGTCGTTGGTGAAAAGGTCGGCGAGCCTGCGGACATTACTCGCCTCATTAAGAATGCGCTCCGCAATCACCAGCAACGCTTTGCCGGGTTCCGTCATGCCCAACAAACGTTTGCCGCGACGAATAAAAATCTCTATCCCCAGCTCTTCTTCAAGCTCGCGGATATGCCGGCTGACGCCGGATTGCGAGGTATAAAGCATATTGGCGACGTCGGTAAGATTGAAATCCCGCCGCGCCGCCTCGCGGATAATTTTAAGTTGCTGGAAATTCACCCTTCGCTGCTCCTGGCCTGTCAGACATGACGTTATTGTTAAAGTCTGCGGCCAGGCAGAACAAATAATAAAAACCCGCATCTTATTCCATTAAGGAATAATACTTAACTCACCAGCTGCAGTTCGTGGTTTTCTATCGCCGGGCGGCTGACGAGTGACAGTAAAATATCTTTTACTGCCTGCGCCTGCGGTGAAAGCGCGCCGCGGGCGGAGACATTCAGCGACAGCGGTAAACTCATCGACGGCGTGGTGATACGCGCCATCCAACCGTTGGTGGCCGCGCACAGCGAACGTGCGGCGGACTCCGGCAGCACCGTTACGCCCATGCCGCTGGCAATCGCGGCGGTTAAGGTAGCAATCGACTCAATTTCGCCAATAATTTTCGCCGTTAGTCGACGCAGGGAAAACGCCTCATCCACGCGCAAGCGCACTGCGCTGTAGTCGCACGGCAGGAACAGGTTCATATCGGCCACCGCCGTTAAATCGACGCTTTGGCCCGGGCAATCACGGGTTCCTACCAGATAGAGATCTTCTTTCAGCAGCGGCAGGCTGCTGATACCGGCACCGGGGGCGCGCTCATACAGCACCGCCATATCCAGCTGCCCGCTGAGCAATTTATCGTTGAGCACCGTGCCGCTGTTTTCATGCAAGTAGACCGTCACTTCCGGCAGTTCGGTACGTACCGCCTGCAACAACGGCATGGTTACCGACGAAGCGGCTGTACCGGGTGCCAGGCCAATAGAGACCTGCCCGCGCAGGCACTGGCCGACATTATTCACCGCCAGCTGCGCCTGTTCGCACTGACGCAAAATAGTGCGCGCATGGGTATAGAGAATTTTGCCCGCTTCCGTCGGCGTGACGCCACGTTTGGTACGGATCAGTAATTGCTGATCCAGCTCGCCTTCCAGAGTGGCAACCTGCTGGCTCAGCGCAGGCTGCGCAATATGTAATACTTCGGCCGCCTGAGTCAGGCTCCCAATATCGACGATTTTTACGAAGTATTTCAGTCGTCTTAAGTTCATTTTGCCTCCTGTACGGATACCATTGCCAACGTCGGCGGTTATGTCGTCGGAGGAGTTGCAATATGCTTGCCAGTTTTGCAAAGGTAAAAAATGAAACCTCTAACAGGCTGGATTATAAGAGATTCTGATTACCTGACGGGGAGTTATTACTGAAACAGCGGTTCGTTTACTGCTTCAACGGCGGTGCAATGCACAATTTTGGTGCAGAAAAGCGAACTGGCGCAGAAGATTGTAGAAATAGTCAGCAAACGGTGCTTGCAGGGCGATCCACCCTTTGACAAGGCGAATAGTCATCGATAATATGCGCCCCGTTCACACGATTCCTCTGTAGTTCAGTCGGTAGAACGGCGGACTGTTAATCCGTATGTCACTGGTTCGAGTCCAGTCAGAGGAGCCAAATTTAAAGAAAGCAGACGTTCACCGACGTCTGCTTTTTTCATTTCTGTCAGCTGGTTATCCTCGCTTTAAGCATAAACAATGTCTGCCGGTGCGCAATCCGGCACCGCTAGTCACACCGGAAGTGCTTAACCGGAGCTGATTCATCGCTTTTATGCATAACGCACTGGTCATCGTTGCTGGATCCTCCAGGTGGTGAATGATTTTAACCGCGAGGCCCCAGGCATCGAAATTGCTCTGAATATTCCGGCACAGCGGGTAGTCCGAGTACTGGACAGAATAGTGGCAAAACGGGTTATCCGCTGAAGGTGCGGATGAACAACGGCCCGGAACGGATCTCACTGACGCTGGCTAACAGGATATTACAGTAAGCGGCTTCATGAACCCCTGTCTAACCTGACACCGGAAGAGTACCCGCTGATGGCTGTAAAACCTGAAACAGCAAAATGCGTGAAAACGGATCTACTTACACTTTGGCTCGATGTTCGAAGGGATAAGGAATGAAGCAGCACCCAAGATATTTCGTGCTGCTTCAGAGATATTTGTAATGTATTAGATACTGCCGCCTGAAATTTGTAGAGAGTTATCAGAAGAATAGAATTTTTTACATAGTAAGCTCTCTAATTTAATCGCTTGGCTTTCATTAATATTATAAACACCAATGCCTAATGAAAATTCTTTTTTATCTTCTTCGCTCCACCCCATAATTTCAGCTACATCTGACAGTTTATTTTCTGGGATTTCAATTTCCAGAAGCAACGCCTCATCCTCTTTACTATATACATCAATAGTATATATTATCGTCATTTTTCCACCTTTCTTGTTGGATCTGCGGGTTTTGTTTGCTCACCAGTAATATGATTAAATTCACCTAAATGATTAAGACCTGAACGATCATAAACTTCTACAGTGCCATGTTGAGAATCCCACTCATAGATTTTTCCTTTTGAATCTTTCCAACGATTACGTAGTTTACCCCCGCCCTTAACAGGTGTTTTAGCTTGCGCCTTTTTGGCATCAGGATACGCAGGTAATGGAGGATCTTCTTTCGGCGGAGTGTAGTATTTATGATCCGTGTTTAGATAAATATAAATCGGAGGAATATCAGATACTGGCAGAATAAGAATATAATCCGCAAATTTCTTCTCTTCCTGTACCGGACTGGTCGTTGCCTCAATGCTGGTATTTTCCGGTAGCGGATCAACAACAACCGGATTGGGTATCCTTACCGGGTTTTGGTTGCCTGTATTTGAAGGAACATTGACACCTGAACTGTCTGGCGTCCAGATGAGCGTTACTCGGGGATCTTCCTCTGTGGTGAACATATAGGCTAATAGTTTCGTCAAATCGCGTTTTGGAGAACTGAACAGGGAATGTGGCATCATTGTTTCAGAGTGAGAAGTAAGTTTTCGATTAACCAATCTTCCCGTTGATAGCTTTCTCGAAGTCACCTTTTTCTTCACATCCAGCCAGAAACAACGCAGCGCATGCCGTAAGTGAGATTTTTTTCATCTTCATATCCCATCAATGTTAACAAACTGGCTGTTCGTGGCAGGATTGAAAGCAGAAGAGAGCCTACTAGGAGCCGGATCCTACCCGTTCCATAAACAGTCTTATTAACCAATTGATGGAATTTAGTTATTTTACTGTTTGTCAAATTGACTAGATCGATTGATAAAAAAATGATACTCAAGAACTATCAAAAACAGTATATCGATCGATTTAAAAAATTAAAGACCCGCTCAATCAACAGTATATAGTCGTCAAAAACTATCAATAGTAAATTATCTATCATTTATATCAATTGATTGCAATGGTGAGCGGCGGTTCGCCAATGTTGGTGTGAGCTGGCTGGGTGTTTGAGGGGATATGAAACGAAGCAGCACGCAAGGCGTGCTGTGCTGCTTATGTTGGGAAGATAATTGAAAACGCGCTTTAAAGCGAAGATAGCTCTATTCAGATTTCCCCACCTGAAATTTGAAAATCCAAATCTTCTTGGAAAAAGTTTTTATCCAAAATTTTCTCAATTGCCTTGACCTGCTGGCTGGTAAGATCCCATCCACCTATCCCTGCAGTAAAGTCACTATAGTCTTCATCCGTCCAAACCATGACTTTAGCTATTTCCGGGAGTTTTTCTTTTGGTATATCGATTTCGAAGACGAGTAATTCATCTACACGTTCGAATGCATCAATAGTATAAACAATTGTCATTTTTCTACCTTTCTTGTCGGATCTGCTGGTTTCGTTTGCTCACCTGTTATTGGGTCAAACTCGCCTAAATGATTGCGCTCTGAGTGGTCTGGGAATGAAGCAGCACATAAGAAACAATGTGCTGCTACTAAACAACTACCGATTTCTAAGCCCTGGAATGGAAAGCGTAAATAGTTTTATTCATCTCGTTTAAAGACTAACTGGTAATCATATTTATCGAAATCAATGTGGTGTGAAAAAAATGGTTGTAAATCGTTCTGCCACGAACTTAAAACATCAAATCCACCGTCATATATTCTTTCATCAAATGGTAAATTAAATTTTTTAATTAGACTTCCATCCTGACCTAAATCTGCAGAAGTCTCTTTATTGATCAATATCTCATCTATTTTATCAAACCATTCTAATGTTAATTTCAGTCCCATCTTTCACCTCACAGATATCTTTTAATATTTCGACGTTTAACAGGAGGTTTTAACTGCTCACCTGTTTTATAATCTACAGACCCTAAATGCTCACCATCACTCGCCCTGTACACCTCAAGCTCACCGTGCTGAGAATCCCATTCGTAAATCCTCTTACCTTTAGCATCAACCCAGCGCTCTCTAAGTCCACCGCCACCTTGTTTAGGTGTTTTTTTCTTAGCCTGTCTGAGACCTGAAATACCAATTTCACTCGTTTCCGGTGCTGGGTGATAGTCATGACCTTTATCAGGAATACCTGAACGTCCCTGACTAATATATACATAAAGCGGCGGAACATCCGATATTGGCAAGATAAGAATATAATCCGCAAATTTCTTCTCTTCCGATACCGGACTGGTCGTTGCCTCAATGCTGGTATTTTCCGGTAGCGGATCAACAACAACCGGATTGGGTATCTTTACCGGGTTCTGATTGCCTGTATTTGAAGGAACATTGACACCTGAACTGTCTGGCGTCCAGATGATTGTTATACGGGGATCTTCCTCTGTGGTGAACGTATAGGCTTTTCGGCTGCTGTCCCACTCCATTTTCCGCACACGCACCATATCCTGACCCGGTGGTGTATGCCAGCCATGAGGAACCGGGTTACCTTTGTCATCTTGTTCCCATGTATAACGTACACGGCTTGGCGCTTCACGCATCTGCTCCAGACGCATCCGGTCAATAAAGTCCTGTTCACCGTCATTCAGTCTTCCGGGCATCATTCCCAGTACAACCGCTGCAATGGGAGCACCGGGGCCGCTGGCTGCGACCCTTCCGAGGCCTGTAGCCACCTCACCTAGTTTTACCGCCCATGTTCCTGATGTAACGGCACGGCCCCCTACCAGCCCAAGAATACTGGCGCCTTTAACAGCCATCTGAGCGTTAGCAGCACTCGTCGCTGCGGCTGCTGCCCGCTGGTGTTCGACTTCCTCATGATTACCGAACCACCATTTATACAGGGCGCTTCGCTTCCTGGGTTCCGGGATTTTCTCGGCTGGTTTCTTTTTCCTGGCAGTCTGAGCGTGCTGGACCACATCAGTATCCGATGCAGGATCGGCAGGTGGGACAGCCTGATAAAATGCCATCGCAGCGAAATTGGTATGAGGCTCCTGATCTTCTCCGGCATCATTACAGCCTTTACCCCGAAGGCAGGATTTGGCGAACACACGATTGCGGTCACGCTCTTTAGCCAGTTGTTGAGTTCTTTCTTCTGCGGCGGCCTTACGTTCAGCAACCAATGCGGCAAGGGCTGCAATAGAAGGAGCCGGGCCTCTGCCAACCCATTGTCCTGCTGGCGCGATAATCCTGTTAGACCCCGAAGGGCAGGCACAGCGCACGATTGAACCGTCCACTGCCGCTATTTTTCCATTATTGGTATCACGGGGTTCACCGGATACGATAACCCCCACCTCACCACATTCAGGACATGAAGTTGTTTTATCCCCCACACGAACAACCCTGCGCCCATGTTCAGTATCATTGGACATTGAGGCGATACATTTTGCACCCGTGGTTGTTTTATCACCCTCCAGTGCTGTTCCCCGCCCATAACAATTAGAACGGTTTCCCATTACGCCACCCTTGTAGAGAACAGGAAATCTTCCGGCATTGTTTCTCCTGTACGAGTTACAATCATCGGCCCATTGCACAGGGTGCTGATAATCTCGTCTCCGTTATCCAGACGACTATTGACCAGCGCTACACTACGACCATTTACCTCACTCATTTTACCCGCACCAGTGACAATTTTCGCCGTTCTTCCATCAGGGTAAACAACGTCATCACCGACTAACGCAACATTAACCTTCCTGCCGTCTGAAAGTTCGATTTCGTTTCCGTTGTATGCTGCACGAACTGTTCCGCTCTCTCTGGTAAGGCTGCCATCCACTGCAATACGGTATATGGCATTCACAGGATGCTGGCGGCAATACGCCTGCTTTTCGGCAATTAGCGCACGCGTTTCATCATTCATTCCGGTCAGTTGTTCTGTTGTAAACGGGGATTGTTCCATTGCTGCCAGCAGTTCCGGGGTCAGTTCATTGTTGTATTGACGATTCATTTCCTTTTCCTTGTCATTACTGTGGTTTAGCTGATGCGATACTAACCGATTTGTAATTTGACTTAAAAGCTATGCTTGTCAAAAAGTTATAAAAACCAAACATGAAATAACAAAACGGGATATTCACCTTAAGGCATAGTAGATGTGCCAGTCCTTGATTTACCCCTTCTCGTTGAGTCATCTCCAGCGTCGAGAGTTCAACACTGCATTATCCGTTGCATTACCCGCCATGTATTAGCTCAACCTCAACGGTGAATGGTTAAATATCATGCGATATTTTATTTAACCAGTGCGTAAAATTTTGGATAAGGTTTAAAGAGCGGGTTAATTTCAGCTATTTAATACTAAAATCCGTAGCTATTGAGGAAGATCTTTTCCTGATAACCTACGGAGCCATTTATGTAAAACTTTTAAAAATAATCCTAAGGCCAACTACTATGCGTCATTTTCTTTATATTATTGCTATATCACTGTTACTCACAGCCTGCGGTGATGATGATATTTATGGTGTTTATAAGAATCCTCAGCAGGGTCTTATTATTAAAATCGCCGAAAAAAGCATCAAATTCCCCGGTGGAAATCTTACAGTTTCTTCGTGGGATGTAAATAAAGACACCAAGACTTATACAGCCCATACATTCTTTAAAATTTCGGAACAAAGCAATTTCAAAAAAGATGTTGAAATTGAAAAGACCAGTAAGGGCGTTATTATTGACGGTATTAAGTTTGAAAAAGAGTAAGTTAAAAATAATTAATTACAAGTCGTAAGCTTGATGGGATGAGTGTGAAAAAAATTGTTATGGTTACCCTTATCAGAACGCTGCTGGTGGGATGTGATAAGGCGGTTGAGAATAAACCCATTTCGGAGCTTACCCGCGAAGAAGCCAGCGGTATCTGTAAATCGCCCGATGTGTTAGCTCCGTTTGAGAACAGCTTCAAAAAAAATACCCCGGTATTTTTAAAAGATAATCCGCGTAATTACTATCCATTTATAGATAGACTGGTGAGTGTTATTTTCCTCAGGTCGAAAAAATCCCACTTAAGGTCCTTAAGCGGGATTTTTGCCATTAATAAATGAGTTGCAACACCTTTCATCTCTTTACTTTAACGTACCGCTGTCCTCACGTAAGCCATTAACGCCTCCAACAATTCTCACTGAATCGCCATGCGCAGCCCTAAATCCTGCGGATAAGGGGCAAAGTAGTTTTGCTGCGACAGGTAGCGATCCGGGAACTCCGCCAGATAGTGTTTCAGCAGGGTTAACGGCGCGAGGATCGGCAACTGTCCGTCGCGATAATGGAGGATAACGTCGCGCAATTCGCCGCGCTGGCGACCGTTTAAATGTTCGCGAAAATACCCCTGCACATGCATCAGCACATTAGTGTGATTTTTCCGTGAGGCGGTTTGCTTGAGGATAGTCATCAGTTTCTCGCGGTAGACCACGAAGAACGCGTCCAAATCCTGCCATTCGTGCAGCGAGGCGACAAAAGGCCCGATCTCGCGATAACCGGCCTGGTGATGAGCCAGCAGCTGCAGTTTATAACGGCTGTGAAAATCCAGCAGCGCATGGCGAGTCAGACCGTTTGCCCGCAATGTGTTCAACTCATGAAGGGCGAAAACGCGCTCGACAAAATTCTCCCGCAGCGCAGGATCGTGCAGGCGACCATCCTCTTCGACGGGCAGCCACGGATATTTTTCCAGTAACGCGCCGGTGAACAGGCCCACCCCCTCTTTGCGCCCGCGATTGCCTTTTTCATCGTACAGGCGCACACGTTCCATACCGCAGCTTGGGGATTTCGCACAGACAATAAAGCCCGACAAATGACTGATGGTGGGCAGAAACGCGTCGGTGAAGGCGGTCATTTTCGCCGTCACATCGTCGTGGGGCGCATGGCTGAACCGCATCTCAATATCCCCTACGCTGCTCTGGATCAGGCGCAGCGCCGGGCGAGGCACAGGGAGGCCGATGCTCATCTCCGGGCAGACCGGCTTGAAGGTTACCCAGCGAGCCAGCTCGTCCATGGCAAACGCTGTGCGTTTATGGCCGCCATCAAAACGAACTGCCGAGCCGGTTAAACAGCCGCTAATGCCAATAACAGGTTGTGTGTTCATAACTCTCCCCCTTCGCCCGGTGTTTTGCTGCGTTGCGCCTGAAAGTAACGGCATAGATCAAACTTACACAACATCTATTATTTGTACAAGTTTAAATAATGATATTTATTTTTAGCTATTAATTTCAATATGTTAAATTTGTAATTTGAAATGCACAAAGCCAGAGATAAGCATCGCAACGATAGCTTATCCCGCACAGCAGGCTGGAAGGGGGTTAGAGCGAAATGACGTCGAGAGAGGCAACGAGCGGCTGCCAGCGTTCGATCTGTTTTTTACGCGCGAGGGTGAGTTTGCCGCTGGTGACCAGCAGCCATTTTCGCTGCGGGAAGATTTCCGGGGCCAGCGCGGCGGGCGGCACGGGAAGTACATCGATACGGTGTCCCTGACCGGTGCGCGTAAGGGCTTCGAGCCAGATCTCGCAAGCATCGGTCAGATGCCAGCCGCAGATCAGGTAATTATCCCCCGGCGCTTTTCTGTCCCCTTCGAGACAAAACGAGGTATAGGCGATAATCAGGCCGTCGAGGATTTCGCGCAGGGTGATCATTGCGGCAATATTGGCCGAAAGCTGGCTGCGCAGCGGGCGCAGCACTTCCGTCACCAGTTCGGCGCGCGGATATTCCCGACCCGCGTCATAAATCTGCTGGCGCAGGGCATCGATTTTGCCCTCTTTCAGCCGTTGCAGCATGCTTTCTTGCAGGCTGAGCCAGTTGTTGGTCCGCCTCGCGCCAGAGCGCGCCAGCAGTGGTTTTACCTGGCTTACCGGCACCCCTTTTTTTAACCAGTCGAGAATTTTCAACGCCTGCTGAATATCTTCATCGCTGTAGAGACGGTGGCCGCCCTCGGTGCGCATCGGTTTGAGTAGGCCGTAACGACGCTGCCAGGCCCGGAGCGTGGTGGCGTTGATGCCGCAAAGCTGGGCGAACTCGCCGATGGAGTAAGACATAGGTGACCTGATTACAAAGACTATTCTCACTATACTACGGATATTTATGCCCTGAATGAAGGGGCAACGGTATGGGCTACACTTTAAACCCAACCCGCAGATGAAAGGAGTTCTGATGAAACTATGGCCTGTTGTTACCGGTGTGGCGATTGCCTTAACCCTTGTCGCCTGCAAATCCCCGACGCCGCCAAAAGGCGTTGCGCCGATTACCGGCTTTGATGCCAGCCGCTATCTCGGCAAATGGTATGAAATCGCCCGGCTGGAAAACCGCTTTGAGCGCGGGCTTGAACAGGTGACAGCCACTTATGGCAAGCGCAGCGACGGAGGCATTAGCGTGCTTAACCGCGGCTATAATCCGCAAAAGAACAAATGGAGTGAGAGCGAAGGAAAAGCGTATTTCACCGGCGAGCCGGGCACGGCGGCGCTAAAAGTGTCGTTCTTTGGCCCGTTTTACGGCGGGTATAACGTGATCAAACTCGATGACAAATATCAGTATGCGCTGGTCAGCGGGCCAAATCGCGACTATCTGTGGATCCTGTCGCGTACGCCAACCCTGCCTGAATCGGTGAAACAAGATTATCTCAATACCGCACGCAGCCTCGGTTTCCGCGTCGATGAACTCGTGTGGGTTAAACAGTAACGACCCGCAACGTGCACACCGGGCGCTTGCGCCCGGATAGTGCTCCCCCTTTGTAATACGCGCAGCACGCTAGCGCCTTGGGTATCAACCGGCAGTGTCTGTTTTGCCTGCCGCTTTGCTTAAAGATTCGCCAGCCGCTGCCGATAAATAGACTGCAGCTATAGCCATAGCTGTTTTTTTCAACCACAAAGGAATGACGCTATGGATCCGATACAGATTGCATCCTTAGCCAGCAGCCTTGACTCTTATCAGCTTGATAATCAAGTCAATACGCTGGTGCTTAAAAAAGCGCTCGATACACAGGCATCGATCGCCACGGATTTGATTAAGCAGATCCCGCAGTTACCTTCTAACCCGGCAATCGGTCGTAATATTAATACCACCGCATAATCCGGCTTGCCCGCTGGCGCTGGCGTTAACGGTGCCAACCGGCAACACTTTCAAGCCCGCCTGTGCGGGCTTTTTTGTCTCTTTTCTTGCCTGATACTTCAAACGGGCGTACGCTCTGCCGAATTAAAACCTATCGGTCTAAATCATGAGTGGCGAAACAGTATCACGGCTTAAGCCTCGTCGCGGGCGGCCGCCAAAAGACGAGCGCGACTTTACAGATACCCGCCAGGCGCTGATTCGCTCGGGGCTGGAAGTACTCACTGAAACCGGCTACTTGTCGGCGGGTATCGACAGAGTGATTAAAAATATCGCCGTGCCGAAGGGCTCGTTCTATCACTGCTTTAAGAGCAAGCAGGAATTTGGCATGGCCGTACTCGATGCCTACGGTGATTTTTTCGCCCATAAGCTGGACAAATTTCTCAGCAATCGCCAGCTCGCCCCTTTAGAACGCATCGACGCGTTTGTCCATCATGCAGGCCAGGGGATGGCGAAATATGCCTTCCGCCGGGGATGTCTGGTGGGCAACTTATTGCAGGAAGCGCCCCTGTTACCACAGGAATTCCCGGCGCGCCTGAAAGAGATTCTTGCCGACTGGGAAACGCGCATCGCCCACTGTCTCGATGAGGCCATCGCCTGCGGCGAACTGCCGCCAGCGAGTGTGAGCCACGAACTGGCGAAGGTTTTCTGGTCCGGCTGGGAAGGCGCGGTAATGCGCGCAAGGCTTTTCTGCTCGACAGAGCCGCTGGATACTTACTGGGCCTTCTTTCGACACAGCATAACAATCTCCCCTGCCGCTTAAGCGTGACGGGGGATGGAGCATCTGCACTGGACGGCAAATCGCCGAAATTACACCTCATCCGACGAGGAAAACGCAGTCATGAAAGCATTAGTTCTGGAACAGAGTGAAAATAAAACCCTGGCGGCAGTAAAAGATATTGCCCTGCCTGCGCTGGCAGAGGGCGATGTCCGGGTCGACATTGACTGGTCCAGCCTTAACTATAAAGACGCGCTGGCCATCACCGGGAAAGGCAAAATTATTCGCCAGTTTCCGATGGTGCCGGGCATCGATTTTGCCGGTCGGGTGAGCGAAAGCCGCGATCCGCGTTTTGCTCCCGGCCAGGCGGTGGTTCTTACCGGCTGGGGCGTGGGTGAAAACCACTGGGGCGGCCTTGCCGCTCAGGCCTGCGTAAAAGGTGACTGGCTGGTGCCGCTGGCGGAAAAGTTAAGCGCGCGCAATGCGATGATCATCGGTACCGCAGGCTTTACCGCCATGCTGTGCGTGATGGCGTTGCAGGACGCGGGCGTTAAACCACAGGATGGGACCGTTGTCGTGACCGGTGCCAGCGGCGGCGTGGGCAGTACCGCGGTGGTGCTACTTAAAGCGCTGGGCTACACCGTTGCTGCGGTAACCGGGCGCGAATCTACTCATGCGTTTCTACGCCAGCTCGGCGCAGACGAAATTCTGCCGCGCAGTGATTTCGAACAGACCCGCCCGCTGGAAAAACAGCTGTGGGCCGGGGCCATTGATACCGTGGGTAACCAGGTGCTGGCAAAAGTGCTGGCGCAAACCAACTACGGCGGCTGTGTTGCGGCCTGTGGCCTGGCGGGAGGTTTCGAACTGCCTACCACCGTGATGCCGTTTATTTTGCGTAACGTTCGTTTGCAAGGGGTCGATTCCGTGATGGTGCCGACCGCAGAGCGCGGCGCGGTGTGGGACGCACTGGCGCGCACGCTCCCGGAAAGTTATTTCCAGCAGGCAGCCCGCGAAATTACCCTCGATCAGGCGGCGCAAACCGCGGCGGATTTCCTGAGCAACAAAATCCACGGTCGTACGCTGGTGAATATCAACGGTTAACCCTTATCCGGCGCGCGCCGTCGCGCCGGTTCCTTGCCTTCTCCGTTTCATCTGAATCCCACCGCGCATCGCTTTCGTTTCACAATCCTGTGACATACTATCGGGTAAAGCCGTAGAGCAGAAAAGGAGAGAAAGATGAACAATATGGGTGCAAATCTCAGCCCGGAACAGGCGCTTGATGAACTGGAAGCGCTGTACGATCGTTCCGTCGAAGCCCTTCGCCAGAGGATCGCCGATTATATTGAAAACGGTCAGCTTCCCACTGCCGAAGAACGCGCCAGAGGGTTATTTGTCTATCCGCAGCTCTCCGTGAGCTGGGATGGCAGCACGACGAATCCGCCGAAAACTCGCGCCTTTGCCCGCTTCACTCACTCAGGTTGTTACACCACTACCATCACCCGCCCTTCCCTGTTTCGGCGCTATTTACTCGAACAATTAACGCTGCTGTTTCAGGATTATGGTGCGAATATTGAAGTAGGGTTATCCGCCCACGAAATTCCCTATCCCTATGTGATTGATGGTTCGGAATTGACGCTGGATAGATCGATGAGCGCGGGTTTAACGCGCCATTTCCCCACCACCGAACTGGCGCAGATTGGCGATGAGACCGCCGATGGCCTGTTCCACCCGACCGAACTCTATCCACTGTCGCACTTTGATGCCCGCCGCGTGGATTTCTCACTGGCGCGACTGCGTCATTACACCGGCACCCCCGTCGAGCACTTTCAGCCGTTTGTACTGTTCACTAACTACACGCGCTATGTCGATGAGTTTGTGCGCTGGGGCTGCAGCCAGATCCTCGATCCTGACAGCCCCTACGTTGCCCTCTCCTGCGCGGGTGGGAACTGGATCACCGCCGATACCGAAGCGCCGGAACAGGCCATTTCCGATCTGGCGTGGAAAAAACACCAGATGCCCGCCTGGCACCTGGTCACCGCCGACGGCCAGGGTATTACGCTGATTAATATTGGCGTGGGTCCGTCGAACGCGAAAACCATCTGCGATCATCTGGCCGTGCTGCGCCCGGATGTCTGGTTGATGATTGGTCACTGCGGCGGCCTGCGTGAAAGCCAGGCGATTGGTGATTACGTACTGGCCCACGCCTATCTACGCGACGATCATGTGCTCGACGCGGTACTGCCGCCGGATATCCCCATTCCGAGCATCGCTGAAGTGCAGCGTGCACTTTACGACGCCACGAAAGAGGTGAGCGAGATGCCCGGCGCGGAAGTAAAACAGCGGCTGCGTACCGGCACGGTGGTCACCACCGACGATCGCAACTGGGAGCTGCGCTATTCCGCCTCCTCCCTGCGCTTTAATTTAAGCCGCGCGGTGGCAATCGATATGGAGAGCGCCACCATTGCCGCGCAGGGTTATCGCTTCCGCGTCCCCTATGGCACGCTGCTGTGCGTCTCCGACAAACCGCTGCACGGGGAGATTAAGCTTCCCGGCCAGGCGAACCGGTTTTACGAAGGGGCGATTTCCGAGCATTTGCAAATCGGTATTCGCGCTATCGACCTGCTGCGCGCCGAGGGCGATCGCCTGCACTCGCGCAAACTGCGCACCTTTAACGAACCGCCGTTCCGATAACAACATAAAGGATTCGCCATGCAAACCCCTTCACCGTTACAGGCATTACGCGGCCAGTTGGCCGCGCTCGAACTGGACGGCATGATTATTCCGCGCGCTGACGCCCATCAGAGCGAAGATTGCGCGCCGCACGATAATAAGCTGCAGTGGCTGACTGGCTTTACCGGTTCCGCCGGTCTGGCGCTGGTGCTGCGAGATAAGGCGCTACTGTTTGTTGACGGACGGTATCAGGTTCAGGTACGTAGCGAAGTGGATCTCCGTGATTTTGAGATCCACCATTTGCACAACGAGCCGCTGGATAAATGGCTCACTGCCTCGTTACCCGCCGGGAGCCGTATCGGTTTTGAACCAATGTTGATGGTTAACAGCCAATATCAGGCATTAAACGCAACCCATTGCCAGATAGTGGCGCTGGAAAGCGATCCCTTCGACGCCATTTGGCAAGATCGTCCGGCTGCGCCCTGCGGCGTGATTCGTGAAATGCCGCTGGCCATTAGCGGTGAAAGCAGCGCCGATAAACGCGCCCGTGTCGGCAAGGTGCTGGCGGAAATGGATGCCGATTATCTGGCGATTACCCTACCCGATAATATTGCCTGGCTGCTGAACATTCGCGGTGCCGATATTGCGATGAATCCCGTGGCGCACGCTTTCGCCCTGCTGAGCCGCAACGGAGATGTCGAATGGTTTGTTAACGCTGAGAAAACCCGTGCGTTATCCTCGGCATTGACATCAACGCTGACCCTGCGCGATTATGCAGAATTCCTGCCGCTCTGTCGGGAGATCGCCGCCGGGAAACGTATCCTGCTGGACGGTGATTTCGCCCCGGTGGCGCTACGTTTTGCCATCGAACAGCACGGTGGCACTGTGCTGTGGAACGCCGATCCGATTACCTTTATCAAAGCGCATAAAAACGCCACCGAGCTTGCGGGCTATCGTGAAAGCCATCAGCAGGATGGTGCGGCGTGGGTCAACTTCCTCGCCTGGCTGGCGCGTGAAGTACCGGCTCGCGAAGCGGCGGGCAATCCGGTGACTGAACTGGAAGCCCAGCAAAAACAGCTGCTGTTCCGCCAGCAGCAACCTGGATTTATTGAGCAGAGCTTCAGTACCATTTCCGCTTCCGCCAGCAACGCGGCGATGTGCCATTACCACAGCAGTGAGAAGAGCAACAAAGCCATTACTGGCGCTAATTTCTATCTCAATGATTCTGGAGGTCAGTACCAGAACGGCACCACCGACGCCACGCGAACGCTGGCGTTTGGCCCGCTTAGCGCACAACAGCGGCAGCACTATACCGCCGTGCTAAAAGGCTTTTTATCGATGTTTACCCTGCAATTTCCCAGCGGCACCTGCGGGCATCAACTGGATGCTTTTGCCCGCCGCGCGCTGTGGGATTTAGGGCTCGATTTTGATCATGGTACCGGCCATGGCGTTGGTCATCAGTTGCTGATCCATGAGCAGCCGCAGCGCATCGCCAAAAAGGTCAATCCGTGGCCGCTATCGGCAGGCAATATTATGACCATTGAGCCGGGCTATTATCTGGCGGATTGTTATGGGATCCGCATTGAAAATCAGGTGGAAGTGATTGAAAGCCAGCCAGGATTTTGCCGCTTCTCCTCCCTGACGCTGATTCCCATTGATGTCAGCCAGGTAGAGTGGAATCTGCTTAGCGAACAGGAAAAACAATGGCTGGATGATTATCATCAGTGGGTGCGCGAAACCCTGTCACCACGGGTCAATAGCGAGGCACGACAGTGGTTATTTGACGCCACCGCGCCGCTACGCGTGCAGGCTAACTAGAACAGACCCGCTGCGGCGGGTTTTTTATTCTTTTTGTCCGGCGCAGAAAAGCAAAAAGCCCGCTCGAAAGCAGGCTTTTCAAATTTGGCTCCTCTGACTGGACTCGAACCAGTGACATACGGATTAACAGTCCGCCGTTCTACCGACTGAACTACAGAGGAATCGTGTGAACGGGGCGAATATTAACGGTGCCCCAGGCCCTTGTCAAAGGCTGATTCTCACATTTTGGTGCGTTTGCCGAATTATTCTCCATCCTGTGCAGAAATGGCGCTTTTTTGCGGCTTCGGATACTTCCACAGCCAGCGCCCGCTGACCATTCGCCAGTAGAACAGCACGCCGCGTACCGCCCAGTCGAGGAACATCCCGAGCCACACACCGACCACGCCCATGCCGAGCACTATCCCTAACGTATAGCCAGCGACCACGCGACAGCCCCACATGCCCAGCATAGAGACCCACATAGCGAAACGGGCGTCCCGCGCGCCTTTCAGCCCGGCGGGCAGCACCCACGAGGCCGCCCAAATCGGCATAAACGCTGCGTTAAGCCACAGAAGCACTTTAACCACCTCTTTTACATCCTCTTCGCGGGTGTAAAACGAGGCGAACAGCCCGGCAAACGGCGCGGTTCCCCAGGCAATGGCCGTGAGCAATAGCGTCGAGAGCCAGAATACATGACGCAGCTGCCGCTCGGCCTGCGCGATTTGCCCTTTGCCCAGACGTTTACCGGTGATAATGGTGGAGGCGGAACCCAGCGCGTTACCCGGCAGGTTAATCAGCGCCGCGACAGAGAAAGCAATAAAATTACCGGCGATCACGTTGGTACCCATTCCGGCGACGAACATCTGTGTCAGCAGCTTGCCGCCGTTAAACAGCACCGACTCGATACTGGCAGGGATACCAATCCCCATCACTTCCCAGATAATGCCGAAGTTGAGCTTTTCGAAATAACTTTTTAGCGGGATACGCAGAGCCGGGTTAAAGCCAATCACCAGCACCCAAATAATCGCCACCGCACCAATATAGCGCGAGATGGTCAGCCCCAGCCCGGCACCGGCAAAGCCCATGCCTTTCCAGCCGAACAGGCCGTAGATCAATACGCTGCTGATAATAATATTGAGGATGTTCATCCCGCCGTTAATGAGTAGCGGAATTTTGGTGTTGCCCGCACCGCGCAGCGCACCGCTGCCGATCAGCGCAATCGCCGCTGCCGGATAGCTCAACACAGTGAGTTCAAGGTAGGTGAGCGCCAGCGCTTTCACCTCGGCCGTTGCCGCCCCGGCAATAACATCAATGATTTGTGCGCCGAAGTAATGGATTATCCCCGCCAGCACAATCGCGAACAGGGTCATGATCACCAGCGACTGACGTGTTGCCGCCCTCGCCCGTTCGCCATCGAGCTTGCCCAGACTAAAGGCCACAACCACCGTTGTACCAAGATCGATCGCGGCGAAAAAAGACATCACCACCATATTAAAGCTATCGGCCAGCCCGACGCCCGCCATCGCTTCTTTGCCCAGCCAGCTTACCAGGAAGGTGCTGAGCACGCCCATCATCAGAACGCAGGTATTTTCCAGAAAGATAGGTACAGCAAGGGGGGTGATTTCTCGCCAGAACAAAACACGGTAGCTTTTACGCTTTCTGTACCAGGGGGTGCGCATGACGCCCTGGCGTAGGGAAGTGACGACGTTCAAAATGGTCCTTAGCCGCGAAAGGTGAAATCACATTTCAAATGATGGGGGAGAAACCCTGATCCTGCAAAGCTTTTCATGAGAAATCGTTGATTATGAGTTCAAATTGTCGATGGAATGGGCAGTCAGAACGCTGCGCAAGAAATGAGGTTTGACAAAAGATTTTTCGCCGTTAAGATAAGCCTCCACACCGATTCCTCTGTAGTTCAGTCGGTAGAACGGCGGACTGTTAATCCGTATGTCACTGGTTCGAGTCCAGTCAGAGGAGCCAAATTTGAAAAGCCTGCTTTCGAGCGGGCTTTTTGTTTTTGTGCGTCTCGAACATCAATTCAGAATAGCGTCCAGCCTGGCAAGCACATCATTTACGACAGCTTCAGGTATGCGTTCAAGCCGTTTGCCGTTCCGTGCCGCCATATCTATGGTTCTGGGCTGGTCGCAGCGGATAACGCCCGTTGTTTTCGTTCCCACTCCTTCCAGTGAAACGGTAAAACCGGCTGTACGAGCAAAGTTTCCACCGCTGGTGACAGGCACCACAACGGGTAGCCGGGTCAGCTTGTTAAACGATGCCTTCGATACGATGAGCACCGGACGTTTCCCACTTTGCTCGTGGCCCGCAATCGGATCCAGCGAAACGAGCCAGATTTCCCCTCTGTCCATTTACAGAATCTCCTTACCCACAGCAGGCGCATCAATCCATTCCCGATCCTCTTCGCTCGTTTCAGCGTGCGGATCGCACTGCGCCAGCAGTTCCTCAAGGGAATAATGGGGGCGTTTCTGGGGTTCAATAATCAGACAGCCGTTATTAATAGTCATACCCACTTCGCTGTCTGTCGTCAGCGCCAGCGTTTTTAGTATGGCGGGAGGAACCGCCATCATGATGGATCCGCCGACCTTTTTCAGGCGAGTTGTATACATAGAGCACCTCCGGATATTATATTTTAATATAACACCCCTGGTCGACGACGCACAATTATTCATCAGATTCATTGTGATTTCCCTGGCGTAATAAAGCGAGCAGAAAGGCTTAACCCCTCGCAGGACAGCCCCTGTGGTTTTAAAAGGTGGTGGCATTGCTGGTAAAACAGCCCCACGCTGCTCCATAAAGTGCGGTTATACGGTATTTCGTACAGACGAGAGCTTAGTGCGTGGCCAGAAGGCCGATAATAGAAAACTGTTTTTGCGGTTCAAAGGATTATGACGGATTAGTTAAACGAAATGCGGCGCGGATTCCGTATGCGGGCTGCGCCGGGGCTGTCATACCCTGCGAGGTTTATTACCACCGGTTTTCCCGCTCTGGTGCTCGATAAAGAGGGTTCACGCGTTGAGGGGTATCTTTTTTTCTCCGCCCGTTTACCGGCGCACTGGCCGATGCTGGACGAATTTGAAGCGGGCTACGATCGCGTTAAAACCACCGTCACTACTCTTGAAGGTGAATGCGTCAGCGCATGGGTTTATCAAATACAACCGCGTATAACGGGCTGATAAGTCGGTCCGCTACCGGGAAGGAGCGGACATGGCTTTTGCTTTTACAGGTAAGGGAAAGTCACGCAGCAGGCGCTACTCATTGCCCCACTGATTCAAAAAGTTCGCGATTTCATCAATACGCTGCGCGTTGATTCCGGCTTCAACGGCCATCTCCTGCTGCGCTTCTTCACTGATCTCTTCGTTATTCATTAAACGGGTAATCAGCAGCTGGAAATAGTGCGCCAGTGCGTCACGCTCCGCTTCGCTAACCGGTGTTTCCGTCTCTGTCGAATACTCATCAGCAATATCATAAAACTTCAGCGGCACTTCGTTAGTCATGCGTCTCTCCTGCAATTGAGATCTGTTTTGCCTGTGTTTACCACATTAAATCGTCGGGCACTTTAAAATCAGCGTACGGATCGTCTTCATCCTGCTCTTCCGTACTCAGCGCGCTGTTGAGCACAATGCTTTGTGCATCGCGCTGGGCAATTTTGTCGGCGACGCTGGCGGGAATAATCGCATATTCGCTCTCACCATTGTTATCAACCGCCAGGCGGGCAATAGCCAGACGCCCGCTGATGAGTTGCGCCTGAACAGTCTTATCAACCATCATTTTTTTGATCAGATTGTTATCGGTGAAGTTAAAACCGATATCGCCACGAACAATGGTAATGCGGTTCATTTCAATCAGCTGTTTGATCTGCGCTTTATACTCTTTGGAAAGCGCCGCCTGCTTTTGCTGCTCGCTCAGAAGCTTATCGCGCTCAATCTGTGCTTTTTTATTTTCTTCCACCGCTTCGCGCGCCTCTCGCGCCTGAACGCGGGACTTTTTGGCCGTTCGTTGCACTTTGGCCATTTTTTTGCTGTTCACTAATCCTGCCTGTAACAGCTGCTCTTGTAAGGTGAGTTTTGCCATTTTTATCTTCAAACCCGTTGGATATGTTGCGGATTATAGCTGTAAGATTTTGCACTTAACCAGGCGCACGATCTGATGCCAAAGGTTCGCCCGGCTTACACTTTGAGCATTTTCACCGTGGCATCGATATCGATTTCATCTGCCGTAAAGATAAATGTGCTTCCCTGAAAGGTGGTAATTGCCAGTTTTTTCAGCGAACGCATTTCATCCGGCGCAGTTGCTGATTTCGGCCTGATATTGCCCATTAGCGCGCCGACGGAAAGCACCGCGTTCTCTTTATCGATACGGGTGTCGGCAGGCACTTCTTCGCTATAAACCAGGTAAGATTTAATCGAGGTGAGTTTGATGCGTTCACCAGCAATAAAAATGTACTTACTTTCCGGGAGCACTTTCACCGCATAGGCTGAAAGCCCTTTGTTATTGGTGGTGGGTTCGAAAGTGACCGCCGCATCTTTCTTGATAAGTTCCGGGTTGGCGACCTTAATCACATGAAAATAGCGGTTTTCACCGTTTTCATCTTTGATAAATCCAAAGCCTTTCTCTTTAAACCAGGTTGTGATCTTGCCGTTCATCGCCATTACCGCCTACTTAATCATCAATTACTCAATTTTTGCAGCGCGCAGTGTAAAACACAATGCCCGTTCAGACCATGTTTTGGATGGTATGTCGTGGATAAATTTTGCCAGCGAAAAGCACCCCGGAGGGCCAGCGACAGAGACAGCAAGCAGGAAAAGCCTGCGTCAGTACGCAGGCTTAAATACGCGCGGTTCGAATTCAGAGGATCATTTCATCACGCAGAAGCTTTTACCCTTACGTTGCAAATCAATCCCGCCAGCCCATTGCCGGAGCGATATGTTTCAGAATCGACTCGATAACATGCGCATTATACTCGACGCCCAACTGGTTCGGGACCGTCAGCAGTAGCGTATCCGCTTCGGCGATAGCCTGATCCTGTTTAAGCTGTTCTATTAACTTTTCCGGCTCTGCCGCATAGCTCCGGCCAAAGACGGCACGGGTTTTTTCATCAAGGAAGCCGATTTTATCGCTATCGTCGCGGCTGGCGCCAAAATACGCACGGTCACGATCGTCCATCAGGGCGAAAATGCTACGGCTCACCGAGACGCGCGGCGTACGCTGGTGCCCTGCCGCTTGCCAGGCTTCGCGGTAGGCTCGAATTTGCTGCGCCTGCTGAATATGGAACGGCTCGCCGGTTTCGTCATCTTTCAGCGTCGAGCTTTGCAGATTCATTCCCAGTTTTGCCGCCCACACCGCGGTAGCATTGGAACCTGCGCCCCACCAGATGCGTTCGCGCAATCCTGCCGACCACGGCTCCAGACGCAGAAGGCCAGGCGGATTCGGAAACATCGGTTGCGGGTTGGGTTTGGCAAAGCCTTCGCCACGCAGCACATCAAGAAACGTCTCCGTATGATGGCGCGCCATCTCCGCATCCGTTTCCCCTTCGGCTGGCTGATAACCGAAATAGCGCCAGCCATCAATTACCTGCTCCGGGGAGCCGCGGCTAATGCCGAGCTGTAAGCGTCCGCCTGATATCAAATCTGCCGCACTGGCCTCTTCCGCCATATAGAGCGGGTTTTCGTAGCGCATATCAATCACGCCGGTGCCGATCTCAATTTTTTGTGTCTTTGCACCAATCGCCGCCAGCAACGGGAAGGGTGAGCTGAGCTGACGGGCAAAGTGGTGAACGCGGAAATAAGCGCCGTCCGCGCCAAGTTCTTCTGCGGCAACCGCCAGATCGATAGATTGCAGTAAGGTATCCGCCGCCGAGCGGGTGGCGGACTGCGGTGAAGGGGTCCAGTGACCAAATGATAAAAATCCGATCTTCTTCATGGCGTGGCTGTCCTGTTGTTCAGAAATAATCAGCGAACGGGATGCGTGCACCGTTCAGGATGATGACTACTTTACGCCCGAGAAAATAAGAATAAATACCGATCGGTTCACCGAAGGGTTCAAATTAATTGACTAACTCTGCTAGAGAGACTGTTTTTGAATCAGGTTATTTCCGTCCATCAGGCTGAGATTGACGGGCATCCCGGAACGGCGCTCCAGCGCCTGAGTGGCGCGGCTGGCATTGATACTTCCCCCTTTCATCAACGCGCTAAGCTCCGGCGTGGCGGGCAGCGGGACTTTATTGCTCGACTCAAACTCGGCGCGATTGCGCGACAAAGGTTCGTGAACTTCTACCCAGCTAGTGCCGTCCGGCTCGGTGGTGATTTTGACCGCCTGATCGATGATCTGCACTCGCGTACCCACGGGAACCGTATCGAAGAGATATTTAATATCGTTATTGCGTAAGCGGATGCAGCCCTGGCTGACGCGCAGCCCGATACCAAAATCGGCGTTAGTCCCATGAATGGCATACAGCTTGCCAATATAGATGGAATAGAGACCCATCGGGTTATCCGGCCCCGCAGGGACAAAGGCGGGCAGCGTTTTGCCCTCTTTTTCATACACTTTTCGCGTGTTGAGGGTCGGCGTCCAGGTGGGCCCTTTCTGCTTCCGCTCGACCTTGGTCACCCAGTTGCGGGGCGTTTCGCGTCCGGCCTGACCGATGCCAATAGGCAAGATCTCAACGGTATTCCCCTCTGGCGGGTAATAGTAGAGGCGCATTTCCGCCACGTTTATCACAATACCTTCGCGAACTGTTGCAGGTAGTATGACCTGCTGCGGGATAACCAGTTGCGAACCGGCTTTCGGTAAAAACGGGTCCACATCGGGATTGGCTTCAAGCATATTACTTAGCCCCTGACCATATTTTGCGGCAAAGGCTTCCAGCGGTAACCTGTTCCCTTGCTCAACGGTAATGGTCAACGGGCTGCCCACCAGTCGGCTACCTTCCGGCGGCAGCGGATAGCTTATGGCCAGCGCGCGGTGGGCGCAGAGTAAAGCAAAACAGCACAGAAGTGTAACGCAGCGCATCCTCTTTTCCTCAGGCGCAACGGGTATCGCCTAATCATAGTTCCCTTTACGACTTTTTCTCTGCACGCCGTGCGAATTCCGAGGGTTTGTAAATCTGGCGGTGTAATCCTGCCTCCGGCATTACCCTATGTTGGCAATGCCGGCGCGGCGAATTACGACTCCCAGGCTTTGCTGGCCAGCGCGCAGCTGATCCAATAACAAGCGCTGGCGCAAGGAGTGTTACTGCGGACCTGCGGCCAGTACGGCAACGTGATTCGCTTCCTCTACCCACGGACTCTTCCCGATGGAGAGTTCACAAAAGCTCTAAGTAACCTGCAACAGGTAATGCGCAAATAAGAAAAACGCCCCGCGAGGATCATTTCGCGGGGCGTTTAGTCATGCTGGAATTTGCACTTGCCGTGCTAAATCAAGTGATCTTGTCGGTCTCGCCAATCGAATAGCGCGTAAATCAGTGCACACGTATACGCCTATTACCTGTAAGCGTTGGAGATTATGTTCAGCCTTTGGCACGGCTGGCAATAATCGCTTCCGCGACGTTATTCGGTGCCTGCGCATAGTGATGGAACTCCATGCTGTAAGTCGCGCGGCCTTGCGACATGGATCGCAGCGTGGTGGAGTAACCAAACATCTCTGCCAGCGGCACATCGGCGCGGATAATCTGGCTGCCGAACCGCTCTTCCATCCCCTGCACCATTCCGCGACGGGAAGAGAGATCGCCCATAATGTTACCGGCGTACTCTTCCGGCGTTTCCACCTCGACATGCATCACCGGTTCAAGGATTGCCGGATCCGCTCTGCGCGCGCCCTCTTTAAAACCAAAGATCGCCGCCATACGGAAGGCCAGCTCCGACGAGTCGACATCGTGATAAGAACCGAATGTCAGCGTGGCTTTCACATCGACCACCGGGTAGCCCGCCAGCACGCCGCTGTTGATGGCTTCGCGCAGTCCTTTTTCCACCGAAGGAATGTACTCGCGCGGCACCACGCCGCCTTTGGTCGCGTCTTCAAAGACAAAGCCGCTGCCCGGCTCCAGCGGTTCAAGGGTCAGCACCACATGGCCGTACTGCCCTTTACCGCCGGACTGACGCACAAACTTGCCTTCAACCTCTTTGACAGTCTTGCGCAAGGTTTCGCGGTAGGTCACCTGCGGTCGACCGATATTCGCCTCAACGCCAAATTCCCGTTTCATGCGGTCAACGATGATCTCCAGATGCAGCTCGCCCATACCGGAAATAATCGTTTGGCCGGACTCCTCATCGGTGTGCAGGCGAAACGACGGATCTTCCGATGCCAGACGCTGCAGCGCGATACCCATTTTCTCCTGGTCCGCTTTGGTTTTCGGCTCGATCGCCAGTGAAATCACCGGCTCCGGGAACTCCATCCGTTCCAGCGTAATCACCGCATTCGGGTCCGTTAAGGTGTCGCCGGTGGTGACATCTTTCAGACCGACACAGGCGGCAATATCCCCGGCGCGCAGCTCATCCACTTCATGGCGATCGTTGGCATGCATCTGCACAATACGCCCGATGCGCTCCTTCTTACCTTTTACCGGGTTAAACACCGCATCGCCTTTTTTCAGCACCCCGGAGTAAACGCGGATAAAGGTCAACTGGCCGACATAGGGGTCGGTCATCAGCTTGAACGCCAGCGCCGAGAAAGGTTCGTTGTCATCAGCATGACGCTGCGCCGGTTGCCCTTTCTCATCCACGCCCTGAATCGCCGGAATATCCAGCGGCGACGGCATCAGTTCGACCACCGCGTCGAGCATGCGCTGCACGCCTTTGTTTTTAAAAGCGCTGCCGCAGAGCATCGGCTGGATCTCACCGGCAACCGTGCGTTTACGCAGCCCGGCAATAATTTCCGCTTCGTCCAGCGAACCGGTTTCCAGGTATTTATCCATCAACTCGTCGCTGGCTTCCGCCGCCGCCGAGATCATTTTTTCACGCCACTTCTGCGCCGTTGCCATTAGCTCGTCGGGCACCGGAGCGTAGCTAAAGGACATCCCTTGCGTGGCATCATCCCAGATAATTTCGCGCATCTTGATCAGATCCACCACGCCGGTGAAGTGCTCTTCCGCACCAATCGGGATAACAATTGGCACCGGGTTGGCTTTCAGGCGATCGATCATCATCTGCACCACGCGGAAGAAATCCGCGCCGGGGCGATCCATCTTGTTGACGAAGGCAAGACGTGGCACGTGATATTTATTGGCCTGACGCCAGACGGTTTCCGACTGGGGCTGAACGCCGCCCACCGAGTCATACACCATCACCGCACCGTCAAGCACGCGCATGGAACGCTCCACCTCAATGGTGAAATCGACGTGCCCGGGGGTGTCGATAATGTTGATGCGGTGCGGCTCAAAACCCCGGTCCATCCCGGGCCAGAAGCAGCTGACCGCCGCCGAAGTAATGGTAATACCGCGCTCCTGCTCCTGCTCCATCCAGTCAGTGGTTGCCGCGCCATCGTGTACTTCACCCAGTTTGTGGCTCATCCCGGTGTAAAAGAGGATGCGCTCGGTAGTGGTGGTTTTACCGGCATCGATATGCGCGGAGATACCGATGTTGCGATAACGTTCGAGAGGAATGGGTCGGGGCATGATGCGTCCTTAGTCTGTTGACTTTTTGCACGCGGCCGGAATTGGCCGCTATTCATTCACGGCATCAATGATAGTACAACTGTACGAGTATATTCGAACTATTTTTGCTATTCTTACGATAGGTCGCCTGGTGAGTGAGGTCGTGGCGTTAGTGGCGCACTTTGCGTATAGTACCGGCCCGCAGGCCGTTGAGCCTGGGATCGAGCTGGCAGAACGCCCATTGAGACAGGAAATATATGATCGCCAACCACCCCGAACGTGAGCAGTTTCGCCTTGAAAATGTGCTTTTTGCGCTGGGCAATCCCCTGCGCCTGGCAATGATCAAGCGCCTTGCGGACGGCTGCGAGCTGAGCTGTAACGCCCTGCGCCCGGAAGAGGTGGCAAAATCGACCATGACCCATCACTGGCGCGTACTGCGCGATAGCGGCGTGGTGTGGCAGCGCCCGCAGGGCCGGGAAAATATGATCTCCCTGCGTCGTGACGATCTGGACGCCTGTTTTCCAGGCCTGCTGGATACGCTGTTGCAGGCGATGCAAAAAAGGCAGTAAGCGCGCGTTATTTTGTTTCCGGCAGGGTAATATTACTCGCCGCCAGCGTGCCCATTTTGGTGTAAACCGCGCAGGCGGCATCCACCAGCTGCATCGCCAGCGCCGCACCGCTGCCCTCTCCCAGTCGCATTCCCATATTGAGATACGGCTCAAGGCCTAAATGTTGCAGCGCAATGCGCGCGCCCTTTTCTGCCGAGAGATGGGAAGGAATTAAATAGGGCTTCACCTGCGGCGCAATGCGGCATGCGGCCAGCGCTGAGGCGTAAGAGAGGAATCCATCGAGCACCACCGGCAAACCACATGAAGCCGCGCCGAGCATCACCCCGGCCATGCCCAGCAGATCGTAGCCGCCGACCTTTGCCAGTACGTCAATCCCATTCGCCGGATCTGGCTGGTTAACGGCAATGGCGTTACGCACTACCTGCGCTTTATGTCCGAGTAAATTTTCCGGCAGATTCGCGCCGATCCCCACTACCGCTTCCGGCGCTTCGCCCGTCAGCACACTCACCATCGCCGCCGCCGGCGTGGTATTCGCCATTCCCAGTTCGCCAACGCCAAACAGCGTCACGCCCTGCGCGGCAAGTTCGCGGGTATATTTTATCGTCTCCAGCAGCAACCCTTCGGCTTGCTCAAGGCTCATTGCCGGACCACGGGCGATATTGCCGCTGCCGCGGGCGACCTTCATATTGACCAACCCCGGGATCGGATCGGCATCAATACCCACATCCAGCACATGCACTTTGGCCCCGGCCTGCGCCGCCAGCACGCAAACGCCGGTGTTTCCTTGCAGCATATTGGCCGCCTGAATAGCGGTGACAATTTGTGGCGAAACCGTGACCCCTTCGTGCCAGACGCCATGATCGGCGCACAGCACCACAATCGCTTTTTCGCCGCACTGCATCCTGCCCTTTAGCCCCGGCATCCCCGCCAGCTGCACCGCCAGGGATTCAAGGCGCCCCAGGCTGCCCACCGGCTTGAGTAAGCCATCGAGATGAAGCTGCGCCTGCGCCATCGCCACGTCATCGGGTGCCGGAATACTTGCCAGTAAAGTCGTCAATGTCTGCATGGTATTTCTCGTTATATTGCGGGCTGTTCAGAGCAGCGCCAGAAGGAAGATCAGTTCGCCAATTTCAATCGCCGCACCCAGCGTATCGCCGGTTTGCCCGCCAAGGGTGCGTTTAAGCCGTTGCCCGAGCAGGAAAACCGCCAGCAGAGTCGCAAGCCAGGCAATGATGCCTTTCATACCGAGAAGCGCGAGGGCCAGCAGTGCGCTAATCACCAGCGTTACCCCCGTGTCGCGAGCGGAAATCTCGCCAATAAAAAGATTGCCTAATCCCTCTTCGCGGGCGTAGCGATGACCAAACATCAGCAGCACGCAACTGCCGCGCCCGACGGCGCAGGCTGCGGCCAGCGCCGCCACCATAGGCACGCCGCGCAGCTGCAGTTCGCTGATAAGCAGAATTTTAGCGACCACCACAAATACCAGCGCCAGCCCGCCATGGGTGCCGAGGCGGCTGTCGCGCATGATCTCCAGCATCCGCTCGCGTCGCCGCGCGGAAAAGACGCCGTCGCAGGTATCCGCCAGGCCATCAAGATGAAATCCACCCGTTAGCAGCGCCAGCGCCAGCACCGTAAACAGCGCCGCCAGCGGCACGCCGCACCAGGGCTGCAGCACCAGTAGCACCACGCCGCTTATTGCGCCGAGCAGTAGCCCGACCAGCGGAAAGGTGACAATGCCGCGCGCGTAATCCGCTACATCCAGCCCGCGCATGCAGCGCTCAGGTACCGGTATACGGCTAATAAAAGACAAGGTGGCAAAGAACAGCTTAATCATTTAATTTTCACTCCAATCCCCGACACCACCAGCCAGACGTGATCCGCCGCCTGCGCCAGCCGCTGATTAACGCGCCCGGCGATATCGCGAAAATGCCGCGCCAGACGGTTTTCCGGCACAATTCCCATCCCGACTTCATTGGTCACCAGCACCACCGGCGAGGGACATGCCGCACAGGCAGCTATCAACTGCTCAATGTCTTGTTCAATTCGCACTTCAAGGGCGGCGAAATCCCAACTATCGGGATCCCTGTCGCCGCCGTAGGCAAACAGCAGATTGGTGATTAGGGTTGTCACGCACTCCAACAATACCGCTTCCTCGGGATTGTTATCCGGGGTAATCAGCGTGGAGAGCTGCTGCCAGCGCTCTTCCGTGCGCCAGTGTTGCGGGCGACCGGTGCGATGGTGCGCAACACGCGCGGCCATTTCATCATCAAAAATTTGCGAGGTGGCGATATAGAGTACCGTTTTGGCATCCGCGACCAGTGACTCTGCATGGCGGCTTTTGCCGCTGCGCGCGCCGCCGGTAACAAGGGTTAACATGCTGGCTCCTGATGTTGCTGCATGGTGCGATAAATAAAGTCGATGTCGATATGCTGGCGCATAGCGTCGGCGAGAAGATCAAACTGCTGCGTTTTGTACTGCGCATACTCAACGCTCACATCCAGCGGCGGCAGACCTTTGCGCTGGCGCAGCCCGTTGAGCAGCGTGCGGGTAAAAGTATCGCTGTCAAAGAGGCCATGCAGATAAGTGCCAAACACCAGGCCATCGTCACTGACGGCACCATCCGCCACCCGTGTTCCGCCTTTATGCAGCCACAGCGCCGCCCGGCATCCTGGCGCGCGCGTCGTTTCGCCCATATGAATTTCATACCCGCGAAGCGCCAGCCCGCCGCAGTTCGCCAGCCAGCCCGGCAGCGGCGCTTGTAAGCTGGCGTCAACCTGCGTGGTGGTTTTTTCCCGGGCGAAACGGGTCACCGTATTGAGCAGACCCAGCCCCGGCTGTGTGCCCAGCCCGGATTCCACTTCATCGATAATCGTCTCACCGAGCATCTGATAACCCCCGCAGATACCGATAACCGGCACGCCCGCGCTTTGAGAGAGCAGCACGCCCTGCGCCAGGCCACTTTCCCGCAGCCAGTTGAGATCGCTTAAGGTGTTTTTACTCCCCGGCAGAATAACCAAATCCGCACCCGGCAATGCATCGGGCGAACGTACATAGCGCACCCGCACATCCGGCTGCGCCGCCAGCGCGTTGAGGTCGGTGAAATTGGCAATATGCGGCAACTGGACCACGGCGATATCCAGCGCCCGCTCGCCGCTACGCTGATATTTGCCGCGCTGCAACGCTACGCCATCTTCCTCTTCCAGATCCACTTCCAGCCACGGCATCACACCGATCACCGGCACGCCGGTCAGGGCTTCAATCTGCTCAAGGCCGGGCGTGAGAAGCGCCACGTCGCCGCGAAACTTATTGATGATCACCCCTTTGACCCGCCAGCGCTCATGGGGCTGAAGCAGCGCCAGCGTGCCGTAGATGGCGGCAAATACGCCGCCCCGGTCAATATCAGCCACCAGAATTACCGGACAACCCGCCATCTCCGCCATGCCCATGTTGACGATATCCCGGTCCCGCAGGTTGATCTCCGCCGGGCTACCCGCCCCTTCCAGCACAATCACCTCATACTCCTGCGCCAGGCTCTGGTAAACGCCGGTAATCTGCTCGCGCAGCCGCGGTTTATAGTCGTGGTAACTGACGGCGTCCATATCGGTGGCGACTTTGCCCATTAATACCACCTGCGCTTTACGATCGCTGGTGGGTTTGAGCAACACCGGGTTCATGCGCACATCCGGTTCGATACCCGCCGCCTGGGCCTGAAAGATTTGCGCGCGCCCCATCTCCAGGCCTTCTGAGGTAATGCCGGAGTTGAGGGCCATGTTTTGCGCTTTAAACGGCGCGGTTTTATATCCGTCCTGAGAAAAAATGCGGCACAACCCCGCCACCAGCACGCTTTTCCCCACGTCCGATGCGGTGCCCTGTAGCATAACGGCCAGCGTCATCGCGCCCCCTTAATCCCGTATTGCGGGTAAACAGGCATTCTCTCTTTTCTACCCGCGCCGGAACAAGCATCAAGAATGTCAGAGACGAAATTCATTCCTGCTGCCACTGCTTATTCACCACGATGGTGGAAAAATAGGGTAAAGGCTGAGCATCCGGCACGTCACGAAGTTGCCGCCAGCAGGCTTCACCCGGCAGCGTCGCTTCCGCCATCATCAGGGCATGGTCCAGCAGCCCCGCTTCATCCAGCAAGGCTTTGATGCGCGGGAAACGACCATATACTTTCATCAGCACCAGGCTGTCGTGCTGGCGCAGCGCCTGGCGGATATCGTTTTCCGGCGCCGTACAGGAGATAACCGCCAGCGACTGTTGCTCCATCGCCAGCGGCATCTGCGTGCGCGCGGCAATGGCGGCAAACGAAGTCACGCCGGGGATAATCTCAATGGATTGCGGGTCCGGCAGGCGTTGCAGCAAAAACACCCAGGTGCTGAATAACATCCCATCGCCCAGGGTAATAAAACCGACCTGCTTACCGGCCTGCACCTCCGCCGTCAGCGCGCAAGCGACCTCATCCCACACCGCTTCTTTGGTTTCACTGTCGGCACTCATGGGAAAATGGCAGCAGCGCACTTCAGTTTTATCCGTGATATATTCCCGCACAATCGACAGCGCCAGGCTATCGCCGCCTTTACGTCCGGCCGGAGCATACAGCACATCGAGCTGGCCAAGAATACGTGCACCGCGCACGGTAATCAGATCCGCCGCCCCCGGCCCGGTACTGATGGCATACAGTTTCCCACTCATGCCGCCACCTCCAGTTGCTGGCTTAACGCCTGTTGTAAATGCGCAACGAACATCGCGCGAATCGCGGCGTTTTCACCTAACCCCTGCAGCCACGGCGTGGCGCTAATACCGGCCTGCGCAAACTGCATTTTCCATGAATCGTCGTCGTCCGAGGCCATATCATTAATCGCATGATCGCCTGCTACCAGCATCAGCGGCATCAGATGCACCGCTTTTACCCCTTCCTGACGCAGACTTTCGATAACGAGATTGATTTCCGGGTAACTCTCTACCGCGCCGACCCGCGCCGGAAAGCGCTGCGCCGTCATCATATGGTCTAAACAGGCATACGCCGCAAAGGCGTGATGGCTGGTACCGTGCCCCATAAACACCACGCGTTCATCTGCGGCAACCGGCGGCATCTGGCTTGCCAGGGCCTGCATCAACTGCTGGTAATCCCCATGACGGGAAAGCAGCGGCGCGCCAATGACCAGCCGTTTAAACAGCGGCCGCAGGCTTTGCGCTTCCCGTACCAGTTTGTCGTATTCGTCGCCGTTAATAATGTGCAGCGACTGGATGGCCACATCCTGATACCCCAGTTCTGCCAGCTTTTGTAGTGCTTCCAGCGGCGTATCGATGTGCAGATTATCGCGCTGTTTTAGCTTGCGAATGATCATGCCAGAGGTGAAGGCGCGAAACAGGGTCCGATCCGGGCAACTGGCCGCCAGTTCCTGCTCGCAGGCGGCAATGTTCTTTTCACGGGTGTCGTGATAGCTGGTACCGAAGCTAACGACCAACAGGGCTTTTTTCATCTCTCTCTCCTTACTGCGCCGCCAGCCAGCGCTGCAACCGCATGGCGAAGGCATCCTGACCGTTGAGTAATTCCTCTCCCGTCACCACAGGTTGCGGGCGGGCAATAACAATGCACGGAATGTTCGCTTCCAGCGCGGGGGCGATTTTTTCCACATAGCCACCCTCTGCGCCGGAGGCTTTGGTGATCATCACCTCAACCCGGTACTGGCGATAAAACGCGGCGTTAAATTCAGCGCTGAACGGGCCGCAGAGGGCGAAAATGTCCCCCACGCCGAAGCCAAGTTCGGTGCATTGAGCAATCACCTCCGCCACCGGCAGCACGCGCGCCAGCAGGGTTTTACCCGCCAGTCCCGCACGCCAGCGCGGCAGATCTTTGCTGCCGGTGGTCAGCAGAATACGTTCCCCCAACGCTTGCGCTGTGGCGCAGGCCTCTTCCAGCGTGGCGACATAAAACAGTAACGGATGGGTCAGCTCGGGCATTTGCTCAGGACGCTGATAGCGGCTGAGTAACACCTGTGCCTGCGCGCAGGCCGCGGCGATATTGCGGCTGACGATCTCGGCATAGGGGTGAGAGGCATCAATCACCCAGCGCGTGTTATTTTCCTGCAGCCACGCCGCCATCTCATCGGCCTCCAGCCGTCCGCAGCGTACCCGACCTTGAATATTGCCCGCCAGTTGTTGTCCCGTCGGCGTCGCCACCGATAAGGTGTAAGGCACACCGGCGGCGTCGAGCTGCTGGCAAACCTGCCGCGCATCGCCAGTACCGCCAATCACCAGCACCTCACCCGCCGTCACAGTGTGTAGCCCCTGGGAGTGATCATCAGGCCGTTTTGCACGTAGGTGGCGCGGTTACCGACAATCACCAGGCTGGTCATGTCGACGGATGCAAAATCCATCTCACCGAGAGTGGTGAGCCATTTTTCCTCTTTCTTACGTCCGGCGGATTTGACAACGCCCACCGGCGTGTCGGCGCGCTTGCTGGCGGCGAGCAGTTCAAAGGCGCGCGCCAGATGGCCTTCGCGCCCCCGGCTGCGCGGGTTATAGAAGCAGATAACGAAATCCGCCTCGCCTGCGGCAATAATACGTTTTTCAATCACCGACCACGGCGTCATTAAGTCGCTGAGGCTGATATGGCAAAAGTCATGCATCAGCGGCGCGCCGAGCAGCGCGGCGGCGGCGATACTGGCGGTCATGCCCGGTATCAGCCGTACTTCAACATCCAGCTGCTGTTTGCCCACCAATTCCAGCACCAGCCCGGCCATGCCGTAGATCCCGGCGTCGCCGCTGCTGATCAGCGCGACATTGTGCCCCGCCTGCGCCAGTTCAATCGCCGCCTGGCAGCGCTCGATCTCTTTGCACATGCCGGTTTTGATCACCTGTTTATCGCCGGTAAAGGCTTTCACCAGATGGGTGTAGGTTTTGTAACCCACCACAATCTCTGCCGCCTGCAGCGCTTCAACGGCTTCCATGGTCATCATCGCCTGTGAGCCGGGGCCAATCCCGATTACCGTTAACATCTGTGTGAAACTCCTAAAGTGATGGTTACGCCCTGTTCGCGCAGGGTTTCGCCAATCAGTTGCCCCCCGCTCATTAACCAGGCCGCCGGGCCGGAAACGCTGCCAACGTCGGTAATCTGGCGCACAAACGCCGAGACGGGAAAATGGTGTTCATGCGCTCGCAGCGCTTCGGCGCTAAATACCTCAAACGGCAACGCCAGGCTCTGCGCCAGTTGGATTAGCCCTGGCTCATCGCGCTTAAGGCTAATGCTGCCGATGGCGCTAAGGGCAAGCGGATCGAGACCTTCTGTTTGCAACTGCTGGCGCAACAGCGCACAGAGCAGCGCAGAAGGCGTGTCGCGCCGACAGCCGATCCCCGCCACGATGCGTTTTGGCACCAGCTTGAAAACCGGTACGGGCAACGGCGGCAGCGCGGCTTGCAGAGTGACGCAAATCAGCGCGTCGAGTTCTGGCAATGCCGCAAGGCTTTCCACCGCAATAAAACCGCGGGTATCGCATTGCCCTAACGCCTCGCGCAGCGCCGCCTCGCCCCACAGGCCAACGCGTTTACCGCTCACCAGCATCTGGTTTATCTTTTTCACCGCCGCACGAAAATTTTCCATGCGCGCATCAAGCTCAATGGCCAGCATATCCAGCGCCGCCAGTTCGTTGACATCGGTGGCGGTGGTGATCACCGGATCGGCCCCCAGCAGGCCCGCGAGATAACGGGTCAGCGCATTTGCGCCACCGTGATGACCGGAAAGCAGGCTGATCACATGCTGCCCGCGCTCATCCATGACGATCACCGCCGGATCGTGAAACTTATCCTGCAGCAGCGGCGCGAGGCTGCGTACCACAATACCGGTCGCACCAATCACGATCAGTGCCGAAAAACAACTGAATGCGTGACGCAGAGTTTGCGCAAAACTCCCCTGGAAGGGTTGAAACCCCTCGGTGAGCAGCGCCTCGCTGGTGTAGCAGGTTAGCGGCAGCACCGCGCGCAGACGCGCCGCCAGCGCGACGCCGCCCGGCGTCAGGCAAAACAGCGCGATGGACTCAGGCTTTACGGTATTCATGACTAAAATCTGCCGCATAGAGCCGGGAGTAGTGATACTCCTCGCCGAGGAACGCGCCGACGAGGATCAGCGCCGTTTTGCGGATCCCGGCGTCGCGCACCTTATCGGCAATATCCGCCAGCGTGCCGCGCACCGTCTGGCTTTCCGGCCAGGTCGCTTTATAAATAACCGCAACCGGCGTGGTGGCCGGGTAACCGCCGTCAATTAAGCGTTCTGCCACGCGGTGAATGCGCTGTACCGAGAGGTAAATGGCCATTGAAGTCTGATGGCGGGCGAACGCTTCCAGCTTTTCACGTTCCGGCACCGGCGTGCGCCCTTCGAGGCGGGTGATAATCAGGCTTTGCGACACCTCCGGCACGGTGTATTCCACGCCCAGTTCCGCCGCCGCGCCGAGAAACGCGCTTACGCCGGGTACCACCTGCCAGGCAATGCCGCGACGGGTTAAGGCTTCTCCCTGCTCGCGTACCGAACCGTAAAGCGAGACATCGCCGGTTTGCAGGCGTACCACCACTTTTCCGGCTTCAACGCCCGCCTGCATCAGGTCGATGATTTGTTCGAGATGCAACTCTGCGCTGTCATGACACTGCGCCTCGGGTGGGCAGTACTCCAGCAGTTCGGTATTGATAAGTGAACCGGCGTAGATAACCACCTGCGCCTGTTGCAACAGGCGATACCCTTTCAGGGTGATCAGTTCCGTGTCGCCCGGCCCGGCACCTACAAACCAGACGGTTTGCTCCGCGATATTGTCATCCATGAGGGTGCTCCTTTTCACAAGACAGCAAAAAAACAGGATTATGGGGTTTGAAGTAGTGACCGCTGCCAAGGGCGGTCAGCACAGAGACCTGCAGCTGCTGGCACTCCAGCGCCGTCACCGGGCTACACGTCAAGTGGCTGAGCGCTGCGCTAAGGTTTTCCTGCAGGATAAAGGTCATTACCAGCCGTCCGCCGGGATTGAGCTGTGCCAGCGACCAGTCGATAAGCTGCGTCAGATGACCGCCGCTGCCGCCCATAAATACCGCATCCGCAGAACGTTCAATAAACAGGGGGGCTGCGCCAGGCAGCAGCGTGATATTGCGACAGGCAAACCGCTGGCAGTTCTCCTCCAGCAAGCCAAGGGCCGCCGGATTGCGCTCAATTGCCGTCACCTGTAATTGCGGGTTGGCCAGCGCCGCCTCAATGCTCACGCTGCCGGTGCCGGCACCAACATCAATCAGATGGCGGGCGTCATGCAGCGCCAGCTTCGACAGCGCCAGCGCGCGCACCGCTTCTTTGGTCATCGGCACCTTTTCGCCACGAATAAACCACTCATCTTTCATTAAGGATCACCACCACATTCATCTCGTAATGCGCCTGCACCTGCGCCGGGCGCAACCGGTGAATACGCTCGTTGTCCAAACTTAAGTTTTCGCCTATCACCAGCCAGCACTGTTCTGCCCCGCGGGCGATTAACGCCTCGGCAATGGCTTTTGGCCCGCACTGTTTATCCGTCACCATCGCCACCTTGCTGGCGCGTGCCAGCGCATCGAAATCGACCTCGCGCCCGTGGCTGCTGGTGAGCCAGATATCATTCATATCGATGCCGGTGCGCGCGCAGAGATACTGCACGGCGCTGATACCGGGAATAATGCGTAACGCGTCAAGGCCGAAGTGCGCCACCAGCCGCGTACCGATGCCGTAAAACAGCGGGTCGCCGGAAGCCAGCACCACGACCTTGCGCGCACGTTGGTTTTCAAGCCAGGTCAGCAGCGCGGGGATATCCGCATCCAGCACCCGCACTTCCCCCGCGAAGCTGGCAAACTGCGCCAGATGGCGTTTTGCACCTACCAGCACGTCTGCCTGCGCCACTGCTTCCAGCGCCTGCGGCGTTATCAGCGCCAGGTTGCCCGGCCCCATTCCGGCGACGGTTAACATTGCAGATCCCCGGCAATCGTCGCCAGAGGGCGATTCGCCCCCAGCACTTTGTTATCAAAGGAGAACAGCACGGCATCGCACTGGGGTAGGTTTTGTGTAAAACGCAGCCGCTGCGCGATACGCTGGCAAATGCGCGTTGCCAGGTGGTTATACAGGTGGCTGAAACCGGCGGCGTCGATATGCTCCATTGCCGCTTCGGTGGTGGCGCATTCGCTAACGGCCACTAACAGCGCGTGGGGTGCGCCGAGCAGCGCCAGATGGGCGACCAGCGTCTCCATGCGCCCGTCGGCAATATGGCTGTGGGTATGAAAGATCCCGGCGGCGATTTTCACCAGCTTGCCGGGATGGCCGACCAGCACAATCTGTCGGTAACCGAGGCGTACCGCTTCATCAATCATGTAGCCGACAAAGTTACTCATTGTCACCACGACTTCACCGCTGACGGCGAGCTGCTCGCGCACAAAACGCTCGCCGTGATTGCCGGGCACCAGCACCACGCGATCCAGCCCGGCGGCGCGTTTTTGCTCCAGCTCTAAGGCCAGCGAGCGTTTCCAGCTCTCTTCCGACATCGGGGTCACAATGCCGGTGGTGCCGATAATCGAGATCCCGCCGATAATACCGAGCCTGCCGTTATAGGTTTTTTTCGCCCGTTCTTCCCCTTCCGGGGCAAAAATTTCGACCTCTGCGCCGCGCGTCGGGCCAATCGCTTCCCGTACGGCAGCTTCAATAGTCTGGCGCGGCGTGCGATTGATCGCCGCTTCTCCCACCGCCAGGCCAATGCCTTTGCGGGTTACGGTACCGACGCCTTCGCCGCCGCGCAGGGTGATAGCGCCATTTTCATTGAGCGTGACGCGGGCAAAAATCAGCATTCCGTGGGTGGCATCGACATCATCGCCCCCGTCTTTGCGGATAGCGGCAACGGCCTGCTGCACTGTCACATGCGGGCATTCGACGTTGAGGTGCAGCGTGACGCCCGAGGGGGTGACAATCGATACCTGATGGATCAGATGCTGGCGCAACACCATCAGCGCGGCGACTTTTGCCGCTGCGGTAGCGCAGGATCCGGTGGTATAGCCTTTACGCAGCGCTTTGCCGTTGTGCCACACCGGCTCCATGGCGGTTGGCTCGCTCATTGCGCCTTCCGCAGGCTGTAAAGCAGCGCATTGATAATCGCCGCCGCGACGTTACTGCCGCCCTTGCGCCCGCGCGCGGCAATCGCCGGAAGCCCGCTCTCGACCAGGGCATCTTTTGACTCTGCCGCGCCGACAAAACCAACCGGTACGCCCACGACACCTTCTACCGCCGTGTTGTCTTCCAGCAGGCGAAACAGCGCGGTCGGCGCATTACCAAATACAAACACTTTGCGCCCCTCTTCCCCCAGCGCCAGATCCACCGCCGCCATCGAGCGGGTAATGCCATCGGCTTTCGCTCTACGCACCACCCGCAGGTCGCTGATATAGCAGCGCACTTCGCCGCCAAACTGTGCCAGCAACGTTTTATTAATCCCGGAAAGGGCCATGGTGGTATCGGTATAGAGCGTACAGCCCTGTTTAATGGCGGCGCAGAGGCGATCCAGCGCATCGGGTGAAAAATACAAAATATCGAGCCAGTCGAAATCGGCGGTGGTGTGAATCACGCGTTTGATCACCGCTTCATGCAGCGGGCTGGCGAAACGGTAGTCGGGGCGAGTCTGTTTGATGATGTCGTCGATAATAAGAAAACTTTTGGCTTCAATCGCCTGCGGTTGGTGTAAATAGTCCATTTTCTTTCTCCTTATGCGCCTGTAAGGGTGAGATGGATCAGCGCAAACAGCGCCAGGGCCAGCACGGCGGCCAGCCACATCATGCGGATCGTGCGCGGGATATCATCAGGCGAAATGGCGCGCTGTTCATCGCCAATCCATGGTTTTTCGACGCGCTCGCCGAAGTAATCGTTTGGCCCGCCAAGACGTACGCCGAGCGCGCCGGCAACGGTGCCTTCCGGCCAGGCGCAATTCGGGCTGCTGTGCTGCTTACGATCGCGAAAACCAATACGCAGCGCTGAGCGGGCATCCAGCCGACAGAGCCAGGCCGCCGCGCTGAATAGCAACCAGCTCAGGCGCGCCGGAATAAAATTAGCCACATCGTCCAGCCGGGCGCTGACCATGCCAATGGCGCGGTACTTTTCATGCTTGTAGCCGACCATCGAATCCAGCGTATTGACCGCTTTATAAGCCATTGCCAGCGGCGCGCCGCCGAGGAGCAGAAAGAACAGCGGCGCGATGACACCGTCAACGGTGTTCTCCGCCACCGTTTCCACCACCGCGCGGGTGATTTGCGGCGGCTGCAGCTGCGCGGTATCGCGCCCGACGATCCACGCTAGCTGTTCGCGGCTTTCAGCCAGCTTTCCCTGCCGCAGCGGCGTTTCCACCGCCCGGGCCATATCCGCCAGGCAACGGGTCGCCAGCGCGGTATAGATAATCCATACGTCCACGCACCAGCCGAACCACGGGTGAATAGCATTTGCCAGCGCCAGCACGCACCAGGCCGTGCCCCAGGTGACACCGACCACCGCCAGCCACATCACACCGCCGCCAATGCGCAGCGCGCGGTCGCTGTGGCAACAGCGGCGCACGGCCCGCTGCAGCAGATTGATAAGCGCGCCTATCCAGCGCACCGGGTGCGGCCAGTGCGGCGGATCGCCCAGCAGACGATCGAGTAGAAATGCCAGCGCCCAGGCAAGCAGCGTCATTGCGTGCTCCTTGCAGCGGCAAACCAGCGCGTTAGCATCAGCGGGCGTTGGGCGAAGTGAAGATGCAGATAGCTGGCGAAGGTGTTGCCCACCTGCCAGCCACCCTGCCAGCGCTTTAACACTTCGCCATCGCGGGTTTTATGACAGTCGAACAGCGCTGCCGTACGCGGGGAAAAGTCGGAGTAGTGGAATTCATGGCCGCGCAGGGTTTCGCCCGTCGCCGCCAGCAGGGTCGGCTGCCGCGCACGGGCTTCGCAGTAGCCAAAACGGGTAAGCTTGTTGCCCATCCGGCTGTCGCCGGGAATTACGCCAACCATTGGCCAAACTTCGTCCTGGGCATCACGCAGCGTATCGCCAAGGTACATCAGCCCGCCGCATTCGGCGTAGATCGCCACGCCGCGCTGGTGGGCGGCGCGTATGGCTTGTCGCATCGAACTGTTTTCAGACAGTGCGCGGGCATGCAGTTCGGGATAGCCGCCGCCGAGCCACAGCATCTGACACGCCGGCAACGCCGCGTCGCGCAGCGGGCTAAAACGCACAATCCGCACCCCTGCGCGTTCCAGTAAGTCGAGATTATCCGGGTAGTAAAAGTTAAAGGCCTCATCATAAGCCAGCGCCAGCGTCAGCCCGGCACCCTCTTCACTTTGCGGCATCGTCGGCATGTGCCCCGGCGGTAAATGGCTTATTCGGCTTATCGCCAGAAGCTGGTCGATATCGACGGTCTGCGCCAGACGTTCGGCAAAAGCCTGCCAGGGTCGGGGATCGGTGTCGGATTCCTGCGCCGTCAGCAGGCCAAGGTGGCGTTCCGGCAATGTAATATCGGCAGAGAGGGGCACATAACCGAGAACCGGGATTGCGCAGTAGCGCTCAATGGCCTGTTTAAGCAGTTGAAAATGGCTGTCGCGGCTAACGCGGTTGATGATAACGCCGGCAATATTGAGGTGTGGATCGAAGTGCTGAAAGCCAAGCACTGTGGCGGCAATTGAGGTGGAAACCCCTTTGCCATCGACCAGCAGAATAACCGGCACGCCCAGCTGTTTGGCCAATGCGGCGCTGCTGCAGTAGTCCGGGTTTGTGCCGTAGCCGTCATACAGCCCCATCACGCCTTCAATCACCGCCACATCGCAGGCGGCAAGGTGGTGGCAAAAGAGCGCATTCAGGGTGGATTCAGGCAGCATAAAGCTGTCGAGGTTGCGCGAAGCGACACCGGAAACGGCGCGGTGCCAGGCGGTATCGATGTAATCCGGCCCGACTTTGCAAGGCTGCACGCGCAGGCCACGGTGTTTAAAGGCAGCAAGAAGCCCCAGCGTAACGGTGGTTTTCCCACACCCGCTGCCGGTTCCGGCAAGGATAAAGGCGCTGCGTCTCTCTGGCATTCCTGTCACCCGTGACGGGCGGAAAGATGAGGTCAGACGTGCGTATGCCCGGTTCACAGACCGTACGCTACTGAGCAACTCACTTCCCACCGAAGTTGTTGATATTGTCCATCAGGTCGGTCTTCTGGCTTAGCGTCATCCTCACCCGTCCTTCCCGATCTGGCGATCAGTGGCATTTTCGGGGTTGTCAGCATCACAGCAGCGGGGGCTGCGGAGGATTCTCACCTCCTTCCCTACCGCACAAACGGCGGCAAAACCTGTTGGCTACAGCGTCAGACTGCAACAGTCTGACTTTTCTCTGCAATACGCTTGCAGCGCAGAGAATTAAAAACCGCTGCAGTTTATCGTCGCACCACGCGGCATTTGTTGCGCTACGACAATGTATTGCTCACCCTGATTAATCAAGCCCTGAATTATTAAGCCCCGGTGAAAATTATGTGTGGCAACAAGGAGCTGGCATCTCGCCACCTGAAATGCCACTATCCGGGTTTTCAATTTCCAGGAGAGTTCAGTGGCGCAGGCAGCATGTCCCGCATCCTGCGGTGAGATTATCCAGGGCTGGATTTTGGGCGGCGAAAAGCTGGTTTCCTGCCCGGTGGAATGGTACAGCCAGGTGGAGGTCACTACGGGGAAACCCTTACCCGATGAACGTCCGCTGACCCGCGCGATGGTTCGCCAGCTACTGGCGCACTGGCAGCTTCCCGCTACCCTCTCCTCCCAGCTGCGTATCGATTGCCGCTCCACCATTCCTGTTGCTAAAGGGATGGCCAGCAGCACCGCCGATATTGCCGCCACCGCCGTGGCCACCGCCCGCCATCTTGGGTTTGAACTGGATGAAGCGACGCTGGCACGGCTGTGCGTTACGCTTGAGCCTACCGACAGCACGCTGTTTGCCGGTTTGACGCTGTTTGATCATACCGCTGCGACGACGCGCATTCCTTGCGGCCCTCTTCCACGCACGGAAATATTGCTGCTGGAAAGCCCGCTCACGCTCACTACCGCCGATTATCACCGCCTGGCGCGGCAACAGGCGTTGCAGGATCATGCAGCGCCCCTCGACACAGCGTGGCGTATCCTACAACAGGCTTGCGCGCAGGACGATGCGGCGCTGCTCGGCAAAGCCGCGACGCTAAGCGCCATTGCCAGCCAGGCGTTGTTGCCGAAACCGGCTTTCTTAAGCCTGCTGAATCTGGTGGAGCGGTTTGATTTATATGGTCTGAATGTGGCACACAGCGGCAGCGTGGTCGGTTTGTTGCTCGACTCGGCACGTCATGACGTTGAAGGTCTTTGTGGGTTTATTGCCAGCAGTGAACTGGCGGCGCACTGGCCGAAAAACTATTTATTGAAGGTGGTGGAAGGCGGCGTGAAGTAGGGTGAGAGGCACGCCTCTCACCGCAGATGGCGTTACTCGGCTTTGGGTTCAACCGCTTTCAGTTCGCCCATGCTTTTCAGTTTCTTGGAGATGTCGCGACGCTCTTTCGACAGCTCAGCGTTTTTGATGATGTAATCATCGACGCGGTCTTCGTAGTCGGTTTTCATGCTGGCGATAATGCCCTGAATGGCTTCAACGCTCATGCCCGGCTTGATGTAATCACTGAGGTTGTCCAGCAGCAGCACGCGCTTCTGGTTATCACGGATCTTCTTCTCAACGTCCTGAATTTCACGTTGCAGCTTATTTTTGCGGCGGAACAGACGCACAAACTCCAGAACGTCCTGGAATGAAGGCTTAATGGTTTCCATTTTGATACCCCTGATAATGTGAGATTCGGATTCGTTAATGCAACAAGCTTAAAGGCAAACCTACCCAAAGCGGTTGCAGATGACAATAATTTTTCCTTTTGTCTATCATAACCACAAATCAAGCTGAATCGAAACAAGCAGACGGTAGCCGACGCTTGTCTGTCGCTTATTTGCGCAATGCGCGGCAGATTAAATGCGATAACAGCTCCAGCTGACGCGCCAGTTCCATACTCAGCCAGACATAACCATGGATAGAGGTTTCCGTCAGCGGATCGCTCTGCTGCTCATTGAGCAACTGGCGCAGCTCGGCAACGATATCGTTCAGTTTCGCGGTATTGGCCAGAATCGGCTGTGGATTGCCTTCATATAACGCGTGGGCCATGGTCAGCAGCGCCTGTTGGGCGATCTGCTGGGTTTCGCGCAGGGTACTGGCATTGATCATCACAAAATGGCTGGCGCGCGAGCTCCAGTGCGCATTAATTTGCAGCTCCAGCATGCACACCATATTGCGACTAACGGTCTGAATGGCTTCAAAGATGGCCTTCTGCACGTGGGTTTCTTTGGTGACCGGGGTGATTAAGCTGCGCATCTTCACCACCTCACTGAGGATTTTCTGCAGGTGCTTTTCCAGCCGCGGTCGTTCCACCAGGTTACGCGAGAAACCGGCCTGATAGACGCGGTTAAAGGTGGTCACATAGTTGGCCATCTGGATTCGCCAGTGCAGAAATGCCCGCTGCGGCCAGATACCGGTAAACAGCATCGCCAGCAGCGAACCCAGCAGCACATCGCCGCTGCGCCACAGAGCGGTATGCATATCACCCGGCGGCGCGCCGACCACCACCGAAAGCGTGACGCCGATAATCAGCGCCTGATAGGGCTTTTTGCCGAGCGCCAGCCAGCCGCAGAGAAACATCGCGGCGGCACACCACAGCAGCATCACCGGCAAGTAGATCTGTTCAAGCCGGAGTGCCACCAGCCCCAGCGCCGCGCCGAGGAGGGTTCCACCGATGCGCTCAAAAGCGCGCGGCACCACGTTACCCCAAAAAGAGATCGGCCCCATCAGCACCACCAGGGTGATTAATGGCCAGGTGCCTTCCGGTATATTTAGCAAGCGGATAAACAGAAAGGTCAGGATAAACGCCAGCGCAATGCGCACCCCGTGCACAATGCGGTAGTGTCGGTAAAGCCGGATTTCGAAAAGGCTAAGTGATTTGTCGCGGCGCACGGCCCGCTCTCCGGTTAACAATAAAGAAGCGCAATTGTAGGATTTTTCTGTGGCGCATATCACCCTTTTCAATAAAAAAGAGACGCCGGTTTGATCCGGACATCTCTTTATGGGGGCATAACGCTCAGAGAACTTTCGTTTCCACGGGAATAAACATCTCGATATCCCAGTAACCGTCGCGCTGACCGTCGTTACGGTAGATCTCAAAACAGGGTCCGAAGGCGATTTGGTAAGAGGTGTCGGACAACAGCTCATCGAAAAAAATGTCCCAACTGCCGGCAAAGTCTTCGTTATAGACCCGCGCCTGCGCGACCGCGTAGTTGCCGGCGGGTACTTCGGTGGTCTTCACCCCTTCGCTGTTGGCAGGAATCTGGAACCCATCGTCAACGGTTACCGCCACATCCGCACGCAGTTTCTCGGCGGGCACCTCATCGGGATTGTCATAATAGACACAAATCCACTCTAACGGCCGGATCTGCTTGTTATCCACCCACATCGACAGCTGTGCAAACCCCTGTTTAACGGTAGCGTCCCACGGCCCGACCAGATGGAATCCGGCGATGCGGCGCTTTTCACACTGCTTGACTGTGTAGCTCATGTTCACTCCCCAGGTTACTGTTCACACATCCAGTATAACGACAAGGCAGGCAGTCGCCATGCGAGGCTGCTTAATATGCGAGCAGCCTCGCATGGCTGCCCTTTTGCCCTTAGCCTTTATGATGCAGGTAATCGCTCAGGCGTGAGAACCAGCCGCCTTTGCCGACGCTATCGAGAGTCACCAGCGGCCAGTGAGCGATAACTTTGTCGCGATCGAAGAGTTGAATTTCGCCGACCCGCTGATGCTTCGCCAGCGGCGCGTCCAGCTCTTTAGCATCCAGCACATATTTGGCTTTCACATTTTGCATTTCCGCTTTTGGCAGCACCAGCCAGTAATCCTGGTCGGTACCCACATCGACCTGCTGTTTATCGCCGTACCACACCCGCTCGCTGCCGACTTTTTTACCGTTACGCAGAATTTCCACGGTATCAAAGTTCTGTTGACCCCAGTGCAGCAACTTGCGCGCCTGCTCCTCGCGCCCTTTTGGGCTGTCCGCGCCCATGACCACCGCAATCAAGCGGCGCTGGCCGTCGACGCTGGAGGCAATCAGGTTGAAGCCCGCGCCGGAGGTATGGCCGGTTTTCAGCCCGTCGACATTAAGTGTTTTATCCCACAGCAAACCGTTACGGTTTTGCTGGGTGATACCGTTCCAGGTGAGGCTTTTTTCGCTGTACATATGGTAGAAATCCGGCTCGCCATGAATGATGGCCCGGGAAAGCACCGCCAAATCGTACGCCGAGCTGTGCTGACCCGGCGCATCCAGCCCGTGCACGGTTTCAAAATGGGTATCGCGCAGATTCAGTTTTTGTACGTAGTTATTCATCATGGCGACAAACTGCGGCTGCCCGCCCGCTACGTGGTCCGCCAGCGCAACACAGGCGTCGTTGCCCGAATCAACGATCAGGCCGCGGCTCAGATCGCGCACCGTCAGCCGATCGCCCGGTTTCAGGAACATTAATGAAGAGCCGTCGAACACCGGATTGCCCTTTGCCCAGGCATCGTGTCCGACGGTGACAACATCATCGGCGCTGATACGGTGGCTATCAATGGCGCGGTCGACCACGTAGCCGGTCATCAATTTCGTCAGGCTTGCCGGGTTACGTTGCTGATGTTCGTTGCCTGCCGTTAAGATTTGCCCGGTGGTGTAGTCCATCAAAACCCAGGAGCCTGCCTGAATGGCCGGAGGCTGAGGGGCAAAAGGTAAGTCGTCGGCGTAAGCGTGTTGTACGCATAGGGCCAGCAAAGAAGCAGCAAACAAACGGCGTTTCAATGGAATATCCTCAATAGCATTCAAAATCGCCGTTCTTTTTACGGAACTTCGCGTTTCGTTACCTGGTTTAATTGCAATAAAATGTGACACAGATCATTTTCAAATCTCTGTATGTGCGAAGCTCTGCGGAAGAATAACCGGTTTTTCTTCGGCACCTGCGCCGGGATGGTTTACCATAGAGGGCATATTTACTGACAGGATGAGCTACTGGTGTCTGATTCCGCCGCAACGCCCAATTTTCTCTTTCACGATTATGAAACTTTCGGTACCAGCCCGGCGCTGGATCGCCCTGCGCAGTTCGCTGCCATTCGCACCGATGCGGATTTCAATATTGTCGGCGAGCCGGAAGTCTTTTACTGCAAACCGGCGGATGACTATCTGCCGCAGCCGGAGGCGGTGCTGATAACCGGCATTACCCCGCAAATCGCCCGCGCCCGAGGCGAGAACGAAGCGGCCTTCGCTAAACGAATTTACGATTTATTCACCGTGCCCGGCACCTGTGTACTCGGCTATAACAATGTCCGGTTTGACGATGAAGTCACGCGCAATATCTTCTATCGTAATTTCTACGATCCCTATGGCTGGAGCTGGCAGAACCACAATTCGCGCTGGGATCTGCTGGATGTGATGCGCGCCTGCTACGCCCTGCGCCCGGACGGCATTAACTGGCCGGAGAATGAAGAGGGTCTGCCCAGCTTTCGCCTCGAGCATCTGACAAAAGCCAACGGCATTGAGCACGCCAACGCCCATGACGCGATGGCGGACGTTTACGCAACTATCGCCATGGCGCAATTAGTGAAAGCGAAACAACCGAAGCTGTTCGAGTATCTTTTCAACTACCGCCATAAGCAGAAGCTGGCGACGCTGATTGACGTGCCGCAAATGAAACCGCTGGTGCATGTCTCCGGTATGTTGGGCGCATGGCGCGGCAACACCAGCTGGGTTGCGCCGCTGGCCTGGCACCCGGAGAACCGCAATGCGGTGATTATGGTGGACCTGGCAGGCGATATGTCGCCTCTGCTGGAACTGGATAGCGATGCGCTGCGCGAACGCTTATACACGCCGAAAGCGGAACTCGGCGACAGTGCGGCGGTGGCGGTGAAACTGGTCCATCTGAACAAATGCCCGATCCTCGCCCAGGCCAATACGCTGCGCCCGCAGGATGCTGAACGGCTGGGCATTGACCGTCAGCGGTGTCTGGATAATTTGCAGATCCTGCGCGATAACCCGCAGGTGCGCGAGAAGGTGCTGGCGATTTTCGCCGAAGCAGAACCGTTTGTGCCTTCGGAAAATGTCGATACGCAAATTTATAACGGCTTTTTCAGCGATGCGGACCGCGCGGCGATGAAGATTTTGCTGGAAACCGAGCCGCGTAACCTGCCGGCGTTGGATATCACCTTTGCCGACGCCCGCATCGAAAAACTGCTGTTTAACTACCGGGCGCGCAACTTTCCCGGCACGCTGGATGAAAACGAGCAGCAGCGCTGGTTGCAGCACCGCCGTAACGTCTTTACCCCGGAGTTTCTGCAGCAGTACGCCGACGAGTTGCAGGCGCTGTTCCAGCAATATGATGGCAACGCAGAGAAACAGGCGTTGTTAAAATCGCTGTGGCAGTACGCTGAGGAAATTGTCTGAGCAAGCCTCTCTTCTCTGTCGCCCACTGAGAGGCTGATACCTTTTGTCTGTACTGGCCCTGTGGGCCAGTGCCGATTTGATTGAAAATAGGTCTTCTGCAATCGCGGTGGTTAACCCTCTTTCCGCACCTGCAATTACAGAGACCGAAGCAGTAAGTAAACAGAGTTTCAACACGCTGAGATCTTATCTGTACCTTATCTCCCCGGTGCTAAAATACGCAGGGAGCTGATTAAAAATCAGCCAATCCCCACTATATGGAATACCGGTCATCATGGAGGTAACGATATGTTTTCTTTGCTTAAATTTCGCAAAACATTATTAACGGCAACTTTTTTGCTCCTCACTTGCGCTACCCAACCCGCGTTGGCTTTTTTATGCCTGGAAAACCCCAATTTCACGCCTGATGAGTGCCGGCAACAGTGTAAGATGTTTATCCTTGCCGGAACTTTTGTCTACGCCATGTGCTATTAGTGAATAATGATTAACCTGAGCCTTCTCGCTTTTGTGGTGAAGGCTCGTTTAGCCCCCTCTTCAACCTTCCGTAATGGAATATCCCCGCTACTTTGCAGGCACTTTGTTACGGTCAGTAATAATGGACATAAAAAAGCCGGAGGCTAAGCTCCGGCTTTGGTGTGCAGCCAATAAGAATTTACTGGGCGATATCTTCGTACTGCGGTACCGGGTTACGGAAGCTGCGTGTTACGCAGGCCAGGTAAACCAGACCAATAGCGCCCCAGATAAGGCCGAGGATCATCGAGCTTTGCTCAAGATTGATCCACAGTGCGCCTACGGTCAGCGCGCCGCACACCGGCAATACCAGGTAGTTAAAGTGATCTTTCAGCGTTTTGTTACGCTTTTCGCGGATCCAGAACTGGGAAATCACCGACAGGTTAACGAAGGTGAACGCCACCAGCGCACCAAAGTTAATCAGCGCCGTGGCCGTCACCAGGTCAAAACGGATCGCCAGCAGAGCAATTGCGCCCACCAGCAGCACGTTCCATGCCGGCGTACGCCACTTCGGATGGATATAACCAAAGAAGCGGGTCGGGAATACGCCATCGCGGCCCATCACATACATCAGACGGGAAACGCCCGCGTGTGCAGCCATACCGGACGCCAGCACGGTTACGCTTGAGAAAATCAGCACGCCCCACTGGAAGGTTTTGCCCGCAACGTAAAGCATAATTTCCGGCTGAGAAGCATCCGGCTCTTTAAAGCGCGAGATATCCGGGAAGTAGAGCTGCAGGAAGTAAGAAGCGCCAATAAACACCATCCCGCCAATCAGCGCCGTCAGGAAGATGGCACGCGGAATCACGCGCTCAGCATCTTTCGTCTCTTCCGAAAGGGAAGAGATACCGTCAAAGCCGAGGAACGAGAAGCACAGAATCGTCGCACCGGTAATCATTGGTACAACGTGTGCGCCTTCAGACCAGAACGGGCGGGAGCTTACCAGCGTGCCCGCACCTTCACCGTGGGAGACACCATAAATGATTAGCCCGACGATCACCGCCACAATACCCATTTGCAGGATAACAATCAGGGTGTTGAAGTTGGCTACAGTTTTGATGCTGCGCAGGTTCGAGATGGTCATAAAGGCCACCAGCGCCACCACGAAAATCCACGACGGCACCGACGGAACCAGCGCTTCGAAGTAAATTTTCGCCAACAGAATGTTGATCATCGGCATAAACAGATAATCAAGCAGCGAGGACCAGCCCACCATAAAGCCGACGGCCGGAGAGATAGATTTCTGAGCATAGGTATACGCAGAGCCCGCGGACGGGAAGCGGCGCACCAGCTTGCCGTAGCTCAACGCGGTAAAGAGGATAGCGACCAACGCAAAGGCATACGCGGTTGCCACGTGGCCATCCGTCAGGCCAGAGACGATACCAAACGTATCGAACAGCGTCATTGGCTGCATATAGGCAAGGCCCATCATTACAACCGGAATTAGCGTAAGCGTCTTACGTAATTCCACGCGAGAGGTATTTGGAGTAACGTTATGCGTCATGGCTTTCCTCCTGAACGGCGATTGCCGGCGCAAAAGCGATAAATTGCCCCATCTGTGATATTTCCTCAGCGACAACGACTGTCGGTTTTTAAATGTGTATCTATCCGGTACGAAGCCCGGCCTCTTGGATTGAATGACGTTTGTGCTTGCAAAAAAAATAACCGACGGGTTAACGTCGGTTAGTCTCTTCATTTTTTTGCAGCGGCATATTCTGCACCAACATAAAGCTCGATGACAATACGGTGAGAAGCATCTCGCCGCGTAAAGCTTGCTAAGTGAATGAATTTTAGACTACCGCTGGATTATTAATCATTTTAATAGCACTTTTTGCTAAAAATTTTACTTAAAAGGCATCTGCAGCGGATCCGGATAGAGGTACTCAAAACCCAATTCATGACAAATACGGCTGCCGTCGATGACTTTCCCCTTCTCTTCACTCTTGCGTGATGCCGTAAAATTGGGCGGTGCCAGACCCAACTGTTGCGCCATGGCCGGATAGAAACTTTCGCGAGAAGGATGCCCTGGCGCGCATAAATTATAGATATGTCCGCCTTTTGGCGCTTGCAGCAGCAGGGTAATGGCTGAAACCACATCGTCGAGATGCACCAGATTCACGCCCTGCTGCCCATTTGGCGCGGTTTTTCCCGCCAGAAAACGCCCCGGATGACGCGCCGGGCCCACCAGGCCCGCCAGCCGCAGGATATCGACCGAAGTGCCAGGCAAATTATGCAGCCAGTCTTCCAGCTCTTTCAGCACCCGTCCGCTGGCGGTCACGGGCTGACGCGGCGTGTTCTCTTTAACGATGCCGGGCGCATCGCCATAAACAGAGGTTGAACTGGTAAAAATAATGCGCGGAATGCGATAAGCCAGCGCGCTGTCGACAATTTCCTGCATCGCCTGCAGGTAAAACTCCTCCCCCGCACCGGTGCGCCGTGCGGGAAGCGTGATAACCAGCGCATCCGCCTGCATCAGCGCGGCCAGATCGTCAGGGTCGCACACCAGTTCTGGTTCAAGGTTGAGCAGATAGCTTTCGATGCCGCACATGCGCGCCGCCTCAACGCCATCGAGGCTGGTTTTACTGCCGGTCACCTGCCAGCCCCGCGCGTTTAATGACATCGCCAGCGGCATTCCCAACCAGCCTAATCCAACAATCGCTATCTTTTTCATGCCTTTCCCCTGCACTGTTGCTTCCGACAGTTAAGGCTACGCCAGACGGCGATAACTGACAATTCGTAGAACCGCTATGAAATGATTTAATGCGTAAAAAAGGCCTTGCCTTCATCGACCAAAGTGGTTTAGGTTAATCGACAACATATGAATAAGCATTCATCGAGAATTTTATGACCCGCGTTCAATTTAAACACCACCATCATCACCATCATCCTGACTAGTCTTTCAGGCGATGTGTGCTGGAAGACGTTTGGATCTTCCAGTGGTGCATGAACGCAGAGAAAGCCCCCGGAAGATCTTCTTCCGGGGGCTTTTTTTTGGACAAAATTCAGCAGGATAAAAGAGGACAACAGAATGTTAGACAACACGCGTTTGCGCATAGCTATGCAGAAATCCGGCCGCCTGAGCGATGATTCACGCGAATTACTGGCCCGCTGCGGGATTAAAATCAACCTGCACACCCAGCGCCTGATCGCCCTGGCGGAAAATATGCCGATTGATATTCTGCGCGTACGCGACGATGACATTCCGGGCCTGGTGATGGACGGCGTGGTCGATTTAGGCATTATCGGCGAAAACGTGCTGGAAGAAGAGTTACTGAACCGCCGCGCACAGGGCGAAGATCCGCGTTATTTCACCCTGCGCCGTCTCGACTTCGGCGGCTGCCGCTTGTCGTTGGCAACGCCCGTTGACGAGAGCTGGAGCGGGCCGCAAGCGCTGGACGGTAAACGTATCGCCACCTCTTACCCGCACCTGCTCAAACGCTATCTTGATCAAAAAGGTGTCTCTTTTCGATCCTGTCTGCTGAATGGTTCTGTTGAAGTTGCCCCACGGGCAGGTCTGGCAGATGCGATTTGCGATCTGGTTTCTACCGGCGCGACGCTGGAAGCCAATGGCCTGCGTGAAGTGGAAGTGATTTATCGCTCGAAAGCATGCCTAATCCAGCGCGACGGCGAAATGACGGATGCTAAACAGCAGCTGATTGACAAACTGCTGATCCGTATTCAGGGCGTCATTCAGGCGCGCGAATCGAAATACATCATGATGCACGCGCCAACTGAGCGTCTGGAAGAGGTGATTGCGCTGCTGCCGGGGGCTGAACGGCCAACTATTCTGCCACTGGCTGGCGATCAGCAGCGCGTGGCGATGCACATGGTCAGCAGCGAAACCCTGTTCTGGGAGACGATGGAAAAACTGAAAGCGCTGGGTGCAAGCTCAATTCTGGTGCTGCCGATTGAGAAGATGATGGAGTAAGGCGATGAGCTTCAATACCGTAATCGACTGGAACAGCTGTAGCGAAGAACAACAACGCGCCCTGCTGATGCGCCCGGCGATCTCCGCGTCGGAAAGTATTACCCGTACCGTGGTTGAGATCCTCGATAACGTCAAAGCGCGCGGCGACGATGCCCTGCGCGAATACAGCGCCAAATTCGACAAAACCCAGGTAGCAGCCCTGCAAGTCACCGCGCAGGAGATCGCCGAGGCCAGCGCGCGGTTGGGCGATGATATTAAACAGGCGATGGCCGTGGCGGTGAAAAATATCGACACTTTCCATATGGCCCAGCAACTGCCCATCGTCGATGTGGAAACTCTGCCGGGCGTACGCTGCCAGCAGGTCACGCGCCCTATCGCCTCGGTGGGACTTTATATCCCCGGCGGATCGGCTCCGCTGTTTTCAACGGTATTGATGCTGGCCACGCCGGCGCGTATTGCCGGTTGCCAGAAAGTGGTGCTCTGTTCACCGCCGCCGATTGCTGACGAAATTCTCTATGCCGCTCAGCTGTGCGGCGTGCAGGAGATTTTCAAAGTCGGCGGCGCGCAGGCAATTGCCGCGCTGGCTTTTGGCAGCGAATCGGTGCCGAAAGTCGATAAAATCTTTGGTCCCGGCAACGCCTTTGTCACCGAGGCAAAACGGCAGGTCAGCCAGCGTCTGGACGGCGCGGCAATCGATATGCCCGCCGGTCCTTCGGAAGTGCTGGTGATTGCCGATAGCGGCGCGACCCCGGATTTCGTCGCCTCGGATCTGCTTTCTCAGGCGGAACATGGCCCGGATTCACAGGTGATCCTGCTAACATCGGATAGAGAGATGGCCACTCGCGTCGCCCAGGCGGTAGAACGCCAGCTCAACGACTTGCCCCGTGCGGAAACCGCCCGCCAGGCCCTCGCCGCCAGCCGACTGATTGTGGCGCGCGATCTGGCCCAGTGCGTGTCGATCTCTAATCAGTACGGCCCGGAACATTTAATCATCCAGACGCGTGATGCCCGTTCATTAGTCGCGAGCATTACCAGCGCCGGTTCGGTGTTTCTTGGCGACTGGTCGCCGGAGTCCGCGGGCGATTACGCCTCCGGCACCAACCACGTGCTGCCGACCTATGGTTACACCGCAACTTGCTCAAGCCTTGGGCTGGCGGATTTTCAAAAACGTATGACGGTGCAGGAACTCTCAAAAGAAGGGTTTGCGCACCTGGCAAGCACCATTGAGACGCTGGCGGCGGCGGAACGCCTGACCGCGCACAAAAATGCCGTCACGTTGCGCGTTAATGCGCTGAAGGAGCAAGCATGAGCATTGAAGAACTGGCACGTAAAAACGTGCGCGAATTAACCCCTTATCAATCAGCGCGTCGTCTGGGCGGTAAAGGCGATGTCTGGCTGAATGCCAATGAATTTCCGACGGCTGTTCCTTTTGAATTGACCCAGCAGACGCTAAACCGTTACCCGGAGTGCCAGCCAAAAGCGGTGATAGAAAACTATGCGCAGTATGCCGGGGTAAATCCGCAACAGGTGCTGGTCAGCCGTGGCGCAGATGAAGGCATCGAACTGCTGATCCGCGCCTTTTGCGAACCGGGTCAAGATGCGGTGCTGTTCTGCCCGCCCACTTACGGCATGTACAGCGTGAGTGCTGAAACCCTCGGCGTGGAATATCGTACTGTGCCCACCCTTGCCAACTGGCAGCTCGATTTACCGGCCATTGCCGAGAATCTGCCCGGCGTAAAAGTGGTGTATGTTTGCAGCCCCAATAACCCGACCGGGCAGATTATTAACCCACAGGATATGCGCGTATTGCTGGAGATGACCCGCGGAAAAGCGCTGGTGGTCGCCGACGAAGCCTATATCGAGTTCTGCCCGCAGGTAACGCTGGCTGGATGGCTGGCGGAATATCCGCACCTGGTGGTGCTGCGCACGCTGTCAAAAGCCTTTGCGCTGGCAGGTTTGCGCTGTGGTTTTACGCTGGCTAATGAAGAGGTTATTTCCCTGCTGTTAAAAGTGATTGCCCCCTACCCACTCTCGACGCCGGTGGCGGATATTGCCGCTCAGGCCCTTAGCCCGCAGGGGATTGTCGCCATGCGCGAACGGGTGGCGCAGATCCTCCTTGAACGACAGTTTCTGGTCAACGCGTTACAGGCTATTCCCTGTGTCGAGCAGGTGTTTGATTCCGAGACCAACTATATTCTTGTGCGCATGAAAGCCTCGAGCGCAGTGTTTAAATCTCTGTGGGATCAAGGCATTATCCTCAGAGATCAGAACAAACAACCCTCTTTAAGCGGCTGCCTGCGTATCACCATCGGCACCCGCGCAGAGAGCCAGCGCGTCATTGACGCCTTACGTGCGGAGCCAGTATGAGCCAGAAGTACCTGTTTATTGACCGTGACGGAACCTTGATTTCCGAGCCACCTTCCGATTATCAGGTGGATAAATTCGACAAGCTGGCCTTTGAGCCGGATGTTATTCCCGTGCTGCTAAAGCTGCAAAGCGCGGGTTACAAGCTGGTAATGATCACCAACCAGGACGGGCTCGGTACCAGCAGCTTTCCGCAGGCGGATTTCGATGGCCCGCACAACCTGATGATGCAGGTTTTCACGTCTCAGGGAATTGAATTTGAAGAGGTGCTGATCTGTCCGCATCTGCCCGCAGATGCGTGCGACTGCCGCAAGCCGAAGGTGAAAATGGTTGAACGCTGGCTGGCGGAAGACGCGCTCGACCGCGCGGGGAGCTATGTAATTGGTGACCGCGCGACGGATATTGAGCTGGCGAATAATATGGCGATTGGCGGGCTGCGCTACCATCGCGATACGCTGAACTGGGCGATGATTGGCGAGCAACTGACCCGCCGCGACCGCTATGCGCACGTAGAGCGCAACACCCGCGAGACGCAAATAGATGTCAAAGTGTGGCTGGATCGCGAAGGCGGCAGCAAAATTCACACCGGCGTCGGTTTCTTCGACCATATGCTCGATCAAATCGCTACCCACGGCGGCTTCCGCATGGAAATTACCGTCAAAGGCGATCTCTATATTGACGATCACCACACCGTAGAAGATACCGGCCTGGCGCTGGGCGAAGCGTTGAAACTGGCCCTCGGCGACAAACGCGGCATCAATCGCTTCGGCTTTGTGCTGCCGATGGACGAGTGCCTGGCGCGCTGTGCGCTGGATATCTCCGGCCGTCCGCATCTGGAATATAAAGCGGAATTCACTTACCAGCGCGTGGGCGATCTAAGCACCGAAATGGTGGAGCACTTCTTCCGCTCTCTCTCCTATACCATGGCCGTGACGTTACATCTTAAAACCAAAGGCAAAAACGATCACCACCGCGTGGAGAGTTTGTTTAAAGCCTTTGGCCGAACGCTGCGCCAGGCGATCCGTGTGGAAGGCGATACCCTTCCCTCCTCAAAAGGAGTGCTGTAATGAACGTGGTGATCCTGGATACCGGCTGTGCCAACCTCAATTCGGTGAAATCCGCCGTCGCGCGCCACGGCTATGAACCGCGGGTCAGCCGCGACCCGGACGTGGTACTGCGCGCAGACAAACTCTTTTTACCCGGCGTCGGTACCGCCCAGGCGGCAATGGATCAGCTGCGCGAGCGCGAGCTTATCGACCTGGTAAAAGCCTGCACCCAACCGGTGCTGGGTATTTGCCTGGGTATGCAGTTGCTCGGGCGTTTTAGCGAAGAGAACAACGGTGTCGACCTGTTGGGCATCATTGATCAGGATGTACCGAAGATGAAAGACGCTGGCCTGCCGCTGCCGCATATGGGCTGGAATCAGGTCTACCCGAAAGCGGGCAACCGCCTGTTTCAGGGCATTGAGGACGGTGCCTACTTCTACTTTGTGCACAGCTACGCGATGCCGGTAAATAGCTGGACTATCGCCCAGTGCCAGTATGGCGAAGCGTTCACCGCCGCGGTGCAGAAAGATAACTTCTTTGGCGTGCAGTTTCACCCGGAACGTTCGGGACGCGCAGGCGCACAGCTGCTGAAAAACTTCCTGGAGATGTGATGATTATTCCGGCTTTAGATTTAATCGACGGCACCGTGGTGCGCCTGCATCAGGGGGATTACGCCCAACAGCGCGATTACGGAAGCGATCCGCTGCCGCGCCTGCAGGATTATGCAGCTCAGGGCGCGCAGATGCTGCACCTGGTGGATTTAACCGGGGCTAAAGATCCTGCCAAACGCCAGATCCCATTACTGAAAACCCTGGTCGCCGGGGTCAACGTGCCGGTACAGGTTGGCGGTGGCGTGCGCACGGAAGAGGATGTTGACGCTTTGCTGTCTGCGGGAGTGGCGCGCGTGGTCATTGGTTCCACGGCGGTCAAATCCCCGGAGACAGTAAAGGGCTGGTTTACGCGTTTTGGCGCAGAACGGCTGGTGCTGGCGCTGGATGTACGGATTGATGAGCACGGCACAAAACAGGTTGCCATCAGCGGCTGGCAGGAAAACTCTGGCGTGACGCTGGAAGCGCTGACGGAAACCTATCTTACGGTTGGCCTTCAGCATGTGCTGTGTACGGATATCTCCCGTGACGGGACGCTCGCCGGTTCGAACGTTGCCCTTTATCAAGAGATTTGCACCCGCTGGCCGCAGGTGGCGTTTCAATCCTCCGGCGGTATTGGCTCTCTCAACGATATTGCTGCCCTGCGCGGCAGCGGCGTGCGCGGCGTGATTGTCGGGCGCGCGCTGCTGGAAGGTAAATTTACTGTGAAGGAGGCCATTCAATGCTGGCAAAACGTATAATTCCTTGTCTTGACGTACGCGATGGCCAGGTTGTGAAAGGCGTGCAGTTTCGCAATCATGAAATTATTGGCGACATTGTGCCGCTGGCGAAACGCTACGCCGAAGAAGGGGCCGATGAACTGGTGTTTTACGATATCACCGCCTCAAGCGATGGCCGCGTGGTGGATAAGAGCTGGATATCACGCGTGGCGGAAGTGATTGATATTCCGTTCTGCGTCGCGGGCGGCATCAAGTCAGCCGATGACGCGGCGAAGCTGCTCTCGTTTGGTGCGGATAAAATTTCGATTAACTCCCCTGCGCTGGCGGATCCCGAACTGATTACGCGGCTGGCGGATCGTTTTGGCGTGCAGTGCATTGTGGTAGGTATCGACACCTGGTTTGATGCAGCAACAGGCAAATATCACGTCAATCAGTATACCGGCGATGAGAGCCGTACGCGCATCACGCAGTGGGAAACCCTTGATTGGGTGAAAGAAGTGCAAAAACGCGGCGCCGGGGAAATCGTACTGAATATGATGAATCAGGATGGCGTACGTAATGGCTACGATCTGGAGCAACTACAGAAAGTGCGTGCCGTCTGCAATGTTCCGCTGATCGCCTCCGGCGGCGCGGGTACGATGGCGCATTTTCTCGACGCGTTCCGCGAGGCTAATGTTGATGGCGCGCTGGCGGCTTCCGTATTCCACAAACAGATTATCAATATTGGTGAATTAAAAACGTACCTGGCAGGCCAGGGCGTGGAGATCAGGGTATGTTAACAGAGCAACAACTGGCCCAACTGGACTGGGAAAAAACCGACGGACTGCTGCCCGCCGTGGTACAACATGCGGTTTCCGGCGAAGTGCTGATGCTGGGTTATATGAATCAGCAGGCGCTGGCAAAGACGCTGGAAAGCGGCAAAGTGACCTTTTTCTCGCGCACCAAAGGACGCTTGTGGACCAAAGGCGAAACCTCCGGACACTTTCTCAACGTGGTCAATATCGCGCCGGACTGCGATAACGATACGCTGCTGGTGCTGGTCAACCCAATCGGTCCAACCTGCCATAAAGGCACATCCAGCTGCTTTGGCGAAAATAGTCACCAGTGGCTGTTTCTTTATCAATTAGAAGAGCTACTTGCCGCGCGGAAAACCGCCGATCCGGAAAGTTCGTATACCGCCCGGCTGTATGCCAGCGGCACCAAGCGCATTGCGCAAAAAGTCGGTGAAGAAGGCGTCGAAACCGCACTGGCGGCAACGGTAAACGATCGGGAAGAGCTAACCAATGAAGCCTCGGATCTTGTCTACCATCTACTGGTCCTGCTGCAGGATCAGCAGCTGGATTTAACGACGGTGATAGAGAATTTGCGCAAGCGTCATCAATAGTTTGCTGACAAAAAGGCCCATATGGAAATATGGGCCTTTTTAGCATTCGCGTTTGTATCGCCTAACCTGCCGGTATTAGGTCATTGTTCAGCGGCGATTCGCTCACGTGATTGATAAATTTTGACGGTATTACGCACCAGTACGAAACCTGAGCCAACAATCAGCCCCAGCAACACAGCTAGTACCAGCGTCAGCGCTATCTTAGGGCTGTCACGGCGAATCGGTAACGAGGGTTTCATAACATAACGGTAGCCATGGAAGCTTTCTGCGCCAACGTTAATAGACTGAATATTCAATAAATTCTCCCGAATTTCGTAGTAATCATCGGGCAAAATGAGGGGCCGGGATGACTCATTTTTAATCATCGATTCCAGCGCTGAGCTGCCGAGCAAGAATAACGTATCCTGCGACACGTTTTGCTGGACCTGGTTAACCTGCGGAGACTGCACTTGCGCCTCTTTGGCGACGGATAGTGCCTGAGCAATCTGTTTAATACGCAGGTCTTTCTTCTCCTGCGCCACTTTTTCCTGCGCTTTCAGAGCTTCTTGCAAACCCGTTGAACGGGATTTAATTGTAGCATTTAAATCAACGATCAATTCCTTAGCAATCTGCTGATCCACCTGCTCAATAAATTGCGCCAGCTTCCGCTGAGCATCTTTGGCTGAGGGGCCCTGGTAGGTCAACTTAAGCGGTAGCGGTTGTCCCGGCACCGCCGGATCAATTGTCAGTTTCTCCGGGACATCCTGGTTATTTAGGGTTTCTGCTAAGGCTGAAAAGGCGGAATTAAAACGTGTGATCAGCCGCTGCTGAATATCGGTCATATCGTATTTTCGGTCATTGCTCAGGACATCCATGGCGTTCGCGTAGCGGGCAATCTGCCCGTCATCAGGCAAACTGACAATAGAAACGGAGGTCCATTTTTCCTTCGCCAGGGTCAAATACGCACCTGCAATAACAAGGCTTGATAAAACAAACAATGCGATAATCCACTTCCCTCGCCAGAGCTGCAGAGAAAGTTCAATCAAATCAATCTGTTCTTCTTCATCGTCAATTCTGGACGGGTGATTATTTCTTTCGTATGTCATAGCAACCCTAAGTAAGAAGTGCTTGAGAGTATTTGTATAAAGCGCGAGTTTATCTTTCTATGCATTTTTTTCTATAGGATTTCCTATAAATCCGTTTTTTCGGACTTTTTTCGCCGTGTTCAGCTTTGCATAATTCATGGCGATTAACCGGGCAGCATCATACAATATGCGAATTGTATGAGTTGTCAGTAAGGATAAGAGATGAAATTTCTGGTTACCGGCGCGGCCGGCTTTATTGGCTTTCACGTTAGTGAACGTCTTCTACAGGCAGGCTACGAGGTGGTAGGGATTGATAATCTCAATGATTATTACGATGTCAGTCTGAAACAGGCGCGCCTGGATTTACTGTCTGGTCCCGCATTTCAATTTCACAAAATCGATCTTGCCGACACGGTGGCAATGAGCCAGCTGTTTGCCAGGGAGAAATTTAACCGCGTCATTCATCTCGCCGCGCAAGCAGGCGTGCGCTACTCGCTGGAGAACCCACACGTTTACGCTGAGTCCAACCTGATAGGCCATCTCAACGTGCTGGAAGGCTGCCGCCATAATAAGGTTCAGCACCTGGTGTATGCCTCATCGAGTTCCGTGTACGGTTTGAATCGCAAGATGCCTTTTTCCACCGATGACTCTGTCGATCATCCGGTCTCTCTGTATGCGGCGACCAAAAAAGCCAATGAGTTGATGTCGCACACCTATTCTCATCTCTATGGTCTGCCCACCACCGGCCTGCGCTTCTTTACGGTCTATGGCCCGTGGGGCCGCCCGGATATGGCGCTGTTTAAGTTCACCAAAGCGATGCTCGAGGGTAAGAGCATTGACGTATATAACTACGGCAAGATGAAGCGAGATTTCACCTATATCGACGATATTGTTGAAGCGATTATTCGCATGCAGGATGTTATTCCGCAGCCGGACGCAAACTGGAGCGTGGAAAGTGGTTCGCCAGCCACCAGTTCAGCTCCTTACCATATCTATAATATTGGCAACAGCTCGCCGGTGGAATTAATGGATTACATCACCGCGCTGGAAGAAGCGTTAGGCATTGAAGCGCAGAAAAATATGCTGCCGATTCAGCCAGGCGACGTACTGGAAACCAGCGCCGATACCCAGCCGTTATATGAAACGATTGGCTTTAAGCCGCAGACCTCAGTAAAAGAGGGCGTAAAGAAATTTGTCGAGTGGTATAAAACTTATTATCACGCTTAAAATAGAAAAACGGCCTCAAGGGGCCGTTTTTGTTTGAGCGATAACCGCGTTAATCATTGCCAAACAGATCGCGGGTATAAACTTTGTCCGCCACATCTGCTAACTCTTCAGCCATGCGGTTGGAGATAATAACATCCGACTCCTGCTTGAAGGCATTCAGATCGCGCACCACTCGCGAGTGGAAGAACTCATCTTCCTGCATCACCGGTTCATAAATAATAACCTGCACGCCCTTCGCTTTAATGCGTTTCATGATGCCCTGAATAGAGGAGGCGCGGAAGTTATCGGAGCCGCTCTTCATAATCAGGCGATAGACGCCCACCACTTTCGGTTTACGCGACAGAATAGAATCGGCCACGAAATCCTTACGCGTGCGGTTAGCATCAACGATGGCCGAGATAATATTGTTCGGCACCGACTGGTAGTTCGCCAACAGCTGTTTGGTATCTTTCGGCAGACAATAACCGCCGTAGCCGAATGACGGGTTGTTATAATGATTGCCAATACGCGGATCGAGGCATACGCCTTCAATAATCTGACGGCTATTCAGCCCCAGGCTTTCGGCATAGCTATCGAGTTCATTAAAGTAGGCTACGCGCATCGCCAGATAGGTGTTAGCGAACAACTTGATCGCTTCGGCTTCAGTGGAGTCGGTAAACAGTACGCGAATGTCTTTTTTAATGGCGCCTTCCTGCAGCAGCGCAGCAAAGCGTTCGGCGCGTTCAGAGCGCTCGCCGATCACGATACGCGAAGGGTACAGGTTGTCGTACAGCGCCTTACCTTCGCGCAGGAATTCCGGCGAGAAGATAACATTATCAATACCGTATTTTTCACGGATTGACTGGGTAAAGCCCACTGGAATGGTGGATTTAATGATCATCACCGCCTGCGGGTTGAACTCCATCACATCGCGAATAACGGACTCAACGCTGCTGGTATTGAAGTAGTTGGATTTGGGATCGTAATCCGTCGGCGTAGCGATAATAACGAAATCTGCACCGCGATAGGCGTCGGCTTTGTCCGTCGTCGCGCGGAAATTCAGCGGCTTATTCTGCAAATACTCCTGGATCTCTTTATCAACGATGGGAGAAATCTTCTGATTAAGCATATCTACTTTGGACTGAACGATATCCAACGCCACCACTTCATGGTTTTGCGCGATCAGAATCCCGTTTGATAGCCCAACGTAACCTGTTCCGGAGATTGTTATTTTCATTCGATAAGCAACTTTTGTGAGTGTTTGAAACCTGAAGCGGCGATGCCTTCGCCGCCCGCTTAATATCAATAACTGTTGGGGTTTTTACCTCTTCTGTTGAGGGACTGTCAAGGCGACAAGCGGCCGTCAACGTCGGCGTTTATGCGAGGTTTAGACGATAAAAATCGTCAAAAGAAACAAGACTGGCCGAAAACACGGCGGATCAGCCGAAAAAAAAGCCCGGTTTTAACAACCGGGCCTGTGTCATTTTAAAGGGTGATTATCAGATTAATCCAACCACTCGGTATGGAACACACCGTCTTTGTCAGTGCGTTTATAAGTATGAGCACCGAAGTAGTCACGCTGAGCCTGAATCAGGTTGGCCGGGAGTACCGCAGAACGGTAGCTATCGTAATAAGCTACGGCCGCGGAGAAGGTCGGAACCGGAATACCGTTCTGTACGGCATAGGCAACGACGTCACGCAGCGCCTGCTGGTAATCGTCGGCGATTTTCTTAAAGTACGGTGCCAACAGCAGGTTAGCGATGGCCGGGTTTTCGGCATAGGCATCGGTGATTTTCTGCAGGAACTGGGCACGGATAATGCAACCAGCGCGGAAAATCTTCGCGATTTCGCCGTAGTTCAGATCCCAGTTATGCTCATCAGAGGCAGCGCGCAGTTGTGAGAAGCCCTGTGCGTAAGAGACGATTTTGCCCAGATACAGCGCGCGGCGTACTTTCTCGATAAATTCTGCTTTATCGCCAGCCGGTTTTGCCTGCGGACCAGAGAGCACTTTAGAGGCGGCAACACGCTGCTCTTTCAGAGAGGAAATATAGCGCGCAAAGACGGATTCAGTGATCAGCGACAGCGGTTCACCCAGATCCAGCGAGCTCTGGCTGGTCCATTTACCCGTGCCTTTGTTAGCCGCTTCATCCAGAATCACATCAACCAGATAGTGACCCTCTTCATCTTTCTTGGTGAAGATATCTTTGGTGATGTCGATCAGATAGCTGCTCAGTTCACCCGCGTTCCACTCGCTAAAGGTTTTTGCCAGCTCTTCGTTAGTGAGATTCAGGCCGCCTTTTAACAGCGCATAGGCTTCGGCGATCAGCTGCATATCACCGTATTCGATACCGTTGTGCACCATTTTGACGTAGTGACCCGCACCGTCCGGACCAATGTAGGTCACGCACGGCTCGCCGTCTTCGGCAACGGCTGCGATTTTCGTCAGGATCGGCGCAACCAGCTCATACGCTTCTTTCTGGCCGCCAGGCATGATTGACGGGCCTTTAAGCGCGCCCTCTTCACCGCCGGAAACGCCGGTACCGATAAAGTTGAAACCTTCTGCAGAGAGTTCACGATTACGGCGAATAGTGTCCTGGAAGAAGGTGTTACCGCCATCAATAATGATGTCGCCTTTGTCCAGGTACGGCTTCAGCGAATCGATAGCCGCGTCTGTGCCAGCGCCTGCTTTCACCATCAGCAGGATACGGCGCGGCGTTTCAAGGGATTCGACAAATTCTTGTACGGTGTAGTAAGGAACCAGCTGTTTGCCCGGATTTTCGGCAATCACTTCTTCGGTTTTTTCGCGTGAGCGGTTGAACACGGATACGCTGTAGCCACGACTTTCGATGTTCAGCGCCAGGTTGCGCCCCATCACTGCCATACCGACAACGCCGATTTGTTGCTTGGACATTACTTACTCCTGTCAGGTGTATCTTCCGGAGCCGATCGCTCACGGGTCAAAAAAGAATTTTATACTCTAAATTAGAGTTCGATAGAAGCAAATCCATTAATACCCATATCAGTGCTGAGGTGACCAGTTACTTAAGCATACCTAACACCAATATAACAGCAAGGCCGAGACGGTCACGCATTTTCCTACGAACTTTATGGATATTACAGACCAGGTATAAATTACCCAAATACCCGCGATTCAACGATTTCCGAAAAAAAGAATGATCTTGAATGCCAAGAATATTTACGATACGTTTTATTTCTGTTAGATACCAACTGTTTCGTATCATCGTAATTCTTCGTATTGCTGCTGATATGCCGCCATTTGCACCGAATTGATTGTGGCTATGCTGGCGATACAACAGACCAGGCCAAGGGTCAATAAACCATTTATAACCATTATAACGAGCAAAAGCATAAATCAACCAGTCGTGCAATTGGACCTGATCTGCCTTTTCTTTATTTTCCTGGATAAATGATTTGAATTTTATTGCCACTTGTTTATTGAATACGTAGGTGCATCCGGGACCAGCCGATTCGAAACAATAGTCATATTGAACTTGCGCTTGTGCTTTACTAATTAGTATTTCTCTACCATCTTCCCAAAAGGCCACCACGTTACTAGAATAACAGCTGTAACCTTCCGCAGTAAGAGCATTGATGGCATGAGATAACTTATCCAAATGCCAAATATCATCCTGATCTGCAAAAGAGATGTAATCATAATTTTCTATATCGACTTCTCGAACGAGGCGATAGAAATTTCGTGCAGCACCCCCATAGCGAACTCCATAAGATAACACGTAGATGTTATCATATTGTTGAGCTAGTTCCAGGCAGTGTTCATAGGTACTATCAGTGCTAACGTCAACGCTAATGTATAAATCTAAAGTAACGCCTTGCTGATTAATGATACTTTGAACTTGTTCGTCTAGCCACTTCATCCCATTATATGCCGCTAACAAAACAGCTACTTTACTTCCTGTCACTGCCGCCTCCCAATGAAGTTTTGCCGGTATTAACGGGCATTGAAAATTTTAAAAAAGCAGAAAATAGATATAGGATAAATATAAGAACCACACTCATAAAATTAAATAAAATATAGAATTGCGGCGCAAATCCTAAAAACAACATCAGGTAGGCAAATTTCAGAAAGAGCAGCCAAGCGTAAACACCCTGCGATTTGCAAAACCAATAAAATACAACACTAAAAGTCAAAACTACAAAGAACATAGCTATAAAAACGTAGGGTAAACCACCATATAATAAGAATGGATAAAACTCTGTACCTACATTAAAGCGAACAATCAGCACCGGTGAAAAAGGGTACACCGGGTAAGCATCGCGAGAAAAAGGTGAAATCTGGCTTAGTAAAAATTGGTCGTTTAGAAACCCAGTGGATGCGACATGCGTGAAATTGAGGATCGGCGACGTTATATATAATAAAATCTGTTTAAATGATGGTGGCATCATTTCAAAGAAATCTGTTAATGGAAACTTTCCATAGATAATGCGGTCGCCAGAAGAGTCTATGGAAAAAGAGGTTCCACTACGATAAAAACCGATAATGACAAATATTGTTGGGAGTAATATTAATAAAGAATAGAGCCCAAATTTCACTCTGCGAAACTCACCGGGACGAGTTCTGATAGTGTGTGAGCGGAAACGTGCGTAGAGTATCACGAAATAACTAAAAAAGGACATCAACAATCTGTTGCGATCGATCATCATTATTGGCAGTAATATAGAACATACAATAAATAGCCGTGCCACCCATGGATTTTTCGCTCGAATAATGTACGCAATGGGCACCAACATCCAGCACATTGTCGTCACATGACGGATAAAACGACCAACCCCATAGAACTCTGCATAAGTGGCAGGATTTAATAATTTGAAACCATTAAAATAAACATCCAATGGAAAAAGTGCTATTACGAAAAAACCTAATAGCTTGAGCACGAACTTATCTATTGGAGCTATATTATTATACACATTATCATATAAGGAGGTATAATTTATTTTTTTTCTAAATAATAGCTCAAAGAAACACACAAGAAAAAAAATACTTCCACCATAGAAAAGCGAGTAAAAAAACATTTCTGAAGTGACATTGAAGCACAGGTAAAACATAGCAAACTGGACAATCACAGGCAACATAATATAAAACGACAATCTGCCTTTCATTTCACTCATATTAAAATCCAAACTAAGTTGATGATAATTTACTAAACTCAGAACCAACTAACTCAGAAATGAATAATATTTATGTATGACGAAATTACATACTGCAGTAAAATATTTTTTTTGCAGAAATTTAATTTTACACTTAGTAAGATATTTTTTTGCCTGGAGTTCATTTCTAACATGCTTCAGTTCATCCACCGGGATATATTTTTCAAGCAGATAGCTAAACGATGTCAAGTTAGCAACTCTGGAAGATACATCTTTAACTTTAGAAGTGTTAGTTCCATGAACTCTATATGCGCAAACCTGTTGTTCAAGGAACACAACACTTTGTGGATTCTTAAATAAATTCATGAAAAAATCAAAGTCGTCAATTCTTGATTCTTCATCATATTGGTAAGTGTTAAAAAAATCTCGACGGACAAGAATACATGGTCCGGCAATGCACCATTTATTTATAAGCTCTCGCGGTAGATTTTTATTATCTTTAAAATTTTCTGGGTTCCCACCGTGATACCTCATAAAACTCTCGCCGATTTGCTTACTGTTATTGTCAATAACAGTACCATCTCCAAAAACACAAATGACTTCATCTGTAGCAAGTTCCATCATAGCTGCAGAACTTCCTGGATATAGAATATCATCAGAAGCGGATAGTCGAACAAACTTACCTTTGGAGTTATTGTATAACTTGTTAACAGTCTTGGAAATGCCGTGGTTTTCCTGTGTAATCAATCGGACATTGATATCGTTATGATCCCGCATCCACTTGTTAATTACTTCCACCGAATCATCAAGCGAACCATCGTCAATTATTAATATCTCATAACTTAAATTATGAGTGTCGATATCCTTTTTAATTGAATCGAGAGCCTCTACCAAATAAGCGCTATGATTATAGCAAGGCATGGCATAGGTTAAATCAAGCATTATTCCGTCCGTTTTAACGAATGATATATTTTAGCGTAAAGCGTAGAAACAACAAGCAAACGAATTGTACAATTACATATGAAAACAATGCTGAGTCAACACCTAAACCAGTAAAATGTAAAAATATAGTAGTAAGTATATAAAACAAGAAAGCAAAAGACAACTCAAGAGAAATAAACCAACGAGTTGAACCCCGCGCCAGCATAGGATATGAGTAGACCCAATTAAGTAACTTCAAACTATCCCCGATTAATTGGATCGCAAAAAAATTCCTGGCAGGTAAAAACTCAGGTGAATATAGAATCAAAATTATAAAGTCTTTCATCATATAGACACTTAGTGCCATTATAATAGCAAGACCAAACATTAAATTACCGGTTTTTTTCACCTCTACCAATATTTTATTGCTCTCGCCAAGCGATGCGAGTTTAGGTAAATAATAGACACCCAATGCTAGTGTTAGCACACTGAGATATACTTCAGATATTCGCCAAACAGCTTGCCATTGACCTGTAAGGGTCCAGCCTAACTGTTCAACCATTTCGTTACGAATGAGCAATAACGCGCCAGGCAGAGCGATCGCACTGACCACCGCCATGCAAATATATCCTGCAATCCCTTTGAGATTATTTTTATCAACTTTTCCGAAAAAATTAGCGAATTTAAACCAGTTTTGCTTAGTAACAAAAGCAATAGAAATTAGGCCAACCAGGGCATACTGGATACAGACGGAGATAAGTGCTCCGTGTAATTTATAATAGTAAATTAATATAATCATCAACATGCAAGAGAGTAAAGTTGACAACATTCCAACAATTACATATTTTTTATAATTTTTACTACCGTTGATAATTGAATTTATAAGAGTACCAATTGCAGTGAACGGCAGAAAAAAGCTTGCAAGAATAATTATCCATGCATACTCTTCACTTGCAAGAAAATAACGTGCTAAATAATTCGAGAAAAACACCCCCGCCGCAAGTATAATTATATAAAGCCCTATAGCACAACGTACACCCGCTCGCCACCATGGCACACATTTATCAACACCTTCTTCAAAATTTTCAGCCGTATAACGCACAATGCCATTACTTACCGGCGCATTAATTATTCCATTGAAGCTGGTAACGATAGCTTGTACCTGGCCCAAAAGGGCCAGACCTGTGGGTCCACCATAGATAGCCACAAATTTTGTTATAACAAAACCTACGGTCATCCTGAAGAGAGTTAACAAACCTGTCCAAAAAGTAACGCTAAATAGAGCCCGCATTAAATTTACTCTTATACTTTAAATTCATTGATTTTTTGGATGACGTACATCACTTCTTCGTCTGTTAAAACAGGTGATATTGGCAGAGACAAAACCTCCTTATGAAGTCGCTCTGTAACTGGGTAATGAAGATGGTTAAGCTCTGCATAAGCCTGCTGTTTATGCGGTGGAACAGGATAGTGAATCAAGGTTTTGATACCATTTGAAGCCAACCAAGCCTGCAATTGATCTCTATAAATCGTTTTTATAACAAATAAATGCCATACATGAGCGGATGTTTCAGTCTCTAACGGAGTGATTACCAGCGGATTGTTGATATACTTGATGTACATATCTGCGATGCGCCTACGATATTCAGTATCACTATCCAGACGTCTTAATTTTATACTAAGCATAGCAGCTTGCATTGGGTCTAATCTGCTATTCACACCTTGATAAAGGTTTTCGTATTTTTTATGGGAACCATAGTTACATAGCGCTTTAATTGCAGTTGCTAACTCTTTATTATTAGTAACCACAGCGCCAGCATCACCTAACGCACCAAGATTCTTGCCAGGGTAAAAACTAAAACCAGCCGCATGGCCCCAGTTTCCGGCACGCTTACCCATTAACTGGGCGCCGTGCGCCTGTGCGCTATCCTCCAGAACTAATAGTCCATGTTCATCAGCGATACGCATAATTTCTGGCATCGGTGCTATTTGCCCATAAAGGTGGACAGGCAAAATGGCTTTTGTATTATCTGTAATCGCAGACTTTATGCCTTCGGCGGTAATATTAAAAGTATTACCATCTGGTTCAATTAACTTAGGAACTAAATTATTTTCTGTTACTGCAAGAACCGATGCAATATAGGTATTTGCAGGAACTATAACTTCATCACCATTACGTAAGCGACCTTGAAGTTTCCAGGCGCGAAGCACGAGATTAAGTGCATCGAGACCATTAGCAGTAGTAATACAGTATTTCGCACCACAAAAATCAGCAAATTTCCGCTCGAACTCATCAACCTGTTCTCCACCGATATAGCAACCGGAGTCAATGACCTCCTTGCAAACTGAAAGCATCTCATCTGCATCACGTGCATTAATTTTCTGCAAATTCAAAAAATCAACATTCATATTATTTTCCATCTCTTTTTAAGCTAACTGTAATTTTTTGACTAACAAGACAGCCGATATTCTCTTTGAAGTTAATTAATCCTTGATTTGGTTCAGAGTGAACAGTTGACGTCCCTATATCCATTATTTTGAAGCCATTTTCTGCTGCAGAAAGATAGATGCCTTCAGCTAATTTAACAATGGTTGAATCTTTTCTATAATCAGGATGCTCACCCCAATAGAATACATATAATGTTTCGAGATCTAATGTCAAACATATAGCACCAGCCAAAACAATATTATCCCTTGTAAGTAGATAAAAGCTTATCTTTGTATCAACTGCATGATAAAGGGCATCTATTGCATCCCAGGACATTGTCATTGGAAATCCCTGACTTTCCCGATTTAATTTTATGACGTCATAAACACATTTACGTTCATCAAGTGTTGTGGCTTTCTGAAAAAGCGGATTTGTTTTGGTAATACGATTTAGTTCTCTTCTTTTACTACTGCTAAGATTATCGCGAAAATCTTCGTAAGTTGTGATAGGTAAGTGGAAATTAAGATCATAATCAGTGATGTCCCATTTTAGGCGAAAAAGGACATTCTGCACTTTAGTATGCACTTTGCTCTGATAATACTGCGGAGGAAGACGCCAGCTGATTTCATCACTGCCTTCAAGAGATAATATGTATTCTGAAATTGTTTCAAGAAAGAAACTCAATTCAGCCATCGAAATAAATTCATTCGCTTGAAGGGCACCAAAAGCACCCGTTACCGGTGAGCTCCAGTTTGTAGCATTTTGCTCACGGGCAAAAGATTGGATCGCAAGTTGTTTGCCTGTGGAAAGTTCTGTCAGCTCGAATGTTAAAACGTTTTTTTTTTGAACGTTTATTTGATGTTTAATAAACGCGTCACTCGTAAATAAGTTGTTCTGGGCAAAGTCATCAACAAGATTGACAGCATATTTTTCGTTTGATTTTATTTTGTCCACAATTAATCCTTATGAAGCATGTTGGGATCGATCTTCTTAATTAATCGCGCAGGCGTCCCACCAATAAGCGAGTAATCTTCGAATGAGGTAGTGACGTAGCTGTTTGCCGCCACGATACAAAAATTCCCCAACTTCACACCAGGCATAATAATTGTCGAAGCGCCAATCCAGCAATGGTCACCAATTTGAATCTCTGACTTTTCTATAGGATAGAGTTTTTGTAATAACTCACTAGCATTCGGTCCTGAATCCGTCATAATATTTACGTTTTGCGCAATACTAACATGGCATCCAATTGTCAACTTTGCGCTATAGCCATTTAATATAGAGTTCATGCCCACGTATGTATCATGGCCTATAGTAAGTAGGTTCTCTTTAGACCCAAAAACAGAGCAACGTTTGGCTATTTTAACATTTTCTCTGAGACAGACATTATTGATGCTTGTAGAAGGGTCAACGATAGCACTTTCCGCTATAATAATGTTTTCTAATCTCATTACTCGCCCCGCTTAATAAACTCGCCATACACGAAAACAAAATAATCGAGATCCGTTTTATGCAATTTATCATGCAGCGGAATGAAAAAACTTTGTTCACCGTAAAAGACACTACACTCTATACCATTGCTTTGCATGTAAGCTTTCAAAGCAACAAGGTTTACATCTGCGGGAGGGCAAAACATGAACACGGACGGTGTCTCTGTTTCACTGAATGTAAACCGTGGAGAGCAATTATAATTTGAAAATTTATTAATCAAATAATAATAGTTTTCCCATCTTTTTTTAGCGTATTGATCAATAAATCCGATATGTTCAGAGACAACTCGCTTTATGTAATCTTCTTGCGGAGCTGAAATTGCAGAATGAATCGTTAAAGCATTCCGGCTAAGAAGGATGCCGCCGTATTGAATCGGGAAATATTTTGGAAAACTGTAGATAACAAAGTCGCTTTTTCCAGCACTTTTAGCAGTTGAGTTAAACGAGTGGGCAAAATCTTCTATCACAGGAATTCCTAGCTGATAGAGTTTATCCATCTGGTTAAATACTGTACCAAACTCATGCACTACTAATACTGCTTTTGTATTTTCGGTGACCTCGCGATTCCATTTGCACACAGATTCTATAGCTTTGGTTACACAGCCACTAACATACATATTACCGGTGGTTGTCAGGATTGTGACAAAATCATTCTCTGAAAGATTTAAGTTTTTTAGCGCAAGCGTAATACCATTCCGTGCCTTTAATAAATAATTTTGATGATAATTTGGATGCCTGTTATTAAAAAATCCCGCATCTTCAGTTGGTGATGGCAGAGTGCTATTCAATGAAATAGAAGCGGTACTGAAAGGACTTATCCTGTAAGAAGGCTTCATGAATTCATCATCTGTTAAAATCCAGTTACACGATACAGTCATTAAATCCCCCCCGATACTGACTCCACAAAATCATCGTAGTTACGTATATAATCACTTTCATCGTAAAGTTCGTTCGCCAATACCATAAGCACGCAGTCTGCTGAAAAATCCACCATCTCACGCCAAATGAAAGATTCAATAACGAGTCCCTGCGCTGGGTTATCGAGCAGAAGGTTAACACGCTCTCTACCATCATCGAGAATAAACCTGCAGGATCCGCGCACCGCAATAGCAACCTGTTTAAGATTTCTGTGCGCATGAAAACCGCGCTTAACTCCCTTACCGGTATTGAATAAATAGTAAACACGCTTGATTTCAAAAGGAATATTATTGCCATACTCGAGTGCTACCAAAGATCCCCTTTCATCTCCATGGGTTTGTAGAGGTATCAATTTAATATCCACTATGATTCTCCAGTAGTTCCTGCATTACAGGCGCAATTTTGTCTTTATCGGATAATAAGGGCTGCTCAACATGCCAATCAATTGATAGCGCCGGGTCGTTCCACAAAATAGTGCGTTCAGCTTTCGGGTTGTAATAATCAGTTGTTTTATATAAGAAAACGGCAGAATCGCTAAGCGTCGCAAAACCATGCGCAAAACCTTCCGGTATCCATAATTGTTTGCAATTTTCTGCTGACAGATGCGCACCTACCCATTTTCCAAACGTTGGCGACCCTTTACGTATGTCGACCGCTACATCATAAACCTCACCTATAACACAGCGGACTAATTTACCCTGTGCAGAAGGATCAGCCTGGAAATGTAAGCCACGGATCACACCTTTTTTAGACTTTGATTGGTTATCTTGCACAAATTTTATGGGGTAGCCAACGGCCTCTTCGAATTTGGCATGGTTGAAGCTTTCATAAAAATAGCCCCGTTCATCGTTGAATAAATGTGGTTCGAAGAGTAACACATCAGGTATTTCAGTTACTGTTACAAGCATTTTAATTCCGATATAGTGAGTTTGATAACGCTAGAGAAAGCAGTTAATTTTTTGCTGCCCTATTTCTCAATAGCAATGCATCAAGATAGAATATCACATATTTCATCAGACGGTTTAAAACCTGTTTGAGCATTGATAAGAATTTCTCGGATTTTTACATGATCGTAATTCAAGCAAGCTTTTTTTATTTCTTGCAAATAGTTTTTCAATTGTTCAGGGTCGAGCATTATTTCGTTAGCGGTAAGAATACGTGGATGTTGTGTTTTCTCAACATTCTCTCCAATTAATAACTCCTCAAACAACTTTTCACCGGGACGCAATCCAGTAATTTTAATGGCAATATCACCGCTTCCCGTTTCCTCATCTTTTACACGTAAACCGCTTAGTGAAACCATCCGATGAGCCAAGTCGATAATTCTCACAGGTTCCCCCATATCCAGCACAAATACATCCCCGCCTTTACCCATTGCACCAGCCTGAATTACCAATTGAGCCGCTTCAGGTATTGTCATGAAATAGCGTATTATATCCTGATGCGTTAAGGTAATCGGTCCACCGCCCTCAATTTGTTTTTCAAAAAGCGGTACGACTGAGCCCGAAGACCCTAGTACGTTACCGAAGCGTACCATACAAAAACATGTCGACTTTTGCTGTGCTGACAGAGATTGTAAGACTAACTCAGCCATTCTTTTAGTTGCGCCCATTGTATTTGTTGGACGCACAGCTTTATCTGTAGAGATAAGTACAAATTTTTGCACTCCACTGTTTATTGCAGCCTGAGCACAATTAAGCGTACCGAAAACGTTATTCATTACGCCATCAACAACGTTATATTCGACCAGAGGAACATGTTTGTATGCTGCAGCATGATAAACTGTTTCGATTTTAAAGCGAGTCATTACTCGTTCGAGATGGTGCTGATCTTGTACATTGCCCAGTATCGGAATTAATTTTATATCTTGGTGCGATTGTTTAATTAGACAGCTCAATTCGCGTTCTACAGCATAAAGAGAAAATTCAGATATTTCATATAGAACAAGCTTACGAGGGCCATTAGTTAAAATCTGCCGACACAACTCCGACCCAATTGATCCACCCGCTCCCGTTACCAGGACAGCTCTATCCTTAATATTCTTCGATATCAACTGAGGTAACGGCGCAACCGGATCCCGGCCTAGCAAATCTGAAATCGATACTTTTTTGATAGTATCGATTGTCGCTTTTCCTTCTACCAGATCTACCATACCAGGGATAGAAAGGACCTCACAAGGCAGCCCCTCCAGCATAGCGATTACTTCCCTTTTGCGTTCTCGGCTAGCACTAGGCATGGCTAAAAGTATTTTTTTTACGTCATACTTCTCAACTAACCATTTCAGTTTTTGAGGGCCATAAACTGTCACACCATGAATAATTGTATTTTGTAGCTTTTCATTCTCATCAACAAATGCTACCGGATAATATTCAGCCGCCTGGCTTAGCGCCGGAAGTAGTTGACGACCTGAGGCGCCGGCGCCATAAATAATCACCTTAATCCCTAAATTCATTCCTCTATTCAGTAACATGCGCAAAAGTAGGCGTGAGCCTGCTACTAATAAAAGTCCAACTGCAAAATAAATTCCAGGAATAGTGCGTGGTAAGTAAATATTAGTAAAGAAAGCTAACATGACCAATAAAGTGGCGGAAAAAGCCATTCCCGCAGCCACAGCTACCAATACTTTTGCACTCAAATAACGCAGTACTGCGCGATATAAACCAAGCTTAATAAAAACAAGTAACGTCAGGAGAGTATTGAAGGCAACCAGATACCAATGATTCAGGCTACCAATAGGCATCAATGCATCGATTCTCAGCCAAAATGCAAGCCAAAAAGCAAACACCAAAAGAAAGATATCAATCGAAAGTGAAATAATTCTTTTATATGACCTTGGTAATGAAACAAACCAGATTAACATGATTTTCCTGATAGTTTGAGCACGATTTGATTACCTGGCTGGATTTATTGTCACACATCCAGTCGTGACCTTAAAATAAATTGCTACATTTATTTCATCATCTTTTTCAACATCGCAATTTATCTTTAATGCCGGCCCCACTAGCTATCGCTACGATAATCAAAGGCATCCATGCGATGGCAAGGGCAGCGATACCATTAAGGCGTGAATTTGCCGCCGCGATAGAAAGGGGCATGAGCCAGACTATATTAATGATTATCACCCCCGTTGTGACTTTGGCATGGGATTGATAACGTCGAGACAAAATTTGGTAACAATGGCTTGCATGTGCTTCGAAGGGCTTTTGACCACGAACTACCCGGCGCAACAGCGTCACAGTTGCATCGACAATAAATACACTCAAAAGAATCATTTCCGAGAAGAACAAGCGGTAATCCGCATGACTCGCTATCAATACCGTTAACCCGATGATAATTCCTAGAAAACCGCTTCCAGCATCACCCATAAAAATGCGTGCAATCGGGAAGTTCCAAAGCAGAAAACCAAGGCTCGCACCAGCTAAAATGGAAAGGCACAGCGAAAGGTCCGTTGTGAGTAACTCGGGATGGGTAAATCCGATTACGGCCAGGCTTAATAAGCCGAACAAAACAGCTTCGCTGCCTGCAATACCGTTTATGCCATCCATAAAATTATAGAGATTTAGCATCCAGACAAGAAATAACAGGCCAAAGATAGTTCCAAATACAGGAAAATCCAGGCTATACCCTGCTATTACTAACTTTGGAAAGCCGCCAATAATATAGAGTCCTAACCCGGCTGCGATGAAATGAAACAACAGACGGAGCTTCGCATCTATATGCCCATGATCGTCCAGGAAACCAATTACCGCGGTAATAAAGCCCGGAACCACAAGCGCTAACATCGTATCAATTTTTATTAGCTGTAAAAAATATCCAATTACAACAAGGGAGGCGAATGTCAGGACAATGGATACGCCTCCACCTCGTGGTGTCGGGATGGAGTGGGAACTTCGATGAACAGGAATATCGAGTACATTATGGCGAATGGCATAAATTCTCAATACCCAAGTTAAACTGCCAGCAGCTATAAAAGACACTACTAACATGATGAAAAATAACATTATCTATTGCCCTCATGAAACGCTTTGCCCGTAGCAAACAAAGTATCCTGGATAGTAACTACAGGTTTCCACTTCATGAGTGCTCTTGATTTAGTTGAATCAATGCTAAATGAAGAGAAAAGTTGTTCGTACATTTTTTTTCTTCCGATTGAAGTCAATAACAACTTAAGAAGGAAAGACGGAAAGAAAAATAATCTGGCTTTTTTACCCATACCGGCGCTCATTAATTTGGTAATGTCTTCAATAGATAATTCTTCTTCATCTGAGAAAACAAAGACCTCGTCTTTCGCTTCAGGCTGATTAACGCAGTGAATAATAAAATCACAAACATTATCTAATGAAGCCATACTTCTTAAATTATTTACCTTTTTGAAAGGTAACGGTAAACCGCTTCCTACAAGTTTCAGTAGCCTGTTAATATTGCCCGGTGCTCCAGGACCACATATCAACGCAGGACGAATAATAGTTACCGCCATTTGCGTGTTTCTGTATTTTTCAAGCAACCTTCTCTCAGCATTAAACTTTGAGATAGCGTAAGGAGATGTTGGGTTAGGTACGGATTTTTCACTAATAGCATTCTGGTGCATGCTCTCGCCATTCACACCTATTGAACTAATAAAAATAAAATGCTTCACACCCGCTGCAAAGGCATCTTCTGCCAATTTAATGGTAGCTTCGCAGTTTATTTTGTTAAAGGCTGCAGCAATATCTTTTTCATTATCATTTAGGATATGAGCTCGTCCCGCCGCATGAATCACGGCATCGCAACCAAATACGATCTCCTGCCAATCGGTATCCCCATCGATATCACCCGTAGCAAATATATTTCGTGATGCATTGCCGGCACGTGAACTACCTATTACATCGAATGACTTATCTAATAACATCTCAGAAAGTCTTGAACCTAAAAAACCTGTGATTCCGGTTACCAGTATTTTCATCATAGATTATTTATTGATAGTCATTGTTCAGTTCAAATGGGAGATCTTAAAAAGAGCGGTATTATGCTTGTACTTTTATTAGCTAACTTTACCAATCATCTTCAGCAAATACTTCCCATAGTTGTTTTTTGCCAGCGGCTTGGCCAATATTTCGATTTGGCTGGCATCAATAAACCCTTTACGGTAAGCAATCTCCTCCGGGCACGAAACTTTCAGGCCCTGACGCTCTTCTATCGTTTGAATAAAGTTACTCGCTTCAATCAGGCTTTGATGCGTTCCCGTATCCAGCCATGCGTAACCACGGCCCATCATTGCGACGGACAGACGCCCCTGCTCCATGTAAATACGGTTGATATCGGTAATTTCCAGTTCGCCACGCGCTGACGGCTTCAGGTTTTTAGCCATCGCCACCACATCGTTATCATAGAAATAGAGTCCGGTGACGGCATAATTACTTTTCGGTTGCAGCGGTTTCTCTTCAAGACTGACGGCGGTACCTTCGCTATCAAACTCCACTACGCCATAGCGTTCAGGGTCATTTACGTGGTAGGCAAATACCGTCGCACCGCTTTCCTGGCTAATCGCCGTTTCCATCAGTTTCGGTAAGTCGTGGCCGTAGAAAATATTATCGCCCAGCACCAGTGCGCAAGGGTCATTACCAATAAACTCTTCGCCAAGAATAAACGCCTGCGCCAGTCCGTCCGGGCTCGGCTGCACTTTATAATGCAGGTTCAAACCCCATTGGCTTCCATCGCCGAGCAGCTGCTCGAAACGCGGCAGATCTTGCGGAGTACTTATGATAAGAATATCGCGAATCCCCGCCAGCATCAGCGTAGAAAGCGGGTAATAAATCATCGGTTTATCATAAATCGGTAACAGCTGTTTGCTCACCGCCATGGTGACCGGATATAAACGGGTTCCCGAGCCACCCGCCAGAATAATTCCTTTACGTCTATTCATTTCATCATCCTGCGCTAATGCCTGCATACAGACATTTTAAAGATTAATTAAACGTTGCGGTAAACATCTCAGCCAGCATCCGTTTTACGCCCTGCTCCCATGGAGGCAGCAGCAGATCGAATTCACGCTGAAATTTTTCTGTATTGAGACGTGAATTGTTCGGACGTTTCGCCGGTGTCGGATAGGCTTCCGTGGCAATTGGGTTGGCTTTCTTCAACGCCAGCGGTAAACCCGCTTTTCGCGCTTCATCAAATACCAGTTCTGCAAATGCATGCCAGGTGGTGGTTCCGGAGGCAACCAGATGGTAAAGACCGGCAACGTCGGGTTTATTCAGCGCGGTACGGATGGCATGGGCGGTACAGTCTGCCAGCAATTCCGCCCCCGTTGGCGCGCCATACTGATCGGCAATAATAGACAGCTCTTCGCGGTCTTTCGCCAATTTGAGCATCGTTTTGGCAAAATTATTGCCTTTACCGGCGTAAACCCAACTGGTACGGAAGATCAGATGCTGCGGGCAATGCTGCTGAACCGCTCTCTCCCCCGCCAGCTTCGTTTCCCCATACACATTCAGCGGTGCCGGTTCATCGGTTTCGCTCCACGGTTTTTCACCGGTGCCGGGAAAGACGTAATCCGTCGAGTAATGCACCAGCCAGCCGCCAATCGCACCGACTTCACGCGCTATCGCCTCGACGCTGGTCGCGTTCAACAGTTGTGCAAAATCACGCTCGGATTCCGCTTTATCAACCGCGGTATGCGCCGCCGCATTGACCACGAAATCCGGGCGCAGGCGGCGCACGGTTTCGGCCACGTCCTGCGGCTTACTGAAATCGCCGCAATATTCTGTCGAATGAACATCAAGCGCAACGACATTACCCAGAGGCGCCAGCGCACGCTGTAGCTCCCAGCCAACCTGCCCTGTCTTGCCGAATAATAAAATATTCATAATTAACGCTTCTCGTAGTTCTGCTCAATCCAGGTCTTGTAAGCGCCGCTTTTCACATTCTCAACCCAACGCTGGTTATCCAGATACCACTGCACGGTTTTGCGGATGCCGGATTCAAAGGTTTCCTGCGGCTTCCAGCCAAGTTCGCGGCTGATTTTGTCCGCATCGATAGCATAACGACGATCGTGACCGGGGCGATCCGTGACATAAGTGATCTGGTCACGGTAAGAACCCTCTTTCGGCACAATTTCATCGAGCAAATCACAGATGGTATGCACTACGTCGAGGTTCTGCTTTTCGTTATGGCCGCCGATGTTGTAGGTTTCACCCGCAGTGCCCTGGGTGACAACGGTATAAAGCGCACGGGCATGATCTTCAACATATAGCCAGTCGCGGATCTGATCGCCTTTGCCATAAATAGGCAGCGGTTTGCCTTCAAGGGCATTAAGAATAACCAGCGGGATCAGTTTTTCCGGGAAGTGGTAAGGGCCGTAATTATTGGAACAGTTGGTAACAATGGTCGGCATACCGTAAGTACGCAACCAGGCGCGAACAAGGTGATCGCTGGAAGCTTTTGAAGCGGAATAGGGGCTGCTTGGCGCATAGGCCGTTTTTTCAGTAAACAGTGGTAACGGCTGACCTTGCGGCTGCTCATCGGGATGAGGCAGATCGCCATAGACTTCATCCGTCGAAATATGATGAAAACGGAAGCTGTTCTTTTGTGCCTCTGCAAGCATTGACCAATAGGCGCGTACTGCTTCAAGCAAAACGTAGGTGCCGACGATATTGGTTTCAATAAAGGCGGCAGGCCCGGTGATTGAACGATCGACATGGCTTTCCGCCGCCAGATGCATCACCGCATCCGGCTGGTGTTCGCTGAGGATCCGGGCCATTTCTGCCGCATTGCAGATGTCCGCATGCTCGAAAAAATAACGCTCGCTATCTGCAACGTCAATAAGCGACTCAAGATTGCCTGCGTAGGTTAATTTATCAACGTTAACCACTGAATCTTGTGTGTTATTAATGATATGACGAACTACTGCAGAGCCAATAAAGCCTGCACCACCGGTAACCAATATTTTCACGAGAATAATCCATACTTGCTATATCATGTTTCAACAAATGAGCGGGCGAGAGAATACACGGACAAAATTTGGCCACGCTACCGCCCCAGGCTCATCAGCTACCCGTAAACTGTTTGCGATAATCAACGCCTTCAAGCTACCGTTAATCTCTTATGTTAACGTTATTATTACTTACCTTTCGGCATAAAATTCCCGACGGCTATTCTCCGCTGAAATAGATCGGGAAACAAGGAAAAACCTTGTTACTAATTGCGCATTTTTCATGCTGAACTGCCTGTTTTAACTATTGATTTTCGGACTAAAACAAAAAAGGGCAGTAAGAATAACCAGAGACACTTACACCTCTGAGGAATCCTTTTCTGCCCCTGCAACAGCTTAATAAATTAGCTGAAACGCTTAACCTTTTACTGCGTCAGTAACTTCTTGATACTTTCGCGGAATTTCTGCCCTTCTTTGAGGTTACGCAGACCATAGTTAACAAACGCCTGCATATAGCCCATTTTCTTACCGCAATCGTAACTTTCACCGGTCATCAGCATCGCGTCAACGGACTGTTTTTCTGCCAGTTCGGCGATGGCGTCGGTCAGCTGAATACGGCCCCAGGCGCCCGGCTCGGTTTTTTCCAGCTCAGCCCAGATATCCGCAGAGAGCACATAGCGCCCTACCGCCATCAGATCGGAGTCCAGCGTCTGCGGCTGATCCGGCTTCTCAATAAACTGCACGATGCGGCTCACTTTGCCTTCAGAATCCAGCGGCTCTTTGGTCTGGATAACGGAATATTCAGAGAGATCGCCCTTCATGCGTTTCGCCAGCACCTGGCTGCGGCCGGTTTCGGTAAAACGTGCAACCATAGCGGCCAAGTTGTAACGCAGCGGATCGGCGGTCGCCGTATCCAATACGATATCCGGCAGGACCACGACAAACGGGTTATCGCCGACAATCGGACGCGCACACAAAATCGAATGGCCCAGGCCCAGCGGCTGCGCCTGACGCACGTTCATAATGGTTACGCCCGGCGGGCAAATGGACTGCACTTCCGCCAGCAACTGGCGCTTAACACGCTGTTCAAGCAGCGCTTCAAGCTCGTAAGAGGTGTCGAAGTGGTTCTCAACGGCGTTTTTCGACGAGTGAGTCACCAGAACGATTTCTTTGATCCCTGCAGCAACCACTTCATCGACAATGTATTGAATCATCGGCTTGTCGACGATCGGTAGCATCTCTTTTGGAATCGCTTTTGTAGCGGGAAGCATGTGCATCCCAAGGCCGGCTACCGGAATAACTGCTTTCAAATTAACCATTATTTCTTCCACCTATAATAATTTGATAAATTATAAACCTTTAACCTGTTTTCGCCAGTACGTTTGCAGCGAGGAAAGTGAAAGATATTACGCCTGATTGAGCGACAAGGCAGTAGTTGTAATCCTAAGCCAGCGGCCAAATCACCAGGATTTATCGTAAAAGCCCTTTTTAAGCCCTAATTAGCGCTTCGCTGGTAAACGGAAATTCAAATTATCGACATTCACAACATGCTGATCGACGCGATCGATATCCACCGAACTTTGCCCATTTTCATTAACCGCATGAATATTCGCCAGCGACAACAACGTATCTTCCTTGGCCATAAAACGTCCGCGCACATCTTTGCGTAAATCGAAATTAAGCTTCAGCGCTGGCCCGCTCGCGGCGTTCTGCGTGATGTTGATATTGCGTAAGAAGAGGTGTTGCGGCTTGTTGTGCAGCGTGAGCGTTGCCTGCTGCATTTTCACGTTGGTAATGGCGACAAACGACGTGGCGTTGCCGGAGGAGATCTGGATCCCGCGCAGCTTATATTTACTGCTGCTATTATCCTGCTGAATATCGTTGAGTTTGAAATTTTGCGGGATGGACAAATAATCGCCTTTAATCACCCCGTAGCCAATCAGCATACCGGCGCTGTTGACCATGCTGACATTATCAATCACGAAATTATCACAGCCGTAAATGGCCACCGTTGCATTATCAATCCCGGCCTTTTTACTGAAATCGGGGGTGATATTGGTGGCTTTCACATTACGAATAATAAAGTGTTTACCGTTTTCCACATGCACTAACTGGCGGCAGTTACTGCCGGTAATATTCGCCACAACGAAGTTCTTCACCGCCTGATCTTCCGGGTAGGTATTATCATAGGTGCTGCCCGCCAGCCCAATGCCAATCCCCCAGTTAATCTTGCCGTTGGTGCAATTGATATTATCAATCACATGATCGGAAATGAGGATGTTACGGTCGTTGATCGCCACGTTCCATTCGATAGCATCGCCCTGCAAATCACTAAAGCGGCCGTTGGTGATGCGTACGCCGTCCAGCTGATTGTGGAAGCCCTGACGCAAAATGCCGTAGTTGGCTTTGCTGACGGTAATGTTATCGATCTCGAGATTGCGCATGGTGCGCGACTCTTTGCCGCCAATATAAATCTGCATCACCGGGCCAAAGCCGCTCATATTCACGCCCTTGATGCTACAGTCCGAACCGCGCACATCAAGAGTGATGTTATAGAGACTACCGCCCTTTTCACCCAACACCCGGCTACCGTCCTGCAATACAAAGCGCCCGCGTCCATTGCCTTTTAACGCGCCGCGCACGATCAGCGTTTTGCCAGCAGGAATAAAAATGCCGGTATTAATGTTGTCGCACACGACGCCAGCAGGCACCTCAACGGTTTGCCCTTCGGCGAACGCCTGTTTAAAGGCGGCTGGCCAGTCGTTACGGTTGTAATTGTTAATAGAGACGGTACCATTGCCCCCCAGCGCGCGCGCGGCGGGAGAGTGCAGCAAAGGCAGCGCCGCCACTGCGGAACCGGCGGCCAGAAAAGCGCGGCGTGATAGCGCATTTACCCTGTTCTTCACAGTCATAAAACCCCTGTTAAAGCGTCTGCAACAAACTGGCAAGCTGCTGATTAATGATTTTCTGATTGAAGTCGTGTTCCACTTTTTCCCGTGCCCGAGTGACGACCGGGAGCAAATCAGTGCTTTCAAGCTCACAGAATGAGGCAAGGCGCTGCGCCAGCGCGTCGGCATCGTTTTCCGGCACCAGCCAGCCGGAGTGCCCGGCATCGATCAGCTCAGGAATGCCGCTGTGTACGGTCGAAACCACCGGAATACCTACCGCCATCGCTTCCATCAAGGCCACCGGGATGCCTTCCATATCCCCGTCGGCACCGGTAATCGACGGCAGTAAAAAGACGTCGGCCTCATCAAGCATCGCTTTGACTTCATGGCTGGGTTTGAAACCCGGCATTTCAATAACGTCTTCCAGCTGGAATTGCTCGATCAGGGTACGCAAGCGGCGCTCCCACGGGCCAATTCCGAGAATACGGTATTTGAAATTAACCCCGCGCGCTTTCAGTAAACGGCAGGCTTCAATGGCGACGTGCAGCCCTTTCTTCTCCGTGAGGCGCGCCACCGAGATAATTTGCAGCGGCGTGCCTGGGTTTTTCACGGCGCGCAGGTTAAAGCGCGCCATATCAACGCCCATACGCGAAACCGCGATTTTATTTTCCGGGCAGCCCATATTTTTCAAACGACCGGCCCATAGATCACTGATCGGTAGCATCAGATCGCCGCGCTGGAAAAGCTGGCGGTATTCCGGCGCGTAGTGGTTAAGCACATCGCGATGTGAGATATCAATCCCGTGGAAGACGGTGGCGATTTTGCCCTTCAGTACGCCGAGCTCACGCAGTTTCGCCGCCGTGACGCCCGCCGGGCCAAAATGAGCGATAAATACATCGGCGCTGAAAGTGTGCGGCGCAAGACCGCAGATAGCCGGTAGAATGAGATTGCGCGATTCATCACCGTAGCGCGACATATTCATCGCTTTCCAGGTGGCGGATTTCCAGAAACCGCGACCGATTGCCTGCGCGCGATAGCGCAGTTTCGCCATCTTCCCTTGTGGCTCGGCCAGCAGCCAGTGGGTTTTCTCTGCCAGCCGATATTCCGTATACGCCGCATGGGTGTTGCTCATATCGCCCTTATGCAGGGCGACAATCTCAACCTCAAATCCCATATTAATAAAGGCAACAATCTGGTTGAGCACAAAGGTTTCGGACGATAAGGGAAACTTCAGCAAAAAGAAGCTGACTTTCATTTCACCTCCCGCACGCGATCGAGCACGGATTTCACCATCTTCATGCCCTGTTCGCGTTCGGCGGCGACGGCTGTCGCCAGCCGCGCATTAATTGCCGGGAGCTGGCCCAGCGTATCGGCGGCCATCGACGCCAGTGAACCATCAAGCAGATGGCGAATATCCACCGCCATTTCCGGCATGCCAAGCTGCTGCATGATGCCCGCTGATTTGTGTTCATAGTTGATGGCAATCGCCGGTGTGCCGAAGTTCATTGAGATAATCGCTGAATGCAGACGCGTACCGACGGTTAAGTCGCAGGCGCCGAGGATTTTGCCCATCTCCAGGTCGCTCAGCTCGTCCATCACCACATGGTAGCGCGACGGATCGCTAATATACTGGCGCAGGTTAAGGGCGACCATACGGTCATCTTTGTTATAGCTGTCAATGCCGGTACAGGTGGAAAGCGCGATAACCTGATAACCGGCGTCAATAATGCGGTTAACTACTTCGGCAAACGCCTGTTCATAGGCCTGCTGAGTGGTATTAAGACGTTTATCGAAGGGTGCCAGTTCACGCAGCGTAATTGCCACGGTCTTCTGTTGTGCCGCCAGATCCAGCCAGTGCTGTACCGCGTAGCTGGCAACAAAATCGTGCTGGTGATGTTCAACCAGCCAGGCGGTATCCACGCCCTGCTCCACTTTGCTGGTGGTGATATCGCTTTGCTTCATTAAATTCAGGCTGACGGTTTCACGCAGGATCAGCGCATCGCAGTGGCCAAAGACATAATTAGCCAGCTGATTGAACGCCTCATTCTGGAACGGGCCCACGCTGTGACCAATCATATAGATCGGTTTTTTCGCCATAAAAGTGCACAGCGCATGCTCAAACTGCGGTACGCCGTAGAGATCGACAAAGAAAGAGCCACCGACCTGAATAATCGCGTCATAGTCCGCCAGGCGACGCACAAAATCGGTAAAGCCCTGCGCGATAGCGATATTGCGCAGTTTGCCGGTATCCGTCACGCGGGAAAGCAGCACCTGATGCTGGTAACGGCGGCGCAGCACTTTCTTGACGCGCCCCATCAAACCGGCAGCATTATTGTGCTCTTTCATCTGGCTGTAGAGCGGATCGCCCATTACCGGGCGGTTCAGTAACCATGATGAGCTCACCGGGTAGCGGCTCATCACATCAACATCGGCCTCAGGCGCAATCAGGGCAATCGCATCAAGCAAGCCACGTAAAATAGCGCTGTCGCCACGGTTGCCGCATGTGTGATTGCCAAGGATCAATAATTTCATAACGACCTCATAAAGGGGATCAAAAACGTTTCTTATCCTGCGCGAAGCAGCGTTTTAAGTTTCTCGTTGCGGCAAAACTGGCGCTTCATTTCCACGACCAGCGCATTACGCGACACAATCAGCATCACGGCGAACGCGACTCCCCCCGCAGCGACCTGCACGCCGAGCATGGCGGCCAGCGGCATATGCCCGTCGAGGGCAAGTCCGAGCCCGTAACTCACCACCAGCGTAGGCAGCGACAGGTAGAACGGCAGCCATAGACTTAAGATGTACTGACGATAGCTGGAGCCGAGTACCGGTTTGATCATCACGAAGTAGCTCAGCACGGTGTTGATGATTTGCACCATCAGGAAGCCGAGGGTGACGCCGATAGCGCCCGCCATATGTCCACCGACAACAATGGCGGGGATAAAGAGAAACGTTTTAAAGACATTGAATTTAAAGCTGATATCAACCCGCGCTTTCGCCATCAGCAACGAACCAATCGGGTTACCTACCGCACGCAGCAGGCCGACAATGCACAGCAGCTGCAGGATCGGGATAATGCTGTTCCACTTATCGCCAAACACCAGCGGCACAAAATTGTTCGATACCACCATCAGGCCCAGCAGGATCGGGAAGTTGATTATCCCCACCACGGAAAGCAGCTTGTAGAAATTGAGGCGCAGCTTCTCGGTATCGTCCTGAATTTTGGCAAACGCCGGAAACAGCACGCGGGTAATAATCGGGTTGAGCTTCATCGGCGGCACTACCGCCACGTTGTAGGCCAGGTTATAGCCCCCGGCAACGCTGGCACCGAGAATGCGCGCCAGCACCAGCGTAGAGAGGTTGGTGTTGACGTAGTTGATGATGCTGTCCGCCGTTAACCAGGCGCCAAAACGCAGATTGGCGCTGACGGAACGCAGCGAGAAATGGAACCCCGGACGGTAAATTTTACGCCCGAAAAAGCCAAACAGCAGCGTGCGCACGGCGGTGTTGACCAGATAACCGAGGATGGCGGTCATCGCCAGCGGCCAGACGAAGGCGCTGATTACCGTAAAGCTGAAGCCCGCCAGCACCGACACCGTTTCGATAGAGCCAATCTTGCTGAACTCCAGCTCTTTTTGCATCAGCGCACGGAACTGCTGGCCGTGGGGGATCACCACAAACGCCAGCGACAGCGTTTTGATAAGCGGGGCCAAATCCGGGTTATGCAGCACGCCGGCAATCCATCCGCTCAGGAAGAACATCGCAATACAGACCACGATCCCCAACCCAACGTTGAGCCAGTAAAGGGTGGTCAGTTCGAGATGGCTTATCTCTTTGCGCTGGATTATCGAGTTGGCAATGCCGAAATCCGACAGCGTATCCGCCAGGGCGATAATCACCAGCGAAATGGTCAGCAAGCCGAACTGGTGATTATCGATAATGCGCGCCAGCACGGTCATTTGCACCAGCCCAAGACCAATAATGGTCAGGGTGGCCATCGCTGACCACTTTGCGCCGCTGATGGTTTTCTCTCTCAGGCTCATGACCTTTCCTTAATACGCCGCTTTGTTAATAAAGCCTTTAAAGATGGTCAGAAAAACGATTTTGATATCGAACCACAGGCTCCACTCGCGGATATACTCGAGGTCGAACTCAATACGTTTTTCCATTTTTTCCAGCGTGTCGGTCTCACCGCGCCAGCCATTAATCTGCGCCCAGCCGGTAATGCCAGGTTTCACTTTATGGCGCAGCATGTAGCCCTCAATCAGCGAACGATACTGCTCATTGTGCGCCACCGCGTGCGGGCGCGGACCGACGATTGACATGCCGCCGGTCAGCACGTTGATAAACTGCGGCAGTTCATCAAGAGACGTGCGGCGCAGGAAGCTGCCCACTTTGGTGACGCGCGGATCGTTCTGCGTCGCCTGGGTGACCACTTTGTCATTTTCCATTACCCGCATTGAGCGGAATTTCCACACTTTGATCGGCTTACCGTCCATGCCATAACGGGTCTGGCGGAAAATCACCGGGCCTGGCGAACTGACTTTTACCGCCACCGAAATCGCCAGCAGTACCGGAGAAATAAGCAGCAGGATAAGCGAAGCGAGGATAATATCCTCCACGCGTTTCAGGATGCGGTTCACACCAGAGAGCGGCGTGTCATACAGCGGTACCACCGGTACGCCGTTAACTTCTTCTATCCGTGAATGCAGGATATTAAAGGTGAATACATCAGGGATAAGGATCACGGAACAGGTGGTATCCGCCAGATCGCGCACCAGCTTTTTAATGCAGGCGGCGTCATTCATCGACATCGCGATATAGACGTTGTGGATCTTGCCGCTTTTCGCGTCTTCCACCAGCTGTTCAAGATTGCCTGCCCAGCCGGTGGTAATGCCGCCCGGTTGCGGATCGTGATAAACCCCGACCACATCAAAGCCGAGCCACGGTTCATTGCGAAAACCTTCCAGCAGCTCCTGGCCCATCGGCATATCACCCGCCACCGCCACGCGACGCGTGTTGTAGCCGAGATTACGCAGCCAGCCCGCACCGAAGCGGATCACCGCCCGGCAAAGCATCAATCCCATGGTGGTTAACAAATACCAGGCGAGATATATACCGAAGGTATTATCGAAATCCGTATTGAAGGCCAGCAGACCGGCGCTAAAAATCAGGCTTAGCGTCCAGTTTTGTAACAGTAGAATCAGTTCAGTAGTGATTTTCACCCCCCGCCACGAGCGGTAAAAATCGGTCATGCCGCCGATCATCTGGAAGACAACCAGCGTAATCAGAGCCATCAGAAGATGCATGTAGAGAAACGGCAGCGCATTGACCTTGCACACCAACCACAGGCCGCCGAACATAATGGTAATGTCGGAGAAGCGCTGCACGATAGAGATTAACGATGCATTCGTTTTGGCCCGGTCGCGTTTTTTTAGATGAGTCATTGTTGTACCTGCCTGTATGTTGCCCCTCCCCGACATCGGGGAGAGGAACGCCTTATAGTTATTGATTCAACAGCGCCAGAATTTCCTGCGTTCGCGCTTCCATCAACGCCACGTCGCGCCGTGATTCCACGTTCAAACGCACAACCGGTTCGGTATTAGACGAGCGCAGATTGAAGCGCCAGTCAGCAAAGGCGATGCTGATACCGTCGGTGCGATCGATGGAGAGCGCGCCCGGCGTGAAATGCTGCTCAACGCGGTTGATAGCCGTCGCCGGATCCGCCAGTTTGCGGTTGATTTCGCCGCTGGCCGGAAACGCCAGCATGCGGTCGCTGACCAGCTGCGCCAGAGTTTTACCCTTCAGGCACAGCAGTTCGGTTACCAGCAGCCACGGGATCATGCCGCTGTCACAGTAGGCAAAGTCACGGAAGTAGTGATGCGCGCTCATTTCGCCGCCATAAATGGCGTCCTCTTCACGCATCCGCTCTTTAATAAAGGCATGGCCGGTTTTCGACATTACTGGCGTACCGCCTGCGCGACCGACCACGTCGACGGTGTTCCATGACAGGCGCGGGTCGTGAATGATTTTCGCCCCAGGGTGTTTTTCGAGGAACGCTTCCGCCAGCAGGCCGACAATGTAGTAGCCTTCGATAAACTGCCCATCGCCGTCGAACAGGAAGCAGCGGTCGAAATCGCCGTCAAAGGCAATCCCCATATCTGCGTTATGCTCAATCACCGCGTTGCGGGTATCGGCGCGGCACTCTGGCAGCAGCGGGTTAGGAATACCGTGCGGGAAGGTGCCGTCCGGCTCGTTATGGACTTTGATAAACGTCACCGGCACATTCAGCGCCTTAAAGCGGGCCTCAATGGCGTCAATGACCGGACCTGCCGCACCGTTACCGGAGTTAATCACCAGCTTCAGCGGTTGCAGATTGTTGGTGTCGATATAGCCCAGCAGGTGATCGATATAGGCATCGCGCAGATTAATTTGCTCATAGCTGCCGCGTTTCGCCGGGTTGACCGGCGGGAAATCGTTGGCTTCCGCCAGGCGTTGCACATCGCGCAGCCCGGTATCGCCGCTGATCGGACGTGCGCCCTTGCGCACCAGCTTCATGCCGTTATAGTCCATCGGGTTATGGCTGGCGGTGACTTCAATACCGCCATCAACGCCAAGATGGAAAGTGGCGAAATAGATCTCTTCCGTGCCGGAAAGACCGATATCCAGCACATTAACACCGGCGTCCTGTAAGCCTTTTGCCAGCGCCAGCTTCAGCGCTTCGCTGGTCTGACGCACATCGCCGCCGAGCACAATGGTGTCCGGCTTCAGGTATTCCCCATAGGCGCGGCCAATACGCCATGCAATATCTTCGTTGAGTTCTTCGCCCAGCTTGCCGCGAATATCGTAAGCTTTAAAACAGGTTAATTTTTCCATTATTACCTCTTCTTCAGGCAACAGTCAGCCTTGACCGCAGTATGGCCATATCATGTTGATTTTGAATTTATAAGCCGGGTAACCGTTACGTTATCCGGCGCGGGTATTAAATACGGCCGTAACGGTCGGCAAACCGCACAATGTCGTCCTCTTCAAGGTACGAACCGGAGCGCACCTCAATCAGATCGAGGGGGATTTTCCCGGGGTTTTCCAGACAGTGACGCGCGCCGAGCGGAATATAGATAGACTCGTTTTCGCCCAGCAGTTTCACTTCATCGTCAATGGTTACTTTTGCCGTACCGGCTACCACCACCCAGTGCTCAGCACGGTGATGATGCATCTGTACGGAAAGGCCCTCGCCCGGCTTCACGGTGATACGCTTCACCTGATAGCGATCGCCGGAATCGATGGAGTCGTATTTCCCCCACGGGCGGTATACTTCGCGATGAATATGGTGTTCGTGACGACCATCGGCTTTGATCTGCTCGACCACTTTTTTCACATCCTGCACGGCGTTGCGATCGGCAATCAGCACCGCGTCTTTGGTTTGCACCACTACCAGATCTTTCACGCCGACGGTCGTCACCAGCCCCGATTCCGCATACACATAGCTGTTTTCGGTTTTGTGGCTAATCACGTCGCCGTGATGGACGTTTCCCTCCGGCGTGTGCTGGCTTATCTCCCACAGCGAGGACCACGAGCCAACATCGCTCCAGCCAGCGTCCATCGGCACCACCACCGCATCGGCGGTTCTTTCCATTACCGCGTAGTCAATCGACTCTTCCGGGCAGGCGAGGAACGACTCTTCATCGACGCGGATAAAGTCCATATCCGGGTCGGTGGCTTCCATCGCTTTCTCACAGGCGGTGAGAATATCCGGGCGATACTTTTTCAGCTCTTCCAGATAACGACCGGCGCGGAACAGGAACATACCGCTGTTCCAGTAATATTCACCGCTGGCAACATAACCCTGCGCCGTTTCGAGATTCGGTTTTTCGACAAACTGCGCCACTTCAAACGCCACCGCATCAACCTGACCGGCTGACACCGCGCCGCCGCGGATATAGCCATAACCGGTTTCCGGCAGATCCGGTACGATCCCAAAAGTCACCAGCTTGCCCGCGTCGGCGAAGGGGATCGCGTTGCGCACGGAAGTGCGAAACGCCTCTTCGTCCTGAATCACATGGTCAGCCGCCAGCACCAGCATCAGCGGATCGCTGTCCGGATGGTGACGGGTGATCGCCAGCGCAGCGAGAGCGATGGCCGGTGCGGTGTTACGACCCGCCGGTTCCAGAATGATGTTCTCCGTCAGCTTATGCAGCTGACGCAGCTGCTCTGCGACGATAAAGCGATGCTGTTCGTTGCAAATCACCACCGGGCTTTCGCACTCGACGCCGTTAAGACGGCTGATGGTGGTTTGCAACATGGTGAGCTCGCCTTTCAGGCAGAGAAACTGTTTAGGGTAAAGTACACGGGACAGCGGCCACAGACGGCTGCCAGAGCCGCCAGCCATCACCACCGGATAGAGTTGTGTTTGACTCATGATTTATCCCCATTACCATCAAAGCGCAGTTCGCCGTCAGGCGCGCTTTCGCGGGCATGCACGGGCTCCGGGCTTTGCGGGCTGATATCTGCAATAAACTGGCTTAACACGTTCTCTTTCTCGAGCGTGCGTTCGGCATATTCACGTGCCACCGTGTTGTCTTTGGGCAGCGCCAGCGCGCGCTCAATGCCCCAGGTCAGCGCTTCAACGGATTCCGGTTCCACGCAGACCGCAATGCCAGGCGTGGTTAAACACAGCTGGCCTAATTCGGTACTCTCTTCTGCGGTGATGACTGCGTTGCCGCCCACCGCCAGAATATTGGTTAACTTCGAAGGCAACACTGCATCCGCCGCGCCGCGTTTTTGGATCACCAAATGGCAATCACCCATTTTCAGCAGCGCCGGCAGCGCGTCATAAGGCTGCAACGGCAAGAATTTCACATTGGTAAGCCCGCGATCGCCGACCATTTTTTCCAGTCGTGCCTTGCCGCCGCCCTGGCCGACAATCACAAACAGCCACGGCTGGTTGTGCAGCTTCGCTGCGGCTTCAATGACGTTTTCCAGCCCCTGCTTTTCACCAATATTGCCGGAATAAAGAATGATTTTTTTGTCATCCGGCAGGCCGAGGGTGCGACGCAGCTGTGCGACAGTTTCACTGTCGACATCGCGAAAACGCGCCACTTCGGACCAATTGGGAAAGAAAATCAGTTTCTCTGCCGCCACACCTTTTTCTCGCGCTTTGTTCATCATTGAGCGGGAGATGGTCGACACATTGTCGACGTGGAGCAGATTGCTGCGTTCAAAGGCGGTCGCCAGCTTAGCCACCCGACCGCTCTTACCTTTGCCCGCCATGCCTAGCCCTAACATGGCGTCCACTTCATAATCCTGAATATGCAGCACGGTTTTCGCACCGCTCAGTGTTGCCAGCAGGCGCATGCCAGGCGTGCAAAACAGCGTTGGCACAACGCCGATAATGCGATCCGGTTTCCAGCGACGTTGCGCCATCAACGGGAAGAAACTGCTGAAGGCAAAACTGCCCAGATGCAGCAGCCTTTTTAAGGTCGATGGCTGCGCCGGAACATACAGTGGGCAGCGCCATACCGTGGCGGCACCCTGCTCTTTGCGCCAGCGCCAGGCGCTGTAATGCTCGCCGACTTTCCATTCCGGGTAGTACGGCGGCGCGGTAATCACGCGCACGTCATGGCCCTGACGGGCCATCCATTCCACCATTTCGCCGGTGTACTTACCGATCCCGGTTAGCTCCGGCGAATAGTTAATGCCATAGACCAGGATTTTCATAAGCCCGGTACTCCCTGCGCATCGAGGAAATAGGCGCGGCTGTTGTCATGCACCAGCGGATCGGCAATCAGCGACTCCGGGCTTCCCCAGCGGTAGTCATTGTGCTGATCCGTCGGCAGCGCGAGCGTCTCTTCGTTCACACGCAGGCGAAAGCCCAGCACGATGTAGTGCGTGGAAAATTCCGGCCCGGAAAAGTTGTCGTCATAGAAGTGCTGCCAGACGCCGTAAAACTCGCCTGCCGACATCGGCAGGCGCAGTCCCAGTTCCGCCTGAGTCAGTCGCTCGAAAGCGGCCGCCAGCGGTTCGTCCTTCTGCACGCGTCCGCCCGGGACAAACCAGTATCCCTGCGCCGGGCGGTTAGTACGCTTGCCGAGTAAAAACTCGCCGCGCTGGTTTTCCACGATTAAATCGATGGAGATCAGCGGAGTGGAACGCACCACGGTGGCAAAATCTTCCTGACTCAAAAACATGCTTACCCCCGGAACCGATGCTGGTTTTCAAGGAACCACTGGTAGGTGCTCGCAAGCCCGGCTTCCAGTGAGATCTCGTGATACCAGCCAAGCTGATGCAGGCGCGTCACATCGAGCAGTTTGCGCGGCGTACCGTCGGGTTTAGTGGCGTCGAACACCACGCGCCCTTTGTAGCCAACCACGCTTGCCACAGTTTGCGCCAGCTCACGGATGGTGCAGTCCACGCCGGTGCCGACGTTGATATGCGACAGCATCGTTTCGGTATTCTCCTGCCACACTTCGCGCGCCAGTTCCTGAACGTGAATGCTGGCCGCAGCCATATCATCGACGTGCAGAAATTCACGCATCGGTGTACCACTGCCCCACACCACCACATCCGGCGCATTTTCCTGAGTCGCTTCATGGAAGCGGCGCAGCAGCGCAGGAATAACGTGCGAGTTGCTCGGGTGGAAGTTGTCGTGCGGCCCGTACAGATTGGTCGGCATCACCGAGCGATAGTCGCGGTCATACTGACGGTTGTAGGATTCGCACAGCTTGATGCCGGCAATTTTCGCAATTGCGTACGGCTCGTTAGTCGGCTCCAGCGTGCCCTGCAGCAGTTCGCTTTCAGCGATAGGCTGATGCGCCAGCTTCGGATAAATACAGGACGAACCGAGGAACAACAGCTTGTTCACGTCGTGCTTGTGCGCGGCATGAATGATGTTGCTCTCAATCATCATATTTTCGTAGATAAAGTCCGCCGGATAGGTATTGTTCGCCACAATACCGCCGACTTTCGCCGCCGCCAGGTAAACCTGGTCGATACGCTGGGAGGCGAAAAACGCCTCCACCGCCGCGCCGTCAAGCAGGTTCAGCTCTTCGCGCGAGCGCAGAACCAGTTCAATATCCGCACGCTGCTCAAGCTGGCGTACGATGGCTGACCCCACCATCCCGCGGTGGCCAGCCACAAATACACGTTGTTTGCTCATGCTCAGGACTCCAGCGCGATGGCAACCTCGTAACCGTGGGCCTTAAGCAGGGAGTGTTTTTTCGCTGCTTCCAGATCTTTTGCCACCATCTCGGAAACCATTTCCTGCAGAGTCGTTTCCGGTTTCCAGCCCAGTTTTTCGTGTGCTTTGGTCGGGTCACCGAGCAGGGTTTCCACTTCAGCAGGACGGAAGTAGCGCGGGTCAACGGCGACAATCACATCACCCGGTTTCACGCCCGGTGCGTCATGACCGGTAACAGAAACCACGATGCCCTTCTCTTCCACGCCGGTGCCTTCAAAGCGCAGTTTAATACCCAACTGAGCGGCGGCCATTTCCACGAACTGACGCACGGAGTACTGCACGCCGGTAGCGATAACGAAATCTTCTGGCTGTTCCTGCTGCAGCATCATCCACTGCATTCTGACGTAATCTTTGGCATGGCCCCAGTCACGCAGGGAGTCCATGTTGCCGAGATACAGGCAGGATTCCAGACCCTGAGCGATGTTGGCGATAGCGCGGGTAATTTTACGGGTCACGAAGGTTTCGCCACGGCGCGGAGATTCGTGGTTGAACAGGATGCCGTTGCAGGCATACATGCCGTAGGATTCACGGTAGTTTACGGTTATCCAGTAAGCGTAGAGTTTGGCCACTGCGTACGGAGAGCGCGGATAGAACGGCGTGGTCTCTTTCTGCGGGATTTCCTGCACCAGGCCGTACAGCTCAGAAGTGGACGCCTGATAGAAGCGGGTTTTCTTTTCCAGACCGAGGAAGCGAATCGCTTCCAGCAGACGCAGCGTACCCATGGCATCGACATCGGCAGTGTATTCCGGCGATTCAAACGACACGGCAACGTGGCTCATGGCGCCCAGGTTGTACACCTCATCCGGCTGCACTTCCTGCAGGATGCGCGTCAGGTTGGAGGAATCGGTCAGGTCACCGTAGTGCAAATGGAATTTCGGGTCGCTGGTGTGCGGATCCTGGTAGATATGATCCACACGCTCGGTATTGAATGAGGAAGCACGGCGTTTGATACCGTGAACTTCGTAACCCTTCTCCAGAAGCAGTTCCGCCAGATAAGAGCCATCTTGCCCGGTTACGCCGGTGATGAGAGCGACTTTAGACATAATTTATTTTCCTCAATAGTCCCTGTTAGGGAGTTACCTTTTCAACGCGTTCGCGCGTCACCACTGCGGGATTGCCCCGGCAAATCACGTTTGCCGGAAGCGATTTAAAAACACTGCTGCGCGCACCGACTACCGTCCCGTCGCCGATGGAGACGCCCGGCGCGACAAACACATCTGTCGCCAGCCAGCACTTCTCACCAATCACGATGGGCGTCGCGTTAATATCAAAATGCGCGCTCATATAATCGTGACTGCCGGTGCACAAATAACATTTCTGAGAAACCACTGAATTCGCGCCGATAGAAATATCGCCCAGCGTATATAACACTGCGTCATCGCCTACCCAGGCGTAATCGCCCAAAGTTAATTTCCACGGATAGGTAATTTTTACTGACGGACGAATTACCACGCCTTTGCCAATTTTTGCGCCAAATAAACGCAACAGAAATGCGCGCCAGCGATACAGCACCTGCGGGGACCATGCGAATAATGTCGCCTGAACTGCCCACCACAGTTGAACCTTAATAGCGTTGCCGCCCCGAAAGCCTTTCGGCACGGAGAATCCTTGTAAATCCTGCATAGTTTTTCCTTATATCTGAGCACTACGCTTTGTTATATAAGGCCTTTGCTTTGCCGGTTGTCCTTAAACGCAACATATATGACAACTGTGCCCAGAATCCCGGCACGCGTAAAATCGTACGCTGCACTTTGCGGGCATCCTGACATAATTCAAGATTATTAGAGGTTGATACGCCGCCCATCGAAAATTCAGAAACCAGACCTTTCAGTCGTTTAAACGGAAAACCTGCCTTGAACATTCTGGCTGCTAATGCGTAATCGGAAGAGACTTTAAATTGCAGATCGTAGGGGTAAGTTTTCAGACCTTTTACCGGGAAAAATATTGCCTGATGGCTGGCCGGCAGGCTGTGGTAAATATACCAACCGCTTTTTGCGCTACGACGTACTTTGGTGCCATCGCCGAAATCCAGCAGCGCATCACCAATATACATCGCGTTCTCTTTTTCATTATCCAGCTGGTTTACAACATCCACGATTTCTTCATGGAATATATCGCCAGAGTTAAGAAACAGCGCAAAGCGGCCCGCGGCCATATCAATCCCTTTATTCATAGCATCATAGATGCCTTTGTCGCGTTCGCTGATGTAGCGCAGGTTGTACTGTCCGTTGAGATTTTTAAGAAATTCCTCAGTACCGTCCTGTGAACCGCCATCAACCACAATCCATTCAAATTCGATATTCTTTGCTTTCGCCAGGTGAGCCAGCGACTGCCAGGTTTTCATCACACCTTCATAATTTCGAAACGCGACAGTAATAACACTTAGCAGCATTTGACCCACCTCATCATGTAGCCACTATATTCAACGCCTTGCGCAGAATAAAAGGACAAACGATTAAAAACGCATATTCCGGGCTAAAAATAGACCCCGTAAAAAACAAAGATATCGGAGTGAACAAGTAAAGTTGAACGCGAAAATTCTGATTGTTGCCAAAGGCATTTATCGTCATTTTGCCAACTTTAGACAGGTACCATCCGGTCAGTAATACCGCCAACCATGAGAAATAAATGATTAGCAGATACAACCCATTGTCTATTGTTTTTCCGACGTCCGCACCGTTAAAGATTCCGAATGATGCGACATATTCGTAAAGTGAGCCAAATCTTACTACACCATCAATATTGGTCAGTGAATATCCCACCATCACCAGCGGACCGATAATACGGTAATACGAGGAAGAGCCTTCGGTGCCTAAATCGCCGAGTCGTGTTGAGATATATGGAAAGGCAAAAACAATGCCCACCACAAACACAGCCAGTGAAATAATTGCTAACGGCAACTTTTTACGGATCGCCTCTTTGTTCAGATACTGGAAAGCCCATTCCAGCAGATAGAACAGGATAAATGTCATTACCCCTGAAAACGATCCCGAAAGCACTATCCCTGCCAAAATCATAGCATCGGTCTTTGGCGTTTTGATACCAAACTGTTTGATGCTAAGCCAAATTGAGATTAACGCCAGAGCGAAGAACGCCGGTTCGAAATAAAGTGCGGTGGTACGCTTACCGCCGAACTTGATAAAATTCAGCACGTAACTGTTGCTGTAGATGAGATATTTCGAAATCGTCTCCATCAGGCTACTGCCGCCGGTGAGGATAATCTGCGCCATCTCCATCGCCGCCAGCAGCACCACAAAGAACACGACGCAGTAGAAAAAGCGCAAAATCTTCCGGTAGTTATGTGGAGAAATCGTTTTGAAGCGGATGCTCCACACCATGCCGATAATGATCACGATATAGACAAACAGCATCGTCGAAGTTACATATTTACTGGCGTCCAGCGACTTACCGAAAATAAAGTTAAACAGCGTTAACCCTGCCCCAATGCCCAACGCAATCATCAATTTTTTCAGGTTGATGCGCTCAACATACAGCAGCAGCAATACCGGTAAAAAGGTGACAATGGTTATCGGGAAGCTTTCGCCCAGCTGCAGGATCTTAACGTTGACCAGCAGGTAGATAATCGGCAGCAGGAGGTAGCTACAGACCTTGATAGAACGAGACATACTCCTCCAGCATCTGTTGGCCACTGTAAGCCTGGCGGCTGCGCGCACGGAACGCGTCGAGGCTTTCGCCAAATACCGCCTGGGCGATTTCTGCTTTCTGGCACTGCACCAGCGACAGCACTTCTTGTTCGCTAAAGGTTTTCCCGCCGGATTTTTGCAGCACTTCACGCGCCGCATCGCTGTGGGTAGCAATCACCGGTACGCCAATCGACAGCGCTTCACACAGAATCAACGGATAGTTATCAACGCGGGAACTAAATACCAGCGCGTCCATCTCGTTGAGTTCGCTCATCAGTTTGCGCTTGTCGGTGAGAAAACCGTGGTTGATGACATTGTTGCCTTCAAAGGGCGAAAACTTACCGAACGTGTGCAGCTCCACACGCTCGTTCATCGCTATAATGTCACGCACCAGTTGCTGATTGGTTTTGCCGTCGTAACGCAAATCATGCGCTACCACGGCAATTTTGGGCTTACCTGCGGTGACTTTCACCGGCGCGAGTTCAGCAAGAATCGCTTCGGTCGCCACATCAATACCGTTATTAATAATGCTACAGCGCCCCGCGCCGTAGAGGCTATTAAAGGCGTCCGCCACGTGCTGGCTGGGGGAGATAAACTGGCAGCCCAGCGCCAGCATCTGGTTAAAAAGCTGGCGTTTATGGCCGACAAGCTGATGGGCGCGATCGATTTTTACCGGCGGATAGTTGTCCAGTGTCGGACATTTACGGCAGTTATCCTTCCACCCTTCACAACCGTCGGTAAAGGCGCAGCGTCCGGTGACGCTCCAGTGATCGTGCAGGGTCCAGACAAAGGTGGTATCCGGCTTATGGGCTTTCACTTTCTGACAGAAGCTCACCAGTGAGTCCAGATTCAACCAATAGCTGTGCATTACATGAAAGTGCAGTACTACCGGCCCATTAGTGCGGGTGACGGTGCGATAAAGGTTGTTCAGGGTGCCAAAAACATCACGGTTAAACAGGCGAAACAGCGCCAGGTTAGCAATGGAGGTCAGCCGCGGCGTCTGTTTATAGACCTGGGAATAGTTATCGTGGCTGACGCTTTTTTTGCCGCCTTTGCCATAGCCGTAAATAAACCGGGAGGAGAAACCCTGTTGCAGGGCGCGCTGGTGCAGATCCAGCGCCACGCCCGCCGCGCCGCCTTCGGCGAGACGCACATTAAATTGCATAATATTCATTTAATCACCTTCACCCACGCTTTCTCACCGACCACCAGCGCGTTATCCGGCACGCTGTCGAGCACTACGCTGCCCGCGCCGACGGTGACATTATTACCAATGGTGATATCGCCGAGCAGCACCACATTGGCCCCGAGTTCGACGTTGTTGCCAATCACCGGGCACGCCAGGCTGTCCGCCCCGCGGTTACCAATGGTTACGCCATGGCGAATGGTGAAATCATCACCGGCGACGGTGTTTTTATTGATGACTACTGCATAGCCATGATGGATGGTAAAGCGGCGGCCAATCGTAGCTGCGGCCTGAATCTCATAGCCGAACAGGCATTCGGTAACAAAGCGGTACAACAAAATGACCGGTGCCGCCCAGATATTGTTGATGACATGCTTTTTGCGCCAGACGGAGCAAAAGTGGGCGATTCGGTAGGCCGCAACCATGCAGCACGGACGCAAGTTCCAGTGATTAGCGCGAAAATCTTCCAGACGCATTATTTCCCCCGCAGCCCGTCAGCCAGTCGTTTGCCATTACGCAACGAGAAAAGCGTCACTAAGGTGCGCCAGTTCATGCGCTTATTGCGGATCTGATAAAGGGTAAACAGCTGGTATTTTTTACTGGCACGATCGAATTTTGCTTTGTGCTTACGGTAAAAGTGGAAATAGCCGGAAAATTTTTTCGGCGACGAGGTGATCTGCATTTCACCGTGGTTAATGTGCAGGATCTGCGTGGCCTCTTCGATTTTCCACGGCTCGCCGTACTCTTCCACCATGCGTAAGAAAATATCGTAATCCTGCGCTGCCTTCAGCTGCGTATCGAACAGGCTCTCTTTAAAACGCCAGGCATACGTGAAGACCTGATTGCCCACAATATTGCGTTTATAGAACAGCTTGCGCGAGAACGGCGATTTCGGATACAGCGGTAAGCTCGCCGGTTGCGAATAGACTTCGCCCTGGCAGACATAATCGTTGGCGTACAAAAACGCGCGGGTATTCAACAGATGTTTGTGTGCCAGGAATACGGTGAGACGATTCGGCGTCCACTCATCATCATCATCAATGCCGGTGATAAACTCGCCGTGGGCCTGCAAAATCGCCTGATTGCGTACCGCGCAGGCACCAGAGTTAAAGGCGTTACGCGTATAGCTGACGCGCGGATCGTTAAGCTCCTCGACGAACTGCTGCAGCTGCTCGAAGCTTGAGGAGCAGTCATCGACGATGATCATTTCCCAGTGCGGGTAGTCCTGGCGCAGCACGGATTTAATCGCGCGGATCGCCAGCTGTTGCCGGTTCCAGGTTGGCATATAAATTGAAATTAATGGGTTTGCTGTTGTGCTCATGATGCGTCCCTATGCGTTCAACATGCCGCTTTTGCCCTCACCCCGCCTTTTCCCGAGGGGAAAAAGCGGGGTGCCTTGAGGGAAGAGGTAAAGATCGGGTTATTTCGAATCGGATTTGTATTCGTACTCGTAGTAGCCGTAATCCTGGTAACCCGTTGCACGGCGGAAAATGGAGTTCAGGATCACGCCTTTCACCTCAATACCGTTTTGTTCAAAGCGGCTCAGGCTGGTCTGGATCTCTTTCAGCGTGTTCACCGCGTAACGCGCCACCATCAGCGTGGTGCCCGCGTGACGGCCAACCACGGCGGCATCCGTTACCGCGAGGATTGGCGGGGTATCAATCAGCACCAGGTCATACTGGCTGCTGGCCCACTGGAGTAACTGGCTAAAACGTTCGCTCATCAGCAGTTCTGAGGGGTTCGGCGGCACCTGACCGCGCGGTACCAGATCAAAGTTGCCGATCGAGGTCGGTTTTGCGCAGCTCTCGATTGCCCCTTTCCCGGCGAGCACTTCAGACAGACCGTTGAGGTTATCGGTTCCCAGCAGTTCATGGGTGTAACCTTTACGCATATCACAGTCGATCAGCAGCACGCGTTTATTGGTCTGGCTAATCACCGCCGCAAGGTTGGCGCAGACAAACGTTTTACCAATCGACGGGCTGACCCCGGTCATCATCAGAACATTGTTTTTAGCCTGGAGCATGGCGAAATGCAGACTGGTTCGCAGGCTGCGCACCGCTTCGATAGCCAGATCTGTCGGATTACCCACCGCCAGCAACTGGCTCTGCTTATAGCGTTTAACCCCTTTGATGGTTTTGACGCTATCACGCGCTTTTTGCCACTCCGACAGCGGAATGCTGGCATATACGCTGATGCCGTTTTCTTCCAGCACCTGCGGGCTTTCGATACCGCGGTTCAGCAACGAACGCAGCAGCACGCCGACAATAGAGACAATCAGACCGAGAATAATGCTGCCAAGAATAATCAGCACTTTCTTCGGCTTCAGCACGCCAGGTTGGGCAATGGCCGGGTCGACAATACGCACATCGCCGACGGTGCTCGCCTGGGTAATACGCAGCTCCTGCTGTTTATTCAGCAGCTGCATATATACCTGCTGACCGGATTCGACATCACGCGTCAGGCGGACAATCTCCTGCTGCGTTTCCGGCATCGCGGTAATGCGGCTGTTCAGTTTTTCTTTCTCATCTTCCAGCGCTTTACGTTTTTCCAGCAGCGTGCGGTAAGCCGGATGGACTTTGGTGTAGAGCTTGGAGATTTCGGCTTCGCGGAACGTCAGTTCATTTATCTGCGCATCGATGTTAACCATCGAGTCGAGGACCGATTTCGCTTCCAGCGGCAGATCCACAGAGTCTTTGCGCTGGCGATAGCTGTTGAGTTTTTCCTCAGCCGCATCCAGCTTACTGCGTACTTCTGGCAGCTGCTTATCAAGGAAGATCAGGCTCTTCTCCGCCTCTTCCGATTTGCGCGCAATGTTCTGCTGCAGGTAGTTGCGGGTGATGCTATCGAGGATGGCGCGAATCTGATCCTTATCTTCGCCGGTATAGGTCAGGCTAAGTACGCCGGTATCTTTACCGTTTTCGGCGACCGTCAGGTTACTTTGCAGATTATTAATCATGCCCAGCGTCGAGTATTTGGTGACGGTAAATTCGCTATCATTCGCTGCATTAATCGCGCTGACTTCCATGGTGACGCCCTGTTTGTTCAGAGATTTGCCCACTTCGCCACGCGCTTCAAAGCCGCCATCGCTACTTAACAAATACTCTTTTGGACTCAGCACTTTCAGGGTGAAGGTTTGATCGTTCATCTCTTTGGGCAGCGTAAACCGGGTGACTTTCACCGTATCGTTTTGCCGGCCCATCAGTCGATCCCAGCCTGCGCCAAACAGCGGGAAGCTGTTTTTCACCACAGAAATATCCAGATCCAGATCGTCAACGGTTTTCCCCAGCACCAGACGTGACTGGATCAGCTGAATTTCTGCATCCGCCGCCGGCGGCTTGTTCGACAGCGCGCTGTTAAGGTCCTGAACCAGCGAACTGCCGGTATTCTGCTCGATCTGCACCAGCGCATCGGCGCTGTAGATAGGCGTCGCGAACAGGCAGTAGACGACAGCGAACAGTGCAAAAACCGCGGTGATGCCCAGCACCCACCAGCGAGCTTCAATGACGGTGCCGATCAAACGGCCAATATCGATTTCGTCGTTGCCCACCGCCGGGGCAGCAGAATGCGAATGGTGTGTTTTCTCTGTCATTATTATCCCTGCTGAGCTTGCAATGCCTGCGCCCATTGGCGAGCAGACTGGTCAAGTAAGGTGTAAACCGCGTCAAAAGCTTCACGGCTTTTGCGATACGGGTCCGGGATCTCCCGTTCATTATCCCAGTGGCCAAAGAGCATGACCTTGCCACGCATTTCCGGGGCAATCTCGCACAGGCGGGCAATATGGCGTTTTTCCATCACCAGAATCAGGTCGTATTCCCTGCACATCGAAGCGGTGACTTGTCGCGCGCAATGCCCTTCCAGAGAGAGTTGATTATCCGCCGCCACGGCGACGGCGCCGGCATCTGCGCTATGTCCAACCAGCGCGCCCAGCCCGGCTGAGTCCACCGTTAATGCGGGCTGGTATTTTTTCAGCAGCCGTTCTGCCGTCGGGGAACGGCAAATGTTCCCCACGCATACCACCAGTATTTTGTTGAACATAGTTATTGCAGACTTTTTATGTCGTTGGCCGTGTTGGTCATGTAGCGAACGCCACTGATTGTCGGCAGCAACTGGTTGATAAGACGGTTCCAGCGCGCCACCGGTGCGGTGGTGACATACACCACGTCATACGGCTGGAGACGGAAGTTGGTGGCCATTACCAGCGATGTCGCATCGGACATATCAAGCTGGTAAATATTGGCAATCTTGTTGCCGCGACCGCCCTCGCCCTCTTTCAGCGGACGAATCACAAAGATACCGCTGGCATTCGAGGTGGTCAGATCGATACCTTCTGCCTGGCCCAGCGCTTCGGTGAGCGTCATACCGCTGAAGTCCATTTTGAGGGTGCTCTGTTTTTTCACTTCGCCCATCACGAACACTTTCAGGTCGTCATTACGCGGCACGAACAGGATGTCGCCGGGATAGAGCAGACGGTTCTGGCTGAGATCGCCGTTTTGCATCAGCGCCTGTAGGGAGATGCGCTGCTCCTGTCCCTGGTGCGTCAGCACCACGTTGCGCCAGTCGGCGCTGTCCGTCAGACCGCCGGCGGCATTGACGGCATCCAGTACGGTCAACGGAACGTTGGTGATGGCCTGCTGGCCTGATTTTGCTACCTGACCGGAGATATAGGCTTTCTGCGAGCGGAACGCGGCGATATTAACGTCCACCTGCGGGTCGGCAATATAGGTCGCTAAACGGCTGGTAATATCACTACGGATCTCAGAAAGGGTTTTACCGGCAACATGGATTTTGCCGACATAGGGATAAAACATGGTGCCATCGGGCTGAACCCAGTTACCGGCATCGCTTGAGCTGCGATACTGCCCGGCAGGGGTGGTCAGTTCCGGGTGATCCCACACCGTGACGTTCAACACATCCCCTGGCCCTACGCGGTACTGGTAGGCAGAGATCTCCTGATCCAGTGACATATTCGGTTGAGCGACATTCGCGCGCGGGCGTAATTGTTCAATCAGACGTGGGGTTAATGGATAGACATTCACCATGCGGTCTAAATCAAAGTCAGCATCCTGCTGTTTAATCACATCCTTTCCCATCGTACTCATATTGCTGCCTGGGAAGACGGTGCAGCCACTCATCAAGCTTATGGACACCAATAATGGCATCAATTTCGTTTTAGATTTCATCATTGATTAATTATCACTTTGGCAGAGTAATTATCCTGTGCGATTTAAATAAGCGCTCAAGCTGTACGCAGATTCAGAATGCAGTTAATTTGTAAAAAATATAACTGGCATCAGTCCTAAAAAACGTTTATTCAACCGCATACGATTACAGAATAATCCAGGCTGATTGACATACCCGCAGGCACGCTACCGCCCCTGGCTTTCAGTTACCAATACACTGATTGACGCTAAGTTATTGATAGTCATCCATTACACCCTCTTTCCCGAGGCATACATTAGCCCCCAGGATAAAATACGGCAGGAATCACTTTTTGCACTGATTAACAATGTTAAAAATAACATCTCAGGTTTATTAGAATGATGCTTGAGGAATTGTTGCAGCTTAGCCAATAGCAGGCAAGGCAACATTAAGGGGTAAACATCTTTTTAAGAATAATATTAAGGGCAAAGATTTAAATTTTTAGGATTTACCGCATATTGACAAAAACCTGACATAGAATTACGCGTAAGATTATTCCTGATTATTGTTTATAAACGACAATAATTAATCTGCGAAACAATAGGGGAAATAGCGCTTAAATAGTTTTTTCTTATTCCTGGAAATAAGAGTAATCGCAGGTATTCATTGCATTTTTGCGCCGCTTTATCCATCATCGCCTGTTGACATTTGTCATATCACAGAAGGTGTTATTTTTACGATGGAATGGATTGCCGATCCGTCAATCTGGGCCGGTCTTATCACGCTGGTGGTGATTGAGCTGGTGCTGGGTATTGATAACCTGGTGTTTATTGCCATTCTCGCCGAGAAATTGCCGCCGGCGCAGCGAGACCGCGCGCGCGTCACCGGTCTTATTCTTGCCATGCTGATGCGTTTATTGCTGCTGGCGTCTATTTCGTGGCTGGTGACCCTCACCCAACCGCTCTTTTCCGTGCGCGGATTCACTTTCAGCGCCCGGGATTTGATCATGCTGGTGGGCGGTCTGTTCTTGTTATTTAAAGCCACCGTAGAACTGAACGAGCGCCTCGAAGGAAAAGACAGCGATAATCCGACGCAGCGGCACGGCGCAAAGTTCTGGGCGGTGGTGATGCAGATTGTGGTGCTCGACGCCGTCTTTTCGCTGGACTCGGTGATTACCGCCGTCGGCATGGTTGACCATCTGGCAGTAATGATGGCGGCGGTGGTGATCGCCGTTTCCCTGATGCTGCTGGCAAGCAAATCCCTGACCCGTTTCGTCAATAGCCATCCGACAATCGTTATTCTGTGTCTCAGCTTCTTATTGATGATTGGCTTTAGCCTGGTGGCCGACGGGTTTGGTTTCCATATCCCGAAAGGCTATCTGTATGCGGCGATTGGCTTCTCGGTGATGATCGAAGCCCTGAACCAGCTGGCAATCTTCAACCGCCGCCGTTTTTTATCCGCCAACCGCACCCTGCGCCAGCGTACTACCGAAACGGTGATGCGCCTGCTGAGCGGGCGTAAAGAGGAAGCCGATCTGGATGCGCAGGCTTCGTCGATGCTGCGCGATAGCGACGACGACCAGATATTTAACCCGCAAGAACGGCGGATGATTGAGCGGGTGCTTAATCTCAATCAGCGCAGCGTGAGCAGCATTATGACTTCGCGCCACGATATTGAGCATATCGACCTGAGCGCGCCGGAAGCGGAAGTCCGCGCGCTATTAGATAAAAACCAGCATACGCGCATCGTCATCACCGGCGGCGAACAGGACGATAACCTGCTGGGCGTTGTGCATATCCTCGATTTGCTGCAGCAATCTTTGCACGGCGAACCGCTGGATTTGCGCGTACTGGTGCGTCAGCCGCTGGTGTTCCCGGAAGGATTACCGCTGCTGCAGGCGCTGGAGCAGTTCCGCAATGCCCGCACCCACTTTGCTTTTGTAGTAGATGAGTTTGGCTCCGTTGAAGGGCTGGTGACGCTGAGCGACGTGATGGAAACCATCGCCGGTAATTTACCCAACGAGGTGGAAGAGATCGACGCGCGCCATGATATTCAGAAAAATAGCGACGGTAGCTGGACGGCGAATGGCCATATGCCGCTGGAAGATCTGGTGCAATACGTTCCGCTGCCCCTTGATGAGAAGCGGGAATATCACACCATCGCCGGGTTATTAATGGAGTATCTGCAGCGCATTCCGCAGCCGGGCGAAGAGATTCAGGTGGGAGATTACCTGCTGAAAACCCTCGATGTGCAAAGCCACCGGGTGCAAAAAGTGCAGCTTATTCCCCTAAGCGGTGACGAGCGTCTTAATTACGAAGTGTAAAACGGGCCGGGGCTTGCCCCGGCCTGAACTCGCCTGAGCACCTACGCTTTTATCACCGCAATACCGCGCCGGGTAAAGGGTTCGAGAATGTGCGCATCGGTTTGCCCGTCAACCACCAGCGTATTAATCAGCCCAATATCGCCAATCACCCACGGCGAAGCGCTATTGAGTTTTTCCGGCGAAGCCATCACTACGGTTTCCGCCGCTCGCTGCGCCATCGCATACTTAATCCGCGACTCTTCAAAATCACCGGTGCTTAACCCGGCTTCGGCATGCACACCGGTTACCCCCATAAAAAACAGATCGGCACGCACGCGCGCAATCTCCTCCAGCGCCGCCGCGCCGACGTTAACGATAGAGTGCTTATATAACTGACCGCCAATCATCACCACCTTGATCAAGGGATGCTGCGCCAGCCCAACGGCGATGCTCGGGCTGTGGGTCACCACGGTAATCTGCAAATCCTCACCTAAGCAACGGATCAACTCGCTGGTGGTGGTGCCACCGTCGATCATTACTACCTGCCCCGGCGCTATCAGTTGCGCCCCTTTTTGCGCGATGCGCTGTTTAGCCGCGGATTGCACGGTCTGGCGCTCGGAAAAGGTCACAACCGCAGCGGAGGCCGGGAGCGCCCCGCCGTGCACCCGCTGTAAGCGCCCTTCTGCCGCCAGCTCGCGTAAATCGCGGCGTACCGTATCTTCCGAAATACCGAATTGCTCACTGAGCTGCTTCGACAGTACCTGTCCCTTTTCGGCAAGGCGGGCGAGGATTATCTGTTTGCGTTGCGGGGTCAACATAGCGGCGATCCTGTTTGCACGAATTATCTTGTTTGCGCACGAAACTGCACGTTAAGATGGCAATCTTACGCAACGAGGAGCGAATATGCCATCTGAAAATGCACACATCCGCATCATTGGGTCTACGCCGTTATCGGCAGACTGGGGAAAACTCACCAAATACACCTTCGATCTCCGTCGCCGCGACGGTGAATGGCAGCGCCAGAGCCGTGAAGTTTACGATCGCGGCAACGGTGCGACGATCCTGCTGTATAACCGGCGTAAAGGCAGCGTGATCCTGACCCGGCAGTTTCGTTTACCGCTGTTTGTTAACCAGCACAGCGGTTTTTTACTGGAAGCGGCGGCCGGCCTGCTGGATGAGCTGGCCCCGGAAGAGCGTATCAAACAGGAAGCTGAAGAGGAGACCGGTTATCGCCTTGAGCAGGTTGAGAAAGTGTTTACGGCGTGGATGAGCCCCGGTTCGGTCAGTGAAAAGCTGCACTTTTTTATCGCCGAATATGATGACGGCCGCCGCATTAGTGACGGCGGCGGGCTGGTGGAAGAAGGTGAGGATATCGAAGTGGTGGAGATGGATTTTGCCACAGCGCTTGCGGCTATCCGCAGCGGCGAGATTGCCGATGGCAAAACCATTATGCTGTTACAGCATCTGGCGCTGGAAAAATTAATGTAAGGTCTGTTACCGGGTGACGCATTAGCCACCCGGTAAAAAACTCTACATCTTCTCAAGCAGTTTCTTCGCGTCTTTGCCGCTCTGGCGATCTTTGTTGCGATCGGCCCAGTCGTTGAGTCGGCGTTTCGCTTCATCCTGCATATGTTTACGCAGCAGTTGATCGACCTGCAGACTGTAGTTGAGCGCCTGCCACTGGCCATATATCCGCAGGGGAACCGGCGTGCTTTTCAGGAAGTCAATCAGCTCGCCCTGCCCTTTCCAGCCTTCCATCACCCGCACGGCAAAACGGGTGTCCGCCTGCTCTTTAACCAGATCCATTTCACCTTCGCCGGTAAGCGTCAGCAGCGGCGAATGCCCTTGCATATCCCGGAAGGTCATCTCGCCGCGATCGAGGGTTAAATCCGTCGTAAAGCTATCAAGGCGGGTGGCGGTATCGTAATTATCCTGGGTTTGCACATTACTGGTGCGCGCCACGGCCTGCTGAACCAGCAGCTGGAAGTTGAGACCTTCCATACGGCTGTTTTTCAACTCCACATGGGCGCTGCCCTGCCAGTGATGGCGGAAATCGTCGGCATCGATATTTGGCCCGGAGAAATCACCCGCCATCGTCAGACTGCCAGTCAAAGCGATCGGATAGTTAAAGGCTTTCAGGATGGTGCCGATCTCGACATTATCAAGTTTAGGCTGGAAGTCGGCCTGGCCATCATCATTCCGCACATCCAGCGTGCCGGGCAGCGATATTTGTCCGTCTCCCAGTTTACCCTGCAGCGTCGGTATGGTCAGTAAACCGGCATTATTGTTGAATTGCCCCGTCACATCCGCAAACTCCATCCCGCGCCAGCGCACGCTTTTCGCCGCAATGCCAACCTGCGCGGTAAAGGTGCGCAAGCCGTTGTATTGGGGCGTATCCGGGCTGCTGGAGATAATCGGACGCGGCAGGCGGTTCTGCGACTGTCCCTGCTGCGCTGGCGTCGCACTATCGTCGGTGCGCTCGCGCGGCGGTAACAGGTTATCGAGATTGAGGGAATCAAACTGTAAATCCATCGCCCATACCGGCAGGCTGGCGAGCGTAACGCTGCCGCTGCCGGTAAGAGAGGTATCGTTGGCGCGCAGGCTCAGATTGCTCAGGGTCAGGCGCTGCTGCGAACGCTGCCACTGCGCCTGCAGTTGGCCTTCGCCTTCAATGCCTTGTGATGGCAGATCGCCGCCCTGCAGCTGCCATTTCATCTTCTCAATCACGGCGCTGAGATTATGCGGATAGTCGCTGGCGTCCACTTTGGCGCTCAGAGAGAGCGTTAAATCACGCTGGTTACGGTTAATCCGACCAGAAAAATCGAGGTTGCCCTGATGTGACGTATCCTGCTCCATAAGCAGATTGATATCGCGGACCGTCAGCTGCTCCGCTCCTTCATGCTGAAACACCAGCACGCTGTCAGCCACCTGCAGATTTGCGATATCCCACGACCAACCGCGATCCTCTTCCACCTGCGGCAGCGTGTTTTCATGGGGGGCGACGGGCGCATCTTTCATCGGTGCGGCTTCGCTCTGCGGGGTAAGCTGGATAACCGCACCTTTCAGCATCACCTGTTTCACCTGCAGCTGATGTGAAATAAGCGGCCAGAGCGCAACGTCGAGGCGCATATTATCGGCTTTGACCACCGGCGTCTGCGCGCCGGGAGCGGTTAAGGTCATGCGTCCGGAGAGAATACTGAGCTGCGGCCAGACGTGCCAGCGCAGCGGGCCATCAAGCGCCAGCTGATAACCGCTACGGGCTTCTACCTGACGCACCATATAAGCGCGAAAATCGTTGGGGTTGACCAGCAGCACCAGCGCCGAAAGGCCGGCGACCAGCACGACCAACAGGATCATCAGCGTGGTTAACACTCTTCTCATTGCGTCCTCAGCGGGTCTGGTTCACTCAGTCTTTATCAATGCGGCTGGCGACTGCGCCTTGTTGATCGCGATATTTAGCATCTTCGCGCCGATTGTAGGGGCGCTCGGCGGGGCCGGAGAGCGGCTCAAAGCTTAAGGCACCAATCAGCATGCCCGGACGCAGCGCCAACGGCAGTTTGCCTGAATTATAGAACTCGAGCACGATGCAGCCTGACCAGCCGGGATCGATACGATGCGCGGTAACGTGCACCATTAAGCCCAGACGCGCCAGCGACGAGCGACCATCCAGCCAGCCCACCAAATCTGCCGGCAGGGTAACGGATTCAAGAGTCACCGCCAGCGCAAGTTCGCCAGGGTGGAGGAAAAAGGCGTCGCCTTCCGCCAGCACAATTTCATCGCTCATCACCCGGTCAAGGGCGGCGCTGACTTCCTGTTTCGGGCCGCTAAGATCGATAAACGCCGCCGTGTGTCCACTGAATGTGCGGAATTTGTTGCCCAGGCGGACATCTACCGTGGCGCCATTAATACGCTCCACCGGCGGACGCGGATTAATCGCGAGTCGGCCATCATTCAACCAGGCTTCAATATCTCGGTCACACAGACGCATTGCACATTCTCCTTTTGATGCGACACGCCCCTGAACGCGCCTCAGGGGCCAGGCAAATTAACACTGACGATGACAGCCTACCATTATTACTCAAAGAATTGGCTGATTTTGGCTTTCAGGATATCAATGGCGATGCGGTTTTTACCGCCGCGCGGCACGATAATATCGGCGTACTGCTTGGAGGGATCAATAAACTGCAGGAACATCGGACGCACGGTTTTTTGATACTGCGCCATCACTGAATCCATCGAGCGACCGCGCTCGTTAACGTCGCGTTTGATACGGCGCATCAGGCAAATATCGAGCGGGGTATCGACAAAAATAGAGAAATTCATCTCACCGCGCAAACGTGAATCCGTTAGCAGCAGGATCCCTTCCAGAATAATGACCTTTTTTGCAGCGATACGAATCGTTTCCTGCGTACGGGTATGCTCGACATAGCTGTAGACCGGCAGATCAATGGCTTCGCCGCGCTTCAACATCTGCAAATGCTGGAATAACAGACTGTGATCCATCGCGCTCGGATGGTCATAGTTGGTTTTGACACGCTCTTCCATCGACAGATGGCTTTGATCTTTGTAGTAACTGTCTTCCGGAATAACGCCGATATGTTCATCACCGACTTGTTCGCGTAATTCGCGATAAAGCGTACTGGCAATAAGACTTTTCCCTGAAGCCGATGCGCCGGCAATACCGATAATGACGCACTGATGTGACTGATCAGTCATAAATTTAGCGACCTGATTAACCTGGATTGTAAAGGAAGGACGGCGCTAAAGCGCCAAACGCGGGCAATTATAGGGATTTCGTGGTCGTGATACCAGTCGAATAGATGGACATTAGAGGCGGGACAAAAAGTGTCCGACTTTTCCGTGGCAAATGTGAGCTGTCTCGATTAAAGCGCGCAAAAAAGGTGCGCGGTGCGTCTGTTATTCATCAACTCAATAATTAATAACACTATGATGTTAAATTATGCGTACACGGCATATGAATTGTAAATTGTTTGTACTAGCATAATCCGCAATAAAAATTTCATTCGTCGGACTCTGTTCCGGACGGCACAGGGCTTGCGGATAAAGCGGTAATGAAGAAACAATACCAGCGCGTTTTGGTTACCACACCCCATCCTGGACTGCGGTTGCTCAGTTTAGGTCTGCTCACATTTGTTTTTACCCTGTTCTCGCTGGAACTGATTCGATTCGACTCCGTTATTGCCCCGCTGTGGTTTCCCACCGCCATTATGACCGTGGCGTTTTATCGCCATGCGGGCAAAATGTGGCCCGGCATCGCCGTTGCCTGCGCGCTGGGTAACGTGGCCGCTACGGTGCTTATCTTCTCCTTTGATTTTGTCGAACTGCGCTACACCTTTGTCAACGTGCTGGAAGCGGCGCTGGGCGCGATGCTACTGCGTAAGCTGCTGCCCTGGTACAATCCGCTACAAAATTTAGGCGACTGGATACGGCTGGCCATCGGCAGCGCGCTGGTGCCGCCGCTGGTCGGTGGGCTGCTTATCACTCTGCTGGTGCCGTCGGAGAATACGGCGCGTACGTTGATCTATTGGGTCCTGTCGGATGCCATCGGCGCGCTGGCGCTGGTGCCCCTTGGTCTGTTATTTAAACCTCATTACCTGCTGCGCCACCGCAAACCGCAGCTGCTGCTGGAAACCCTGGCGACCCTGGCCATTACTCTCGCCCTCAGCTGGCTGGCGCTGCACTATTTACCCTGGCCTTTTACCGCAGTGATTGTGCTGCTGATGTGGAGCGCCGTTCGCCTGCCGCGCCTCGAAGCCTTTCTGGTTTTTCTTGCCACCGTGATGATGGTGTCGACGATTATCGCTCGCCAGCCGGATCTTGTCTTCACGCCACGAAGCGGAGCGATGCTTAATGCGCCGTGGCTACCGTTTTTAATGATCCTGCTGCCGGTGAACGTAACCACCATGGTGATGTATGCCTTTCGCGCCGAGCGTAAGCACATCAGCGAAAGCGAAGAGCGTTTTCGTAACGCCATGGAATATTCCGCCATCGGCATGGCGTTAGTGGGTATCCAGGGCGATTGGTTACAGGTTAACAAAGCGCTGTGCCAGTTTCTTGGCTACAGCCAGGAAGAGCTGCGCTTGATGACCTTCCAGCAGTTAACCTGGCCGGAAGATTTACCCAGCGAACTAGAACTGCTGGAGCAGTTAGTGCGCGGCGAAGTTCCCACCTGGTCGCTGGAAAAACGCTATTACACCCGGAACGGCGAGGTAGTCTGGGCGCTATTGGCGATGTCCGTAGTGCGTCACGCCGACGGTACGCCGCTGTACTTTATTGCCCAGATTGAAGATATCAACGACCTGAAACAGACCGAATGGGTGAATAAGCGTCTGATGGAGCGCATCACCCTGGCAAACGAAGCGGGCGGCATTGGTATTTGGGAGTGGGAGCTGGAGCCGGACATTATCAGCTGGGATAAGCGGATGTTTGAGATGTACGAAGTACCTCCGCACACCAAACCGACCTGGCATTTGTGGTACGAGCGTATTTTGCCGGAGGATCGCCCGGAAACGGAGCGCGTGATCCGCGATGCGCTGGCGGCCCGCGTCGCGTTTAAGCTGGAATTTCGCGTACCGGTTAAAGAGGGGATTCGCCATATTCGTACCCTCGCTAACCGCGTGCTGAATAAAAATGGCGAAGTCGAGCGGCTGCTCGGTGTCAATATGGACATGACGGAAGTTAAACAGCTTAACGACGCGCTGTTTCAGGAAAAAGAGCGGCTGCACATTACCCTTGATTCCATTGGCGAAGCGGTGCTCTGTACCGATATCAATATGAACGTTACCTTTATGAACCCGGTGGCGGAGAAAATGAGCGGCTGGCCGCAGGAACTCGCCATCGGTCAGCCGTTATTGACGGTGCTGCGCATTACCTTTGGCGACAATGGCCCGGTGCTGGGCAACATTCATAGCGGCGATATGTCACGCACGGCCATTGAGCAGGATGTGGTGCTGCACTGCCGTACCGGCGGCAGCTACGATATTCACTACAGCATTACGCCGCTGAGCACGCTGGACGGACAAAATATCGGTTCGGTACTGGTCATCCAGGATGTCACGGAATCGCGCAAAATGCTGCGCCAGCTCAGTTACAGCGCTTCTCATGATGCCCTCACCCACCTGGCGAACCGCGTCAGTTTTGAAAATCATCTTAAGCATTTGCTGGTGGCGGTGCAGGAGTCACACCACCGTCACGCGCTGGTGTTTATCGATCTCGACCGCTTTAAAGCAGTGAACGACACCGCCGGGCATGCCGCCGGTGACGCGTTACTGCGTGAAATCTCCTCGCTGATGCTCAGTATGCTGCGCTCGACGGACATTCTGGCCCGCCTCGGCGGCGATGAGTTCGGCCTGTTGCTGCCGGATTGCAACGTCGAGAGTGCGCGCTATATCGCCGGGCGGATAGTGGAAGCCATCAATGATTATCACTTTATGTGGGAAGGTCGCCCGCACCGCATCGGCGCCAGCGCCGGGATCACGATGGTTGATGAGACCAACTATCAGGCCTCGGAAGTGATGTCGCAGGCGGATATCGCCTGTTATGCCTCGAAAAATAAAGGACGCGGTGTGGTTACGGTCTACGAAGCGCAGCAAGGGTTGATGCAGCATGAGCGCAGCATACTGTCGCTGGAAGAGCAGTGGCATATGATCAAAGACAACCATCTGATGATGATCGCCCGCGGCGTGGCCTCACCGCGCGTACCGGAAGCGTGCAATTTCTGGCTGATCTCCCTGCGTTTGTGGACCAGCGAAGGGGAAGTGATGGAAGAGCACGCGTTCCGCTCAGCGTTGACGGATGCTGAGCTGATTCGTGCCCTTGACCGACGGGTATTTCATGAATTTTTCCGCAGCCACGCGACGGCGGTAGCCGGCAAAGGTCTTGGGGTCGCCCTACCCCTTTCCATTGTTGGGCTGGCGAGCCAGTCGCTGGTCACCGAACTGCTGCACTTGCTTGAGAGCGGCCCGATGCCGGGGCGGTTACTGCATCTGATTATCCATGCCTATGCGCTGATGCGCGAAGGTAACGCCATTAACGAAAACCTACAACGCCTGCGTCAGGCCGGATGCCACATTATTTTCAGCCATATCGGCCACGATCTGGAAATCTTCGAGCACCTGAAGCCGCAAGCGGTCGATTACCTGCTGCTTGAGCCGGAGCTGGTCAGCAACGTTCACGGTAACCTGATGGATGAGATGATGGTCACCATTATCCAGGGACACGCTCAGCGTCTGGGTGTCAAAAGCATCGCCGGGCCAACCCACCAACCAGTAATGATGGATACCCTGTCGGGAATCGGTATCGACATGATTTATGGCGATATTATTTCCCAGGCGCAGCCGCTGGATCTGATGCTTAACACCAGCTATTTCGCCATTAATTAACCTTCCGCGTTGTGCTCTGGCAACCAGCCCTGGGTATACCAGATATGCAGCAATGCGTAAGAGCGCCAGGGTTGCCAGCGCTGAGCGTAGCGGCGAATCTGCGCGGGCGTCATCCCGGCAAAACGCTGCTTAATCAGGTAATCATCCGGTAGAAACACATCTTTAGCCTGCCAGCCACGCAGGGCGAAATAGTTCGCCGTCCAGCGGCCAATTCCCGGCCAGCTTTGCAGCTGCTTCATGCCCTGCTCGACATCATCCGGTTTAGCCAGCGGAAAGGTGCCGTCGCAAACGGTTTGTGCGAGATAGATTAATGCCTCGCCGCGCTTGATGGGCATGCCCAGCGCTTTAAGTTCTTCCGGCTTCGCCGCTGCCAGCTGCTGCGGGGTGGGAAAGGTGATAAAGCCGGGTGCATCCAGCAAGGGTTCACCGTAGCGCTGCGCCACTTTCGCCGTCAGTTTCGCCGCCATCGCCACGCTGACCAACTGGCCCAAAATCGCCCGTACCCCTTGCTCAAAGGGATCAAGGCTGCCGGGTAAGCGCAAACCCGGGCGCGCCGCGCCCAATGTTCCCAGCGCCTGGTTTACCGTTGCCGCATCGCAATCGAGGTCGAATAAACAGCGCAAGCGCAGCAGACAATGATCCGCCACCGGCTCCAGCCCCTCGCTGAGAGTGACTTTCAGCATTGCTGTGGTTTCATCCGGCTCGGCGGTGATTAACCCGCGATAACCGTTGCAGGCGTACGAGCGCACATAGCGCCGCTCATCAACAACTTCAACGCCCGTAACGGCGCGCGCGCCGAGAAAACCCAACATCCATGACCAGTCATACGGTGGTTGCCACTGCAGTGTGTACATAGCGACTCCTGAAAAGTATCGCTAACAGCATAACAAACCCACGGATTTACGCCTTGCTTAAGCATCGCCTGCTTTATTGACTGGTCAGCTATTTGAGGCTATTTCCCTTACGGATAGACGTTTGGCGCACCGGGCGGGAGGAGAGTAAAATAAGCCTCAAAACGCGGAGAACGGGCTGAAGAAATCGTCTTTATTAATATCAGTAATTAAAAAACTTCCCTGCAATACGCTGGTTAACCACTGCGGATTATTCGCTTTCATCCACTGTTCTTCGAACCACACGTACTTGCCCTTATCAGCCCATTCGTTCATTTTTTGCCTGAACAACGTTGAATAGGCACCCGCAAAGCAGCCTATATTGGCCCATGGATCGACTATCCAGGCTCCTTCGCTGGATAATTCATGTAGTCTTTAGGAATTTAAAAGGGATATGACGGAACATTATTCTATAACAAACGAAATTCGGTCATTCTGCCAGACAGTATTTCGCTTATTAAACGCCACTGATTATTATATCGAGCAGCACGCTGAAGGTTAAGGCTCATAAAAATGTGAAGGCGTCATAGTAAAAATGCGCTTTTTGCCAAAGGTCATAAAACGTAACCACCGAGGATCGTTGGCAATCACCCACTGACGATTGAAACGGACAGATTTCTCTTTCGCTGCCCACTCATCCATTTTTTGCCTGAACCGCGTTAAATAGAAGGAAGAGAAACAACAAATATTGGTCCAGGGATCCACTATCCATGCACCATCTTTTGATAATTTGTTCCAGGGGACGACTTCGCCGAGATAACACAAAGATCATGAACTGTACCCTTGAAGAAGCAGATCGCCGCATTGCCTCCCTTATTCATGAGCGAATTCTGCCAGCATCCTATTACTGTCCATAAATTAATATCCTTCTTTAAGGCTAAAGATACTTAAGGATAAACTTCCGATCGGTAACAAACAATTATCTGCGATTTTTTTAGGGCAATACACTGAGATATATTTTCTTTTTTTATCAGCTCACAAAAAAATCATTTAAAAAATATATTTATTAATATTTAAAGAATTAATAAATTATAAAAAACACAAAAATAATAAAAACCCCTCAAGCCAGAAAGCGTACGCGTTCATTTTCCGGTTGTCGCCCGCCACGCATTCGGCTAAAGTCGCCCCCCTTCTTCACCGGCATGGGGATAACAACGTGTTTGTTGGTTTTGACTACGGTACGGCAAACTGCTCGGTTGCGGTAATGCGCGACGGCGCGGCGCAGCTGCTAAAAATGGAAAACAACAGTACCTTATTACCGTCGATGCTCTGCGCGCCGACGCGCGAAGCCGTGAGCGAATGGCTCTATCGCCATCATCAGGTTGCGGCAACGGAGAGTGAAACGCAGGCGCTGCTGCGTCGGGCGATGAGCTTTAATCGCGAGGAAGATATTGAGGTTACCCCCACCAGCGTGCAGTTTGGCCTGGCGTCACTACGTCAGTATGTACACGACCCGGAAGAGGTCTACTTCGTTAAATCACCCAAATCCTTTCTCGGTGCCAGCGGGCTAAAACCCCAGCAAATCGCGCTGTTTGAAGACCTGGTGTGCGCCATGATGCTGCATATTCGCCAGCAGGCGGAAATGCAGCTGCCGGAACGTATCGATCAGGCGGTGATTGGTCGGCCGATCAACTTCCAGGGATTAGGCGGCGATGAAGCCAACGCCCAGGCGCAAGGGATCCTTGAACGTGCGGCGAAACGCGCCGGGTTTCGTGAGGTGGTGTTCCAGTTCGAACCCGTCGCCGCAGGTCTCGATTTTGAAGCCACCTTAAGCGCCGAAAAACGCGTGCTGGTGGTGGATATCGGCGGCGGGACCACCGACTGCTCCCTGTTGCTGATGGGGCCACAGTGGCGGGATAAAGCCGAACGCAGCGCCAGCCTGTTAGGCCATAGCGGCTGTCGCATTGGCGGTAACGATTTGGATATCGCGCTGGCCTTTAAAAGCCTGATGCCGCTGCTCGGCATGGGTGGCCAGACAGAAAAAGGCATCGCGCTGCCGATCCTGCCATGGTGGAACGCGGTGGCCATTAACGATGTGCCCGCCCAGACCGAGTTTTACAGCGCCGCCAATGGCCGTTTACTCAATGACTTACTGCGCGATGCCCGCGATGCTGAGAAAGTGGCGCTGCTGGTCAAAGTATGGCGGCAGCGCCTGAGCTACCGGCTGGTGCGCAGTGCTGAAGAGAGCAAAATCGCCCTCTCCGGGGACGCGCAGGTGACGGCTCCGCTACCGTTTATCAGCGACACGCTTGCCACGGCGATTGACCAGCAGGGTCTTGAATCCGCCCTCGCTCAGCCGTTGCAGCGTATCGTTGAACAGGTGCAGCTGGCGCTGGCAAGCAGCGCAACAACGCCGGAGGTTATCTATCTCACCGGCGGTAGCGCACGCTCGCCGCTGATAAAAAAAGCGCTGGCGGAAACCCTGCCGGGGATCCCGATTGCCGGTGGCGATGACTTCGGCTCTGTCACCGCTGGTTTAGCGCGCTGGGCGCAAACCCTGTTCCGTTAACCATCCGCCGGGGGCACGGCTCCCGGCCTTATTTTCTGCTGTAGCACGCGCCTAACACAAATTAGCCTGCCCGCCATACGTTTCCAGACAGTGTTTCATTTTTCCTCCATTTTTCCGGGGCAGGCGATAACTAAACTAGTATCATTTCGCCATTAGTATTCAATGAGACACCTATAACGATGAAAGGCAGTGTTACGTTTCGCCGCACCCTTATCGCGGTCGTAGTCATAGCGGTAGCGGGCGTAGCCTGGTACACGTTCGTTCATAAAGAGACCTCTTCTAATGCCAGCGCACAGGCCCCGCGCCAGGGCGCGCCGGGCGGCGGTCGCCATGGTATGCGCGGCGGCGCGCTGCCGCCGGTGCAGGCGGCAACGGCCACCCGTGAAGCCGTGCCGCGCTATCTCTCCGGGCTCGGCACCATTACCGCCGCCAATACCGTTACCGTGCGCAGCCGCGTTTCGGGCCAGCTTAAGGCTATCCATTTCCAGGAAGGGCAGCAGGTAAACGCGGGGGATTTACTGGCAGAGATCGATCCGAGCCAGTTTAAGGTGGCGCTGGCGCAGGCCGAGGGCCAACTGGCGAAGGACAAGGCGACGCTGGCGAATGCGCGTCGCGATCTCGCCCGTTATCAACAGTTATCCAAAACCAGCCTGGTCTCCCGTCAGGAGCTTGATACCCAGCAGGCGCAGGTGACGGAATCAGAAGGGACGGTGAAAGCCGATGAAGCCGCCGTTGCCAGCGCAAAGCTACAGCTGGACTGGAGCCGCATCACCGCCCCCATTTCCGGGCGCGTTGGCTTAAAACAGGTGGATGTCGGTAACCAAATCTCCAGCAGTGATACCACCGGCATTGTGGTGTTAACGCAAACGCACCCGATTGATTTGGTGTTTACCCTGCCGGAGAGCGAAATCGCCACCGTCGTCCAGGCGCAAAAAGCCGGTCAGCAGCTGGTAGTGGAAGCCTGGGATCGTACCAACAAACAGAAACTCAGTAGCGGCGCCCTATTAAGCCTCGATAACCAGATCGACACCACTACAGGCACCATCAAACTGAAAGCACGCTTTGATAATCAGGACGATGCGCTGTTCCCCAATCAGTTCGTTAATGCGCGAATGCTGGTGGCCACGCAGCAAGACGCGGTGGTCATCCCGGCCGCCGCGCTGCAAATGGGCAATGAAGGCAGCTTCGTTTGGGTAGTGAATGATAAAGACCAGGTCAGCAAACACATTGTGACGCCGGGCATTCAGGACAGCCAGAAAGTGGTGATTGCCGCCGGTTTGTCGGCGGGCGATCGCGTGGTGACCGACGGTATCGATCGTCTGACCGACGGCGCGAAAGTTGAAGTGGTGGAAGCAAAAAAAGTCAGCGACATCCCCGCTAAACGTGAACTCACGGCTAAAGGGGCGCACTCCTGATGCAGCTGTTACCGCCGGGCCGAACGGGCGGCCCTTCTCGTCTGTTTATTATGCGTCCGGTCGCCACCACGCTATTAATGGTGGCGATTCTGCTGGCCGGGATTATTGGCTATCGGTTCCTGCCGGTTTCCGCGCTGCCTGAAGTCGATTACCCGACCATTCAGGTGGTGACGCTCTACCCCGGTGCCAGCCCTGATGTGGTTACTTCGGCGATCACCGCACCGCTGGAGCGCCAGTTTGGTCAGATGTCCGGCCTAAAACAGATGTCGTCGCAAAGCTCCGGCGGCGCGTCGGTGGTGACGTTACAGTTCCAGCTTAGCCTGCCGCTGGATGTGGCCGAACAGGAAGTGCAGGCGGCGATGAACGCTGCCAACAGCCTGTTGCCGTCGGATCTGCCGAACCCACCGGTCTACAGCAAAGTGAACCCGGCGGATCCGCCGATTATGACCCTCGCCGTCACCTCTTCCGCCATGCCGATGACCCAGGTAGCAGATATGGTCGAAACGCGGGTGGCGCAGAAAATCTCGCAGGTTTCCGGCGTCGGCCTGGTTACCCTTTCCGGCGGCCAGCGCCCGGCGGTGCGCGTAAAACTCAATGCGCAGGCGATTGCCGCGCTGGGGCTGACCAGCGAAACTATTCGCAGCGCCATCACCAGTGCCAACGTCAACTCGGCGAAAGGCAGCCTCGACGGCCCAACGCGCGCGGTGACGCTGTCGGCCAACGATCAGATGCAGTCTGCCGAAGAGTATCGTCAGCTGATTATCGCCTATCAAAACGGTGCGCCGATCCGTCTGGGGGATATCGCCACCGTCGAACAGGGCGCGGAAAACAGCTGGCTTGGTGCCTGGGCCAATAAGCAGCAAGCGATAGTGTTGAACGTCCAGCGCCAGCCGGGGGCCAACATTATTGATACGGCGGACAATATCCGTACGCTGCTGCCACAGTTGAAGGAAAGCCTGCCGAAATCCGTCACGGTGCAGGTACTTTCCGATCGCACCACCAATATTCGCGCCTCGGTCAACGATACGCAGTTTGAGTTGATGCTGGCGATTGCGCTGGTGGTGATGATTATTTATGTTTTTCTGCGCAATATTCCGGCAACGATTATTCCCGGCGTTGCGGTGCCGCTGTCGCTGGTGGGTACGTTTGCGGCGATGGTGTTTCTCGATTTCTCCATTAACAACCTGACGCTGATGGCGCTGACCATTGCCACCGGCTTTGTGGTCGACGATGCGATTGTGGTCATTGAGAACATCTCGCGCTATATCGAAAAAGGCGAAAAACCGCTGGCCGCAGCGTTGAAAGGCGCCGGTGAGATTGGCTTTACCATTATTTCACTCACCTTCTCGCTGATCGCGGTACTGATCCCGCTGCTGTTTATGGGCGATATTGTCGGTCGCCTGTTCCGCGAGTTCGCCGTCACGCTGGCGATAGCTATCCTTATTTCCGCCGTGGTCTCGTTAACGCTGACGCCGATGATGTGCGCACGCATGCTTAGCGCCGAATCCTTACGCAAACAAAACCGCTTCTCGCGCGCCTCGGAGCGTTTTTTCGAGGGCGTGATTGCCGCCTACGGCAGGCTGCTCAGTAAAGTGCTGAACCATCCGTGGCTGACGCTGAGCGTGGCAGTCGGCACGCTGTTGTTATCGGTGTTACTGTGGGTGGTGATTCCGAAAGGCTTCTTCCCGGTACAGGATAACGGCATTATCCAGGGTACTTTGCAGGCACCGCAATCGGCCTCCTTCGCCAGCATGGCCGAGCGCCAACGCCAGGTTGCGGATATTATTCTGCGCGATCCGGCCGTGGAAAGCCTGACCTCGTTTGTCGGCGTCGATGGTACCAACCCGTCGCTGAACAGCGCGCGGCTGCAAATTAACCTCAAATCTCTCGACGATCGTGACGATCGCGTCCAGCCAGTGATTGAACGTTTGCAGCAGGCGGCGGCGAAAATACCCGGCGTCTCGCTATACCTGCAGCCGACGCAGGATTTAACCATTGATACCACCGTCAGCCGCACGCAGTATCAGTTCACCTTACAGGCAAATTCACTGGATGCCCTGAGTACCTGGGTGCCGCAGCTGGTGAGTAAACTGCAAGGACAGCCGCAGCTGGCGGATGTCAGCAGCGACTGGCAGGACAAAGGGCTGGTGGCGTATGTGAATGTCGATCGCGACAGCGCCAGCCGCCTTGGCATTTCGATGGCGGATGTTGATAACGCCCTGTATAACGCTTTTGGCCAAAGGCTTATCTCAACCATTTACACCCAGGCTAACCAGTATCGCGTGGTGCTGGAGCATGATACGGCGCAAACGCCGGGGCTGGCGGGGCTGGATAATATTCGCCTCACCAGCAGCGATGGCGGTATCGTCCCGCTGTCGTCTATCGCCAAAGTGGAGCAGCGCTATGCGCCGCTGAGCATTAATCATCTGGATCAGTTCCCGTCGACCACCATCTCGTTTAACGTCGCCGAAGGCTATTCCCTTGGCGATGCGGTACAGGCGGTAATGGACAGCGAAAAGACCCTTCACTTTCCGACGGATATCACCACCCAATTCCAGGGCAGCACGCTGGCATTCCAGGCGGCGCTGGGCAGCACTATCTGGCTGATTGTCGCGGCGGTGGCGGCGATGTATATCGTGCTCGGCGTGCTGTATGAGAGCTTTATCCACCCGATCACCATTCTGTCAACGCTGCCCACCGCCGGCGTTGGTGCGCTGCTGGCGCTGATGATTTCCGGTAGCGCGCTGGATGTGATTGCCATCATCGGCATTATTCTGCTTATCGGTATTGTGAAGAAAAACGCCATCATGATGATCGACTTTGCCCTCGCCGCCGAGCGCGAAGAGGGAATGTCGCCGCGCGATGCTATTTTCCAGGCCTGTTTACTGCGTTTTCGCCCGATCCTGATGACCACGCTGGCGGCGCTGCTCGGCGCGCTGCCGCTGATGCTCAGCACCGGCGTCGGCGCGGAGCTACGTCGCCCGCTGGGCATTGGCATGGTCGGCGGCCTGCTGGTCAGCCAGGTGCTGACGCTATTTACCACGCCGGTGATTTATCTGCTGTTTGACCGCCTGGCGCTGGCGGTGAAAAAGCGCTTCCCGCGCCGTGAAGAGGAGGCGTAAGTGAAGTTTTTCGCCCTCTTCATTTACCGCCCGGTGGCGACGATTCTGATTTCACTCGCCATTACCCTGTGCGGCATTCTCGGCTTCCGCCTGCTGCCTGTCGCCCCGCTACCGCAGGTCGATTTTCCGGTGATTATGGTCAGCGCCTCGCTGCCCGGCGCATCGCCGGAAACGATGGCCTCTTCCGTCGCTACGCCGCTGGAACGCTCATTGGGACGTATCGCCGGGGTCAATGAAATGACCTCATCGAGCTCCCTGGGCAGCACGCGCATAATTCTGGAATTTAAGTTCGATCGCGATATCAACGGCGCAGCGCGCGATGTGCAGGCGGCGATTAACGCCGCGCAAAACCTGTTACCAAGCGGTATGCCCAGCCGTCCGACCTACCGCAAGGCCAACCCGTCCGCTGCGCCAATCATGATCCTGACGCTAACGTCGGATACCTATTCCCAGGAGCAGCTGTACGACTTTGCTTCGACGAAGCTGGCGCAGACTATTGCGCAGATTGACGGCGTGGGCGACGTGGATGTCGGCGGCAGTTCCCTGCCTGCGGTGCGCGTGGATTTAAATCCGCAGGCGCTGTTCAACCAGGGCGTTTCGCTGGACGCGGTGCGCACGGCTATCAGCAATGCTAACGTGCGTAAACCGCAGGGCGCGCTGGAAGATGGCGCGCACCGCTGGCAGGTGCAAACCAATGACGAGCTGAAAACCGCCGCGCAATACCAGCCGCTGATTATCCATTACAAAAACGGCGCGGCGGTGCGCTTAAGCGATGTCGCCACGGTTAGCGACTCGGTGCAGGATCTGCGTAACGCCGGGATGACCAATGCGAAACCCGCCATCTTGCTGATGATCCGCAAGCTCCCCGAAGCCAATATTATTCAGACCGTCGACAGCATTCGCGCGCGCTTACCGGAACTGCAGCAGAACATTCCGGCGGCAATTGATTTGCAAATCGCTCAGGATCGCTCGCCGACCATTCGCGCGTCGCTGGCAGAGGTCGAAGAGACGCTGATTATCTCCGTGGCGTTGGTTATCCTCGTGGTGTTCCTGTTTTTGCGCTCGGGCCGCGCGACGCTGATTCCCGCCGTCGCCGTTCCCGTGTCGCTTATCGGCACCTTTGCCGCGATGTATTTATGCGGCTTTAGCCTCAATAACCTGTCGCTGATGGCGTTGACCATCGCCACGGGGTTTGTCGTCGATGACGCCATTGTGGTGCTGGAGAATATCTCCCGTCATCTTGAAGCGGGCGTTAAGCCGCTACAGGCGGCGCTGCAGGGTACGCGGGAAGTCGGCTTTACGGTGCTGTCAATGAGCCTGTCGCTGGTGGCGGTATTCCTGCCGCTGCTGCTAATGGCGGGGCTGCCGGGGCGTCTGCTGCGTGAGTTCGCCGTGACGCTTTCGGTGGCGATAGGCATTTCGCTGGTCATTTCTCTGACGCTGACGCCCATGATGTGCGGCTGGTTGTTAAAAGCCCACAAACCGCGCGAACGCCGCCGGGAACGAGGCGTTGGTCGGCTGCTGATCGCGCTCCAGCAACAGTATGCCCGCTCGCTAAAGTGGGCGCTGAACCACGCGCGGCTGGTAGGGCTGGTACTGCTGGGCACGATCGCGCTAAATATCTGGCTCTATATCTCGATTCCGAAAACCTTCTTCCCGGAGCAGGATACCGGCGTGCTGATGGGCGGTATTCAGGCCGATCAGAGCATTTCGTTCCAGGCGATGCGCGGCAAGCTGCAGGACTTTATGAAGATCATTCGCGACGATCCGGCGGTGGATAACGTCACCGGCTTTACCGGCGGTTCGCGGGTCAACAGCGGGATGATGTTTATTACCCTCAAGCCTCGCGATGTGCGTAATGCCACGGCACAACAGGTGATTGACCGTTTGCGCGGCAAGCTGGCAAAAGAGCCGGGCGCGAGCCTGTTTTTGATGGCCGTGCAGGATATTCGTGTCGGCGGACGCCAGGCCAACGCCAGCTACCAGTTCGCATTACTGTCGGACGATCTTAGCGCCCTGCGTGAATGGGAGCCTAAAATTCGCAAAGCGCTGGCCGCGTTGCCGGAGCTGACGGACGTTAACTCCGATCAGCAGGATAACGGCGCGGAGATGAATCTGGTCTACGATCGCGAAACGATGTCGCGCCTCGGTATCAGCGTCCAGGCGGCGAACAGCCTGTTGAATAACGCCTTTGGTCAACGGCAAATCTCCACCATTTACCAGCCGCTGAATCAATATAAAGTGGTGATGGAAGTCGACCGGCGCTATAGCCAGGATATTAGCGCGCTGGATAAGATGTACGTCATCAATAGCGAAGGCAAAACTATCCCGCTCTCCTATTTCGCCCGCTGGCAGCCGGCTAACGCGCCGCTGTCGGTCAACCATCAGGGGCTGTCGGCGGCCTCGACCATTGCCTTTAACTTAGCGACGGGAACCTCGCTGTCGCAGGCCAGCGACGCAATCAACCGCGCGATGACCCAGCTCGGTGTGCCTTCAAGCGTGCGCGGCAGCTTTGCCGGTACTGCGCAGGTATTCCAGCAGACGATGAACTCGCAGGTGATCCTGATTCTGGCGGCGATTGCCGCGGTCTATATTGTGCTGGGGATGCTGTACGAAAGTTATGTGCACCCGCTGACCATTCTCTCTACCCTCCCCTCAGCGGGCGTGGGCGCGCTGCTGGCGCTGGAGCTGTTTGGCGCGCCGTTCAGTTTGATCGCCTTAATTGGCATTATGCTGCTCATTGGTATCGTGAAGAAAAATGCGATTATGATGGTCGACTTCGCCCTCGAGGCGCAGCGCCAGGGGAATCTGAGCGCCGAAGAGGCCATATTCCAGGCCTGCCTGCTGCGTTTTCGCCCGATTATGATGACCACGCTGGCAGCTTTGTTTGGCGCGCTGCCGCTGGTTATCTCCGGCGGCGATGGTTCCGAACTGCGTCAGCCTCTCGGCATCACTATCGTGGGCGGGCTGGTGATGAGCCAGCTCCTGACGCTATACACTACGCCGGTGGTCTATCTCTTTTTCGACCGCCTGCGCCTGCGTTTTCGTCGACAGCAAACGGAGCCGGTAAGTGAATGAATGACCTGCCGAAAAATATCCGCTGGCAGCTATGGATCGTCGCGCTTGGCTTTTTTATGCAATCGCTGGATATCACCATTGTCAATACCGCCCTCCCGTCGATGGCGAAAAGCCTCGGAGAGAGCCCGCTGCATATGCATATGGTGGTGGTTGCCTATGTGCTGACGGTGGCGGTGATGCTGCCCGCCAGCGGCTGGCTGGCGGATCGGATCGGCGTGCGTAACATCTTCTTTGCCGCCATCGTGCTGTTCACCACCGGTTCGCTGTTTTGCGCCCAGGCCGCGACCCTCGATCATTTGGTGATGGCGCGCGTGCTGCAAGGGGTGGGCGGCGCGATGATGGTACCGGTCGGTAGACTAACGGTGCTGAAAATCGTCCCGCGGGATCAATATATGGCGGCGATGACCTTTGTCACCATTCCGGGGCAGATTGGCCCGCTGCTTGGCCCGGCCCTCGGCGGCGTGCTGGTGGAGTATGCCTCCTGGCACTGGATCTTCCTGATTAATCTGCCGGTGGGCATTGTGGGCGCCATAGCGACGCTGTGGCTGATGCCGAACTACACCTTACAAACTCGCCGTTTCGATATGGCGGGTTTTGTGCTGCTGGCCTGCGCAATGGCAACGTTGACGCTGGCCCTTGACGGTAATCGCGGACTGGGCCTCGCCAGCGGGCAGCTCATCGCGCTGATCGCCGTGGGCGTCGCGGCGATTCTCTTTTATCTGCTGCATGCCCGAGGCAACGACAGCGCGTTGTTTAACCTGCGCTTATTCCGTACGCGCTCTTTTTCGCTGGGTCTGGCGGGCAGCTTCGCCGGGCGTATCGGCAGCGGTATGCTGCCGTTTATGACGCCGGTGTTTTTGCAGATTGGCCTCGGTTTTTCGCCATTTCACGCCGGGCTGATGATGATGCCGATGGTGCTCGGCAGCATGGGCATGAAACGCATGGTGGTGCAGTTGGTTAACCGCTTTGGCTACCGGCGCTCGCTGGTTTACTCGACGCTTGGGCTGGCCGTCATTAGCCTGCTGTTTATGGCCACCGCCCTGCTCGGCTGGTTTTATCTGTTGCCGGTGGTGCTGTTCTGCCAGGGGATGATTAACTCCATCCGTTTCTCATCAATGAATACCCTGACGCTAAAAGATCTGCCCGATGAGCTGGCCAGCGGTGGCAACAGCTTGCTGTCAATGATCATGCAGTTGTCGATGAGTATTGGCGTCAGCGTTGCCGGGCTGCTGCTCGGCGCGTTTGGTCAGCAACATTTATCTGCCGACAGCGGTGTCGCACATCATCTGTTCCTGTATGTCTATCTCAGCATGGCGGCAATTATTGCCCTCCCGGCTGTTATCTTCGCCCGCGTTTCCAATGACGCCGGTCAGAACGTGGTGATTGCCCGCCGCAACAGGAGAACACCATGAAAATATGGCGGCCGGGGATTACGGCCAAACTGTTTCTGGCGATTTTGGCCACCTGTATCGTGCTGCTGATCACCATGCACTGGGCGGTGCGCATCAGCTTCGAACGCGGTTTTATTGATTACATCAAGCGCGGTAACGAACAGCGCCTGCAAATGTTAAGCGACTCGCTGGCCGAGCAGTATGCGCAAAATGGTAGCTGGCAGTTTCTGCGCAATAACAACCGGGTGATTTTCCAGATCCTGCGATCCTTCGAACGGGATAACGACCACGAAGGTGAACCGCCTGGCGGCCCGCGACGCGAAATGGACAGACACTCTCGGCCGGAAGGAGATAGCGATATGCCGCCGCGCCAGGCAGGGGAAATGGAGCGTGAACGCGGCCCGCAGGGCCCGCCGGAGATGCCGCCGCACGGCTGGCGCACGCAATTTTGGGTCATTGACCAGGGCGAGAACGTGCTGGTCGGTCCGCGTGCGCCGGTACCGCCGGATGGCACCCGCCGGGCGATTATTGTTAACAATGCCACCGTCGGCTGGGTGATCGCCTCGCCGATTGCGCGGCTGACGCGTAACACCGATATCAACTTTGACCGCCAGCAGCGGCGCACCAGCTGGCTGATTGTCGGTCTGGCCACGCTGCTTGCCGCGCTGGCAACCTTTCCGCTGGCGCGCGGTTTGCTGGCGCCGGTCAAACGGCTGGTTGACGGTACTCACCGGCTGGCCTCCGGCGATTTCTCCACCCGCGTTAACCCCGGCAGCCAGGATGAACTGGGCCGGCTGGCACGCGACTTTAATCAGCTTGCCAGTACCCTTGAGCGCAATCAGCAGATGCGACGCGATTTTATGGCAGATATCTCCCATGAATTACGCACGCCGCTAGCGGTACTGCGCGGCGAGCTGGAGGCGATTCAGGATGGCGTGCGCCAGTTTACCCCGGAGTCGGTAGCCTCATTGCAGGCGGAAGTCGCTACCCTGACCAAGTTAGTAAACGACCTGCATCAACTGTCGATGTCCGACGAAGGGGCGCTGGCGTACCAGAAATCACACGTCGATGTGGTGACGCTGGTGGAAATTGCCGCCGGCGCGTTTCGTGAGCGTTATACCAGCCGCAACGTAGCGCTGGTGCTGGAACTGCTACCGAGGGCCACGGTGTTTGGCGATCCCGATCGCCTGATGCAGTTATTTAATAACCTGCTTGAAAATAGCCTGCGCTACACCGATGCCGGGGGTAAAACCCTTATCCAGATGACCACCCGTGAAAACACGCTGGTGTTATGTTTTGCCGACAGCGCGCCGGGCGTCAATGACGAGCAGCTCAAACGCCTGTTTGAGCGTTTTTATCGTACGGAAAGCTCGCGCAACCGCGCCAGCGGCGGCTCCGGGCTGGGGCTGGCTATCTGTTTTAATATTGTGGAAGCGCACGGTGGCGCTATCCATGCGGGGCACTCGCCATACGGCGGGGTTAGCATTACAGTTGAATTACCGCTTGAACGCGAAAACACGAGAGATGTATGACTGAGTTACCGATTGATGAAAACACGCCACGCATCCTGGTTGTCGAAGACGAGCCGAAGCTGGGCCAGCTGTTGCTCGACTATCTGCGTGCGGCCAGCTACGCGCCGTCGCTGATAAGCCACGGCGATCGGGTTCTTGCATACGTGCGCCAGACCCCACCGGATCTGATCCTGCTGGATTTGATGCTTCCCGGTACGGACGGTTTAACCCTGTGTCGGGAGATCCGCCGCTTTTCCAACGTGCCGATAATTATGGTAACGGCGAAAATCGAAGAGATCGACCGCCTGCTGGGGCTGGAGATTGGTGCTGATGATTACATCTGCAAACCCTACAGCCCGCGTGAAGTGGTGGCGCGGGTGAAAACCATCCTTAGGCGCTGCAAACCGCAGCGCGAACTGCAGGCGCTGGACGCAGAAAGCCCGCTGATTGTCGATGAAGGGCGTTTCCAGGCCAGCTGGCATAACAAGCTTTTGGATCTGACCCCAGCCGAATTCCGCCTGCTGAAGACGCTTTCCAGCGAGCCGGGCAAAGTTTTCTCCCGCGAGCAGTTGCTTAACCATCTGTATGATGATTACCGCGTGGTGACCGACCGCACTATCGACAGCCATATTAAAAATCTGCGCCGCAAGCTGGAAACCCTCGACGAGGAGCAATCCTTTATTCGCGCGGTTTACGGCGTCGGCTACCGCTGGGAAGCCGACGCCTGCAAACTGGCGTAACGGATGTCGGGCGCAATGCCCGACACGGTTTTATTTACGCAATAGCCGCTGTAAACGCTGTTCCTGCCACTGGTTAATCAGCCGGGCAAAGACAAAGATTCGCAACCCTTTTACCGCAATTAACCCGCCCCAAATCGCGGCCACCCACAGCGACCAGTAACTTTGCGGCGAGAGGCTGCGATTAAGGAAAAACAGCACTACGCAGACCACCATCGCGCTGACCAGCGCACGCCAGAAACCGCCCTCGGCGGCGAGTCGCTCCCGCGCCGCATGGATGCGCTGATCCAGCCCCTCTTCCCCCGCTTCGCACTGGCCGGAAAGCGCCGTTACGCTGACGCCGAACACCGCCGCCAGCGCGCTTAAGGTCTCAAGGGAAGGCTGATCGCCGTTTTCTATTCGCTGTACCGTTCTGACGCTCAGCGCCGCCATCTCCGCCAGTTGTTCCTGTGACCAGGCGCGGGCCAGACGTAATGCTTTTACGTTATTCATTCTCTGTTCTCCTGTTAAATCCGGCCTGTAGTCTCTTGCAGACCCGCTGACTGCACCACGATCCCGACCTGACAGTAACCCGACAGCAGCCTGACAGCGCCCTCGGCCAGTATAAACCCGGCGACTGTTGTTTCGTTAACAATGACGCGATCCCCGGTATGATGACCGCCGTTTTTAGCGCGACGCAGTTTTTCGTCGCCACACGATAAGGAAAGGGGCAGTGAGGAAGTACGTTACGGCGCACTTAGGCTGCTGCTGGCGGCATTCACCTGCCGCGCCGATATAAGCGAAGCGCAGATGGCACTTACCTGCGCGTGGACTAACGCACGGGTTTACTCCCCCCGCGCGCGGCGCTACAATTCCCGCCCTAAATTTAAGGGATCTCCCCTACGGCCTCACTGCGGTGAGGCTATCTGACCTGTCATCAGAACGAGAACATCATGTTTAAACCGGAACTCCTCTCCCCGGCGGGAACGCTGAAGAATATGCGTTACGCTTTCGCCTATGGCGCAGATGCCGTCTACGCGGGCCAGCCGCGCTACTCCCTGCGCGTGCGCAATAACGAATTCAACCACGAAAATCTGCAAATCGGCATTAACGAAGCCCACGCGCTGGGTAAGCAGTTTTACGTGGTAGTGAATATTGCCCCGCATAACGCCAAGCTGAAAACGTTTATTCGCGACCTGCAGCCGGTGGTGGAGATGGGGCCGGATGCGCTGATTATGTCCGATCCGGGCCTGATCATGCTGGTGCGTGAACATTTCCCGCAGATGCCGATTCACCTTTCGGTACAGGCTAACGCCGTTAACTGGGCAACGGTGAAGTTTTGGCAGCAGATGGGTTTAAGCCGTGTGATCCTCTCCCGCGAACTGTCGCTGGAAGAGATTGCCGAGATCCGCGCCCAGGTGCCGGAGATGGAGATCGAGATTTTCGTTCATGGCGCGCTGTGCATGGCCTACTCCGGCCGCTGCCTGCTGTCGGGCTATATCAATAAGCGTGACCCGAACCAGGGAACCTGCACCAATGCCTGCCGCTGGGAGTACAACGTCCAGGAAGGGAAAGAGGACGCGGTAGGCAATATCGTGCATATCCAGGAGCCGATTCCGGTACAGAACATCGAACCAACCCTCGGCATCGGCGCACCGACGGATAAAGTGTTTATGATTGAAGAGGCGCAGCGTCCGGGCGAGTATATGACCGCTTTCGAAGACGAGCACGGCACCTATATCATGAACTCGAAAGATCTGCGCGCCATTGCCCATGTTGAACGTTTAACGCAGATGGGCGTGCATTCGCTGAAAATTGAAGGCCGCACCAAATCCTTCTACTACTGCGCGCGCACCGCGCAGGTCTATCGCAAAGCAATTGACGATGCCGCGGCGGGCAAGCCGTTTGATACCTCGCTGCTGGAGACGCTGGAAGGGCTGGCGCACCGTGGTTATACCGAAGGTTTCCTGCGCCGCCACACCCATGATGATTACCAGAATTATGAGTACGGTTACTCCGTCTCCGAGCGCCAGCAGTTTGTCGGTGAATTTACCGGCGAGCGTAACGGCGCGCTGGCGGCGGTGGCGGTGAAAAATAAGTTCTCCGTGGGCGACAGCCTGGAGCTGATGACGCCGCAGGGCAACGTTAATTTCACGCTGGAGCATATGGAAAACGCCAAAGGCGAAGCCATGCCGGTGGCCCCAGGAGATGGTTATACCGTCTGGCTGCCTGTACCGCAGGATATGGCACTGGAATATGCGTTATTGATGCGTAATTTCACCGGGCAATCAACGCGTAACCCGCACGCAAAGTAATTGAAGGGCGTTATTTTTTCGGCGCGAAATCTTAGAATCGGATCACATACCGTCCCGTTTAATACGGTTATTATCCATCTCGCTGAAAAACATAACCCATAAATGCTAGCTGTACCAGGAACCACCTCCTTAGCCTGCGTAATCTCCCTTACGCAGGCTGATTTTTTTGATACAACACCATGAAATAAAAGGAATTATTTCTGACAATGTCAACTCATTGACCACTCGTCGAAATCTAACTATCTGAGATCCGCGAAATGCGGGCCTTTCTTTTGCCATAAAAAAACCAGCCATCTGGCTGGTATTCATGAGTTTTGAAACTCTTCTGCGCGCCTTTCTAATTCCGCCATGAACGATGTTCTGGCTTTTTCATGTGCATTCGGAGTCATAATACTTATGATCTGTATGTTGTCGTACTCCATCCAATGCCTTGAAAAGACCAGGTAGTTGTTAGAGGTTCTATCAATCTGAGCCTTGGATTTTTTCCAGGCCTGTTCGGAAGGTAATCTGATGTGAATTTTATAAACGAACGAGTCACAAAGCCTTGAATTCTCTTCCCATTGACCTTCGTTTCCAAACCTGTCTGGAAGAACATCGGTATTCTGCCAATTCTCTAACGCTTTCCCATACGCGCGGGCTACATCTGGAAATTCAACGTCCTTATGGACACTCACCTTACATGCCATCAAGAGAACCCCGGCTGTGAGAGTCCTAATTTTTTATGCTCCGCAGTAATCATTGCCCGGACGTCTTCATCTGATGGCATATCGCTTAGACTAACAGTCTTAGTCGGAGGTCGACTACGCTCAATTGCATTCAGAATATCACGAGCAAGAAATTCACTCTGCGCTACCGCTCGACCAAAGCGAATAAGCGCATCACGATGCTGCACCCTTAGCTCCGGGCTGTCAGGATATAATTTAGCAAGATTATCAGGAGAAATGACGATCTTGATTGCCTCTTTGACACGCGCATGTTGTTTAAGACTATCTTCACAAATTCGCTTGGTTTGAGCCAAATTCGTCATGAGTAAAGGGCCTTTACCTTTAAGTTGCCTTTTCTGAACGATGGCACTTATCAAAGAGCGTTGATTAGCATTGAGCCCGCAGAGGTAATCCGTTGCCTCTTCGAGAGGGAGGAAGATCTGACCACTCGGAAGTTCAAATGTAAGCGCTGAAGACACGCCAATATGCGCTTTGGATTCCATTACTGCAGTTGGCAATGTTGTGCTTTTAGCAGGGACAGGTGCCAAAGAGGCAGATAGACTTGCCACGATTGCTGCCACTGCTGCCGATGTAGATTTTTGTTTCATAAGTACCTCACAACATCAATGGATAAATAATACCCTAAAGGCCCCCTTGCAGAAAGCCGCAAACAACCGGCCTATTAACGGCCAGCCAGTGCAGATCTTTTTAACCGGATGCGCGAGACGTTTTGCAAAAGTAAAGAATTGCCGGTTACCTACCAGGCCTTGCGGTGCAAGGACTGCAGTCGTACGTGAAAATTCCCCTACTAGCAACCCCGCCCGATTAGATCCTGATAAAAAATAAAACGACCCTTTAAAAACATCATGTTAACCAATCGGTTAGCTGCTGCCAGTAAGCTGCTTTTTGCAAACGGCTGCAAAACCTTGCGCGGCGTGTAAATGCCAGCAGGTCGCAGAAGCCCAGCATTTGCGCGGGCTGGCCGCTGGTGCCAACGCTTGGGTGTGTACCGGCAATTTGCCCTTTTCAATCATTCCTCTGACGGCTGCCGGTGTTTTACCAATCAATCTTGCAAATTCTTGGTAAGGAACGGCAGAAGCAGCGAAGCGGAAAGCATTATTCATAACCGCGTGACGTTCGTTAAAACGAAAACGGGCAAGCCTCGCACCGTTCGTATATCTGATGAAGTGGCGCAAATGGTTACATGTGGAAAGCGTGGTTTTCTGTTTCCTGATGCTGCCTATCCGCATTTCAGAATGACGATAAAGGAAATAAAACCAGATTTACCAATGGGGCAAGCGACGCACGCTTTACGGCACAGTTTCGCAACCCATTTCATGATTAACAGTGGAAGCATTATCACGCTGCAACGAATCCTGGGTCACTCGCAAAATGAGCAAATAATGGTCTATGCGCATTTTGCCCCGGAATATTTGCAGGACGCGATCTCGCTCAATCCTTTAAGGGGGTGGACTTGCGGTCAAGAATGTCCACATCGTGTCCACAGATGGGTAACTAAATATGGCTCTCAATGGTCTTGTGTGCCGCGCAAACCCGCATTGTACCGTTGAAAGCCAGTACTGACGAGGGTATCAAAGGCCCTTACGCAGGCTGATTTTTTTGCTCCTTTCTCTGCTTTTTCTCCCCACTTCTCGTAGGTGAGATACACTTTTCTCATCCATTTCAATCAGGAAGAGAAGAATGAGCGCATTTCCCACAAGTTTATTAATCCTCAACGGTAAAAGCGCCGGTGACGACGCCCTGCGCGAAGCGGTAACGCTGCTGCGCAATGAAGGTATGGATATTGAGGTCCGCGTGACCTGGGAGAAAGGTGACGCGGTGCGTTACGTGCAGGAAGCGCAGCGGCTGGGCGTGAATACGGTAATCGCGGGCGGCGGCGACGGCACGATTAATGAAGTGGCGACGGCGCTGGTGGAGTGCGACGGCGACAATATTCCGGCGCTGGGTATTTTGCCCCTCGGCACCGCCAACGATTTTGCTACCAGCGTTGGCATCCCGGAGACGCTGGATAAAGCCTTACAGCTGGCGATTGTCGGCAAAGCGGTGGCGATTGATATTGCCCGGGTAAATGAAAAAACCTGTTTTATTAATATGGCGACGGGCGGCTTTGGCACACGCATTACCAGCGAAACGCCGGAAAAACTGAAAGCCGCGCTGGGCGGCGTCTCCTATTTGATTCATGGCCTGATGCGCATGGATATGCTGAAAGCGGACAGCTGCGAAATTACCGGTGAGGATTTCCGCTGGCAGGGCGACGCGCTGGTTATCGGCATCGGTAACGGCCGTCAGGCGGGCGGCGGGCAGCAGCTCTGCCCGCAGGCGCTGATCAACGACGGTTTGCTACAGCTACGGATTTTTACCGGCGATGAGTTGCTTCCGGCGCTGGTGAATACGCTGACGCAGCCGGAAGATAACCCGCATGTTATCGACGGTAAATCGGCGTGGTTTGAGATTAACGCGCCCCATGAGATTACCTTTAATCTCGATGGGGAGCCGCTGCGCGGGGAGCGGTTTCGTATAGAAGTGCAGCCAGGGGCGCTGCAATGCCGGTTGCCGCCGGATTGTCCGCTGCTTAAGTAATTGCTATTCAAAGTGGTCTGACTTTTGTGGAATGGTTCCGTTCACTTTATTAGGAAAAGTGGAATAGTTCCGTTCACTGTATGTTGGGCAGCAACTTGCGGTTCATCACACGTGACCGGGAAAAGGGGGGCCGCTCCCCCCTTTTCAATCCCCGCGGCCCCGCGCTGCAACTGTTTTACCTCATTTCGCTCATGTATCGCTGTATGTGTTAGTTATCCGTTTATATGGCGGAGGTTTTGTAGGCCTGAACGGAACAATTCCACCCTGGTAAGCTAATACCCCGCCACCTCTCGTGCCATTTCACGAGAATACTGCTGGCTGGCATTGACCAGCATCCGCGTATAGTCCGTTTGCGCCGCGCCGTTAACCAATGCGTCGACGGTGAGGGTTTCAAGGATTTTGCCGTGCTGCATAACGGCGACTTTCTGGCACAAATGGGCTATCACACCGAGATCGTGGGTGACCATCAGATAGGTCAGGTCCGACTCCTGCTGGAGTTCCGCCAGCAGATTAAGGATTTCCGCCTGCACCGAGACATCCAGCGCCGAGGTTGGTTCATCGAGCAGCAGCACGCGCGGCTGCAAAATCAGCGCCCGGGCGATGGCGACGCGCTGGCGCTGGCCGCCGGAAAGCTGGTGCGGATAACGATCGCGAAACGCACGGTTTAGCCCCACTTTATCCAGTAGCGTATTGACGCGCCGGTCACGGTCGTCAATGCCGTGAATATTCAGCGGCTCTTCGAGAATATCGCCAATGGTATGGCGGGGATGCAGTGAACCGTAGGGATCCTGGAACACCATCTGCACCAGCCGACAGCGCGGTTTACTGAGCCGTTTCTCCAGCGGCTGATCGTTGATCGCCAGCGCCCCTTGCCAGTGGGTAAACAACCCGGCCAGGCATTTCAGCACCGTGGTTTTGCCGGACCCCGATTCGCCCACCAGCCCGTAAATCTCGCCCGGCTGAACGCTAAACGTAACGTCATCCAGCACCTGGGTGCGCTTCTCCCCTTCGCCAAAGGCGAGGTTAAGGTTTTTTACGTTAATCATGCAGCACTCCTTATTCGCCCAGCCAACTGGCCTGGCGCTGCAGTACCGGCAGCACCGCCCGGCGGTTGTGGATTTCCGGTAGCGAGTGAATCAGCCCCTGGGTGTAGGGATGTTGCGCGTTATCAAGATCGCGGGCGGCAATTGACTCGACGATCCGTCCGGCATACATCACCAGCACCCGATCGCAGAAGCTGCGCACCAGATTGATATCGTGGCTGATAAAAATCAGCCCCAGCCCGCGTGATTTCACCAGGTCATCAAGCAAACCGAGCACCTGCAGGCGCACCGAAACGTCCAGCGCGGAGGTCGGCTCATCGGCGATCACCAGTTCCGGATCGGTAATCAGCATCATCGCAATCATAATGCGCTGCCCCTGCCCACCAGAGATCTCATGAGGGTAAAGATGATAAACCCGCTCCGGCTGGCGGATGCGCACCACATCCAGCATCTCCAGCACTTTGCTTTTCGCCTCGGCTTTTTTACCCGGATGGTGCGTCAACCACGCTTCAGCAATCTGATCCCCCACGCAGACGACCGGGTTCAGGGAGTATTTCGGATCCTGCATAATCATCGAGATACGCTTACCGCGCACCTGGCGCATCTGCGCTTCGCTAATGGATAACAGGTCGGTTTCGCCAAACTGCATGCAATCCGCCTGAATGCGGGCTTTCGCCGGATGCAGGCGCAGCAACGCGCGCCCAACGGTGGATTTGCCAGAGCCGGACTCGCCGACAATCGCCAGTTTCTCCTGACCGAGGCTAAAGGAGACGCCGCGCACCGCGTGGGTTACCGCGCCTGCGTTGTTAAAATCGACATGCAGATTGCGCACATCGAGCAGCGCGTTATTCGCTGCGGGGATCGAGGATGTCACGTAAGCCGTCTCCTAAGAAGTTGAACGCCAGGCTGTTAATCAGAATCGCCAGCCCTGGAATAGTCACCACCCACCAGCACTCCATCATGTAGGTGCGCCCGCTGGAGATCATCGCGCCCCACTCCGGCTCAGGCGGTTGCGCGCCGAGGCCGAGAAAACCTAAGCCTGCGGCGGTGAGGATAATGCCCGCCATGTTCATGGTGATGCGGATAATCACCGACGGCAGGCACAGCGGCACAATATGCCGCCATAGCACGCGCACCGAGGATGCACCTTGTAAACGAACAGCAGAGACAAAATCGGCCTGGCGCAAAGAGAGGGTTTCCGCCCGCGCGAGGCGCGCAATCGGCGGCCAGGCGGTGAGGGTAATGGCAATCACCACATGTTCAAGCCCCGGCCCCAGGGCGGCGACAAAGGCCAGCGCCAGCACCAGGCTTGGGAAGGAGATAAAAATGTCGGTAACGCGCATCAGCACCATATCGATCTTGCCGCCAAAATAGCCCGCCGCGACGCCCAGCAGCAGCCCGAGCGGGCCGACGGTGACGGAGACCAACAATACGATGTAGAGGGTGATACGTGAGCCATAAACCAGCCGGCTGAAAATATCGCGGCCAAATTCGTCGGTGCCGAACCAGTGCGCGGCATTCGGCGCGGTCAGGGCGTTTTCCAGATCCTGCACCAGCGGGTTATAAGGGGCGATTAGCGGTGCGAAAATGGCGACCACCAGCAGTAGTAAAATAATGCCCCCACCAATGGCGGTCAGGGGATTGCGCGCCATTTTACCGACAAATCCCACCGCACGACCTAGCCCACGTTTCACGCGCTGGCGACGTTCGCGGCTTGAAGATGAGAGCGGCGTAGCGAAAGAGACCGTCATGATTTGGTCCTCGGATCAAAGAGTTGATACAGCATGTCGGAAAGCAGGTTGAGCAAGACAAAGATCACGCCCACCAGCAGCACGCAGCCCATCACCGCATTCATATCCCCCAGCAACAAACTGCCGGTGAGATACGAACCAAAGCCCGGCCAGGAAAAGACCGTTTCTATCAATACCGCCCCTTCGAGCAGCGAACCGTAGGCCAGCGCCACTACTGTTAACAGCTGGACGAGAATGTTGCGAAAGGCGTGGTTCCAGATAACCTGGCGTTCCGTCAGCCCTTTTACCCGCGCGGTGATAATGAACTCCTGCGATAGCTGCGCCAGCATAAAGCTGCGGGTCATGCGGCTGATATAGGCCAGCGAGTGGAAGCCAAGCAATGATGCGGGCAGTACCAGATGGTTAAGCGCATTCCAGAACACCTGCCCATTGCCCGCGATCAGCGCATCGACGGTAAAGAGCCCGGTACGGCGCGGTACGATGCCATCAAGCCCCAAATCTAACCGCCCTGCGCCACCCACCCAGCCGAGCCAGGCGTAAAACAGCAGCAGCCCCATCATGCCGACCCAAAAAATGGGCGTTGAGTAACCGGCAAGGCTGATAATGCGCACCACATAATCAGACACGCTGTTGCGCCGCGCCGCGGCCAGCACGCCGAGGGGAATCCCGAGGCCCGCGCCGACAATGATCGCCATCGTTGCCAGCTCAAGGGTGGCCGGAAAGACGCGAAAAATATCGTCCAGCACCGGCTTGCCCGTCAGTAAGGCGTTACCCAGATTGCCGTGCAGCAGGTTATTGAGATAGATAGCAAACTGCGTCATCAGCGACTTATCAAACCCCAGTTGCTGGTAAACCTGCTGGTAAGTGCTGTGATCGGCATCGGGGCCGACAATCGCCAGTACCGGATCGACAGGCATCACGCGGCCGATAAAAAACGTCAGCAACAGCAGACCAAACAGGGTGATCGCCACCTGAACCAACCGTTTTGCAGCCCCTTTGGCTCCTGAGCCAGACATCAGCGGTAATGTACTCATCCCTTCCCTCCTGTGCTGGCGGGCGCTTTATAGACTTCGCGCAGAAACGTGGTGGCAGAGGGATGGGACTGGAAGTTTTTCACTTCGTTGCGCACCACCACTGAATCCACCATTTGCGACAGCGGAATCAGCGCTGGCATTAGCTGGTCGTAGCGCAGCTGGATTTGCTGATAGGCGGCTTTCTGTTTTTCCCCATCGCGCTCCAGCAGCGCTTTATCGATCATCTCGTTCAGCGGCTTGTCGTAGAAACCGGTGCGCCAGCCCTGAAAGTTGGTCAGCCGGGCTTCATCGCTGTTATCCGGGTTATAAACCAGCGCGCGCAGGCTTGAGTGCGGATGGGGCTCAACGCCGCTGCCGCCACGCCCCACCAGCATGTCGAACTTGCGCTCGCGCATTGCGCCATAGATCTGGTTGCCGGTACCGGTGACAATTTTGGCGTTGATCCCCGCCTGCATCAGCGTCGACTGGACGGCAATAGCGATATTGAGAAAGGGCTGATCGGCAAGTACGCGCAGGGTGGTGTCAAACCCCTGCGGATAGCCCGCTTCCGCCAGCAGCTTTTTCGCCCGCGCGATGTCCAGCCGGTAACCGGGATCCGGCAGCGTGGAGGGCATACCGGCTTTGATTGGCCGCTGATGCAGCACGCCATAGCCCGGCATCAGCGCTTTATTGATGCCCTGATAATCAATCAGGTAGCGCACCGCTTCGCGCACTTTGGCATTGGCGAAGTGCGGCTCTTTCATACTCATCGCCACGTAATAGACGGTGCCCTTCTGCACCGCTTCAACGGTAACTTCGGGATCTTTACGCAGGGCATTGATATCGGCGACTGCCATATTGTTCGCAATGTCTAAATCGCCTTTCGCCAGCATCAGGCGCAGGGTTTGCGACTCCTGAAAATGGCGTAGCACAACGCGGTTCAGTTTGGGTTCCTCGCGCCAGTAATCGGGGTTGCGCTTCATGCGCAGCACATCTTTCGCCTGCCAGGTCTCCAGCATAAACGGACCGGAACCCGCTTCGTTAGTGGTGAGCCAGCGGTTGCCCCAGTCGCCGTTCACTTCGTGGCTTAAGACGGTTTTGCTGTCCAGCACGCCGAGATTGCCCAGCGCCCCCAGCGAGTAGATAACCAGTTGCGGATCGTTGGCTTTTGGCAGGGTGATTTGTACGGTGTAGTCATCCGGCGCGCTCACCTGCTTGTCGATATTGCTCTTGCTAAAACCGTAGGATTTCCACACCGACGCCTGCGCCAGATTGAGGTGCAGCAGGCGGCGCATCGACCAGACCACATCCTGCGCCGTCAGCGGATTGCCGGAGTGAAATGTGACGTTATCGTGCAGGTGAAAAGTGAGGATTTTGCCATCCGGGCTGATGTCCCATGATTTTGCCAGCGCAGGCTTCACGTTGGTTAACGTATTGGGATCGAGTTCCACCAACGAGTCATAGAGATTCACCACAATGCCGACCACTTCATTGCCGGTCATTGCTGCCGGGTCGAGGGTCAGCAGGTTGTTCATATTCATGCCGATGATGAGCTGATCGGGCGGCGTTTTGGCAAACGTCGCGCCGCTCCCCATCATCAGCGACAGCGTGAGCAAACACGCCGTCGCGAGGGAAGGTTTTTTCATCTGTGCATACCGTTTGTAGAGTACGTTTAACCGGAAGGCGGCGGATGCCGTATCGGTTACGTGGCCCGAAGGTCATTGCCTCCGGGCTATTATTGTTATGGGTCAGTCGTGGCTTAGGGTGTTGGCGTCGATCCAGGCAAAATTAATATCTTCCCCCAGCCCCGGTCGCTGCGGCAGATGCACGAAACCCTCTTCGTCCATCGGATCGACCAGGCTATTTAAGTAAGCGGCGGGTTGGTCATAATCGAGGAACGGATGCAGTAGCCCGCGCTCATACCAGCGGCAGTTGCGGATGGCACCAATCACCGCCAGGCTCGCTGCGCCATTACCATGAACCTCACAATCCATCCCAAACGACTCGGCCAGGTTCGCCACTTTCAGAGTGGGCGAAATACCGCCAACGCCGTTGGCACCGGCGCGCAAGATGTCACAGGCACCCGCTTTCACCCAGTCGGCGCGGCTGTGGTGTTTCCCGCCGAGGCTTTCCGGCCCGATAATGGGGATCGAGAGGTTTTCCGCCAGCCACGCGTAAGAGGACATGCTCTCCTCTTCCATCGGCTCTTCGAACCAGGCGAAATTCAGTTTTTCGAGTTCTTTACCGATGTAGAGCGCCTCGGTGCGGCTGTACCAGTGGTAGCCATCAATCATCAGATCGATATCCGGGCCGACCGCCTCACGCACCGCTGCACAGGCTTTGACATCCATTTTCGGGTTCGGCGCAAATTTCACCGGCGGCATCCAGGTGTGCAATTTAATGGCTTTGTAGCCGCGCGCGACCAGCTTTTCGGCAAACGCTGCGTATTCATCCGGCGTGGAGAGGCCACCTTCCAGCTCATCGCCGCACATGGTGCTGCCATAAGCCGGGACTTTATCGCGATAGCCGCCCAGCAGCTTATACACCGGCATATTGAGCTTGCGGCCAATCAAATCCCACAGTGCCTGTTCAACAAACGACAGCGCGCGCTCGGTCAACTGATGGGCGCTGCCGCGCTGCCAGTGCACCAGATCCTGCCAAATGCGCTCGCGGTTAAAGGCATCCTGGCCAATCAGCACTTTGCGAAAAAAGGTGTTCAGCACATAGGGCCGCACCACTTCCGGCGGGGCGAAGGCGTAACCTTTAGTGCCATCGTCAGCGGTAATAGTCAGCATTGCCATTTTGGCCAGCGTTTCGGCACCCGGATGCGAATGCCCGGCGCTATCGGAGACGCGCCGCGTTGGGTGCTGAAAGACGGTGACATTGACAGATTCGATATTCATTACGGGTCCTTGTTATTTTGAAAAGCTGTTTCATTACAAAATATATGCACAAAAAGCCAGCACATCCTCGGACAATTCCCGCTAAGCGGCGGTCATTTTTTGGGCATGCGCACGAATGAACGTGACATTTTTCACAAAAGGTTACGGAAATGTGATGGGGATCGGCGGGGGAAAACGCAGGCAGTAGAAACAGCTTTTTGACCCTCCCCCGAGCGGGAGAGGGTTAACGGATTATCAGGCGATGGTCACTTTCTCATCCAAATAAACATCCTGTACGGCGTTAATCAGCTTCACGCCGTCAGCCATGCTCTTCTTAAACGCTTTACGGCCGAGGATCAGCCCCATGCCGCCTGCGCGTTTATTGATTACCGCCGTACGCACCGCGTCGCTCAGATCGGTATCGCCGCCCGATGCGCCGCCGGAGTTGATAAGCCCGGCGCGCCCCATATAGCAGTTCGCCAACTGGTAACGCACCAGATCGATCGGGTTGTCGCTGGTCAGCTTGCTGTAGACGCGCTCGTCGGTATAACCGAAGTTAACCGCTTTATAGCCGCCGTTATTTTCCGCCATTTTCTGCTTCACAATATCCGCGCCGATGGTGGCGGCAATATGGTTGGCCTGGCCGGTTAAATCCGCAGAAGCGTGGTAATCGACGCCATCTTTCTTGAACGCAGAGTTACGCAGATAGGCCCACAGCACGGTGACCATCCCCAGTTCATGGGCGCGTTCAAAGGCGATGGAGATCTCTTCAATTTGGCGGCGGGACTGCTCAGAACCAAAATAGATGGTTGCGCCAACCGCCACCGCGCCCATATTGAACGCCTGCTCAACGCTTGCGTAGTAAGTCTGATCATATTCCGTTGGGTAGCTCAGGGTTTCGTTATGGTTCAGTTTGACCAGGAACGGGATACGGTGAGCGTAACGCCGGGAAACGGAGGCCAGCACGCCGTAGGTGGATGCCACACAGTTACAGCCCGCTTCGATCGCCAGTTCAACAATGTTCTTCGGATCAAAGTAGAGCGGATTGGCGGCGAACGACGCGCCCGCGGAGTGCTCGATCCCCTGATCCACCGGTAAAATGGAGAGATAGCCGGTGCCCGCCAGCCGCCCGTGGTTATAGAGGGTCTGCATATTTCGCAGTACCGCAGGCGGACGGTTATTATCCACCATCACGCGATCGACATAATCGTGGCCAGGTAAATAGAGTTGATCGGCGGGGATGGTCATACAACGGTGCTGCAGAAGGCTGTCGGCGTCGTTGCCAAGTAACTGCACAATATCAGTCATCACTATAACTCCCGTAAGCTTCGCACAAAGCGAATTGGATTATCCTGACCTGCCTTGCGACAGGCAGAATAAGCCTGGTTGCCGCTCGCGAGTTTTTCCAGCGCCGCCCTGTTTTTCAGCCTATTCTGCTGGCACGTTTCAGAGGCTGGTTTACCACCATTCATGAAAGTGGTGCACCGGCCCGATGCCGTGGCCGACTTCCAGCGTGTCCGCCTGTACTAACGCGGCCGTCAGCCACTGTTTTGCCTGTGACAACGTCGATGCCCAGCTCTGGTGACGCGGGCGCAGCGCCGCCAGCGCTGCGGAGAGGGTACAGCCCGTTCCGTGGGTATTTTTGGTTGCCACGCGTGGGGCGGTAAAACGCAGTGCACCGTCGCGGGTAAACAGCCAGTCGGGGCTTTCTACGTCGTCCAGATGACCGCCTTTCATCAGCACCGCTTCGCAACCCAGCGCCAGCAGCGCTTCCCCCTGCGCATGCATCTCCTGTTCTGTGTGCGCCTGTGGCGCATCAAGCAGCGCGGCGGCTTCCGGCAAATTGGGGGTAATAAGAGAAACCTGCGGCAGTAACTGCTGGCGCAGCGCGCAGACTGCCGAAGGCGATAAAAGCGGATCGCCGCTTTTCGCCAGCATTACCGTGTCGAGCACCACATTGCGCACCGCGTAGCGACGCAGCCGCTCGGCCACCGCTTCAACGATATCTGTTTCAGCAAGCATGCCGATTTTGGTGCTGTCGATGCGCACATCGCTGAGCACCGAATCAAGCTGGGCGGCAACAAAATCGGGCTCGATACGGTATACCGACTGAACGCCACGGGTATTTTGCGCGACCAGCGCGGTAATCACCGAGCAGCCGTACGCGCCAAGGGCAGAAAAGGTTTTCAGATCCGCCTGAATACCTGCCCCGCCGCTGGGGTCGGTTCCGGCAATGGTTAAGGCGTTGATGCGTTTCATGCCTTCCCCCCCAGCGCGTAGAGCGCATCGAGAAACGCCGGGACAAAAGAGCCGGGGCCATCGCTTTTCGCACAGGCCTGGCTCCCGGCCTGCGCCATAAACGCACAGGCGGCAGCAACATTTTCCAGCGTATCGCCCGGCAGCGCGCAGCAGGCGGCGGCAACCGCCGACAGGGCGCAGCCGGTGCCAACCACGCGCGTCATCAGCACATCACCCCCGATGACCTGCAATATGCGTGAACCATCGGTGATGTAATCAACTTCGCCGCTGATGGCCACTATCGCGCCGCTTTGCCGCGCCAGCGCCTGGGCGGCAGGCAGCGCGCAGCTGGCGCTATCGGTGGAATCTACGCCGCGTCCGCCCGCGCTCATCCCCGCAAGAGCGAGAATTTCTGAGGCATTGCCGCGAATAGCCGCAGGCCGCAGCGCCAGCAACTGCTGGCAAAATTCCGTGCGCAGCGTCAGCGCCCCGACGGCGACGGGATCGAGAGTCCAGGGTTTACGCGCGGCATTCGCGCTTTCCACCGCCGAGCGCATAGCAGCAGCGCGTTCGCGGGTTAAGGTGCCGACATTGATCAATACAGCATCGGCAAGTGCGCTGAACTGCGGCGCCTCTTCGCTATCAATCACCATCGCCGGAGAGGCGCCAAGCGCCAGCAGCACGTTGGCGGTAAAGGTTTGCACGACGTCATTGGTCATACAGTGCACAAGGGGAGAACGGCGGCGGAATTGCTGTAAAACATGTGCGATTTGCACAGGATCAAGCAGGTCAGGTTGCATAGTTTCGCTCCTGCCCGGCGTGAAGAAGGGATACCGGACAGGTATCTGACTTCCCTACGCTGGCATTATCCAGATCAGGTGGTACGGGTATTTCTCAGCCTTCACAAAGAAGGGCACCCCGAGTCATATCGTTCAAAGGTTTGTGGTTAACGTGGTTGATTAAGCACAGCTCAGGATGGTAATGCCCACGGCAAGGGTTGTAAATGGTAAAGCGAGACTCGACGGGGATAGGCGCAGGCGGTGAATGTAAACAGAACGGGTCAACGGATAAAATGAATCTTGCAGAGTCATTGGTTTAAAATTTTAAATCCCATCATTCCAGTCTCTGCTCCAATTAAAATTAGCTGTTATAAGATCTTGTAGGCCATTCAACATTTTTATTAAAGCGTAAAGCTCTTTTTTCATTTTTTTTAAGATGACAATAGCCTCGTTGATGCGATAAAAATGGTTAAATATTGCATTTAGTGTTACGTGCATAAGATATGAATAATGCGCCTTTTGTGATCGATAACAGCAATTCACCTGGATTGATATCCTTTAGTAATAAAAAAATACCGGCAAATGTATTGCTATAATCGTAGACATTCCGCTTTCAAATGCAAAACTAAGCAATTTAAATCAACAAACAATAACCATTTAAGAAGGAAGGAAAATGTTATCAAAAAGAAGAGCTGCTGAAAAAATTCAAAATAAATGGCGTACATTTGTACATAATAGTAAAACAGAACCTTTAAAAGCACGCGTGGTAGCCGCGCTTCTCGGTAAACAACTTAGTAAATTTTCTGAAGTTGAGAAATCTTTATTAGAGAACAAAATCATTGTCCAGGCTAATGGCGCACTTGGGAATCCACTAGAGGGCCACTCTTGTTTTTACGTTAATCGCTCGCGCATACATATGATGTTTATGCATCCGATAGACATTCCAGAATTAGACATCAAACCCGACTATATTTCAAAACGTCCCGTAAGCCATTACCCTATTCCAGAGTATTTGGGTGCTCATGTCGTAATCCTAACAGATGAAGGGGGATTTACTAGCACGGAAGATTTCGTTGGATCCTTCACTTATCTTTGCGATAAAGGCTCGATATTTGTGCTTAATGATAATTCAGCTACTTTATTCGAGACTGCTTATCGACAGGAAATAGAAAATATTAAAGGGCGTCGTTATTCTTATGGCCTCCATTATAACTGCAATACATTTGTAACAAATGTGCTGTGTCGAATTCTACAATTTCACCTGGAAATTTAGTTTAAATATTTCTTAGGCATAACGTAAACCTGCCCTTACTCTTTTGGGCTTGATTGTAATTGTCTTAGTTTTGTTCTGAATGTGCTTAAGCGCATTATTCACCTCAAAATACAACTAATGAATAGAGATTCCCTGCCCGTAAAGTTTATCCTGTTTGGTGATATATAAAATTAACAAGCGCCAGCAGTTACGCACAGGATAATAAGTTGCCATTTATTAACTTAATGCTTTGTAAAACACAATCGTGCCAGGAAAAGATTGATTACCGTTTTATTTAATTCAAACTCAACATTAAAAAGCGAGTCGTCATGCTTAGCAAAGAAAAATCCGCACTGTTTATACAAAAAAAATGGCGTGCATTTATAAGAAAAAGAAAAGCCGACCCCGAGAATGTACGCGAACTGGCATCCGTTCTGGGTAGACGATTCGAGTCTGCGGATGATGCGTTCACGTGTTTACACGAAAATAAAGTTATTGTGGTGGCTAACGGCAGCAGAGAAAAACCATTTGACGGTCATTCGAGTTTTTATGTCAATAACATTCGTAAGCACCTGGTCTTGCTCTCCCCGAAAGTGATTAAGGCCAGGAATAAACCGCCTTACCGGGCAAAATATCCGGTCAAATATCATAGAGAACCGGGTTATATAGGTACCTATGCGGTAATAGAAGCCAAAGACACTGCGCATTTACAAGTGAGCGACGCTGGCATCAAACAGGCCCTGCAGTATCTGTCTTCAAAAGGCAATCTGTTTGTGCTTGACGATATTTATACTAACGTCTTCGATAGCGCCTTTCGTCAGGAGTGCAAATATTTTAGCGTTCGGCCATTTTCTTATGGCTTTCACTATAATTGCCATACATTTGTCTTAAATGTACTGCTGCGAATAATAGAACTGAAGCGCAAAGAAAGCGTGCTTGCTAAATATGTTTCCGGTTGATATCTGACTCGTGAATCAGGCACTGATGATAAATATAACCACACTCGGTGATCGCGGATTATATACCCGATAACACTTTAACTCTCAGCAGGAGAAATACCCATGCTTAGCAAAGACAAAGCTGCCAGTGAAATACAAAATAGCTGGTTTGCATTTACCACAGCAAGAAGAGCGGATTGCGATAATGCGCGTGCCCTCGCGTCCGTGGTAGGTAGAAAAATCACATCTATGGGTGATACCATTTACTGCCTGCAAAACAATAAAATCATTGTTCAGGTTAACGGTGTTACAGGCGATCCATGGCGTGGCCACTCCTGTTTTTACGCCGATAACGTTCGCAAGCATATGGTCTTCCTCACGGCGGCACAAGTCGAGTCAGGACGTTACACTCCGGATGCTATCTCAAAATATCCCGTCCAATATCACCCAGAGCCTTCTTATATCGGCAAATGGCCTGTAATCATCACTGACGATAATACATTTATGAAAACCCAAGGCTTCGATAGTATCCTGCAGCATCTTTGCAGGAAAGGAAGACTGTTTGTACTTCATGATGTTTACGCCGCCGTATTTGAAAACGCTATACGCCTTGAGACCATCAATTATAAATATAGACCTTTCACTTATGGACTTCACTATAATTGCAACAGATTTGTCATCAACGTGCTCAAGCGACTAATAGTACTCAAGCCATAGGCCATATTATATATTCAAATTTTAGCGATAGCCGCTGGTTTTATGATGAAAATTTACATCCGCGCTAAGCTTAAATACACACCTTAAAATTCAAACACAAACATCAGTATCTTCAAACATAAACTTACGTGTATATATACTCCTGGGTATATGAAACTCAGGAGCATAAACCGTGTTTAATACACCATGCAGCTCCTTATAGATGAGCGCCGGATTGTTAATATACATAATATTATTTACCATCGAACAGAGTGACAAGTTCTACATTTGTGCGATGTTGAAACCACAGTTCCGCATTGCAAATCCTTCGAAGCAACCTCTCTTGTTTTATAAAGCACAAAGAAATATGTAATTGTACATTTTGAAAGTCGCATATCTCAAACACATGGCATATTAAACAAAGCTATATTTCCATTTATAATGAAAACATATAGTCCACTCATACTCTATTGCATTTGAATTTAATTTGTGTTTAAGGGTTCACTAATGCGTTGCACCGCTCCTAGCCAAAATTATACTTATACTCTCGCGTATATATACTTCTGGGTATATGATATTCCGGCGAAAAAACAGTATTAATAACTTGATGCAGCTTTTTCGAATTAAAATCGCCATTATATACATAGGCTTTAAAATCGCGTGAACGTGTGTTTCTTAAAAAATCTATTAAATAGAGCGCCAGCGCTGGTTTCATAAGATAATAATCAAACATGGGCGCATCCTTTTTATTGTTATTTTGACAAACAACTCTCCACTGCACCTCATTTTTCAACTCCGGGAAAGACGTGAATAACATCAGAGTATAGACTTCTATTGTTGGCAAAACTTCGTTTTCATGATGATCGGTTAAAGTCATATAGCCATACTTAACCATCCTGTGATCCTCTCGAATACAATAAGAGAAATCACCAAAATATACACCGTTGTGATACCGACTTGGTGGAGATCCAGAAGAATCAAACTGACAGCTAAAAAAAACAAAATCATGATTATGCAAATATTTCACATCCTCTTTATAGGTATTTGTTTTTTTCAGGATGTTCCTGTGTATTAATTCCTTATTGGATAAAATGGATAATATACCTGGGTGTTCTTTATAAACATTTAACTTATCATTACCTGTTGATGTGGAGAGTTTTGTACGTGAGCGATGTTGAAAGGATAAATGAGCACGAGAAATATTATATAACAGATCATATTCATTATCATCGAGCTCACCGACTTTCTCTCTTATATTTTGAAAGTTCACATGTGATATTTTTCGGAGATGTTCGAATGCGCCAAAAGAATACCCGTTGGCTGTAGGGAGATGTATTCCAAGGTGCCGAAAGTACTGTCCATTAGCAAACATAGCACCGTATACTTGTGAAACCAATGCTTTTCTTAAAAACTTCTCAAGTTTGAACAGTTTATCAATATTATCCATAATCACCTGATATTAAAAAGAATCAAAGAGATGAGGACGGTAGAGTGTACACCACCAAATGCCTGTGAATTGGCTTCACGCCAATCAGGTTTCAAGCGTTCCATTATTGCATGCACTCGATTAAATTAGATCTTATAATTGGTGAAATTTACTAAAATAAATTCCGGGTTCGCTTATCACTTTTTGGCAGATTTAACTTTAGGCTTTATAAATTTTTTAATGCGGGTAACGTATATTCGCGAGAGTAAAAAGCTGATTTCACGTTAATTAAGATGGCAACGCATTTTAACAAAGCATTTAAACTTATGCTTATAATTGCATTACGCCTTTTATAGGCATGATGCTAGCGCATTGCACGCGCCAGCATCAGTAACAAAAAATGTGAGTAATACCAAATTATTTCTTCAATAACTTTCAATAGTAAATTGCCGACTGGCGGCCACACAGTTTGCCACTTCATGTTCAAGAAAACGCAGAAGCGATGCACACGCATCAAGAGCGTCTGTTTCAAATAGCGCATCAGCCATCTCTTTTCTTGCTGCTTGTTTAATATCGTTGTTCAATGCTTGATATAATACACTGGCAAGAGAACAGGGGGTAAAGGTGTAGGCAAAATCTATATCCGGGATAAGTTTAAAATCAGGTTCATAATCTCGATGCGAACCCGCCTCGATATCAAGGCGCAACACGGGTTTGCCGGTAAGGAGGAAATCAAACATTATCGAGGAGTAATCGGTCACCAGTGCATCAAAATTATTTAGCCAGGGATAGATATCAATACAGGGATTAATATACCAGACATTGCCACTAAGCTTGCCGGAAACGTTATCCTGACGCAGTGTTGGATGCCCTTTAACATAGAGATCGGTATTATTTCTTTTACACTCCTCAGCCAGTTTCAGCAAAAATTCTGTACTGCCAGTGATAATGGTATCGTCTCCGCGCTGCCAGGTTGGGGCGAAGAGTATTTTCTTGCGGGCTTTATTGGTTATAGCACTCATCATGGTTACAGGTATTTCACTGCCAATAAGCTCATATGTAGTAGCCTGCCGCAAGATGACTTCATTGCGAGGATAACCTGCGCGAATAATGCGTTTACATCCGAAAGCATCATTAAAGAAGTCATCCAGGAAAGCAGAAGTACTTAATACACAATCGGCGCGGGAGGCGAACTCAACAGGCTGGCGGAAATGATAATCGCCGAGGGATAAATGGTTGATTAATTGCAATAAAAGATGTTTTACCGAAACACCATGCCACAGCTGCACCTGTCTGGCACCTTGCAGACAAGCAAAAAGAGCTTCATTACCCTTCAGGCATTGCGCAGGATTGATAGAAAAAACCGCGACTGCGGCAGAGAGAAAAAGCTTAACGGTTTTATCTAGCGTCTCTTCGCTTATCAAATGACATGGGAGTTGGTTGGCCTCCAGCGTGGAGATTAGCGTTTTATCACAGCTGCACCAGATGCAGGTAAAATCTCTATTTTCCTGCAGCGCGCTTAGATAGAGATATTTTGTGCTATCGCTAAACCACTCCCTGCCAAAAAAAAGGACGACTTTTTCTTTTCTTTTTTTCAATGAGAGGTTTGCGAAACGTAGGGTCAATTCGTTATTCATGTGGCTATCCGCTAAAGCGAGTAAGTTATTGAGGTAAATAGCGACACAACGGTAAAAAAACTTAAACCGTACCGACTTTCTTTTCACCCGCCATACGGCCTGCCTTTTTCAGCTTATTGAATTGATTAGTTATAAACGCGATTTTCACTCCTCAAGGATAAGTGCTGCTCCGTTGTACCTGTTTTTATGCAGATCGGCTTTAGCTACCCTTATTAGCATCATCACCCTTAACCTGTTAACGGAGCCATTATGAAAGCTATCGCTATTACCCGTGCCGCACAGAACGGCAGCAACTTGGATTTCCTCAGCGATATCGAACTGCCGCAGCCGCAAGCCACCGGCCATGACTTACTGGTGGAAGTAAAAGCCATCTCCGTCAATCCTGTTGATACTAAAGTGCGCGCCGGTTTCAACGCCGATGCGCCGCGCGTGCTCGGCTGGGATGCGGTTGGCGTCGTCAGCGCGGTGGGCGAAAACGTGACCCTTTTCCAGCCGGGGGATGAAGTGTGGTATGCCGGGGCGTTAACCCGGCCTGGCAGTAACAGCGAATTTCAGCTGGTTGACGAACGCATTGCCGCGCGCAAGCCTAAAACCCTGGATAATGCCGCGGCTGCCGCCCTGCCCTTAACCGCCATTACCGCCTGGGAACTGCTGTTTGATCGCCTGAATATCACAGAGGGTGGTAACGAAGGCGATGTGCTGCTGATTGTCGGCGCGGCGGGCGGCGTCGGATCTATTCTGACCCAGCTGGCGCGCAGGCTTACGCGTTTAACGGTGATTGGCACCGCGTCGCGCCCTGCAAGCCAGCAGTGGGTAACCGAACTTGGCGCGCACCATGTCATTGACCATAGCAAACCGCTCACCGAGGAGCTGGCGCGCATTGGCATCCAACAGGTTTCACATGTTGCCAGCCTTACCAATACGGAACAGCATTATCAGCAACTGATCAACGCCCTTAAACCGCAGGGCAAACTGGCGCTGATTGACGACCCGCAAAGCCTGGACGCGCTACCGCTGAAAGTGAAAAGTATTTCCCTGCACTGGGAATTTATGTTTACCCGCTCGATGTTCACCACCGACGATATCATTGCTCAGCATCAGTTACTGTCGCGGGTGGCGCAGTTGATTGATGACGGCGTTTTACGCACTACCCTCGGTGAGCACCTGGGCGCGATTAATGCGGCGAATTTGCGTAAAGCCCATGCGTTGCTGGAGAGCCAGAGGACGGTGGGCAAAATCGTGCTGGAAGGCTTCGGCGGGTAAGATCCTGCCAGGATTATTCTTAAAGGTAACAAGCGGATAGCGAAACAGGCGTCCGCTTTTCCTGCTTCGCCTGGGTTTGCTTACACTTTTTACCAAAGCGTTATTTTTTCGTAGTTGCTCCGCTGTCAGTTAACGGCAATGATGGCATGCTATTGATGCAACTGCGTGAAATGAATAAGAACAACCTGGAGAAAGTATGCGTAAAACTAAAATGATGCTTCTGGGCGCGCTGTTGGCCACCGCCGCGTCGGCCCTTGCCGCACCACAAACTGCCACACCTTCGGCTTCTGGACAGCAATCTTATGAAGTAAAGGAGTTTGTCGCCGACTTCACCAAGTTCACCATTGGCGACACCGTACCGGAAATGTACCGCAGCGAAGATTACAATATTAAGCAGTGGCAGCAGCGTAATCTCCCCGCCCCGGACGCCGGAAGCCATTGGACCTATATGGGCGGCAACTATGTGCTGATTACCGATGCCGAAGGCAAAATTCTCAAAGCCTATAACGGCGACATTTTTTACCACCGTTAATCAGGAGCGTAATGATTATTCGACGCTTTCAGGAGAGCGACCGGCCGTTTTTACGCACCCTCTATTTAAGCGCGCGCAAAGCGAGCTGGCACTGGCTCGATAGCAGCGACTGGCGGCTGGAAGATTTTGACGCCGACACCCTTGATGAAACCGTCTGGGTGGCAGAAGAGAATGGTCATCGGCTGGGATTTGCTTCGGTGTATGACAACGACAATTTCCTGCACAACCTCTTTGTCGACCCGGACTGTCAGGGCAAAGGCGTTGGCAGCGCGCTGCTAAAGAAGGTGCAGTCGACCTTTACCAGCACCGGCGCGCTAAAGTGTCTGGCGCAGAACAAAGCCGCAATGGCCTTTTATCAACGCCACGGCTGGCATATCGAAGCGCAGGGCGTATCGCCAGAAGGGGATTACCTACTGATGCACTACCTGCAAAAATGAAAAACCTCTCCCGGCCGGGAGAGGTTTACTGGCTTACACCGCGCGAAACGCAATCTCACCAGGAATCACTTCACCCTGCCAGTAAAGCTGTGCGGCAACGCGTCCGGCAAGCTGGCGGTAGATAGCGGTAAATTCGCTATCCGGGCGGCTTACTACCGTCGGCGTACCGTTATCCAGATCCTCACGCAGCGAAATATGCAGCGGCATCTGCCCCAGCAGCTCGGTGTGATACTGCTCGGCCAGCTTTTGCGCGCCGCCGGTGCCAAAAATCGGCTCATGATGACCGCAGTTGCTGCAAATATGCATGCTCATGTTTTCTACAATACCGAGCACCGGCACTTCTACTTTCTCGAACATCACGATGCCTTTTTTGGCGTCGATCAGCGCAATATCCTGCGGTGTGGTTACCACCAGCGCGCCGGTAACCGGAATATTCTGCGCCAGCGTCAGCTGGATATCACCGGTGCCTGGCGGCATATCCAGCACCAGATAATCGAGATCCGGCCAAATCGACTCCTGCAGCATCTGCAGCAGCGCTTTACTGGCCATCGGGCCGCGCCAGACCATGGCGTTATCATCGGTAACGAGGTAGCCGATCGAGTTGGTCGCCAGGCCGTGGGCGATTATCGGTGCCATATGGGTGCCGTCCGGCGAAGTAGGACGTTCATGTTCCGCACCGAGCATGACCGGAATGGACGGGCCATAAATATCGGCGTCGAGAATACCGACTTTTGCCCCCTCTGCCGCCAGCGCCAGCGCCAGGTTGACCGCCGTGGAGGATTTCCCCACCCCACCCTTGCCGGAGCTGATAGCAATAATGTTTTTTAAACCATTGACGCCAGGCTGGTTTTTTACCCGTTTTAAGGTGGCAATATTGTGCGACAGCTTCCAGTCGATGGCACGCGCGCCGGTGAGGCGCAGCAGTTCAGCGCTGCACTGCGCTTTTAACTCTTCAAACGCGCTGCTCCAGACAAACGGCATCAACAGCTCAACGTGCAGGGTATCGTCAAGCCACGCAACGTGGTGTACCGCTTTGAGGGCGGTAAGATTGTGCTTCAGGGTTGGGTGCTGAAAATCGGCCAGCGTCCCGGTTACGATAGCGCGTAAGGCCTCCGGGGATTTGGCCTGGGATTGCGAACTCATCCCGACTCCTTTGTAGTTGTTCTGAAAAACGACATTGTAGCTATCAAGTTTACCCCACAGGTAACGATTTATTCATATATGGTTTAAAAGCCCTTATCGCGTGGCGCAATTATTACCTGTTTGGTAATATCGGAACCCCTTTTTCTGAAGAAGATGTAATGCCTACTATGACTCAAGTCGCGAAGAAAATTCTGGTAACGTGCGCGCTGCCGTACGCTAACGGCTCCATCCACCTCGGCCATATGCTGGAGCACATCCAGGCTGATGTCTGGGTCCGTTACCAGCGAATGCGCGGCCACGAGGTCAACTTTATCTGTGCGGACGACGCCCACGGCACGCCGATCATGCTGAAAGCTCAGCAGTTGGGCATTACGCCGGAGCAGATGATTGCTGACATGAGTCAGGAACATCAGACAGATTTTGCCGGCTTTAACATCAGCTACGACAACTACCACTCCACCCACAGCGATGAGAACCGCGAGCTGGCGGAGCTGATTTACACCCGTCTGAAAGAGAACGGTTTTATTAAAAACCGCACCATCTCTCAGCTCTACGATCCGGAAAAAGGCATGTTCCTGCCGGACCGTTTTGTCAAAGGCACCTGCCCGAAATGCAAATCGCCGGATCAGTACGGTGACAACTGCGAAGTGTGCGGCGCGACCTACAGCCCGACGGAGCTGATTGAGCCGAAGTCGGTAGTGTCCGGCGCGACGCCGGTGATGCGTGATTCCGAGCACTTCTTCTTCGATCTGCCCTCGTTTAGCGAAATGCTGCAGGCGTGGACGCGCAGCGGCGCGCTGCAGGAGCAGGTGGCGAACAAGATGCAGGAGTGGTTTGAATCCGGCCTGCAGCAGTGGGATATCTCCCGCGATGCGCCCTACTTCGGTTTTGAAATTCCGGGTGCGCCGGGCAAATACTTCTACGTCTGGCTGGATGCGCCGATTGGCTACATGGGATCATTCAAAAACCTGTGTGACAAACGCGGCGACAGCCAAAGCTTTGACGCTTACTGGCAGAAAGAGTCCGACGCCGAGCTGTATCACTTTATCGGTAAAGACATTGTTTACTTCCACAGCCTGTTCTGGCCGGCGATGCTGGAAGGCAGCGGTTTCCGCAAGCCGACCAACCTGTTTGTTCATGGCTATGTGACGGTGAACGGCGCGAAGATGTCCAAATCCCGCGGCACCTTTATCAAAGCCAGCACCTGGCTGAACCATTTCGATGCCGACAGCCTGCGTTACTACTACGCGGCGAAGCTCTCTTCGCGCATCGATGATATCGATCTTAACCTGGAAGATTTTATCCAGCGCGTTAATGCCGATATCGTCAACAAAGTGGTCAACCTCGCCTCGCGTAACGCCGGGTTTATTAATAAACGCTTTGACGGCATGCTGGCGGCAGAACTTGCCGATCCGGCGTTGTACCAGACCTTTACCGACGCGGCGGCGACCATTAGCGAAGCGTGGGAAAGCCGTGAGTTTGGTAAAGCGGTACGCGAAATTATGGCGCTGGCGGATGTGGCAAACCGCTACGTTGATGAACAAGCGCCGTGGGTGGTGGCAAAACAGGAAGGGCGCGATGCCGATCTGCAGGCCATTTGTACCCAGGGCCTGAACATGTTCCGCGTGCTGATGACCTGGCTGAAGCCGGTAATGCCATCGCTGGCGGAGCGCACGGAAGCCTTCCTCAATACCACGCTTGAGTGGGACGGTATTCACCAGCCGCTGCTGGGCCATAAAGTTAACGCCTTTAAAGCGCTGTATAACCGTATCGAGATGAAACAGGTTGAAGCGCTGGTTGACGCCTCGAAAGAGGAAGTCAAGGCAGCCGCCGCGCCGGTAACGGGCGAGCTGGCGGATAACCCGATTCAGGAAACTATCAACTTTGATGACTTCGCCAAAGTCGATCTGCGCGTGGCGCTGATTGAAAACGCTGAGTTCGTGGAAGGTTCCGACAAGCTGCTGCGTCTGACGCTGGATCTGGATGGCGAAAAACGCAATGTATTCTCCGGCATTCGTTCCGCTTACCCGGATCCCTCCGCGCTTATTGGCCGCCTGACGGTGATGGTCGCCAACCTTGCACCACGCAAAATGCGCTTTGGCATCTCCGAAGGAATGGTGATGGCCGCCGGCCCCGGCGGCAAAGATATCTTCCTGCTCAGCCCGGACAGCGGCGCAAAAGCAGGACAGCAAGTTAAGTGAAAAAATAAGGCGCTGAATTCAGCGCCTTTTTCTATACTGAATCTGACGTAAGTCTACAAAACCTCACATGGACAACAGGGGATTATCGTGAAATTCAGTAAAATCATCGCAGCACTCTTTTCTGTCGCTTTACTCATTGGCCTGACCGGCTGTGGAGAAAAAGAGCAGAGTAAAACCTTTACCTGGTCACAAGCGGGCACAGAAGTGACGCTGACCTATTACTACAAAGATGACAAAGTCCTGCGCCAGACGGCGAAAAACAAGATCGAGTACTCTTCCATTGGTGCCAAAAACAAGGAAGAGGCGATGAAAGTGCTGGATCCGATCAGCAAAAAATACCAGAGCGTTAAAGGCATTAAAGAGAGCGTGGATTACCAAGAATCCTACGCGCAAGAGACGCTGGATGTGGACTACAACGAGGTGGATTTCGCCCAGTTGAACAGTTTGCAGGGCTCAGAATTTACCGGCACGGTAAATGGCAAAATCAGTATGAAACAGTCAGAAGAGCTGCTGAAAGCGCGCGGCTTTAAAGAAGTCCAGTAATCGCTTTGCACGCTGCCGTTGTTAAGGCAGCGCTCGCCCCGGCCGGTGACTCGTTAAGCGGCCGGGGCCCTCTTCAGCACCGCGTTACCGCGCTGCCGGTTATTCGCTCTCGGGAGTGCTTTTCAGTTTCTGCTCGCGTACCGCTAAACCGCGTAAGAAATAACGCATCACCTGATCGCCACATTCACGGAAATTCTTATGCTCCGGCGCGCGCATCATGGCGGTAATTTCCGGCATCGAAATGCGAAACTGTTGGGCGGTAAGGATCGCCAGAATATCGTCGGTTTTTAACGAGAAGGCGATACGCAGTTTTTTCAACACGATATTGTTATTCAGTTTGCGTTCGACCGCTAATGGCGGCGCGGTTTCATCTTTGCCGCGTTTTTCGTAGATCAGACCGTTAAGAAAAGCCGACAGCACGATATCCGGACAGGGCTTATACCCTTCCTCATCCTCTTTACGCAGCCACGGGGCCAGCTGTTCTGCGGTTACCACCGTATCCGCCAGCGCCAGAATGCGAACCAGTGCGTTGTTATCAGCCTGCAGTGTGTAACGCACGCTGCGCAGGATATCGTTATTAAGCATGTTGTTTCCCGGAAATAGTGAACCAGCGCGCAGTGTAGGCATCGCACAGGAATTTACAACCCCAACGCCTCTTTTAAATTCTTCAAATAGCGTCGGCTGACGGGCACCGTCAGCCCCTCGCGCAGCAGCAGTTCCGCCTGTCCGTTATCTTCGAGGCGGATCTCTTTTAAATGGGCCATATTGACCAGATATTGGCGGTGGCAGCGCACCAGCGGCGTGCGGCTCTCCAGCGTACGCAGCGTCAGTTCGGTAAAGCCCTCTTTGCCTTCATGGCTGGTGACATAGACGCCGCTCAGGCGGCTGCTGACAAAGGCCACTTCATCCATCTGCAATAACCAGATGCGGCTGTGGCCGGTGCAGGGGATAAATTTCAGCGCTTCCTGGTTTTCCGGCAGCAGGGAGATATCCTGTACGCCGCGCTCCTGGCGCAGCCGGGTGAGGGTTTTCGCCAGACGACGCGTTTCGATAGGTTTAAGCAGATAGTCGAAAGCATGTTCTTCAAAGGCCTGCACCGCATAATCATCAAAGGCAGTAAGAAACACCACATACGGCCGGTTGCCCGGATCGAGCATACCCACCATCTCCAGCCCGCTGATGCGCGGCATCTGGATATCGAGAAACAGCACATCCGGATGCAGCTTATGCACCGCGCCTATTGCTTCAACGGCATTGCCGCACTCGCCGACGACCTCAATATCGCTCTCTTCCTGCAGCAGGATGCGCAGGTTTTCCCGCGCCAGCGGTTCGTCATCAACAATCAGCACCTTTAACATGCTTCTACCTCCAGCGGGAGCCGTAAGCTAATACGGGTAAATATATCCTGCTCGCAGGTAATGGTAATGCCGCATTCGTCGCCAAAACGTGCGCGCAGACGCTTATCGACCAGATTCATGCCTAACCCGCTGGCGTCGGTTTTGGGCTGATACAAACCGGCATTATCTTCAATATCCAGTATCAGATATTGCTCTTGCAGGCTGGCGGTGATGGTAATTTCCCCGACTCCCAGCAGCTGCGACGTGCCATGCTTGATAGCGTTTTCGACAATCGGTTGCAGGGTAAAGGCCGGAAGCTGCAGGTGCGACAGCGCCTGGGGCACATTTAACTGCACATGCAGGCGCGACTGGAAACGCGCTTTTTCAATTTGCAGGTAGGCGTTTACATGCTCAATCTCGTCCGCCAGCGTCACCACTTCCGACGGGCGTTTTAAGTTCTTGCGAAAGAAGGTCGACAAATACTGCACCAGCAGCCCGGCCTGATCGCTATCGTGGCGAATCACCGCTTTCAAGGTGTTAAGGGCATTAAACAGGAAATGAGGATTCACCTGCGCATGGAGAAGCTTGATTTCCGACTGGGTGAGTAACGCTTTTTGCCGCTCGTACTGCCCGGCAAGAATCTGCGCTGACAGCAACTGAGCAATCCCCTCCCCCAGCGTGCGGTTGATGGAGCTAAACAGGCGATTTTTTGCTTCGTAGAGTTTAATGGTGCCGACCACGCGCTGGTTTTCACCGCGCAGCGGGATAACCAGTGTCGAACCAAGTTTGCAGTGCGGATGTAATGAGCATTGATAAGGCACTTCGTTGCCGTCTGCGTACACCACTTCCCCGGTTTCAATGGCGCGCAATGTCCAGACAGAAGAGATGGGCCTTCCAGGCAGATGGTGATCGTCGCCCGCGCCGGTAAAGGCCAGCAATTTTTCGCGATCGGTTATCGCCACCGCGCCAATATCCAGCTCTTTAAACAACACCAGCGCCACTTTCATGCTGTTCTCTTCATTAAATCCCTGGCGTAAAAACCCTTCCGTTGACGCCGCCACTTTTAGCGCCGTGGCGGAAAACGCCGAGGTGTACTTTTCAAACATCGCGCGTTTATCCAGCAGGATACGCATAAACAGCGCGGCCCCCACGGTGTTGGTGACCATCATCGGGGCGGCAATGCTCTGTACCAGGTTCAAGGCACTATCAAAGGGACGGGCAATCAGCAGAATAATCATCATCTGCGTAAGCTCCGCGACGCAGGTCACCACACCGGCGGTTAACGGGCTGAACACCAGATCCGTACGCCCGCGCCTGATCAACGCCCGGTGTACCAGCCCGCCGAGCAGCCCTTCAACAATAGTGGAGATCATACAGCTCAGCGCGGTCATCCCGCCCATGGAGTAACGATGAATGCCGCCGGTCAGACCGACCAGCCCGCCGACCAGCGGCCCGCCGAGCAGACCGCCCATCACCGCACCGATGGCGCGCGTGTTGGCAATTGAGTCGTCGATATGCAGCCCGAAATAGGTGCCGAGGACGCAGAAAATGGAGAAGGTGACATAACACAACAGCTTGTGCGGTAAGCGGACGGTCACCTGCATCAGCGGGATAAACAGCCGTGTTTTGCTCATCAGCCAGGCAATAACCAGAAACACACACATCTGCTGAAGCAGCAGCAACACCAGATTGAAGTCGTACATACCCGCAGCACCGCATAAGCTAAAGCGCGTAACATACCGTCTGCAGCGAAATCTTTCTTTGAGGTGCTGCAAAAAAACGAAAAATCGTGTTCTGGATCACAAAGTAAGCCCGCGCGACGCGCCTCGAATACGCATCGTGCGCATTTTTTACGCAAGTCGATCGCCAGTAGTGTGCAACGGCTACAGTTATACAGGGAACCGGCTGACGAGGAACACCATGGCGCTTTACACAATCGGTGAAGTGGCGTTGTTATGCGAGGTAAACCCCGTGACGCTGCGGGCCTGGCAACGCCGTTATGGACTATTACAACCCCTGCGCACCCACGGCGGTCATCGCCTGTTTACGGAAGAGGAAATTGACCGCATTCGGGAAATCAAACGCTGGGTCGATACCGGGGTACAAATCAGCAAAGTGCAAAAATTGCTCGCCGCGCCGGCACAAGAGATGCGCGATGGCTGGCTGGCGCAGCAGGAAACCGCCCTGCGCTACCTGCAACAAGGCAACATTAACCGCCTGCATCAGTGGGTAAAAGAGCACGGTCGCGACTACCCGGCACAGGCGCTGGCAACCTACCTGTTTATTCCGTTGCGCCTGCGGCTGCAAAGCCAGCTGGCGATGCTGAGCCTGCTCGACGGAATCTTGATCAATTATATTGCTGGCTGTCTGGCCTCGGCGCGCAAAAAACCGGGTAAAGAGGCGTTACTGGTAGGCTGGAACGTGGCGGATACCACCCAGCTGTGGCTGGAGGGGTGGATGGCAAGCCAGCAGGGATGGCGGGTTGATGTGCTGGCCCATGCCCTGAGCGAGCTGCAACCGGAGATGTTCCCCGGCCAGACGCTGCTGGTGTGGTGCGGCGCGCCGCCCCTGGAAATCCAGCAGCAGCAAATCCTCCGCTGGCGCGACGCGGGCCATAACATCTGGCTGCTCGGCATTTAATGTTTCATTAACAACTCAACTTGCCTTTATAATGCCAGCCGGATCCAACAGGAGTATCACATGAAGTCGAGTAAAATCCTTGTCATCGCTATCTTTCTGCTGATGGCTATTGGCGGCATCGGCGGCGTTATGCTCGCCGGATATTCGTTTATTGTGCGTGGCGGTGTCGGCTGAGCCATAGCGCCAGCCGCTCAAAGAGCCGGTCGACAATGATCGCCGCCAGTGCTACCAGCACCGCGCCCTGCACCACATAAGCCGTATTAAACCCGCTCAGGCCAATAATAATTGGCGTGCCCAGCGTGCTGGCGCCCACCGTTGAGGCAATGGTAGCGGTGCCAATATTAATAATCACCGAGGTGCGCACGCCAGCGATAATCATCGGCGCGGCAAGGGGCAATTCTGTTTTTATCAAACGCTGCCACGCGCTCATCCCCATGCCTTCCGCAACGCTCTGTACGCTCTGGGGTACCGCCGCAATCCCCGCCAGCGTGCCCTGTAACACCGGCAACACCCCGTATAACACCAGCGCGATAATCGCCGGTTGCTTGCCAAATCCCATCACCGGCACGGCAATCGCCAGCACCGCTACCGGCGGAAAGGTTTGCCCGACGGCGGCAATGGTTTCCGCCAGCGGGCGAAACTCCCGCCCGGCCGAACGCGTCACCACTATCGCCATTCCGACACCTATTACAATGGCGATGGCGCTGGAAATCGCCACCAGCGTAAAGTGGGCAATCGTCAGGGTAATAAAACTTTCCTGCAGATAAACCGGGCGCGGCAGCTGCGGAAACAGCGAACTAAAGAGCGGCGTACTGTGCGGCAGCCACACTAGCAGGGCAATAAACAGCGCTATCAGCCAGAGCAGCGGGTCACGCAGGATCTTCACAGGAAGCCTCCACGCACAGCAGATCGCGAAAATGCAGGCTGCCACAGGGCTGCCCGTCGGCATTATGTACCGGTAACACTTCGCACTGTTGCGCGACAAACGCGGACAAGGCTTCCCGCAGGCTCATGTCGGCACGCAGCGCCTCGCCGGTATAAACCGGTTCACTGCGCAGATAAGCGCTCACCTGACGCAGGGACAGCAGCCGTACGCCCAGTTCGCTGCGGCCAAAAAACTCGCGGACAAAATCATTCTCCGGCGACGTCAGCATCGATAACGGCGTCCCCTGCTGCACCACTTTTCCGCCGTCCATCAATACCAGGTGATCCGCCAGCTGCAGCGCTTCGTCAATATCGTGGGTCACCAGCACAATCGTGCGCCCAAGCAGACGATGAATGCGCACCATCTCCTGCTGCAACGCCCCGCGCGTCACTGGGTCCAGCGCACCGAAAGGTTCATCCATTAACAGCACTTCCGGGTCGGCGGCAAGGGCGCGAGCCACGCCAACGCGCTGCTGTTGACCGCCGGAAAGCTGGTGCGGATAACGCGCGCGCAGGGAGGGATCGAGCCCCAGCAGCGCCATTAACTCATCCACCCGCGCATCAATACGCGCGCGTGACCACTTTTGCAGCTGCAGGACAGTGGCGATATTCTGCGCCACCGTCCAGTGTGGGAACAGGCCGATGGACTGAATGGCGTAGCCCATACGCCGACGCAGTTCCAGCACCGGCAGCGAGCGGATTTCCTCACCGGCAAAAGTAATAGTGCCTTCGTCATGCTCCACCAGCCGGTTAATCATCTTTAAGGTGGTGGATTTCCCGGAACCGGACGTACCGATAAGCACCGTAAACGCACCCGTTGCAATGTGCAGATCGAGATGACTCACCGCGGGCTGCCCGGCAAAAGATTTACTGACGTTGTTAAATTCAATCATGACTTTTTTCCAACAGGGCTATCCCTAAGCCAAATAACGCATCGATAAGAACCGCCAGCGCAATCACCGGAATAACTCCCAGCAATACCAGATCCAGCGCGCTGCTCAGCAGCCCCTGAAACACCAGCGCGCCAAAGCCGCCCGCGCCGATCAGCGCCGCAATCACCGCCATGCCGACGGTTTGCACCGCCACCACCCGCATACTGCGCAGAAGCCCGGGTAACGCCAGCGGAACACGCACCTGCCAGAAACGCCCCTGCGCGCTCATGCCCATGGCGACTGCACTCTCCAGCACCTCTTCCGGCACCTGATTGAGCCCGGCCACGACGCCGCGCACTAACGGCAGTAAGGCATAAAGAATCAGGGCAATCAGCGCAGGCGTCATGCCGGTGCCGGCAATGCCCCACTGGCTAAGGGCGGGAAAGTGCTGCACCAGTCCGGCAAGGGGCGCGATCAGCAGCCCGAACAGCGCCACCGACGGAATGGTTTGAATAACGTTAAGTACCGCAAATACCGGCCCCTGACGGGCAGGATGGCGATAGCACCACAGCCCAACGGCAAAACCGATTAGCAAGGCGGGCAGCAGTGTGCCAAACAGCAGGGTTAAATGCTGTGCCAGCGCATCGTTAAACACCTCTTGTCGATTGGCGTATTCGCGTAATAAAGAGAGATTATCCAGCTCGCCGCTGAGTAATAACCAGAGGGGGAAAATCCAGATTTGCGCATGCAGCAGCCAGCGCCATACGGAATTTGCTACCGCCCGACGAATGGCATCGCTGCAGGCAAGCAGCGACAATGCCAGCCACAGCCACAATCCGCTGCCGGGCGAGGTTCGCGCCAGCGGCGAGCCTGCCTGCACCAGATCCGTTGCCGCCCTGCCCGCACTCCATATCAACAGCCAGAACAGCGCTTCGGTCAGCACCAGGGTTGCCACCTGTACACCGCGACCGGGGAGAAAACTTAACGTTAATAACAGACCGAGCGCCAACAGCCACAGCGCGGAGAACATCTGCCATAACGCGCGACTTTCGCCCGATACCAGCCGATTGGGTGCGTAGTTAACAAAAGGCAGCCACGCTGCCAAACCGCCCAGTACCACCAATAGCAATAACACACGGTTATGGCAGCGTATTGAACCATCCATAGCAGTATTTATTTCACCAGACCTTTTTCTTTCAGATAATCTGCAGCGACTTTCTTCGCATCCCGCCCTTCAACGGCAATACTGGCGTTCAGTTTTTGCAGCGTCTTTTCATCAAGGCTGGCAAAGACCGGTTTCAGCCAGCTATCCAGTTCCGGATAGGCTTTCAGCACCGCTTCACGCACCACCGGCGTCGGGGCATAAATCGGCTGAACACCTTTCGGATCGCTCAGGGTTTGCAGCCCGAGCGCCGCAACCGGGCCATCGGTGCCGTAGGCCATCGCCGCGTTAACGCCGGAGGTTTGCTGCGCCGCGGCTTTAATGGTTACCGCCGTGTCACCGCCGGCCAGGGATAACATCTGATCTTGTTTCAGCTTAAAGCCGTAGGCTTTTTCAAAGGCGGGCAGCGCATCGGCGCGCTCAATAAACTCGGCCGATGCCGCAAGCTTGAACTCCCCGCCCGATTTAAGGTAACGGCTGAGATCGTCCAGCGAGGTGAGCTTGTTTTTCTGTGCTAAATCCTGGCGTACGGCGATAGTCCAGGTATTGTTTGCCGGAGAGGGCGTTAGCCAGACCAGCTTATTTTTTTCCGCGTCCAGCTTTTTAACTTTCTCATACCCTTGCTGGGCATTTTTCCACGCGGCGTCATTTTCATCTTTAAAGAAGAACGCGCCGTTGCCGGTATATTCCGGGTAGATGTCCAGTTCACCGGAGGTAATCGCGCCGCGCACCACCGGTGTGGTACCGAGCTGTACTTTATTTACCGTTTTAACACCGTGGCTTTCCAGCACCTGCAAAATGATATTGCCGAGCAGCGCCCCTTCCGTGTCAATTTTGGAACCCACTTTTACCGGTTCTGCCGCCTGTAAAGGCAGACTGACGGCGGCCATCAGCACCATCGAGCCAACAATCTTATGCGTTATTTTCATTATACTTCCCTCATTTTTACCGCTTTTTTTCAGCGGATTAAGAAAAAAGCGTAGCCGAAAAACACAATTTTGCCTGGGTTAACCCGCGCCGCTTGTTCAGCACAAAGCGCCCCGTTGTGCGTCAGCCTTGATCCTGCTCAACAATGAAAAGCATGCCAAAAATATGCGCCTAAACAATATGATATTTTGTTTTATCATATGTCCCTTTTGCTTCACGGCGTGTTACCAGGTGATAAAAATCCTGCTTCAGGCAAAGCCAGGCGCAGTAAAAAAAGCGTTGAGAGGGGAAATTCAGAAGAAGGCGAAGCACCGCGCAGAACGCGCGGTGCTTCATGAGGTTAACGCAGTTCGAACTCGCCCTGCTTAACGCGCGCTGAATCAACGCCGATAAAGACATTGAATTTGCCCGGCTCCGCATCATATTTCATGCGCTGGTTCCAGAATTTCAGCGCACTGACGTCGATGGGGAAGCTGACGGTTTTCGTTTCCCCAGGTTTCAGGCTGACCTTATCAAAGCCGCGCAGCTGTTTCACCGGACGGCTCATCGAGGCGGTGACATCCTGCAAATACATCTGAATCACCGTTTCGCCTTCGCGTTTGCCGGTGTTAGTGACCTGCACGCTGGCGGTGATTTTGTCATTGCGGGACATCGTTGGCGCCGACATCTTCACCTCAGAGACGGTAAAGGTGGTGTAGCTCAGGCCATAACCAAAGGGATAGAGCGGACCGTTGGCCTGATCAAAATAGCGCGAAGTGTATTTGTTCGGCTTATCGGCATCATACGGACGACCGGTATTAAGATGGCTGTAGTAAACCGGAATCTGTCCAACGGAGCGCGGGAAGGACATCGGAAGCTTACCGGACGGGTTGTAATCACCAAACAGAATATCGGCAATCGCATTACCGCCTTCGGTGCCGGCAAACCAGGTTTCCAGCATCGCATCCGCTTGCTGATCCTCTTTCACCAGCGCCAGCGGGCGGCCGTTCATCAGCACCAGCACCAGCGGTTTGCCGGTGGCTTTTAGTGCGCTTATCAGATCGCGCTGACTTTGCGGGATGGTGATATCGGTACGGCTGGAGGCTTCATGGGCCATCCCCTGCGCTTCACCGACTACCGCAACGACGACATCGGATTTTTTCGCTGCCGCCACCGCTTCGTCGATCATCTCCTGTGGTGAACGCGGATCGACCACGACCGCCGGTTCATAGAGATTGAGGAAGTTAACAATATCTTTGTCATCGGTGATGTTCGCGCCTTTGGCATACACCACTTCGCCTTTGCCTTCGAGGGCGTTGCGAATACCCGTCAGCACGGTCACTGACTGATCGGCGACACCTGCTGCGGACCAGCTACCCATCGAATCGCGTTTGCTGTCCGCCAGCGGCCCAATCACCGCCACGGTGCCGGATTTTTTCAGCGGCAGCGTCTCAAGGCGGTTTTTCAGGAGCACCATACTTTCGCGCGCCACTTCACGCGCCTCTTTGCGGTGCAGACGGCTTTCGGCATTGGTATCCTGCGGATCGCTCTCTTTCGCGCCGAGATGGCTGTAGGGATCGTTAAACAAACCCATATCGTATTTCACGTTCAGCACATGGCGGGCGGCATCGTCGAGCTCTTCCATGGTCACCTTGCCGGATTTCACCAGCCCCGGCAGGTATTTGCTGTAGTACTCATCGCTCATACTCATGTTGATGCCGGATTTCAGCGCCACGCGCACCGCATCTTCCGGATCGGCGGCGGTGCCGTGTTTAATCAACTCTTTAATCGCGCCATGATCGGAGATGGTAATGCCTTTAAAGCCCCACTCATCGCGCAGCAGATCTTTTAGCAGCCACGGATCCGAGGAGGCTGGCGTGCCGTTAATAGAGTTCAGCGCCACCATCACGCCGCCGCTGCCTGCGTCGAGCGCCGCTTTGTAAGGCGGCATATAGTCATTAAACAGGCGCTGCGGGCTCATATCGACAGTGTTGTACTCTTTCCCGCCCTCTACCGCGCCGTAAGCGGCGAAGTGTTTCACGCTGGTCATCACCGAGTAGCGATCCGCCGGGCTTTTGCCCTGCATCGCTTCAACCATGGTGCGGCCCATCTCGGCCGACAGGTAGGTATCTTCACCAAAGCCTTCAGAAACGCGGCCCCAGCGCGGATCGCGCGAGACATCAACCATCGGGGCCCAGGTCATATTCAGGCCGTCATCGGCGGCTTCATAGGCGGAAACGCGCCCCACTGTTCTCACCGCATCGAGGTTAAAGCTGGAAGCGAGGCCAAGGCTGATAGGGAAAACGGTGCGCTGACCGTGTACCACGTCATAGGCAAAAAACAGCGGAATTTTCAGGCGGCTGAGCTGCAGTGCCTGATCCTGCATCGCACGAATGTCCTTGCGGGTGACGGTATTAAAAATCGCGCCGACCTGGCTTTGCTTGATCATGTCGCGAATGGCTTCTTTTGGGTTATCGGGCCCGACGCTGATTAAACGCAGCTGACCGATTTTCTCATCAACGGTCATTTTTTTGAGCAGCTCAGTGACAAACGCATCCCGTGCTTCAGGCGTCAGCGGATGGTTGCCGAACATCTCCTCCGCCATCGCGGGTTGCAGCGCGAGGCTCACAGCGACACCTACAGAACATAGCCATTTCATGTCGTTAACTCTCTTGTTTTTTCACCCATAACCGCGGGCACTGGCCGCGAAAGAAACGCAGTGTGCCATAATCCTGGCATGTGTTGCAGAGCCAGACTCTGATTTTTATGCGAATTCACTCCCCCCGTTTGGTTGGACGGGGCTAACATTAACCACGATATATAGCCATCATCCTTTTTTGCTGCGTTAACGCCGCAGCCTGATGACGCCTGTTCTTAATGATTCGCCACAAGGAGTGGATAATGTCCCAGCAAAACAGCACGTTCCTGGCCGAGCTAAAACGGCTGGTTGGCCCCTCTCACCTGCTTACCGACCCGGCAAAAACTGCCCGTTATCGCAAGGGCTTTCGTTCCGGGCAGGGTAACGCGCTGGCGGTGGTTTTCCCCGGCAGCCTGGTTGAGCTGTGGCGCGTTCTGCACGTCTGCGTTAACGCCGATAAAATTATACTGATGCAGGCGGCGAATACCGGGCTGACGGAAGGTTCGACGCCCAACGGCAATGATTACGATCGCGATATAGTGATTATCAGCACCCTGCGCCTCGATAAGCTGCACCTGCTGGATAAGGGCGAACAGGTGCTGGCTTACCCCGGTACGACGCTCTATTCGCTGGAAAAAGCCCTCAAACCGCTGGGGCGTGAACCCCATTCCGTTATCGGTTCATCCTGTATCGGCGCCTCGGTGATTGGCGGCATCTGCAATAACTCCGGCGGTTCGCTGGTGCAGCGCGGCCCGGCCTATACGGAAATGTCGCTGTTCGCGCGCATTGATGAACAGGGCAAACTGGTGCTGGTCAACCATCTGGGCATTTCCCTTGGCGAAACGCCGGAGCAGATCCTCAGTAAGCTTGATGATGACCGCGTCACCGACAGCGATGTGCTCCATGACCAGCGCCACGGCCACGATCATGACTATATTACCCGCGTGCGTGATGTCGAAGCCGACACACCGGCGCGTTATAACGCCGATCCCGATCGTCTGTTTGAATCGTCCGGCTGCGCAGGCAAACTGGCGGTGTTCGCCGTGCGTCTTGATACTTTCCCGGCAGAAAAGCGCCAGCAGGTGTTCTATATCGGCTCCAATCAAACCGCAGTGCTGGCGGAGATCCGCCGCCATATTCTGGCCAATTTCACCCATCTGCCCGTCGCCGGTGAGTATATGCACCGCGATATTTACGATATTGCCGAGCGCTACGGCAAAGACACCTTTCTGATGATCGACAAGCTCGGTACCGACAAGATGCCGCTGTTCTTCACCATGAAGGGGCGTACCGAAGCGCTGCTGGATAAAGCGCCGCTGTTTAAACCGCATTTTATTGACCGCTCTTTGCAAAAAATCAGCGGCCTGTTCCCGTCCCATCTGCCGCCGCGCATGAAAGAGTGGCGCGATAAATATGAACATCATCTGCTGCTGAAAATGTCCGGAGATGGCATTGCTGAAGCGCAAAGCTGGCTGGAAAGCTACTTTGCCAACGCTGAGGGCGGCTTCTTTGTCTGCACCCCTGAAGAGGGCAGTAAGGCGTTTCTGCACCGCTTTGCCGCCGCCGGTGCCGCGATCCGCTATCAGGCGGTTCATGCCGATGACGTTGAAGATATTCTGGCGTTAGATATCGCCCTGCGCCGTAATGATAACGACTGGTTTGAGCATCTGCCGCCGGATATCGACAGCCAACTGGTGCATAAGCTCTATTACGGCCATTTTATGTGCCATGTGTTCCATCAGGATTACATCGTCAAAAAAGGTGTCGATGTCCATGCCCTGAAAGAGCAGATGCTGGAACTGCTACGCCAGCGTGGCGCACAGTATCCGGCGGAACATAACGTCGGCCATCTGTATGAAGCGCCTGAGCCTTTAAAACAGTTTTATCGGCAAAACGACCCAACAAACAGCATGAACCCCGGGATCGGCAAAACCAGTAAACGGAAATACTGGCAGGAAGCGAATGGGGAGAATAATCCCTCGGACGCTGCGCTGAAGTAAGCCGCTGACGGGCTTTTGTGGGTGCTCCTTTCGTAATAGAGTAGCGAAAAAGGCCAGAGAAACGTTTCTCTGGCCCCCTGTGTTGAAGGAGCACACGCATCATGTCATCAGTCGATATCTTATCCGGTCCTGCGGTGGCGGTGCGCGATGCCTGCCCTGAAGATGTTCATGCCATAGCGGCGCTGTACGGCTGGCATGTCCTGCACGGCCGCGCCTCCTTCGAAGAAGTCCCGCCCACCGTTGATGAGATGCTGGTTCGCATGAATAAGGTCGCTGACGCGGGTTTACCGTGGCTGGTTGCGCTTTATCAGGGCGTGGTGGTGGGTTACTGCTACGCCGGTTACTACCGACCGCGCGCGGCGTACCGCTTTACGCTGGAAGAGTCGATTTATGTCGATACCAGCATGCTCGGGCGCGGCATCGGCAGCGCGCTGATGCAGGCGCTGATTGCTCGATGTGAAGCGGGTCCGTGGCGGCAGTTAATCGCGGTGATCGGCGACGGCAATAACAATGCGGGATCCCTGGGGCTGCATAAAAAGTACGGTTTCGAGATTGCCGGACAGCTGCGCAGCGTGGGTTATAAAATGGGTGACTGGCGGGATACGTTGATTATGCAGCGTCCACTCAACGACGGGGACTGGACGCTGCCGGAGTAATTAATCGTTTTGTGCGGTCTGTTCACCCGCCGACGGGTTTTGCGCCATTTGCGCCGCTTTCTGGCGCTTATAGCTCAGTGCAGAGGCCGGTACCGGCTGCACTTTGCCCGTTTCAATCCAGGTGCGTAAGCGGCTGGCATCGGCAAAATGGGTAAATTTGCCAAACGCGTCCATCACCACCAGCGCCACCGGTTTATTGTTAATCACCGTGCGCATCACCAGGCAGTGTCCTGCCGCATTGGTAAAGCCGGTTTTGGTCAACTGAATATTCCAGTTATCGCGATAGACCAGATGGTTGGTATTGCGAAACGGCAGCGTGTACGGCGGATTGGCGAAGGTCGCCATATCTTCCCGCGTGGTGCTAAGTTGGCCTATCAGTGGATACTGCTTGCTGGCGATCAGCAGTTTGGTCAGATCGCGGGCGGTCGAGACGTTGTGAATCGACAGGCCGGTTGGTTCAACATAGCGTGTATTGCTCATGCCTAACGCTTTCGCTTTGGCGTTCATCGCCGCGATAAAGGCGTTATAACCGCCCGGATAGTGGTGCGCCAGGCTTGCCGCCGCGCGGTTTTCCGATGACATCAGCGCCAGCAGCAGCATATCTTTACGGCTGATCTCACTGTTCAGGCGCACGCGGGAATAGATCCCTTTCATCTCCGGCGTCTGGCTGATATCCACTTTCAGCTTTTCATCCAGCGGCAGGCGCGCATCCAGTACCACCATCGCGGTCATCAGTTTGGTAATCGACGCAATAGGCCGTACCAGATCCGGATGGCTGGAGTAGATAACCTTGTTGGTTTGCAGATCGACAATCATTGCGCTGCCCGAAGCGATCTCAGGCTGGGCGGCAGTCGTCGTCGCGGCGGTGGTTTTCGCTATGGCAAGCGGTGCCACGGGTACAGCCAGAAAGAGAGCCAGGCTTATTAAGGAAATTCGAAATTTCTGCATGGTGAGAGTTCTGAAAATTATTCACGCACGTTATCACGCACACCGCTTCTATATGTTGAAACGATAATAGAGCTGGCTTTGGCATAATAGCCGCCCGGGGCGCTGGCCGCCAGAGGATTATTGTGAGGAGAAATGGCGTTGCCGGCATTATCACCAGCAACGCCAGGGTTTAGAACAAGCGGTAACCATAACCCCAGAGGATTACCGTCAGCGCCAGCAGGACTTCAAGCACCAGCACACCGATTGCCAAGGTGGAGCTGGAGAAGTTCAGCCCTTCGTCACGGTTGATATTAAGGAAGGTGGGAATACCGACATACAGCAGGTAGCCGGTATAAAGTAACGCAATCGAACCGACCAGCGCACACAGCCACACCAGCGGATAGAGCGCCACCAGCCCGCTAACAAACAGCGGGGTTGCCACATAACCGGCAAACACCATACAACGCCCGAGAGAGGGTCGCTGCGGGTAGTTGCGCGCCATCCACCAGATAACGCGGCCCATTACCGCCACGCCCGCCAGCATCAGGCCATAAAACAGCACCGCCAGATAGAAACCGGTAAACAATGACAGCGTCACCACATTGCTTTCACCAAAGTTCCAGCCGATTTGTGTGGTGCCAATAAACGCGCAGACCACCGGAATGGCCGCCATAACTAACACATGATGCGTATAGTGATGCGAAACCGTTTCGTTTTCGCCTTTGATAACCTGCATTTCACGATCGGGATGGGAAAAGAGTCCCCAGACATGGTTCATAACGCCCCCTCGCTGAAAGCCCGAACATCGACACTGTCAGTATAATTCACCGTGGAGATTATTTTTTATACAGCGTGAAAAATCCGATCCCGCCAAAATCGGCTCTTTCCTGCGCAGGGGCTTTTCAGGGTGTATGCTTAAAGGCGTTTTGCCGGGAGGACGTTGTAACGATGGATATTAATCATCTGATTAGCCAGTATGGTTATGCCGCACTGGTGATTGGCAGTGTGGCTGAAGGGGAGACTATTACCCTATTGGGCGGCGTTGCCGCACATCAGGGGCTATTGCGGTTCTGGCTGGTGGTCATTTCCGTAGCGCTCGGTGGCATGATCGGCGACCAGTTGCTCTACCTGGTGGGCAGACGCTACGGTACGAAAATCCTGCGTCGTTTTTCGCGTCATCGGGAGAAAATTCACCATGCACAGTCGCTGATTCGCCGTCATCCCTACCTGTTTGTGATTGGCTCACGCTTTATGTATGGCTTTCGCATTATTGGCCCGCTGTTGATTGGCACCAGCCGTTTGCGTCCAAAAATCTTTCTGCCGCTGAATATTCTGGGCGCGATTGTCTGGGCGCTGCTGTTTACCACCCTTGGGTACGTGGGTGGCGAAGTGATTGGTCCATGGCTGCACCAGTTTGATCAGCATGTGAAACACTGGATTTGGCTTATCATCGCTGTTGTGCTGGTGTTTTTGCTGCGCTGGTGGATCCATCATCGGCGAAAAAAACACCAGCGCAAAGGGTCAGAAAATTAAGCTTTGTTTGCTTTGAACTGCGGGTTAGCCAGCATAAAACCGCCATCAATAATAAAGGACTGGCCAGTGGTGTAGCTGGCATATTCAGAACAGAGCCAGGCGACCATGCTGGCAATCTCTTTGGTGGTGCCGGGTCTCGCCAGCGGGATAATGGGCATCGAGCCGGGTTTGGCATCTTCGTCGCGCATATTGTTCATTGGCGTGGCTATCGCCCCAGGCGCTACTGCGTTGACCAGAATATTGTGATCCACCAGTTCCAGCGCCATCGACTGGGTTAATCCGCCGAGGGCGTGTTTTGCCGCGGTATAGGCGCTGGCCTCGGGAAGCGGCGTATGTTCATGCACCGAGGTAATATTAATGATCCGCCCGCCCTGCCCTTGCTGCACCATGTGCCGGGCGGCGATTTGCCCGCAGAGAAACGCCCCGTCGACATCGACGGTAAAAATAGTGCGCCACTCTTCAAAGGTGACCTCAAGGAACGGCGCTTTGGTCATCGCGCCAGCGTTATTCACCAGCACATCAATGCGGCCGAAACGGGCGATTAAGGTTTCAATCGCCTGCGCCCCTTCCGGTAGATGGCTGAGATCGAGGTGGATAGTTTCCGCCCGCCGCCCAAACGCGGCGACCTGCGATGCGGCCTCTTGTGCCCCTTGTTCATCTGAGTGCCAGGTAATGCCAACATCAAACCCCTGCTCCGCCAGCATCAGCGCGCACTGTCTGCCGATTCCTGAATCGGCAGCGGTCACAATCGCCACTTTCGTTTCGGGCATAGCTCATCCTCCGGTTAACAAATAGACAGTTAAGTATAGGAAAAAGGCATAAATGCGTGACATTGCCTAAGCTGTTCACTACGTGGATTAAAAAAGGACGAATGAAATGATGAAGATACTGTTGTGGGCGATCCTGATTATCTTTCTGATTGGCCTGCTGGTCGTCACCGGCGTGTTTAAGATGATTTTCTAACTTGTGCCGCCGGGTAGCGCCTGCTACCCGGCTTTTGGCTTATTTCCCCGCTGCGCTGTAATTGATCGCTACCCAGCGATAACCCTTATCCGCTTTCATCACTTTGCCGATACCGGGAAAAGCAATATGCGCCGCCGCGACCCAGTCACCCTCGCGCGCCACCTGCGCCAGTACTTTTTCACGGGTTTGCACCGCCTGCTGCTGGTTTACATCAAAATGGATCGCCACCTCCGGCTGCGGTAACTGCACCGGATGCGCATGAATAATATCCCCCCATAGCATCAACGTTTTGCCACCATGGGTAACACGGTAAACCACGCTGCCGGGCGTATGTCCGGGCGCAGGAATCGCGTCAATGTCGGGTAGCAGTTCCGTTGGCGCGTGAAAGGTGTTGAGTTTACCCGCGTCTATCACCGGGCGCAGGGAGCGTTCGGATTCGGCGAAGGTATGGCGTTGCCCCTCTTCCACCTGCTGCGTATGGGCCGGATTAAGCCAAAAATCGACATCGCGCTGATCAACACGCACAACAGCATTAGGGAATACCGGTTTGCCATCGCGCTGCACGCCGCCGGAGTGATCGGCATGAATATGCGTCAGCAACACCATATCAATATCCGCCGGGTCGATTCCCGCCGCCCGCAGGTTTTCCGGCAGATGGCCGCCCGCCTCACCAAACAACGGCCCGGCACCCGCATCCACCAGGATTAACTGCTTACCGGTGTTAATCACAAAGGCGTTGATTGACGTTTCGGCATTGACCGGCAGCGCCGCCTGCGCCATGCGGGTCTGCAACTGTTGCGGGGTGATATGCGTCAGCAGCTTGTCAAACGGTACGGCGACGGTGCCGTCGGAAACGGCGGTGATTTGCCAGTCGCCCATCGCCATGCGGTAAAA
>NZ_JXAG01000053.1 GCF_000814905.1 Enterobacter sp. Bisph1
CCCGGCGCTTGCGCCTGGTGCGTCGGCAGCGGCGCAGCGGCGGCCTGCAAACTGAAACCTGCCACAATCAGCGCCAACAGTAGCGGATAATGTTTCATACTCTCCTCCAGTCGTTTTCGTTGCGCCAGTATCCGCTAGCGGCTACTATCACTCCAATTGATTGGAGTAATAATGACTATCAAAGAGAATGATTTTCGCAAAATCGATCTTAACCTGCTGATTGCCTTCGCGGTGCTGTTTCGCGAACAGAGCGTTTCCGCAGCGGCGGACAAACTGCATTTGGGACAGCCTGCAGTCAGCGGCGTACTGTCGCGTCTGCGCGGGTTGTTCGATGACCCGCTATTTATCCGTAGCGGCCATAAAATGCAGCCTACCGCCCGCGCCGTTGAACTGCACGGTGAGTTGTTACCGCTGCTGGAACAGTTGCAGAGCGCGCTGTTTCAGCAAACGGCGTTTGATGCGCAAACGGCGACGGTGACGCTGACCCTCGGCATGGCGGACTGGGTAGAGATGTGGTTGATGCCGAAGCTGATCCCGGCCCTGCAACAGGCCGCACCCGGCGTGCGCCTTAATGTGGTTGCCAGCGATCCCTTTAGCGATGCCGGTCGGCTGGAAGGCGGCGAGATGGATATGGCAATCAGCGTCGCCGAAGCCGGGCCGCGCTGGCTGGAGCGCGAAGTGCTCATTACCATGCCGTTCGTCACGCTCTGGCATCCGCAGCGGCTGGCGCTGAGCGCGCCGCTCGATCTCGATACCTTTGCCGCCCAGCCGCACTTGATGGTCAGTTACCGGGAAGCCACCAGCAGCCAGTTCGATACCTTACTGGCAAAAACCGGCCATCAGCGCCGGATTCATTACACCACGCCGCACTTCGCCGCCCTGCCGGGATTACTGGCGACGATGCCGGCGCTGGCAACGGTTCCCGGCGGTCTGGCGCAAGAGTGGCAGCATACTTTAGGGCTGGCAGGCAGCCCGCTGCCGCTGGATGCACCACCGATTGAACTGGCTATGCTCTGGCATCAGCGCCACAGCAGCGACCCGGCCGTAATGTGGCTAAAAGAGTTTATCGCTAAGCGTTTGAACTGATGCTGCCGCCCGGCCTGGCCGGGCAGCATGGGCTTTACTTCAGGCTCTCGCCGTTGCTGGCAATCACATCGCGATACCAGTAAAAACTTTTCTTCCGGCTGCGCGCCAGCGTGCCGTTGCCGTCATCATCCCGGTCGACATAGATAAAACCGTAACGTTTGGACATCTCGGCTTTCGAGGCGCTGACAAGATCTATCGGCCCCCAGCTGGTATAGCCCATCATCTCGACGCCGTCGTCAATGGCTTCCCGCATCTGCAACAGATGATCGTTAAGATAGGCAATGCGGTAATCGTCATTAATGCTGCCATCCGCTTCCACTTTGTCTTTCGCGCCCAGGCCATTCTCGACAATAAACAGCGGTTTCTGCCAGCGATCCCACAGCATATTCAGCAGCGTACGCAGGCCGAGGGGATCGATTTGCCAGCCCCATTCAGAACTTTGCAGATGCGGATTTTGCACCATGCTGAGAATATTACCGCGCGCTTTCTGGTTTAACTCTTCGTTGGTCGTAACGCAGCCGCTCATGTAGTAGCTAAAGGAGATAAAATCGACGGTCGATTTCAGCGCTTCGCGATCGGCATCGGTTATCTCAATGGCAATGCCATTATCGCGGAAATAGCGCAGCATATAGCCCGGATACACGCCACGACACTGCACATCACCAAAGAACTGCCAGCTGCGGTTTTGCTGTAGTGCTTCCAGCACATCTTCCGGCTTACAGGTCAGCGGGTACATTAAGCCGCCCAGCAGCATGTTGCCGATTTTGCCGTCGGCAACAATTTCATGGCAGGCCTTCACCGCCAGCGCGCTGGCGACTAACTGATGATGAATCGCCTGATAGACGTCCCCTTTACTGCTGTTTTCCGCCAGCCCCACGCCGGTCAGCGGCGCGTGCAGCGACATATTGATTTCGTTGAAGGTCAGCCACAGCTTCACTTTGCTGGCGTAACGCGTGAAGACCGTGCGCGCATAATGTTCAAAGAATTCGATAGTCTTGCGATTGCCCCAGCCGCCGTACGCGGTTACAAGCCCCCACGGCATTTCATAGTGCGAAAGGGTGACCAGCGGCGTAATGCCATGTTTTGCCAGTTCATCAAACATCCGGTCATAAAACGCCAGCCCCGCTTCGTTTGGCGTGCTTTCATCACCGTTGGGGAAAATACGCGTCCAGGCAATCGACACACGCAGGCAGCTAAAGCCCATCTCGGCGAACAGCGCGATATCCTGCGGATAGCGATGATAGAAATCGATCGCCACATCTTTTAGCGCACTGTCGCCCTCCACGCGCTCGACCACCTCGCCAAATACCCCTTTTGGCTGCACATCGGAGGTCGACAGGCCTTTACCGTCTTCACGCCACGCGCCTTCGACCTGGTTTGCGGCTATCGCGCCGCCCCACAGAAACGATGTTGGAAATGCTTTCATTCTTTTCTCCTTTGATTAACCCGCAACCGCAAGTAGCGGTTTGCCCGCCTGAACAGAACTTGACGCCACGGTACTGACGCCCGTGAAGCAGTCGCTATTACTGATAATTATTGGTGTAGCGAGATCGAACCCGGATCTGATGATCGCGTCGCGATCGAACTCCAGCAGCAGATCGCCCGCGTTCACTAAATCGCCCACCTGAACATGGGCAGTAAAGGGTTTACCGTCGAGCTTTACCGTATCGATACCGACATGAATCAACACTTCAATACCGCTATTGCTCAGCAAGCCGATGGCGTGTTTAGTCGCGAACAGTGAGGCCACCACCCCGGCGAACGGCGCAATGACGCGGCCGTCTGCCGGGATAATCGCGACCCCTTTGCCCAACAGGCCGCTGGCGAAAGTGGAATCGGGCACCTGATCGAGTGCCAGTACGCTACCGTTCATCGGCGCGAGGATCTCATTCGCTTTCGGCTCTGGCGCGACATCTGCTTGCGCAGCAGCAGGTATATTGGGTAAACCGGCAATCAGCGTCAGCACGCACGAGAGCACCAGCGCCACCGCGCAGCCAATAATGCCGCCCCACAGCGTGGCGTCTACGCCGCCCGGGGGGATCATTTGTGCCAGCGTAAAGACATTGGCGAAGCCGAACGAGTAGACATGGCTATTGCTAAAGCCAACAATCGCGCCGCCAATGGCCCCGGCGACACAGCCAAACACAAACGGACGGCGCAGCGGCAGCGTTAACCCATAGACCGCCGGTTCGGTAATACCAAAAACCCCGGCGGCAACGGCGGAACCCGCCAGCATCTTCTGCCGGGCATCACGGGTGCGCAGGAAAATACCCAGCGTCGCGCCGACCTGGCCGAGCACCGCGGGCAGCAGGATTGGTAACATTGAATCCTGACCAAATACCGCGATGTTGTTAATCATTAACGGGACCAGCCCCCAGTGCAGACCGAAAATCACGCACACCTGCCACAGCGCACCGAGGGCCGCGCCCGCCAGCCACGGCGCCAGCGTATAAATCGTCTGATAACCGTGCGCCAGCATCTGACTTAGCCAGGTGGCAACGGGACCAATCAGCAGAAAGGTGAGCGGCACGGTAATCGCGAGGCACAACAAAGGGGTAAAGAAGTTCTTCACCGCTGCGTGCAGGAAGCGGTTGCCCTGTTTCTCCAGCCAGCAGCTGAGCCAGGCGGCGAGAATAATCGGGATCACCGAACCGCTGTAATTAATAAAAGTCACCGGGATACCGAGGAAGGTTTCGCTCACTGCCCCGCTGGCCTGGCTGCCTTCAAAGGCGGCAATCATCAGCGGATGGGTTAATGCACCGCCAATCGCCATGGTAATAAACGGGTTGCCGCCGAATTTTTTCCCGGCGGTATAGCCGAGAATCAATGGGAAAAAGAAAAAGAGCGCGTCGCTGGCGGCAAACCAAATTTTGTAAGTGCCGCTCTCGGTATCCAGCCAACCGCAAACTACCGCCAGCGCCAGCATGCCTTTAAGGATCCCCGAGGCGGCCAGAATGCCAATAAATGGTGTAAAGATCCCGGAAACAATATCAATCAGCCGGCTAAAGAGGCTACCTTTATCATGGTCTGCCGGCGCAGGTGTTTCATCCGTTAACCCCGCTGCGGTACGGACGGCTTGCCAGACTGCGTGGACGTGATTGCCGATAACCACCTGAAACTGACCGCCGCTCTCCACCACCATGATCACGCCGGGGTGAGCTTTGAGCCCTTCGGCATCGGCTTTCTTTACCTCTTTTAATTTAAATCGCAACCGCGTAGCGCAGTGCACCAGACTGATGATGTTATCCGCTCCGCCTACGTGGCTAAGGATATCTTTCGCCAGCGATTGATATTCCATGCTCTGTTCCTTACTTCATGCCCGAGGGCGGTGACTGAGTAAAAAAAAACCTGAGGCCGCCACCCTTCGGTAACGAACTCAGGTTTTGCCTGCGTTGTATCACGCAGTAACAATCCATTTTTTGGCTGTTCGGTTAATGCCGGTCTTTTCTCACCCGCTCAATATGAATGGCGAGAAACATAATCTCTTCCGTTGTCAGTCTGCGCTGGTAGTTGTTGACCAGGTGACACGCTACTTTTTCCGCACACTGCCAGGCCCGACAGTAGTTCTCTTTTACCGCCTGGTGCAGCGAGATATCATCATCCTCAACCACCGTACGGCTCAGCATGCGCTGGGAGAAAAACTTCAGATGAGTGACAAAGCGATGATAGCTAAGCGAGTCTTCATCGTAGTCCAGCCTGAGCTGGTACTTTACGATATGCAGTATATCCTGCATCACTTTGGTGATATGCATCACTTCCGGCATTTCGCTGTTCAGCTGCGCGGTCACCAGATGCAGAGCGATAAAGCCAGCCTCATCTTCCGCGAGTTCCACGCCGAGCCGTTTTGCGAGGATCTGACGCGCTTGCTGGCCCAGTTCGAACTCTTTGGGGTAAAGACGCTTGATCTCCCACAACAACACGTTGCGGATCACCGTGCCCTTTTTCTGCCGCTCGATGGCGAAGAAACAGTGATCCGTCAGCGTGATATACAGGCTCTCCTGCAGCTTGCCTAGCCTGGCCCGCGCCAGTTCGATAATGCGATCGCAGGCGGTCATCACCTCGAGGGGGATTTGGCTGAGCAGCTCGCTGAATCGACGCACCAGCTCATCGCTTTGCAGCGCGAATACTTTCTCGATGCGCCGTTCATCCAGCGGATCGCCGGTCCGTTTTTGAAAAGCGATCCCTCTGCCCATCACCACCTGCTCGCGTTGCTGCTCGTCCAGCACCACCACGACGTTATTATTTAATACTTTGGCGATCTTCATCCGGACCCCGGAAACAAAAAAACCCGATCTCTGACAGAAGCCAGATAATCGGGTTTAGCCTGCTTGCGCAGTAACAATCCACCCCGGCACTCTACCAGCTTCTCTTTGGTGAACAACGAAACGGCAAACAAAATGGGACTGCCGTCTCAGCTGCTTATTCACTGGAATAGCGCTTTATATTGCGCTTCAAACTGCGGCGCGTTCCACTCGCCATCGAACAGCGTCCAGGTGATATAGCCTTTATTCAGCCAGCCGGTGTCAGTATCCGCTTCGCTTGGCGTCAGCACTTCTTTGCGCATCAGTTGCTGGGCGCGCCCGTCCTCTAGCAGTTTGTATTCATGCTGCGGCTGCGGAAACTGTTCGTTAGCGATGTATTTTTCACCTTTGATAGCGCTTTTCGCCAGCGGTGGATAGTTGATGCTTAATCCGGAACCTTTGGGCATTACCGGCTGTCCGGGCTGCCATTTAGCGTGCAGCTTATCCACCAGCGAAACAATGTAATCGACGGAATCCGGCCAGTATTGATGGGTGCTTGGCCAGCCCGCTTTTTGCTCCTCTTCCGTGAGCAGATAACCGATGCTGGCGGCAATCGCCGGATAGCCGTAACGCACCGCGCGGGCCGCTGCGCCAATGGTGCCGGAATTAAGCTGCGCCACACCGGTATTCGGCCCGTCGTTAACCCCGGAAAGCACCAGATCCGGCGGGTTATCTTTCAGCACACCCAGCAGGCCAAAATCCAGCGCGTCCGCCGGCGTTCCGGGGAAGCAGTAGCGTTTATCTGCCACCTTTTTTACATCAAAAATCTTGTTAGGTTTAAAGGTGATCGCCGAACCAATGCCGCTTTGATTGGTAGAAGGTGCTACCATCCACACTTCATAACCTTTGGCGGTCAGTTTGTCCTGCAGCGTGGTGGTGCCAACGGATTCGCAGCCGTCATCGTTGACCAGCAAAATACGCATCGCGCGTTCAGCCGCCTGCGCGTGCGTCATCGTCAGCGTGGTGAGGACGACAGCCAGTAGTGATCTTTTCATTATCAAACTCCTTTGCTAATTGTTGAGGCCAAATTTGTATTCCAGCGCCACGGTACCGCCGATCCCCTTCGCTCGATGGAAGGTACGTTTATCGTCCGTCAGCCAGGGCTTACCGTTTTGCAGCTTCCAGCTGTAGCTCGGACCAAAACCGGTGAAGAGTGAGAACCCTTTGATGCGCTGGGGCGTCCAGGCGAGAAAGCCACCATATTCCCATTGCGTTAAATCGACAGAGTGATAGCTCGCCCCAAAACCGTAATTGCCATATATCCCTAAGGTTAATTCCGGAGACCATTTATATTTGCTGTATAAATAAAACATCTGCTCGCCGTCGTTGACGTAATCATTGCCTTCGCCGTCCGCCGGACTATTAAATGCGCCACGGGTGTTTTTGCCCATATGCCAGTAAAACTGACCGACACCATTATCCAGCGGCGCTTTTGTTTTTGACCAACCGAGGCCGGATTCACTATTGTGATATTGATAACCCGTCACTGCAAAAATATGCTGCGCGCTGTGATTAAAACTGCGAGCGCCTTCCCAGTTAGCCAGCCCGCGGGTGTAATATCCGCCCCCGCGAAATAATACGTTTTTATTTTCACCCAACGGCAGGGAAAATTGAGTTTCCAGCCCCTGACGCTGTAAATAATTATGACTCTCACCGGCCACCCAGCTAATACGGCTATTTTTCGCCGGGCTCCAGCTCAGCTCTCCGGTGACGATATAATCGATGGGCTTATTACTGGCAAGCGTAGTGAAGCGGCGTTTCTCCGGTTCGTCGCGTTCGGAAAAACGCGACACCCACGCGCCGCGTACGGCGATATCGCTCCAGCCGCTATCGAGGCTGACGCCTTGCCAGCTGCTGGGCGCGGCGCGGCTGCGCGTCACGGTAAGCACCCCCAGCTTATAAAGCTGTTGCCAGCCAGCCTGCAGCCGTAGCCAGGCGTGTTCATCGCCCCATTTCAGCTTTGCATACAGCTGGCCGACTTTGTTGAATCCCTCGGCGTGACCGTTGCGGTCACGCAGCAGATCCCTGCCGGCAAAGCCTTCATTGGCATATAGTTTAACCACGCTATACCACGAAGCATCGACGCCCAGCAGATCCTGAAACCAGCCGCTCTGGTAATCGAGATGCAGGCCCTGCGCCCAGGCGTTTTGATCGCCAAAACCGGCCTGCTCAAGCTGATCGCTGGTGTTAAGCATCCAGACATTTTTCAGCGTAACGTGATACTGGCTAGCGGTAAAAAAGCCCTGGTGGGCGCTGGATGTGGTATCGGCAGATATCGCCATACCGCTCCATCCTGAAATAAAAAGCAGAGGTAAAGAGAATTTTTTAATCGCCATGATATTCATTCCATTTTTTATTTGGCAAGCGTCAGGTTGTCGATATTATTCCGGCATAGCTGACAGCGAACTATTTTTTAAATTAATCGTTTTAAATGGTCAGGTAATTAAAACAAAAAAACCTAAACGCGGAATTCAGCATTGATGAATTCACAGCGTTTAGGTTTTGCCTGTATGTCAGTTACAATCCTAATTTGCGACGGGCTATAAATAACACCGCCGACAGGGATTATCCAGCGTTGATTTTATCAACAAGCAGAAACGTGATTAAGCTCGCGAGAAATGCAGGCTGCAATCTCGGCAGAGGTTTTATAAGTACGGATTGCCGTAAACAGACCGCTGGCTTCGTGGTACTCCTTACGTAAATAACCCAGCCACTGTTTAATCCGCGCAACGTGATATAAACCGGTATCGCCCAGCTTTTCCAGCCGGGAATAATTCGCCAACAGCGCCACCACCTCCGGCCACGGCATACGGGGCTCGTTGTACTTAATGACGCGGCTTAAATTGGGCACATTGAGCGCGCCGCGGCCAATCATCACGGCGTCACAGCCCGTGGCCGCCATACAGTCCTGCGCGCTTTGCCAGTCCCAAATCTCGCCGTTGGCAATCACCGGAATCGACAAACGCTGGCGGATTTCGCCAATCGCCTGCCAGTTAATACGCTCCGCTTTATAGCCATCTTCTTTGGTACGCCCGTGCACCACGAGTTCGCTGGCACCCGCCTGCTGGACGGCATCGGCAATCTCAAACGCCCGCGCCGGGCTGTCCCAGCCAAGACGCACTTTTACCGTTACTGGCAAGTGGGACGGCACCGCTTCACGCATCGCTTTGGCGCCACGGTAGATTAAGTCAGGGTCTTTTAGCAATGTCGCCCCGCCGCCGCTACCGTTCACCAGTTTCGACGGACAGCCACAGTTGAGATCGACGCCCCAGGAGCCAAGCTCAACGGCGCGCGCGGCGTTTTCCGCCAGCCACTGCGGGTGCTGCCCGAGCAGTTGAATACGCACCAGCGTACCGGAAGGGGTACGGCTTTGCCGGTGCAGCTCCGGGCAGATTTTATAGAAGGATTTTACCGGCAGCAGCTGATCCACCACGCGCAAAAATTCGGTGATGCACAGATCATAATCGTTCACCCCGGTCAGCAGCTCGCGCACCAGCGAATCGAGCACGCCTTCCATCGGCGCCAGTAATACACGCATATATCGCCCCATAAAAAAGAGGCGTCATAGTAGCGTCTCCGCTCAGGCGTGAAAAGTGCCTTTATTCACTACAATTGAGCTATTACAAACGGTCAATTTTGTCGGAAAGTAGCAACGTTGCCGGAGGGAATGTTTGATATGCTCACAAGTCATGATGTGATCGGTAGCACGTTTTTCGTTTTAATTGTATGATGAATGCGTTTCGATAAAGGCGTCCACCATGACTAACGTACTGAATATTATCTGGCAGTATTCCCGGGCATTTGTCCTAATCTATGCCTGCCTGTATGCAGGCATCTTCATTTCATCCCTGCTGCCCATCACCATTCCCGGCAGCATCATCGGCATGCTGATTATGTTTGTGCTGCTGGCGCTGCAGATTTTGCCCGCCAAATGGGTCAATCCGGGCTGCGTGATCTTGATCCGTTATATGGCCCTGCTGTTCGTGCCGATCGGCGTCGGGGTAATGCAATATTATGACCTGCTGCGTGCGCAGTTCGGTCCGATTATCGTTTCCTGTGCGGTGAGCACGCTTATCGTCTTTTTGGTTGTCAGCTGGAGCACCCATCTGGTGCACGGCGAACGTAAAGTGGCAGGACAAGAAGGGCGCAAAGAATGATGACATATATCTGGTGGTCGTTACCGCTCACGCTGGCGGTATTTTTCGCCGCGCGTAAACTCGCGGCGCGTTGCAAACTGGCGCTGCTCAATCCGTTACTGGTGGCGATGGTGGTGATTATCCCTATTCTGCTGGTAACCGGTACGCCTTACGATCACTATTTCCAGGGCAGTAAAATCCTTAACGATCTGCTGCAGCCCGCCGTGGTGGCGCTGGCGTTTCCGCTCTATGAACAGCTCCACCAGATCCGCGCGCGCTGGAAATCGATTATTACCATCTGCTTTATCGGCAGTCTGGTGGCGATGATTACCGGGACCGCGGTAGCCCTGATGATGGGCGCAACGCCAGAAATTGCCGCGTCGATATTACCCAAATCCGTCACCACGCCCATCGCCATGGCCGTCGGCGGCAGCATTGGCGGTATTCCGGCAATTAGCGCAGTATGCGTCATTTTTGTTGGCGTGCTGGGCGCGGTATTCGGTCACACTTTGCTGAACCTGATGCGCATCACCACCAAATCGGCGCGCGGGCTGGCGATGGGCACCGCGTCGCACGCGCTGGGTACGTCGCGCTGCGCCGAACTGGATTATCAGGAAGGGGCGTTCAGTTCATTAGCATTGGTGATTTGCGGCATTATCACCTCGCTGGTGGCACCGTTTCTGTTCCCGGTGATCCTCGCAGTGCTGGGCTAATATCTGCGATATGTCGCACATTTTTGGTTTGAGTTACATAAGTTGCACAAGTAGTGTGATTTTAATCACACATAACAGCTACCCGGCCTCGTAAACTACGATTCCATTACACTGTTATGAGGCAAGGCCATGCATTCACGTTTTCACACTGCTTTTTCCGCACTGGCGGAGAATTTGCAAACCGCGCTGGCGCCCGTGCTGGCGGAGGCGCACTTTCCCGCCATGTTAAGTGCCGGGCAGGTGGCAACATTGCAGCAAGCCTGCGGGATGGATGAAGAGGCGCTGGCTTTTGCCCTGCTTCCTTTGGCCGCTGCCTGCGCCCGTACCGATCTCTCACACTTTAACGTTGGCGCTATCGCCCGCGGCGTCAGCGGTAACTGGTACTTCGGCGCGAATATGGAATTCCTCGGCGCGACGATGCAACAGACCGTGCATGCCGAGCAGAGTGCGATTAGCCACGCCTGGCTGCGTGGTGAAAAAGCCCTCTCCTCAATAACCGTTAATTACACCCCCTGCGGTCACTGCCGTCAGTTTATGAACGAGCTGAACAGCGGTTTGAAGCTGCGTATTAACCTGCCGGGCCGTGCACCGCATACGCTGGGTGATTATCTGCCGGACGCCTTTGGTCCGGTCGATCTCGATATCAAAACCCTGTTAATGGATGAGCAGCATCACGGCTTTACCGCCAGCGGCGATGCGCTGACCCAGGCCGCTATCCACGCGGCGAATCACAGTCACACGCCGTATACCGATTCGCCTTCCGGCGTGGCGCTGCTTTGTCACGATGGGCGCATTTTTAGCGGTAGCTATGCGGAAAATGCCGCTTTTAACCCGACGCTGCCGCCGTTGCAGGGCGCGCTGAATTTGCTTAGCCTCAGCGGGTTTGACTATGGGGATATCCAACGTGCGGTGCTGGCCGAACGCACCGACGCGCCGTTGACACAATGGGACGCCACCGCCGCCACGCTGCGCGCGCTGGGATGCGAGCAAGTTGAACGCGTGTTGTTGAGCCGTTAATTTTCTGCGGGTTTGCGCCCGCAGTGATGAAAAACAAGGCAATTGCGCTGCTGTTTCTTGCGCTTGCGGTACGGGTAAAGTAGCCTGTGGGTCATTCAATCCTCGCCAGGTCAGCTGCATGTTAAAGCGTTTTATCTACAGCCTGTTAGTCCTTATCGGCTTACTGCTGTTAACTGCGCTTGGCCTGGACCGCTGGATGAGCTGGAAAACCGCCCCCTATATATACGACGATTTGCAGGATCTGCCCTGGCGTCAGGTGGGCGTGGTACTCGGCACCGCAAAGTACTACCGTACCGGCGTCATCAATCAGTATTACCGTTACCGGATCCAGGGCGCGCTTAACGCCTATAACAGCGGCAAGGTTAACTACCTGCTGCTAAGCGGCGATAACGCGCTTCAAAGCTACAATGAGCCAGTTACGATGCGCAAAGATTTCATTGCCAATGGCGTCGATCCGGCCGATATCGTATTAGATTACGCCGGCTTTCGAACCCTTGATTCGATTGTGCGCACCCGCAAAGTCTTTGATACCAACGATTTCATCATTATCACCCAGCGTTTCCACTGCGAACGCGCGCTGTTTATCGCCCTACACAGAGGTATTCAGGCCCAGTGTTACGCGGTGCCTTCGCCGAAAGATATGTGGAGCGTGCGCGTACGGGAATTTGGCGCGCGTCTCGCGACCATTGCCGATCTCTATATTTTTAAGCGTGAACCGCGTTTTCTCGGCCCTTTGGTGCCAATCCCTTCCATGCAAGAGGTGCCGGATGATGCGCAGGGCTACCCAGCCGTCACCGCCGAGCAGCTTATCGATATGCAGAAGAAAGGAAAAAGCGGAAGCGCTAACTGACGGAGGCGTTACGGTTGCTGTGCTTCATCGGACGTACAAGGGTAAAACCGCGTTCGACGAAGGCTCGATTTTCGATAATCGCGTGGCGGGAACTGTCCAGCGTCCATGTGCCGTTTAAGGCATTAAAAGCGTAAACCTTCTCCCCGTCCGGGGTATTCACCAGATAATCACCGCTTTTCAAATAGCCCGCGCTGCAGACAATACGCGCCGGCGGGCTGTTCTTCATTTTGAACTCAATTTTGCGAAATCCGGTCGGCACTGAGCAGAAGAAGTAAAACGGCAAGGCGGTAATTTTGATATCGCCAGGCGAGGCAATCACGTCGCCGTCGCGCAGTAATTCAACATTTTTTAGCGAGAAATTCACGGGAGTATTTTTTTCATGCGGTAAATTATCAACTGAGAAATAAACTAAATTCATAAGCGCCCCTTAACTGTGCATCCACCTTTTCACAGATTCTTTCTTTTAAGCGTAAGAAGGGTTTGGCTTCAAGGCATTCAGAATTGACTTAAATATCGGGCACATGGACGTACCCGACGAATAGAGCGGAACGTCAAGCTACCTTGCTTTCATACTCCTGCAGAGAACGTTCAAGATCATTAATAAGGCTTCGTACCTTATCAGGGCTTAAATTAAAAAACGGCGAATCGAAGGTGGTGGCTGAGGGTCCGCCGGAAAGCGTACTGCAACCAAACTTCACCACCACGCCATTTAAATTGTCTGCGGAACCGACCTGCCAGCCGAGCACCGGAAGTGCTGGAACCCCATAGTTACTGTTCATGCCCAATCTCCTTATTAACATTGCAGCTTTAACTTTAATGAGCGTAGCACCTGCCTGAGAATTTTCACCCGCCAGGGGGGAACAAGTTTTTAAGATTCCACCGATCGCTTAAGTTTCGAGCAAACGGCGGCAGACAGCGACAAAAAAGCCCGCTCTGGTGAGCGGGCCTGGTCGTATAACGGAATTATTTTTTGCGCGCGTATTTCAATGAATCGAGCGCAACGGCGAAGATAATGATGCCGCCTTTAATGATGTACTGCCAGTACGGGTTGATACCGATATAGGTCAGACCGTAGTTGATAACGGTGAAGATAATCACACCGGTCACCACGCCAAGCACGGTACCCACGCCGCCACTGAAGGAGACGCCGCCAACCACACAGGCCGCGATAGCATCGAGTTCGTACATAAAGCCGAGGTTGTTGGTGGCGGAACCGATACGACCGGCTTCCAGCATGCCACCAAAGGCGTAGAACACGCCGGACAGGGCATAAATCATCAGCAGGTTCAGCGCAACGTTAACGCCAGACACTTTCGCCGCTTCCGGGTTACCGCCGATAGCGAAAATATTTTTGCCGAAACGGGTTTTATTCCACAGCACCCACACGAACGCCACGGCGAACAAGGCATAGAAGGTAATATAGGACAAACGGAAGCTGCCCAGCGCAATAAAGCCCTGCGTAAAGGTCGAGAAGCCGCTGTCGAAGCCGGAAATCGGCGACGCACCCACAAAGTCGTAGTACAGGGAGTTGATACCGTAAACGATGATCATCGTACCCAGGGTGGTGATAAACGGTGTCACGTTAAGGTAGGCAATGATGATACCGTTCACCAGACCGATCACCGCACCAATGACGCAGACGATCAGGATCACCACCGGAATCGGCATAGTTGCCATATCCGGGAACACTTTATTGACGTTTTCCATCGCCTGCAGCAGCGTGGCGGCTACCACCGCCGCCAGGCCCACCTGGCGGCCTGCGGAAAGGTCGGTCCCCTGGGTCACAATCAGCCCCGCGACGCCCAGCGCGATAATAATACGCACCGAGGATTGGGTCAGAATGTTACTTAAGTTCAGCAAACTTAAGAAAGTGGGATCCTGGAAAATAATAATGGCCAGTAACACTAAAAGAACAACGTAAATACCGCCGTCTTTCAGATAAGTGAGAAAAGTCTTCTTATTTAACGCACTCATGAGGAGCCCCTGATCTTAAAGGTGCAAAGACGCAAGACGGAGTATTTCGTTTTGCGTTGTCGTTTTAGTATCAACAATCCCGGAAACAAGGCCATTGCTCATTACCAGAATACGGTCAGTGATGCCTAACAACTCAGGCATTTCAGAGGAAATAATAATTATCCCCTTGTTCTTTTTCGCCAGTTCAGCAATCAGTTGGTAAATTTCAAACTTAGCTCCAACGTCAATACCGCGGGTCGGCTCATCGAGCATTAAAATTTCTGGCTGTGTTAATAACCAACGGCCGATAATGACTTTTTGTTGGTTACCACCGGAAAGGGATCCGATTTGCGTACGGTGGCCCGGCGTTTTCACACGCATGGAGTCAATAACCCATTGGGTATCGCTTTTCATGCGGCTGTTATCCAGCAGGCCGACCTTGTTCTTGTAATTCTGAATATTGGAGATTAATGAGTTAAAACCGATATCCAGATAAGCATAAATACCGGTGGAACGGCGCTCTTCAGTGACCAGCGCAAACCCATTATTAATTGCCTCATTCGCATTGTGGTTATTAATCACTTTGCCATGAAGCTTAATGGTGCCGGCTGATTTTTCACGAATGCCAAATAATGTTTCTACGATGTCGGTACGTTTCGCCCCAACCAGACCGGCAATACCGAGAATTTCGCCTTTGCGCAAATCAAAGGAGATATCGCGGATCGAGGGCTGGCGCAGTGAGGTGAGATTGCGCACTTCAAGAATGGTTTCGCCCGGTACGTTGTGCTTGTCCGGGAAGCGCTGGTTCAGCGAGCGGCCAACCATCATGGAGATGATCTTATCCATATCCAGCCCTTCCAGCGGCTGGGTGGCAATCCACTGGCCGTCGCGCAGGATAGTAATTTCATCGCACAGCTGGAATATCTCTTCCATTTTATGGGAGATATAAACAATACCGCAGCCGCGCTCTTTTAATTTACGAATAATTTTAAAAAGATGATTCACTTCTTTTTCAGTCAGCGAAGAAGTGGGCTCATCCATAATAACGATTTTAGCGTCATAGGAAAACGCCTTAGCGATTTCGATCATCTGCATTTGCGAGACAGAAAGCGTTCCTACGCGCGCTTTTGGATCAATATCAATATCCAGCTCATCAAAAATGGCTTTGGTATCGCGGAACATTTTCTCTTGATCGACAAATACGCCTTTGGTCGGGTAGCGACCCAGCCACATATTGTCCATCACGGAACGCTGCAGCACCAGGTTGAGTTCCTGGTGAACCATCGAAATACCATTTTCCAGTGCTTCTTTAGCCGAGTGGAAATCGATCTCTTTTCCCTGAAAAAGAATGCTGCCGGAATCTTTTTGATAGATCCCAAAAAGACATTTTAATAATGTAGATTTCCCCGCGCCGTTCTCCCCCATTAATGCATGGATAGAGTGCGGACGGACTTTCAAATTGACATTATCGAGTGCCTTTACGCCTGGAAAAGACTTGTTGATATTGCTCATTTCCAACAAGAATTCACCTGACGACTGAGTATTATTGCTGACCATAATTATACCTTGTTGGCCTGGCATATCGTATTATTAGGGCGCAACAGTCGTTGCGCCCAATGAGAACATGCTGCTTATATTATTTACCGGCGATTTCAGCCAGGTTGTCTTTATCTACGCCGACGTAAGGAATACGCACAACTTTGTTGTCGATTTTCCAGTTGGTGCCGTCTGCCGCGCCTTTACCTTCCGCCAGGTTTTTCGCCAAATCAAAGCTGGCTTTGGCCTGGTTGTTAGCATCGTTCAGCACGGTACCGGCCATTGCGCCGGATTTCACCAGTGCCAGCGCTTCTGGCAGCGCATCGACACCAAATACCGGAATAGAGGATTTGTTGTGCGCTTTCAGCGCTTCAACCGCGCCCATAGCCATTGCGTCGTTGTTGGCGATAACCACTTCGATTTTGTTAGCGTTCGGGCCAGAGAGCCAGGCGTCCATTTTGTCTTTCGCCTGTGCGGTGTCCCACATTGCCGTATCCAGAGCCAGCTGCTGAGTTTTGATGCCTTTGTCGTTCAGCTCTTTGATAACGTAAGTGGTACGCGCTTCAGCATCCGGGTGGCCCGGTTCGCCTTTCAGCAGGACGAACTGAATCTGACCATCTTTGTTCAGATCCCAGCCCTGGTTTGCCGCCCAGTGTTTGGCAATCAGGTCGCCCTGAATCACGCCGGACTCTTTAGAATCGGTACCCACGTAAAATGCTTTATCGTAGCTATCCAGCGCCTTACGGGAAGGTTCTTTGTTGAAGAACACAACCGGAACGTTCTGGCCACGCGCTTTCTCAATCACGGTGCCTGCCGCTGCCGGGTCAACCAGGTTGATCGCCAGTGCTTTTACGCCTTTCGCCAGCAGGACGTCGATCTGATCGTTCTGTTTGGATTGGTCATTCTGCGAGTCATTCATCAGCAGCTGTACATCCGGCGCTGCTTTAGCGTCTTTTTCGATAGCCTTACGGACAACGGACATAAAGTTGTCGTCATATTTATAAATGGTCACACCAATGCGGGTATCCGCTGCGTGTGCAGCAGCGCCGAAAAGCATGCTTGCCATAACAGCAGACAGAGTCAACACCTTCTTATTCATGGTATCTCCGGTTTTTATTAAATGCAGGGTAGTTCTTGTGAATAATGCTCGGCGGGCTAGTTGTTGCAAGAACGTTACTGCCGACCGAAGTTCACTCTAAAAATCCATTCGTCCGTGTCCGGGTAACGCTCCAGAATTCGCTTTATCCGATGCTTTAAAGCGTTCACTTATAGTGAAAGTGAATGTTCGCTGTTACATCGTGTTTCAGCTGCTAAAACGCTGACATCATAGTCAGCACCTTGTTAAGATACTGTGAATTTACTCACAGATTGAAAACGGTTACATCGATGGATTTTAAAAGTTAGTGATCGGAGCCACAGTTTGCCGCACGGTAACGGAATGACGGCGCACTAAGGTGGGCATAAAACAGTGCGTCGCCTCAGGATCCTGCGTACCTGCGGCCCCCTGCAACGCCAGCTCCGTCGCCAGCCGCGCCATGGATGCCACCGGATAACGCACCGTGGTCAACTGCGGATCGGTGTAACGGGCAATAGGGATATCGTCGAAACCAATCAGCGATAAATGCTGCGGCACCGCAATGCCGTTATCTTTCAGCGCCGTCAGCGCCCCTGCCGCCATGCTGTCGTTATAGGCGAACACCGCTGTCAGTTGCAGGTTACGTCCCAGCAGCTCAACCATGGCCGCCTCACCGCCTTGCATATCCGGCGAACCGGTGCCGACCCAGCTTTCCGGGGCGATAATCCCCTGCTCTTCGAGTGCGCGGAACCAGCCTTCGCGGCGCATATCGTTATCCTCAATGCGATGGCTCGAGGCCAGATAACCAATGCGCTGATGGCCGTTATTCAGCAGCATGCGCGTGGCCATGACCGCACCGCTGACGTTATCAAGGCAGACGCAGCGGTGAGCGTAACCCGGCACCAGCCGGTTAATCAACACCATGCCGGGGATCTGCTCCATAAAGCCCGCCAGTTCCTCATCGCTTAATGCTTTTGAGTGAACAATCAAGGCATTACAGCGCTGACGTATCAACACCTCAATGGCGTGACGCTCTTTTTCCGCTTCATGGTAGCTGTTGCCGATAAGCACATATTTTTGATGCTGCTGGGCGACGGTATCCACCGCTTTAACCAGCGCACCGAAAAAGGCATCCGAGACGTCCATCACCACGACGCCAATGGTGTCGCTGACCTGCGTCGCCAGCGCCTGGGCATTGGCATTTGGCCGGTAGCCCAGCTGAGCGACCGCTTTCATCACCGTGTCACGGGTTTCCGGGCTCACCAGCGCGCTGTTATTGAGCACGCGAGAAACCGTCGCCACCGAGACGCTCGCATGACGGGCAACGTCACGAATGGTGATCATTTGTACCCACCTTTTCTGAATTGCGGCAGTTCACAGGCACCCCCTGCGTAATATAAGGAGGCTATTCTGTCAGTCGGTGGGCTATTGCTGCGTGAGTCACATCACATCAATGGAAACGGTTACATCCGTTTTGTTAATGATTGTGATCCAGATCGTTATCTGGATGTACGAGGTAATGCGTTGCGCGACGCACGGGCGGTTAATTGCCGCCACAGCCACTCCACTGGCCCTTGACGAAAAAGTCTGAGCCACCACAGGGAGAAGAGGAGATTGACTACCCAAACCGCGGGAACAAACGCCAGCAGCTGCAGACGGTCGAATTTCATAAACAGACCGAAATGGTTAAACAAGGTGATGCAAATCAGCGTTTGCAGCAGGTAATTGGTCAGCGCCATGCGCCCGACGCAGGCAATGGCATTAACCAGTCTATACCCGCAGATCTGCGGCCAGAAACCCCAGGCTAACGCAGCGTAGCCCACCGCCTGCAAGGGTGCGCCCAGCTCGCGCGGCGCTTGCAGAAAGAAAGCGCACCAGCGAAACGACCAGCCGAGCTGCCATTGGGCAATCACCGCCGGAAGGTTGATCAAAAGTCCGACAGTAATCAGCAGCGCACCCGTGCGTCGGTAATGACGCAGACTAAACTGCCCTTTCAACCAGCCGCTGCGCATCAATGCTGCGCCAATTAGCATCAGCCCGGCCAGTTGCCAGCCATATTGTGCCCCGAGCGCCAGCAGCGCATTTCCGAGCATATCCGCGCGGTAGCTGACCGCTTCCATCACGCTGCCGCTGGTTCGCCACCAGCTTTCATACTGCACATTAGCCGCATCGGGTAGCCAGGAGCGGTTCGGCTGCGTGCCGGAAATGCCCCCCAGTACCAGCAGCACGGCAATGCCTATCAGATAGAGCACCACGCCGGTATTAAACATCCCCTTCACGCTCTGGGCATCGCGCACCATGCGCCAGGCAATCAGCCCGACCAGCCCGTACGCCAGCAGAATGTCGCCATCCCAGAAAAAGAGGCCGTGGATAAAACCCAGCAGCACCAGCAGCGTCAGACGCGACTGGATCCAACGCTTGCCGCGCGGCAGCAGCATCTGCAGGCCTGCGCCGAACAACAGGGCGAACAGCGAGAGGAATTTGACCTGGGCAAAAAGATCGAGCAGCGCCCAGGTCCACGCATCGGAGGCGGTAATATCGCCATACCAGGCAGGATTCAGATACGCCGCCTTCGGCAGAGCAAAGGCGGTGATATTGAGCAGCAGAATGCCGAGAATGGCGATGCCACGAACAAAATCCAGCGTGACATTTCTTTCCATGTCGGCGGCTCCAGCGTATTAGCTAAGGTGACGGAGGGCGCGCAGGAACTCCTGGCGGGTATTCTGACTCGATTTAAACAACCCACCGAGGGAAGTAGTGGTGGTGGCGCTGGTGGCATCGCGGATGCCGCGCGCTTTCACGCAGTAGTGCACCGCATCAATCGAGACGGCGACATTTTTGGTGTCGAGCAGCGTTTGCAGCGCAATAAGGATCTGCTGCGTCAGGCGCTCCTGCACCTGCGGGCGCTGGGCGAAGAACTGTACAATTCGGTTGATTTTCGACAGCCCAATCACCGAGCTTTTCGGGATATAAGCGACGGTGGCTTTACCGTCGATGGTGACGAAATGGTGTTCGCAGGTGCTGGTGAGGGTGATATCGCGCACCGTTACCATCTCGTCGACCTTCATTTTGTTTTCAATAACGGTGATTTTTGGGAAATTCGCGTAATCCAGGCCGGAGAAGATCTCATCGACATACATTTTGGCGATGCGGTGCGGCGTTTCCATCAGGCTGTCATCACTCAAATCGAGATTCAGCAGCTGCATAATTTCGGTCATATGCCCGGCAATAAGACGTTTTCGGCTTTCATTATCCATTTGTACGGGAGGACGCAGCGGTGTTTCAAGACCGTGAGCAACCAGGGCCTCATGTACCAGCGCCGCTTCTTTACTGAGTGATGGCATATTTTTTTATTCTCCTGCAGGTGGGGCGAACCTCGCGTGATTAACGCAAAGCGAGGGAACATTGTGCGTGAGCTTGCGCACATAATCCAGTCCACTGATGATAATTATTCTAATCGCCGCCGCCTTTCAAGGCCTGGGTTTCCACACTAATAACCCGCCAATGAGCAGAGCAAATGCCGCCACGCCAAGGGCCGGTTCCAGCCGCTGCGTAAGCCAGGTGGAGAGCGCCGAGGTCATCGGCCCGACAAGTTGCCCCATCGCATAACCGGTGGTCAATAACCCGGCCATATAGCGCGTATGGTTTGGCGCGAGCTCGCGCCCATACAGTAGCGAAAGCTGTACCGCACAGAGAAAACCGCCGCCGACCAGCAGCGCACCACACACCAGCCCGCTGAAACCGGGCAGCAGCCACGCCGCCAGTACGCCTGCGCCCTGCAGCCACAGCACCAGCGCCAGCCGCTGATGGCTGTGCCCAACGTGACGCAGCAGTATACTTAAGCCAATACCCACCACCGACGCGGCACCAAACACCGGCCAGACAAACTGGGCAAACAGACTGCCAGGAAAGCGCAGCGCCGCCATTTGTGACAGGAACGTGGCCGGTAAAATATAACCGAATCCGGCAAGGCTATAGCTCCACACCAGCCGTTTCAGATTGCCCGTTAGCGGCAGCGGCTGCATCTTTTCCCCCGGCCGGTGCCATTCGCCCGGGCGCGGCAAATAGCGGGCAACCAGCGCAACCAGCAGTAGTGCCAGTACGCCATAAACCTGCCAGCCAGACCCGGCGCTTAAACCTTTAGCCTGAATCGCCACCGCCAATAATCCGCTCAGGGCAATGCCCGCGCCGGGGCCGGCAAACACCGCCGCGCTGAGGCCCGGTTTTCCGGCGTGTGCCAGCCGCTCATTGGTCCAGGCGGCAATCAGCACCATCGCCCAGCCACTCATCGCGCCGATGACCAGACGCAGCAGGCCATGCACCAATGCATTATCCGCTAATGCAGAGAGGAAGGTCAGCGCCACCGCGCCGCTAATCCCCAACCACAGACGCACTTCTATGTGCCGTCGCGCGCGCATGGCATCCCATGCGCCAAGCAGATAGCCAAGGTAGTTCAGCGCCGCCACCAGGCCTGCGCTGGTGAGCGTAAGTTGGCTATCGCGGATCATGAGGGGCACCTGTGGCGTAAAGGCAAAACGTCCGATCCCCATCGCCACCACCAGCACCATAAACCCGCACAGCGCCACACGTCGCGCCATCCCTGCCCTCCAGAATTGTTAATATAAAGTTATATTTATGATGCAGCATGTTGGTTTTATGCGGAAGCAAAAGTTAGAGAGGAGCGGCAATAGGCTGTATGATGACAAAATGTTATCGACATCATTGATGTACATTACCAAGGAGCCCCGCATGGAAATGCTTGAAGAGCACCGCTGTTTTGAAGGCTGGCAGCAGCGCTGGCGACATGACTCCAGCGTGCTGAACTGCACAATGACCTTTAGCCTCTTTTTACCGCCGCAATACAGCGACGCACCGCCGCCGGTGCTGTACTGGCTGTCGGGCCTGACCTGTAACGATGAAAACTTCACCACCAAAGCCGGCGCGCAGCGCGTGGCCGCCGAGTTGGGGATTGTGCTGGTGATGCCGGATACCAGCCCGCGCGGTGATCAAGTGGCCGATGCTGACAGTTACGATCTGGGTAAAGGTGCAGGGTTCTATCTTAACGCCACGCAGCAGCCGTGGGCCGATCATTACCGTATGTATGAGTATCTGCGCGATGAATTGCCGCAGCTTATCGAGTCACAATTCAACGTCTGCGATCGCCGTGCCATCAGCGGCCATTCGATGGGCGGACATGGCGCGCTCATCATGGCGCTAAAAAATCCGGGTCGCTATACCAGCGTTTCCGCCTTTGCCCCCATCGTTAACCCGATGCAGGTACCGTGGGGACAAAAAGCGTTTAGTGCTTATCTGGGGGACGATACCCGGCTGTGGCGGGAATGGGACAGCTGCGCCTTGATGCTGGAAAGCAGTGAGCAAGAGGCTGTTCCAACGCTTATCGATCAGGGCGATAGCGATCAGTTCCTCGCCGATCAGCTGCAGCCCGCGCGGCTGGCGGAAGTGGCGCGGCAGAAATCCTGGCCGCTGACGCTGCGCATTCAGTCCGGCTACGATCACAGTTACTTCTTTATTGCCGCGTTTATTGAAGATCATTTGCGCTTCCATGCGCAGTATCTGCTGAAGTAATCCCCGCCCCGGCAGCGTAACCGCCGGGGCAGAATTAAGCGCAAAAAAAACCCTCCGGACGGAGGGCTAAAGAGTGAATTTACTTGGTAAATCGTTCTGGAAACTCCATTTCGCTATAGCGTACGAAACGAGTGCCTTTGGTCCATTTATACCCCAACCAGATAATAAGGAACAGCGGGATCCCGATATAGGTGGCCGCGACCGCGCCCCAGTCAATGGTATCTGCGAGGAAGGCCTGATAATTCTGCCCAAGGGTGATTATCAGACACAGCACAAAGGCAAAAATCGGTCCCAGCGGGAAGAACCCTGAGCGGTACGGCAGGTCATCCAACGAACGGCCCTGGGCCACATAGCCGCGACGGAAACGATAGTGGCTGATAGCAATCCCCAGCCAGGCGATAAAGCCCGTCATCCCGGAAGTATTCAGCAGCCATAAGTAAACGGTCTGATTACCAAACATCGACGTCAGGAAGCACAGCCCGGCAATCACCGTAGTGGCATATAGCGCGTTACGCGGTACGCCGCCTTTCGACAGTCTGGAGAAAATGCGCGGCGCTTTGCCATCGCACGCCAGCGTGTAGAGCATACGCGTCGAGGCATACATACCGGAGTTACCCGCCGACAGCACGGCGGTCAGAATAACGGCATTCATTACCGCCGCCGCCGAGAGCAGTCCCGCATGCTGGAACACCAGCGTGAACGGGCTGACGCTAATGTCTTTCACATCATTACGCAGCAGGCTCGGATCCGTATAAGGAATAATCAGGCTGATGATTAAGATGGCGAACACATAGAACAGCAGAATACGCCAGAACACCTGACGCACCGCGCGCGGAATGTTCTTTTCCGGGTCTTCCGATTCACCCGCCGCGATACCGATAAGCTCGGTTCCCTGGAAGGAGAAGCCGACGATCATCGCCACGCCAATCATCGCCGAGAAGCCGCCGGCAAACGGCGCATCGCCTATCGCCCAGTTGCTCCAGCCGGTCGGTTTTTCGCCCTGGAAAATACCGAAAATCATCATCACGCCAACCACAATAAAGATGATGACGGTGGCGACTTTAATCAGCGAGAACCAATATTCCGCTTCGCCAAAGCCTTTCACCGAGATGTAGTTCAGCAGGAAAATAACCGCGAGGAACAGCGCGCTCCAGATCCAGCCCGGCGTATCCGGGAACCACCAGGTCATCACCAGCTGCGAGGCAACAAGGTCAACGGCGATAGTGACCGCCCAGTTGTACCAGTAGTTCCAGCCCAGCGCGAAGCCGAAGCCCTCTTCCACGTATTTCTGCCCATAGGTGGAGAATGAACCGGAAACCGGCATATACGCCGCCAGTTCGCCCAGACTGGTCATCAGGAAATAGACCATCAGGCCAATCAGGATATAAGAGAATAGTGCGCCGCCGGGGCCAGCGGAGGAGATGGTCGCCCCTGAAGCGACAAACAGGCCTGTTCCGATGGAGCCGCCAATGGCAATCATCGTCAGATGACGTGCCTTGAGTTCTCGACGAAGCGTGGGCGCTTCTGTGGTTTTAGTTTCGGAAACCATAAGAAAATGCTATCCATACAAAAAATGAGGCGCGATTGTAGCAAACGAAACGCAGGCCTTCCGGCATAAAACGCCTCTTATTAGAGACCTTCATGATCGCCTGCGGATTATAAGTAAAGCAGTGAATGATAAATGTTGCGAATCTGTAAACAAAATTATGAGGTGAGTGGGAACGAAAGGAGGTCTTCAGGCTGGGATGTGGCAGTTAGCGCTTATGTCACCCCGTCTGCTGGGATTTTCGCATCAGTGCAGGCTGACACACTTCCCGCGCCAGGTTTACCGGGACAGGCTATTTCACTAACCTGCCCCGTTTCAACGCTGTAGTGGGCCGGGGTTCGTCGCCAGCAATACAGAGCCAATACTGCCGTGAAATCAAATGTCACAGTAGCGGATAAAGCGGTTTAAGGCGCTGGAGAGATGCTTTTGCCGATGATGGATGCGCCACAGCGTACGCACCAGCCGGGGCAGTGGGATCGGCACTTCGACCAGGCTGCCGGTCTCCAGCTGTTCGGCAATCACCCGCCGCGACAGGCAGCTGATGCCCAGGCCATGGCGAACCGCGTGTTTAATGGCTTCCGAATTACCCAGTTCCATGCCGAGACGAAACTGCGGCAAATGCGACAGCAGTAAATAGTCGACAATTTCCCGCGTGCCGGAACCGCGTTCGCGCAGGATCCACGGCGCGGCGGCCAGCTGCTCCAGCGTGACACGCCCGTGCAACAGCGCAGACGATGGCGGCGCGAAAACTACCAGCTCATCTTCCAGCCACGGCTCGGCGATAATTTCGGCGGTATGGCACGGGCCTTCAATCAGGCCGATGTCGACGCGAAAATCCGCAACGGCGTTAATCACGTCCAGGCTGTTGCCGACGCTCAGCTCAAGCGGCAGATCGGGGAAATCCCGGCGATAATGGGCAATCACCTCCGGCAAGATGTAGTTGCCAATGGTGCTACTGGCAAACACGCGGATAGCGCCATTCTCTTCGCGAAACAGCTGCTCGATTTCCGTCGCCTGCTCCAGCGCCGCCAGGGCGCGGGGATAGAGCAAACGGCCATGTTCATTAACCACCAGGCGTTTGCCGACGCGATCGAACAGCTGCACGCCGAGCTGTCCTTCCAGATCCGTCAGCGCGGCGCTAACGGCAGACTGAGAGAGCGCGAGGCGCTGCGAGGCCTGGGTGGTGGAGCCGCTTTTCAGCACTTCAGCAAAAACTTCCAGCTGGCGTAATGTAATATGCATAACCGTTCGCTTACCACTTATAGAGATTGGTTATAAACATATAATCAATTTTACCTTTAAGCCAGTCCCCTTTACCCTTTTCATCGTTAAGAGGAGAAGGTTATGACTGACATCACAGTACACACTCGACGCCATCCGGCCTGGCATTTTATCCCCGGCTTGCTGCTGACCGGCTTGATTACCGTCGCGGCGCTGTGGCTGGGGGCGATCCCGTCAGTAGCGGGTTTGGGCCTGAGCGCCTTAACGCTGGCGATCCTTATCGGTATGGTTCTCGGCAATACCTTTTATCCGGCATGGCACGCCCATTGTGACGGCGGCGTGCTGTTCGCCAAGCAGCATCTGTTACGCCTTGGGATTATCCTGTATGGCTTTCGCCTGACCTTTTCGCAAATTGCTGACGTCGGCGTCAGCGGCGTAATCATTGATGTGCTGACGCTTTCAAGCACCTTTATGCTGGCCTGTTTTCTCGGGCAGAAAGTCTTTGGCCTGGATAAACAGACCAGTTGGCTGATTGGCGCGGGCAGCAGTATTTGCGGTGCGGCGGCGGTACTGGCGACCGAGCCGGTAGTTAAAGCACAGGCCAGTAAAGTCACTGTGGCCGTCGCCACGGTAGTGATTTTCGGTACGCTGGCGATCTTTATCTATCCGGCGCTTTACCCGCTGCTGGCCCAGTGGTTCGGCCCGGAAACCTACGGAATTTGGGTGGGTTCAACGGTGCATGAAGTGGCGCAGGTGGTTGCCGCCGGGCATGCCATTAGCCCGGAAACCGAGGATGCGGCGGTGATTGCAAAAATGCTGCGCGTGATGATGCTGGCACCGTTTTTATTGCTACTGGCGGCGCGCGTAAAACAACTTAGCCCGCAGGATAGCGGCGAGAAAAGTAAACTCACCATTCCGTGGTTTGCACTCGGTTTTGTCGCGATAGCGGTGTTTAACTCCTTTCACCTGTTACCAACAAACGTGGTCAACATGCTGAACACGCTGGATACGCTGCTGCTGGCGATGGCGATGGCGGCGCTGGGATTAACCACTCACGTCAGCGCGCTGAAAAACGCCGGGGCCAAACCGATGATTATGGGATTGCTGCTGTTTGTTTGGCTGATTGTTGGCGGCGGCGCAATTAACCTGGCGGTTCATCACCTGATGGCATAAACCACTACATCTCTTCCCTGTAGACCCGCTATGATGGGCGCTTTCCCCCGGCGGGTTTTACAGGAGTGTTTATGAAATACATTGGTGCGCATGTCAGCGCCTCCGGCGGCGTAGCCAATGCCGCTATTCGAGCGGCTGAAATTGGTGCCACTGCGTTTGCGCTGTTTACCAAAAACCAGCGTCAGTGGCGCGCCGCGCCCCTGAGCACAGAGACCATCGACGCGTTTAAAGCCGCCTGCGAACAACACCATTTCACCCCCGGTCAGATCCTGCCCCACGACAGTTATCTGATAAACCTAGGCCATCCGGTGAGCGAGGCGCTGGAAAAATCCCGCGAGGCGTTTGTCGATGAACTGGCCCGCTGCCAGCAACTGGGGCTGACGCTGCTGAACTTCCATCCGGGCAGCCATCTGATGCAAATTGATGAAGATAAATGTCTGGCGCGAATCGCCGAATCCATCAACATTGCGCTGGCGCAGACGCAAGGCGTCACCGCGGTGATTGAAAATACTGCCGGTCAGGGCAGCAACCTCGGCTTTAAGTTTGAGCATCTGGCGGCCATCATTGACGGGGTGGAAGACAAATCCCGCGTCGGCGTCTGTATCGATACCTGCCACGCCTTTGCCGCTGGCTATGATTTACGCAGCGAACAGGCCACGGCGGAGACCTTTACGGAGTTCGAACGCATAGTCGGTTTTCAGTACTTACGCGGCATGCATTTGAATGACGCAAAAAGTGGCTTTGGCAGCCGGGTTGACCGTCATCACAGCCTCGGCGAAGGCAATATTGGTCATGACGCGTTTCGCTGGATCATGCGCGATGAGCGTTTCGACGGCATTCCGATGATTCTGGAAACCATTAACCCGGATATCTGGGGCGAAGAGATTGCCTGGCTGAAAGCCCAGCAGTACGTTGAAACCCCTGCCTGAACCCCTTCCCTTACTGCACAAAGTATAAAAAAAGGGCCGCGATGCGGCCCTTCGTCTTTCTCAGTCAGGACATTATGCAACTTTCGCTACGGCTTCGTTTTCCGGGCGTTTCAGGAAGGCATACGCCAGACCTGCCACCAGCGTACCCGCCACGATTGCGAACAGGTAACCCAGTACCGGCGTGATAGCGCCTGGGATCAGCAGGACAAACAGACCACCGTGCGGTGCCATCAGTTTTGCGCCAATCGCCATGGAGATGGCGCCCGTCAGCGCGCCCCCGGCGATACAGCACGGCAGAACACGCATCGGATCGCGGGCCGCGAACGGGATAGCCCCTTCGGAGATAAAGCACAGGCCCAGCACCAGCGCCGCTTTACCGCCTTCACGCTGACCTTTGTCAAACTTGTTGCGGGCAACAAGCGTCGCCAGACCCATCGCCAGCGGCGGCACCATACCGGCTGCCATAATCGCCGCCATCGGTGCGTACGCCTGGCTACTCAGCAGACCGACACCGAAAGCGTAGGCCGCTTTGTTCACCGGACCACCCATATCGGTACACATCATGCCGCCGAGGATTGCGCCCAGCAGAACGGCGTTAGCCGTGCCCATGGTTTGCAGCCAGGAGGTCAAACCGGCAAGGATTTTCGCTACCGGCGTACCGATCAGGTAAATCATCGCTAAGCCGACTATCAGGCTGGAGACCAGCGGAATGATCAGAATCGGTTTCAGCGCTTCCATACTTTGCGGCAGCTTCAGGCCTTTACTGATACCTTTCGCCAGATAACCCGCGAGGAAGCCGGCGATGATACCGCCAATAAAACCGGAACCGGTGCTGACCGCCAGCATGCCGCCGATAAGGCCCGGCGTCAGACCCGGACGGTCAGCGATGGAGAAGGCGATAAAGCCGGCCAGCACCGGCACCATCAGGGCGAAAGCTGAACCGCCGCCGATTTTCATCAGCGCCGCCGCCAGCGTCCCTTCTTCTTTAAATGCGGTAATCCCAAAGGCAAAGGAGAGCGCAATCAACAGACCGCCTGCGACCACCATCGGCAGCATATAGGAGACACCGGTCAGCAGATGACGGTAAGCGCCCGCGCTCTCTTTTTTACCTTCCGCAGCGTCAGAAGCCCCTTTGCCCGACGGCTGATAAGGTTTCGCCTCAGCAACGGCTTTATCCAGTTCCTGCGCCGTTTTCTTCAGCGCGAGGCCCGTTGAGGTGCGGTACATCGGCTTACCGGCAAATTTCGCCAGATCCACTTCGATGTCGGCGGCAACCACCACCAGATCCGCCTGTGCCACCTCTTCTGCGGTAATGGCATTGCCAGCCCCGACGGAGCCACGGGTTTCAACTTTTACCCACCAGCCACGTTTTTTAGCTTCGGTTTCAATGGATTCCGCCGCCATAAAGGTGTGTGCAACACCCGTCGGGCAAGCGGTGATCGCCACGATGCGTTTCGGGCCTGCGCTGGCGGGAACGACCGTCGAGACAGCAGGCGCGACATAGGCTGCAGCGTGGTTTTTCGCTTCGCTCAGGAACAGTTCCGGATGCGCAACGGCGCGATTAATATCGCCCAACCACACTCTTTTGCCGTCCAGCGCGCTGTCGGCAGGTACTTGACGCCCCAAAACGATCGCCAGTTCAGCTTCGCCAGGGTTATCAATAAATTGCAAATTTGCTTTCTGCGCCGCCGCGCCCAGCAAGGTTTTCGCCATATACGCGCGAGCCTGCCCGAGTTCAGCGTCTATAATCAGCAGCGTTTTCATTATGCCTCTCCTGCTGTTAGTTGAAGGGTTTTAAGTCAACACGCGCCATCATCGCGGCTAACTGGGTACGGTCGGTAATCCCTACGTTACTCTGACTTACCGCCAGTGCAGCAACAGCGGTGGCCAGGCGTAATGTATGTTCACTGGATTCACGCATCAGCAGGCCATAAATCAGCCCGCCAACCATTGAATCCCCTGCGCCAACGGTGCTTACCACTTCCATTGACGGCGGTTTGGCAATCCATTCACCCGAAGCGTTAACCCACAACGCCCCTTCTGCGCCCAGCGAAATCACCACGTGGGCGATCCCCTGTTCGCGAAGGGCGTGAGCGGCTTCAATAACGTCCTTCAAGTCTGGCAATTTGCGGCCCGCCCAGATTTCCAGCTCGCGGCGGTTGGGTTTCACCAGCCACGGCGCGGCTTTCAGACCTGCGACCAGCGCGTCACGGCTGCTGTCGAAAATAATGCACGGGCACTGGCTACGCAGGCGCGTCATCCAGTCGGTAAAGGCTTCCGGGCTGACGCCGGACGGCAGGCTGCCGCTGACGCAAACCATATCGAACTGACCAAGCCAGGTCAGCGAGTCGTTAACAAAACGCTCCCAGTCGGCAGGCGTCACTTCAAAACCGGAGAAGTTGAAATCGGTGACTTCACCGTCTTTTTCCGTCAGCTTGACGTTGATGCGGGTACGCCCCTGCACCACCTGGAAACGGTTAGCAATGCCCAGCTCGCTGAACAGTTGCTGAAAACCATCCTGATTGTCTTTACCCAGGAAACCGCCCACCGTCACATCGATGCCGAGATCTTTCAGCACTTTCGCGACGTTGATCCCTTTCCCGGCCGCATGCAGGCCGGTGGTGCGTACGAGATTGACTTCGCCGCGTTCAATCTCCGGCGTGAACCCCACCAGATCGTAGGCTGGATTAAGGGTAATTGTTGCTACGCGTCTGCTCATTTATGCTCCCTCCCCGAGACCGGCGGCAATTGCTTCGCCAATCGCTTTCAGCGCCTGTTCCGCATCATCGCCCTGGGCGGTGAAACGCAGACGGTGTCCTTTTTTCACGCCGAGCGCGACCACTTTCATCAGGCTGCGGCCGTTAGCCGGTTTACCGCTGCCATCAAGATTGGTCACGGTAATTTCACTGTTGAACTGCTTAATGGTATTCACCAGCATAGTGCCCGGACGCGCGTGTAAACCGTGCTCGTTACGCACCACAAACTCGGCGCTCAGCACATCTTCAGCCACGGCATCGTCGCTGGTCAGCAGCGCCAGCAAGGTAGCGGCATCCGCATCCACCAGCAGGCCGCCTTTATTGTTCAGCAGCAGTTCGCTCAGGCGCTTGAGTACCGAAACCGGCTGCTCATCAACCATCGCCACGCTAACCAGCAGCGCGGCACGTTCGCCGTCCACTTCAAACGAGCTTGCCGCACGGCTTACGGCGACGGCGCTGAGCAGGTTGCCTTCAGCACTGTCGTTCAGCCAGATGCCTTGACCCAGGTTCAGCGGTTTTTCGTTAATCGCGCGGGTAACATAGGCAGCGTCAACGGCACCCGCTTCTTTCAGGCGCGCAGCGTTCAGCGCCTGTAGGGTGATCAGGTCGCTGGCGGCAACATCGAGGGTTAAAGTTTCGTTATCGAGTTTCAGAGAAGCGCCCTGCTTTTCGCCCATCAGCAACGCGCGCAGCTCTTCAGCTGTGGTGGCGGATTGCAGCTGGGCGGCAACGGAATCATCGCTCAGCACATGGGTCAGCTGACGCAGCAGACCAAGATGTTCATCGGAGCTGGCGGCGATACCGATGGCGACATAAGCCACCTGGCCTTCGCTCCATAGAATGCCCTGCGGGAACTGGAAAACTTTTACCCCGGTTTTCAGCACCTGGTCGCGCGTGTCGGTGGTACCGTGAGGAATGGCGATGCCATTACCGAGATAGGTTGAGGTTTGCCCTTCGCGCGCCAGCATGCCGTCGACATAACCGTCGGCGACGTTACCTGCCTGCGCCAGTGCTGCGGCTATCTGGCGGATGGCCTCTTCTTTATTACCGGCCTGCTGGCCGGGATGAATGTCCTGAACGGATAACTGGAACATGTGACCCTCTCTCGCTGAATTGAATCGTTTCAGCTTTGCTGGGAAATAATTCGCCACCGACGCTGTTCAGACATAACGTGATGACGCTGAAACGTTTCAAGAAGTCTTCACCTTTTTTATTCCGCTAGCAAGAATTCTCTTAATTCTCATCACAGAATTTTGAGGTACTGCACATTTCGTCAGCACGTACGGCTCATTTGCTGAAGCAAAATATTCCTTCAGCTTTTAACGTTCAGCATCCATCAGCCTTAAGGCAATAGTTGAAATACAGTTTTAATTTATTGAGGTTTAAACGGCGTGGCGGGGATCTTATCTTTGCTGGAGTGCTGACGGCAGAATCGCCGATGCTGCTTGCCTTGCAGCCGCTAAATGCTATCTATATCGGCATGCTCTGTTTGCAGGATCTGATGCCCGGCCAGGCGGGTTCTGCGACCACCCTTTATACTCATACCATGCGCGCTGGCTGGATTATCGCCGGTTCAGTGACCGGCGTGGCGGCGGAGAGCTGGCGCTAGAATACGGTGTTCTGGATAGCGCGGGCGATGACGCTCGCCACGCAAGTCTGTCTCAGCCGTATCAGAGATAGTTAAGGCGCGGTTTGGCGTTCAAGGTCGAGCAGATAGACGAGCGCCTGTTCGCGGTTTGTCCCGCACATCTCGCGGTCCGGCTGCAGACTGGCGCACACTTTCGGGCGCAGCGGCGAGGTAAATATTTTGCAGCGCTGTTGTTCGTCAAGCTGAACGCAGGGAGTATTGGCCGGTTTACCGTTGGGCATGCCGGGGATCGGGCTACTGATGGACGGGGCGGTACAGCAGGCTCCGCAGTCCGGGCGGCATTCCATAGAAACTCTCTTTAATCAGGCGCGCGGGCTGCGCGTAGAGGGGCAAGCTACCATCTTTTATCCAGTGAACGCAAAACTCTCCAATTCCACTTGCCTGAAAAGGCCCTCGCGAGTAGTTTGTCGCGATATTTTCGTTATTTTCAATTTACAGGACCCTTGCAATGCCAAGAGCGAACGAAATTAAAAAAGGTATGGTGCTGAATTACAACGGCAAACTGCTGATTGTGAAAGATATTGATATTCAGTCACCGAGCGCCCGCGGCGCGGCAACCCTTTACAAAATGCGTTTTTCCGATGTCCGTAGCGGGCTGAAAGTAGAAGAGCGTTTTAAAGGCGACGATATCCTTGATACCGTGACCCTGAACCGTCGTTTTGTCGACTTCTCTTATGTTGACGGCAACGAATACGTGTTTATGGATAAAGAAGACTATACGCCGTATACCTTTAATAAAGAGCAGATCGAAGAAGAACTGCTGTTTATCCCGGAAGGCGGCATGCCGGATATGCAGGTTCTGCTGTGGGATGGCCAGCTGCTGGCGCTGGAACTGCCACAGACGGTGGATCTGGAAATCGTGGAAACCGCACCGGGTATTAAAGGCGCTTCCGCCAGCTCCCGTACCAAACCGGCAACCCTTTCCACCGGGCTGGTGGTGCAGGTACCCGAGTATCTGACCACCGGCGAAAAAATCCGTATTCATATCGAAGAGCGCCGCTATATGGGCCGCGCTGACTAATACGGCAAGGCATTAAAAAAGCCACTTCAGTGTGAACTGAAGTGGCTTTTTACTTTCCGCAGAACCCTATCAGAGCAGGTCGCGGAACACGGTTTTTTTCAGCGCCAGCTCAACGCCGCGCACTTCCGCCATCCCTTTCAAACGACCGATCGCCGAATAGCCTGGGTTGGTTTTCTTGCGCAGATCGTCCAGCATCTGATGGCCGTGATCCGGGCGGAACGGAATCGGACGCAGATCGCCCGCTTTTTTACGGCGCTGCTCTTCGCCCAGAATGGCGGCCACCACCGACACCATATCCACATCGCCTTGCAGGTGCGCCGCTTCATGGAAGGTTTTCGGGTTATCTTCGCGGCAGGTTGAGCGCAGATGGGTAAAGTGAATGCGATCGCCAAAGGTCTCGATCATCTGCACTAAATCGTTATCCGCACGCACGCCGTAAGAGCCGGTGCACATAGTGAAACCGTTATTGATGCTGTCGACCGCCTCTTTTAGCCACTGCATATCTTCGAGAGTCGAAACAATACGCGGCAGGCCGAGGATCGGGCGCGGCGGATCGTCCGGATGCACCGCCATTCGCACGCCCACTTGCTGGGCCACCGGTACGATAGCGCGCAGGAAGTAGGCCATGTTTTCACGCAGCTGCGCTTTGTCGATACCGTCATATTCAGCAAGACGGGCGTGGAACTGCTCAAGGGTGTAACCCTCTTCAGCGCCCGGCAAACCGGCAATAATATTGCGCGTCAGCTTTTCCACTTCCGCTTCGCTCATGGCGTTAAAGTACGCCTGCGCCTGACGCTGTTCTTCGTCGCTGTAATCGGCTTCGGCACCTTTGCGCTTCAGAATATGCAGCTCGAAAGCGGCGAAAGCGATCTGGTCAAAACGCAGCGCTTTGGAGCCGTCCGGCAGCTCATATTCGAGATCGGTACGCGTCCAGTCGAGGATCGGCATAAAGTTGTAGCAGACGGTATCAATACCGCAGGCCGCCAGGTTGCGGATGCTTTGCTGATAATTGGCAATCCAGGTATCGTACTGCCCGGTGTGGGTTTTAATCTCTTCATGCACCGGAATACTTTCTACCACCGACCAGACCAGCCCTTTTTCCGCCAGCAGCGCCTGACGCGCCTTGATCTCTTCCACCGGCCACACCTGGCCGTTCGGAATATGGTGCAGTGCGGTCACGACACCTGTTGCGCCTGCCTGACGCACATCATCAAGCGATACCGGATCGTTCGGTCCATACCAACGCCAGGTTTGTTCCATTGCCTTACCCTCTACAAAGTTGTTATACCAATGCATATTACATCATGACGACTACCATACATGCTTAACGATAACGGTCAAATCTTCCCACCACAATGATTGATCCAGCTCACATTCCCCGGATAATTACGGCATACCAATTCTTTTTGCTGTCATATAACTTTACACTGCATCTTGTTAATTATTGGTTAATCAGGTGTATATAGATGAAAACAATCGCCTCGGTCACACTTCCCGCCACGGTACAGCAGCCCAGTTATGACCGCGCTCAACTGCGCTCGCGCATTGTCCATTTTGGTTTTGGCGCTTTCCATCGTGCGCATCAGGCGCTACTGACGGATCGGGTGCTGAATGCGCAAGGCGGCGACTGGGGCATTTGCGAAATCAGCCTGTTCAGCGGCGATGTCTTAATGGCGCAGCTGCGTGAACAAGACCATTTATATACCGTGCTGGAAAAAGGGGCGGCGGGCAATCAGCCGATTATTATTGGCGCAGTCAATGAATGCCTCAACGCTAAGCTCGATTCACTGCCCGCCATTATTGAAAAATTCTGTGAACCGCAGGTGGCGATTGTTTCCCTGACCATTACCGAAAAAGGCTACTGCATCGATCCGGCCAGCGGCAAACTGGATCTCAGCCAGCCGCGTATTGCCCACGATCTTAAACATCCTGACGAACCGCATTCCGCACCCGGTATTCTGGTGGAAGCCCTTTCCCGCCGCCGCGCTCGCGGGCTGGCGCCGTTTACCGTGCTCTCCTGCGATAATATTCCCGATAATGGACATATTGTAAAAAACGCCGTGCTGGGTATGGCGCAAACCCGCTCTGCGGAGCTGGCACAGTGGATAGCAGAGCATGTTACTTTCCCCTCTACGATGGTCGATCGTATCGTGCCGGCGGCAACGGACGAATCGCTGGCGGAAATCGCTGACCTGCTGGGCGTATTCGATCCCTGCGCGATTAGCTGCGAGCCGTTTATCCAATGGGTAATAGAGGATAATTTTGTCGCCGGCCGTCCCGAGTGGGAAGTGGCGGGCGTACAGCTGGTGCAGGATGTGCAGCCCTGGGAGCAGATGAAGTTACGCATGCTCAACGGTAGCCACTCGTTTCTGGCTTATCTCGGTTATCTGGCGGGCTTCGCGCATATCAGTGATTGTATGCAGGATGAGGCGTTTCGCTCGGCGGTGCGCCGCCTGATGCTGGACGAGCAGGCCCCGACGCTGCGCATTCAGGGGGTTGACCTTACCGCTTATGCCAACAGCCTGATTGAGCGATTTTCTAACCCGGCGCTGAAGCACCGCACCTGGCAAATCGCCATGGACGGCAGCCAGAAGCTGCCGCAGCGTATGCTCGATGGCGTACGTGTTCATCTGGAGCGTAAAACTGCATGGCCGCTGCTGGCGCTGGGTATTGCCGGCTGGATGCGTTATGTCAGCGGCAGGGATGACGCGGGTGAAGTCATCGATATTCGCGATCCGCTGGCGGATAAAATCCGCGCGATTGTCGAAACCAGTAGCGTTAATGAGCGGGTCACGGCCCTGTTAACCCTGAAAGAGGTCTTTGGCAGTGAACTGCCGAGCAGCCCTGAATTTGTTGATGCCGTTCACCAGGCATGGCGAGAGTTGACGACGGATGGCGCTCACGCTGCGGTAAAACGCGCGCTCGGAATTTAACACTTTCTGCGGTTTAAGCGGACGGTTAGTGCTGTTACACCGTCCGCGCCCTTCTCTTTTCGCGCTTTTTTCGCCAGGATCGTCAGTCACACGCTAATTACCAAGACGTCTGGAGCACCTGTGACCAAAACCAATCTCATTACCGGCTTTCTCGGAAGTGGCAAAACCACGTCAATTTTGCATTTGCTGGCCAATAAAGACCCGCAGGAAAAGTGGGCGGTGCTGGTGAATGAATTTGGTGAAGTGGGGATTGATGGCGCACTGCTGGCAGACAGCGGCGCGCTGCTAAAAGAGATCCCGGGCGGCTGCATGTGCTGCGTCAATGGTCTGCCAATGCAGGTGGGTCTGAATACGCTGCTGCGCCAGGGAAAACCCGATCGCCTGCTGATTGAGCCGACGGGGCTCGGTCACCCAAAACAGATCCTCGATATCCTTACCGCGCCGGTGTACGAACCCTGGATAGACCTGCGCGCCACGCTCTGCTTACTGGATCCGCGCCAGCTGCTGGAGGAAAAGTATCTCACCAATGAGAACTTCCGCGACCAACTGGCGTCGGCGGATATTATTGTGACTAACAAGCAGGACCGCGCCACGCCGCAGAGCCAACAGGCGTTTGAAAAATGGTGGGCAGAATATGGCGATGACCGTCTGCAGGTTAGCGCCACCCAGGGCGCAATTGACGGCACGCTGCTCGACCTTCCACGACGTAATCTGCGTCAGTTGCCCGCCAGCGCCGCCCACGATCACGCGCATGCAGATAAACGCGGCCTTGCGGCGCTGAGCTTACCGGCGAACCAGCGCTGGCGTCGCAGCCTCAATCGCGGCCAGGGCCATTTCGCCTGCGGCTGGATTTTTGATGAAGAGACGGTGTTTGACACTATCGGTTTACTGGAGTGGGCGCGTCTGGCCCCCGTTGAAAGGGTTAAGGGTGTGATGCGCATTGCAGAGGGGCTGGTGCGTGTAAACCGCCAGGGCCAGGATTTGCATATTGAAACGCAAAATGTCGCGCCGCCAGATAGCCGAATCGAGCTAATTAGTGCTTCCGAGGCGGACTGGAACGCCCTTCAGTCCGCTCTGTTGAAGCTTCGTTTAAGTTAAGCACACTAACGTTGCATCTGTGTTAATTGAAATAGACTCGTAATGAAAACTCGTTTACCGCTTATTTTTTTGCTTAATGCCGCCGGACTGGCACTATTTTTATGCTGGTACTTGCCAGCGAACCACGGTTTTTGGTTCCCATTGGATTCTGCCATATTTCATTTCTTTAACCATGGGTTAACCCAAAGCCGTGCTTACCTGTGGCTGGTGGCGCTGACCAATAACCGCGCCTTTGACGCCTGTTCGCTGGTGGCAATGGGGTTGTTAATGCTCTCTTTCTGGCTGAAAGCAGATCCCTCCGGCCGCCGCCATATCCTGCTCATCGGCCTGGCCATGCTGCTAATCGCGGTGGTGATTAACCAGTTGGCCCAGCACCTGATGCCGGTGCAACGCGCCAGCCCGTCGCTGTTCTTTACCGATATCCATCGGGTGCGCGATCTGCTCGATTTTCCTACCAAGGACGCATCTAAAGACAGCTTCCCAGGCGATCATGGCATGATGCTCCTTATTTTCGCCGGGGTAATGTGGCGCTATTTTGGTCATAAAGCCTTTTTTATCGCGCTGGTTATTTTTGTGGTTTTTGCCTTTCCGCGAGTGATGATTGGCGCACATTGGTTAACCGATATTGTCGTCGGTTCTCTGTCGGCGGTATTAATTGGTTTGCCGTGGTGTTTGTTAACGCCACTTAGCGATAAAATAATTTCCTTGTTTGATAGTTTTTTACCCGGAAATAACAAAATATATACAAATTAAGTTTATCCCTGGCGACCATTCATCAGGGATCGTTGTCGATCCCTGACGTTAAATCCCGGTTACGACCTAATTTTTTCACTCTTTATCGATAACAATCCGTTAAAAAAAGCGTAATTTGTCCGCTATTTAAACTAAATCGATGATTTTTTCACCACTCTGTGACCTGTGTTTCCTATATCACAATTTCTTATAAAAAATTAAAGAAAACTTCTCGCCATGCCGAAGATGATCAGGTAACCTCGGTTCGTCTTGTGGCAAAGAGTGCTCTTAATTCTCATTGCACGTAAGAGTGTGCGTTGTTCCACAAAATTACGTCAGAGTATTTGTCTCGATCCATTCAGATAATTAATCTCGCTGCGTTGGCATTTTTTATAACGATATTTATCGTTAAGGACTTCAAGGGAAAATAAGCAACATGGTCAAATCTCAACCGATTTTGAGATATATCGTGCGGGCGATACCCGCGATTGCAGTAGCGGTTCTGCTTTCAGCTTGTTCTACAAATACCGCAAAGAACGTGCATTCTGAGACGCTTGCTGTGGGCGAAGATACCTCTTCACTGCAAGCCTCTCAGGATGAATTTGAGAATATGGTACGTAATCTGGACGTCAAAGGCCGCATTATGGACCAGTATGCTAACTGGAAAGGCGTTCGCTACCGTTTGGGCGGCGACACCAAAAAAGGCATTGATTGCTCCGGCTTCGTGCAGCGCACCTTCCGTGAACAGTTTGGTTTAGAGCTGCCTCGCTCGACCTGGGAACAGCAGGAAACCGGTAAGTCTATTTCGCGCACCAGTTTGCGCACCGGCGATCTGGTTCTGTTTAAAGCGGGTTCTACCGGCCGACATGTTGGTATCTACATCGGTAATAACCAGTTTGTGCATGCTTCCACCAGCAACGGTGTGATGATTTCAAGCATGGATGAACCCTACTGGAAGAAGCGCTACAACGAAGCGCGACGGATCCTGACACGCAGCTAATCACCTGATGCCGTTTTCCCTTGGCTGGCATCAGGCATAAAAAAACACTGCTCCGGTAGTGTTTTTTTATGCCTGCAATAGGCTTTATTCCCCTTTTCAGGTTATAGTCCAGCGAAACCACGACGCCGCCACGAATCTCAAAAATGGGTTTAACATCATGTTCACCCGCTCTTTTTCTTTCAGGCGTAAATTAGCGCTGACCAGCCTGCTTGTCGGTCTGAGTGCGGCTTTGCTCGCCGGCGGGTGTCAATTATGGTTCGAACAGCAGCGCCAGCAGGACAAATACGATACGCTACTCGCCAGCATGCACTCCTGGCTTACGGGCTATCTTAGCGATATCCGTGCGACATCCGAATCCCTCCAGCCCCTGACCATTAATGATTGCCATCAGGTTGCCAGCGAACTGACCTCTCGCGCCGCATTCAGCATGAACGTACGCGCGTTTTTATTGGTAAAAGACAGCTACGCCTTTTGCTCCTCTGCTACCGGCGAGATGCGAATGGCAATGAAAGATTTGGTGCCGGATATCGATCTGCAAAAAAACAGCGATATGGTGTTATTACCCGGTACGCCAATGTTGCCTGACAAACCGGCGATCGGTTTCTGGTTTCGCAGCCCATTGCTGGATCATCGCGGCGTCTTCGCCACGCTGAATATCAATTTGACGCCCTATTCACTTTACACCTCGCAACAGCCGGAGATGACCGGCATCGCGTTAGGCATCGGCGATCGAGCCGTTTCGACCTTTTCTGGCGGACTGATAACCCTGAGCCAAATCCCGCAGCCACCCATTTTAACCACGCACATTGAAGATTCGCCGATAACCCTGTACCTCTTTGCGCAGAAATGGCGTACCCAGGATATTCAGTTCGCGGCGCTACTGGGCGCAACCTTCGGAATGCTGGTGGGATTACTGACCGCTTTTGTGCTTTATAACCATGTGCGCCCGGGCAGAGAGATCCTCACCGGCATCAAGCGCGACCAGTTTTATGTGGTTTATCAACCGGTGATCTGTGCGAAAGATTTGCACATCACCGGCGTCGAAGTGCTGCTGCGCTGGCGGCATCCCACCGCCGGAGAAATAGCGCCGGATACCTTTATCCCCTTTGCTGAAGCGCAGCAGCTTATCGTACCGCTGACGTTGCATCTGTTTGATTTAATTGCGCGCGATGCGCCGCTATTGCAAAAACTGCTGCCGCCGGGTGCCAAGCTGGGCGTTAATATCGCACCGGGCCATCTGCATGCCGACCACTTTCTTGATGATATTCGCGCCTTCGACCGCTCTCTGCCCCCGCGCCATTTCAAACTCGTGCTGGAGATTACCGAGCGCGATATGCTGCGCTACACTGAAGTCGCGCAACGCTTTCAAGCGCTGCGCAGTGAAGGCTATCACGTTGCGATCGATGATTTTGGTACTGGCCATAGCGCACTCATCTATCTGGAAAAGTTCACGCTGGATTACCTGAAAATTGACCGTGGTTTCGTTAACGCTATCGGTACGGAAACCGTTACCTCCCCGGTGCTGGATGCCGTACTGGCGCTCGCCAACCGCCTCGATATGCTCACCATTGCAGAGGGCGTTGAAACGCCAGAACAAGCCCGATGGCTGCGTGAGCACGGCATTCATTATATGCAGGGTTTTCTTTTTAGCCACCCGCTGACCCTTGAGCAGTTTGCCGCCTGGCAACCGCCGAATTTCAACCTCATGCTGTAGCGTGAATAATTTCACATCGGGCGTAGCCTCCCTTATTATTCAATGATAAGGGTTTAGCGTGCCTGTCGCCTTGCAGGATAAAGGAACACACCGGATGAAGTTTGTGCGTATCTCAGCGTTATTGCTGGCTTTTGTCAGCCTGTTTGCTCAGGCGGAAACCATAAAAGAGAGCAGCTCATTCGCCGTTATTGGCGAACCTAAATACGCCATTAATTTTACCCATTTCGATTATGTTAATCCCGCCGCGCCAAAAGGCGGCAATATCACGCTATCGGTGCCAGGCACCTTCGACAACTTCAACCGTTTCGCCCTGCGCGGCAATGCGGCAGTGCGCACCGAATCCCTGTATGACGCACTATTTACCACCTCGGACGATGAACCCGGCAGTTACTACCCGCTGGTCGCAGAACTGGCGCGCTACGCCGACGATTTTTCGTGGATGGAGATAAGCCTCAATCCGCACGCGACCTTTCACGATGGCTCACCGATCCGCGCCAGCGATGTCGCCTTTACCTTTCAGAAGTTTATGACCGAAGGCGTGCCGCAATTTCGCCTGGTCTATAAAGGCACCAGCGTAAAAGCCATTGCGCCGTTAACCGTGCGTATTGAGCTTGCGAAGCCGGGTAAAGAGGACATGCTCAGCCTGCTAACGCTGCCGGTCCTGCCGGAGAAGTTCTGGAAGGACCATAAGCTCAGCGATCCGCTACCGCGCCCGCCGCTGGGCAGTGGGCCGTATCGCATCAGTAGCTGGCGTATGGGGCAATACGTTGCCTATACCCGCGTGCGCGATTACTGGGGCGTCAATCTGCCCGTCAATCAGGGGCGCTGGAACTTCGACAATATTCGCTATGACTACTATCTCGATGACAATGTGGCGTTTGAAGCGTTTAAAGCCGGTGCTTACGATCTGCGCAGCGAAGAGAGCGCGAAAAACTGGGCGACGCGCTATATCGGCACCAATTTCAGCCGCGGCTATATCGTTAAAGATGAAAAGCCCAACACTTCAGCCCAGGATACGCGCTGGCTGGCGTTTAACATCACCCATCCGATATTCAGCGACAGGCGCGTGCGCGAAGCGGTGTCGCTGGCCTTTGATTTTGAATGGATGAACAAAGCGCTGTTTTATGGCGCGTACAGCCGGGCAAACAGCTATTTCCAGAACACCGAATATGCGGCGCGCAACTATCCCGATGCCGATGAACTGACGCTGCTGGCACCGCTAAAAGAACAGCTGCCGCCGGAAGTGTTTACCTCCATTTATACGCCGGCCCAATCAAAAGGTGATGGTTACGACCGGGAGAACCTGCTGAAAGCCGATAAATTACTGACGGAATCCGGCTGGGTACTGAAAAACCAACAACGCGTTAATGCTCAAACCGGCAAGCCTTTTACCTTTGAATTGCTGCTGCCATCCGGGGGCAATACGCAGTGGGTACTGCCCTTTCAGCATAACCTGGCGCGGCTCGGTATCACCCTTGAGGTCCGCCAGGTGGACAACTCGCAGGCCACCAACCGTATGCGCAGCCGTGATTACGATATGATGCCGCGTCTGTGGCGTGCGCAGCCGTGGCCGAGCGGCGATTTGCAAATCTCCTGGAGCTCGCAATACATTGACTCTTCTTATAACGCGCCCGGGGTTAAAAACCCGGCGGTGGATAACCTGATTGAGCAGATCAATCGCTGGCAGGGCAATAAAGAGAAACTGCTGCCCCTCGGACGCGCGCTGGATCGCGTCCTGACCTGGAACTATTACATGCTGCCAATGTGGTATATGGCCGCCGATCGCGTCGCATACTGGGATAAATTTTCTATGCCCGGCATTCGCCCCGTCTACTCGCTGGGTTTTGACACCTGGTGGTATGACGTCAACAAGGCGGCAAAATTGCCCGCCGCCAGACGGTAAGGAGAAGGGATGGGCGCGTACATCATTCGGCGGTTATTGCTGATCATTCCCACAATCTGGGCCATCATCACCATCAACTTTTTTATCGTGCAGATCGCCCCCGGCGGGCCGGTTGACCAGGCCATCGCGGCGATTGAGTTTGGCGATCAGAACAACCTGCCGGGTGGCGGCGGGGGCGGAATGGGTGCGACCCATGCGCGCACCGGCGTCGGCGATGTATTGAGTAATGACAGCCACTATCGCGGCGGCCGCGGTCTTGATCCGCAAGTGATTGAAGAGATCAAAAAGCGTTACGGTTTTGATAAGCCGATGTACCAGCGCTACTTTACGATGCTGTGGGATTACGTGCGCTTCGACTTTGGCGACAGCCTGTTTCGCAGCGCGTCGGTACTGCAATTAATTAAAGACAGCCTGCCGGTTTCGGTGACGATTGGCCTGTGGGGCACGCTGATTATCTATCTGGTATCGATTCCTCTCGGTATTCGTAAGGCGGTCTACAACGGTAGCCGCTTTGATATCTGGAGCAGCGCATTCATCATTATTGGTTACGCCATTCCGCCGTTCCTGTTCGCCATTATGTTGATTATTTTCTTCGCCGGCGGCAGCTATTACGATTTCTTCCCGCTGCGCGGGCTGGTGTCGGCCAGTTTCGACACCTTACCGTGGTATAAGCAAATAACCGACTATCTGTGGCATATCGCCCTGCCGGTACTGGCGACGGTGATTGGCGGTTTCGCCGCGCTGACCATGCTGACGAAAAACTCTTTCCTCGATGAGATCCGTAAACAGTACGTGGTGACGGCGCGTGCCAAAGGTGTTAGCGAGCGCAATATTATGCGCAAGCATGTCTTTCGTAACGCCATGCTGCTGGTGATTGCCGGTTTCCCCGCCACCTTTATCAGCATGTTTTTTACCAGTTCGCTGCTGATCGAGGTGATTTTCTCCCTCAACGGGCTGGGGTTGTTGGGTTATGAAGCCACTATTTCGCGGGATTACCCGGTGATGTTTGGCACGCTCTATATTTTCTCGTTGGTCGGCCTGCTGCTCAATATCCTCAGTGATATCACCTATACGCTGGTGGATCCGCGCATCGATTTCGAGGGACGCTGATGTTTCAATTAAGCTATGTCAACCAGGCGCGCTGGGCGCGTTTTCGCCATCACCGCCGCGGCTACTGGTCTCTGTGGATTTTTCTGGTGATCTTTATTGTTAGCCTGTTCGCTGAACTGGTGGCCAACGACAAGCCCCTGTTAGTGCGCTACGACGGCGAATGGTTTGCGCCAGCGTTGAGAAATTATAGCGAAAGCGATTTTGGCGGCCCTCTCGCCACACCGGCGGATTACCAGGATCCGTGGCTGCAAAAGCAGCTGCAAGAACACGGTTGGGTGTTGTGGGCACCGGTGCGTTTTGGTGCGCGCAGCATTAATTACTCGACCACCCAGCCCTTCCCTTCTCCGCCGTCGGCGCAAAACTGGCTCGGCACGGACGCCAACGGCGGCGATGTGCTGGCGCGCATTCTTTACGGCACCCGTATCTCATTATTGTTCGGTTTGATGCTAACCCTGTTTTCCAGCGTGATTGGCATTGTGGCCGGCGCGCTGCAGGGCTATTACGGCGGCAAAATCGACCTGATCGGCCAGCGCTTTATTGAAGTCTGGTCGGGTCTGCCGACGCTGTTCTTGATTATTCTGCTCTCGAGCGTCATCCAGCCGGATTTCTGGTGGTTGCTGGGTATTACGGTGCTGTTTGGCTGGATGACGCTGGTCAGCGTGGTCCGCGCCGAATTTCTGCGTACGCGTAATTTTGACTATATTCGCGCCGCGCAGGCGATGGGCGTGGGCGATCGCGGCATTATCGTGCGTCATATGCTGCCTAATGCGATGGTCGCGACGCTGACGTTCCTGCCGTTTATCCTCTGTGGTTCGGTGGGCACGCTCACCTCCCTTGATTTCCTCGGCTTTGGTTTGCCCCTCGGTTCACCGTCGCTGGGCGAACTGCTGCTGCAAGGGAAAAATAACTTACAGGCGCCCTGGCTGGGGATTGCCGCTTTTTTCTCTACCGCCCTGCTGCTGTCGCTACTGATTTTTATTGGCGAAGCGGTGCGCGACGCGTTTGACCCGAATAAGGCGCTATAACATGACTTCTCCCCTGCTCTCCATTGACGCGCTGACGGTGGCCTTTCGCCAGGCAGAAACCCTGCATACGGTGGTTAACGATCTCTCTTTACGCATTGAGGCGGGCGAAACGCTGGCGCTGGTGGGCGAGTCCGGCTCCGGTAAAAGCGTCAGCGCACTCTCTATCCTGCGCCTGCTGCCCTCGCCGCCGGTGGTTTACCCCGCTGGCGATATTCTGTTTCACGGGGAATCTTTGCTGCATGCCAGCGAGCGAACCTTGCGTAGCGTGCGCGGTAATAAAATCGCCATGATTTTCCAGGAGCCGATGGTCTCTCTCAATCCGCTGCATACCCTGGAAAAACAGCTCTATGAAGTGCTCTCACTGCATCGCGGTATGCGCCATGAAGCGGCGCGGGCGGAAATTCTTGATTGTCTGGACAGAGTCGGCATCCGCAACGCACGCGCGCGGCTAGGTGATTTCCCACACCAGCTTTCCGGCGGCGAGCGCCAGCGCGTCATGATTGCCATGGCGCTGCTGACGCGCCCGGAGCTGCTGATAGCCGATGAGCCGACCACCGCGCTGGACGTCTCGGTCCAGGCGCAGATCCTGACGTTATTACGTGAGCTACGCGATGAACTTAATATGGGGCTTCTGTTTATCACCCATGATTTAAACATTGTGCGTAAGCTGGCGGATAATGTGGCGGTGATGCAAAACGGCCGCTGCGTCGAGCAAAACAGCGCGCAGAAGCTGTTTAACGCCCCCGCCCATCCCTATACGCAAAAGCTGTTGAATAGCGAACCTGCCGGCGATCCTGTTCCGCTGCATGCCGATGCGCAGCCATTATTGCAGGTGGAAAACCTCGGCGTCAGCTTCCCGGTGCGTAAAGGGATTTTCAGGCGCGTAGTCGATAACAATCAAGTGGTGAAAGATATCAGCTTTACGCTACGCCCCGGTGAAACGCTGGGGCTGGTGGGGGAATCGGGCTCGGGGAAAAGCACAACCGGACTGGCGTTGCTGCGCCTGGTGGCTTCGCAGGGCACCATCCTCTTTGACGGCAAACCGCTGCATTTGTGGAACCGTAAACAGATGCTGCCGGTACGCCATCGTATTCAGGTGGTGTTTCAGGATCCCAACTCTGCTTTAAACCCACGGCTCAACGTGCTGCAAATTATCGAAGAGGGGCTGCGGGTGCATCATCCTGAGCTGTCGCGCGAGGCGCGTGAACTGCGGGTGATCGAGGTGATGCAGGAAGTGGGGCTGGATGCCGACACGCGGCGGCGGTTTCCCGGTGAGTTCTCCGGTGGCCAGCGCCAGCGTATTGCCATTGCCCGCGCGCTGATCCTTAAGCCGGAGCTGATCATTCTCGATGAACCTACGTCATCGCTGGATCGCACCGTGCAGGCGCAAATCCTTGCGCTGCTGAAATCGCTGCAGGAAACCTACCGGCTGGCGTATATCTTTATCAGCCACGACTTGCAGGTGGTGCGCACATTGTGTCACCAGGTGATTGTGCTAAAGCAAGGGGAAGTGGTAGAGCAAGGCGAATGCCGACGCGTATTTGACGCACCTGCGCAAGCCTATACACGCCAGCTTCTGGCGTTAAGCTAACTTCAGAAAGGGTTTTGCCCGCAGAACGGTTCCGCGATAGCAACGCCAAAGTTTTTCAGGCGGCAGGTTGCGGCAAACTCATCTTCGCCGTTCACGAACAGGCAGGGTTCGCCTTCGCACTCAAGCACCGAGCACCTGACTTCGATATCGCTCAACGCCTGGCTTAGCTTGTGCATTACCGACCACGCGTTGTCGCCGTCCGGGCTAAGCAGCTTTAAGGCTACCAGCCTGTCGTCCTCGGTCGTACCGTTTTGCGGAATCGGTTCAACTTTCGCGCCTGCAAAACCCTCCAGCCAGCGATAACACTGGGGCAGACGATGGATGATGGAGAGCTGTAATGTATTCACTTTCTTTCCCCGGAAGCACTTCACTTCACAATAATTTCACATTTATATTAACACATTATTGACAATTCATCTTGTCAACCGCCAACAACGCGTGCTTTCCCGCGTGGCGTCTGGTCTTGTGGCTCATTTATCAATATTTTAAGAACTGAGCGTCAGACCCTGTTTCGGGGTATATGTACCCGTTTCTGCGATCTAACTCAACCTTTTTCACTACAATGATGTGACTTTTTACACGAACGGATTTTACATAAAATAAACAAATACGGGGAAGGCGAAGTGGTTTCTCGTTGACATGCATCAAAAAAGGGAGCGTTTTTCGCTCCCTGGCATAGGGGATTAGCCTGTTTTTTTCGATCGCGACGCGTAGAGATAAAAGAGGATCGAACAGGTGGCACAGAAGGTGATGGACCAAATCATTGGCCACGCGGAATTAAAGGTTGCCAGCGATAGCAGCGCCCCGACGATGGCACCAATGCCAAAGCGGAAGGTTCCCGCCAGCGATGACGCAGTACCGGCCATATGCGGAAACTCATCAAGAATCACAGCCATCGCGTTTGACGCCACCAGCGATACGCAGCCGACAAACGCCGCCACGCCCAGCACCAGCGACCAGAAGCCAACATCTAACAATGCGGTCACCACCATCCACAGCGCCATTGCAAACTGGATCCACAGCCCGCTGCGGAACATATTCAGCGCGCCGACGCGACGAACAATGCGGCCATTGACGATGGTGGTCACAATCAGAAAAACAATGTTCAGCGCAAAGTAGTAGCCAAAATTCTGCGGCGAAACGTGGTTGATTTCGATATAGACAAACGGCCCGGCGCTAAGAAAAGAGAACATCCCGGCAAAGCTAAAACCGCTCGCCAGCATATAGCTCAGCACCCGTTTGTGGCGAAACAGCGAGGCGAAGTTGCCAAGCGTGGTGCGAATATGGAATTTTTGCCGTTTCTCAACGGGCAGGGTTTCGCGGATGAAAAAGGCAATCATCGCCGATGCCATGAGCGCGGCTATCGCCAGAATCCAGAAAATCGCATGCCAGCTAAACCACACCAGTACCGCACCACCCACCATCGGCGCCAGCAGCGGAGCAATGGTGGTCACCAGCATCACAAAGGACATCATGCGCGAGAACTCTTCGCGCGGGTAGATATCCCGCATCAGGGCGTTAATCACCACGCTTGCCGCCGCAGCCGCCAGGCCGTGGAAGAAGCGCATGGTAATTAACTGTTCAATACTCTGCGCCAGCGCACAGGCCACGGCGGCTGCGGCAAAAACCAGCGTTCCGCCGAGAATCACCGGCTTACGTCCAATGCTGTCCGCCATCGGGCCATACAACAGTTGCCCAACCGCAAAGCCTAAAATGTAGGTGCTCAGGGTCATCTGCGCGCTGCCCGCCGGTACGCCAAACTGTTCGGCAATCACCGGCAGCGCGGGCAGATACATATCTATCGATAACGGCATCAGCATGGCCAACAGGCCAAGAATAAAGACAATGCTCAGTGATGAGTGTGGCCTGCGGGTCACGTGAATCTCCTGAATTAGCGGGATGGCATGCCAACGCTGGCAATTTCTTCTTCGGTTAACGGACGGTATTCGCCCGGCGCAAGATCGTCGTCCAGCGCGATTGCGCCGATGCGCTCACGGTGCAGGCCAACCACGTGATTACCCACGGCGGCAAACATGCGTTTTACCTGATGGTAGCGCCCTTCACTGATGGTTAAACGCACCTGCGTGGGGGTGATAACTTCCAGCAGCGCAGGCTTGGTGAGATCTTTTTCATTATGCAGCTGTACGCCGCGGGCAAACTGCTCAGCGGTATCCTCGGACACCGGTGATTCCAGCGTGACGAGATAGGTTTTATCGCACTGGTGGCGTGGGGAAGTGATGCGGTGCGACCATTGACCATCGTCGGTCATCAACACTAAACCGGTGGTATCAATGTCCAGACGCCCTGCCGCATGCAGTTTATGCGCGACCGGTTCATCGAGGAAATAGAGCACCGTCGGATGATCAGGATCGTCCGTCGAGCAGACATAGCCTTCCGGTTTGTGCAGCATAAAATAGCGCGGGCCTGTTTGCTGAACGAGGGTGTTACCGTCATATTCCACCTCGTGTTCGGGCTGCAGTTTGAAAGCGGTATCTCTGACAATGTCGCCATTGACGGTAACGCGCTGACCGCGGATTTCACGCCCGGCAATAGCGCGGCTGACGCCGAGTTGCTGAGCGATAAACTTATCAAGTCGCATGAAATTTTTTTGCCTGTATGGTGCTGGGTGCGGGCAATGCGCCCAAAAAGAGAAATGAGTACCCTGACAGTATAACGAGCATCACAGACCGCTCAAAGGAAAGATTCGTGGCATACTGTGCCGCGTGAATGTGTAACGCCTGCGAGACAATGACTTTTACCTTACGCCCTTATCAACGCGAGGCGGTCGACGCCACCCTCGCCCATTTTCGCCACCATGCAGAACCTGCGGTGATTGTGCTGCCCACCGGCGCGGGCAAAAGCCTGGTTATCGCCGAACTGGCGCGGCTGGCGCGCGGTCGCGTGTTGGTGCTGGCGCATGTTAAAGAGCTGGTGGCGCAAAACCACGCCAAGTATCTCGCGCTGGGGCTGGAGGCCGATATTTTTGCCGCCGGGCTGAAAAGCAAACAGAGCCACGGCAAAGTGGTTTTTGGCAGCGTCCAGTCCGTGGCACGTAATCTGGCGCAGTTTCAAAACGAGTTCTCCCTGCTGATTATCGATGAGTGCCATCGCATCAGCGACGATGATGACAGCCAGTATCAGCAAATCCTTAACCATTTACGTGAAGTCAATCCGCAGCTGCGCCTGCTGGGCCTGACCGCCACGCCGTTTCGCCTCGGTAAAGGCTGGATCTACCGCTTTCATTATCACGGCATGGTGCGCGGCGATGAAAAAGCGCTGTTTCGTGACTGCATCTATGAGCTGCCGCTGCGTTATATGATTAAGCACGGCTTTCTGACGCCGCCGGAGCGGCTGGATATGCCGGTGGTGCAGTATGATTTCAGCCGGTTGCAGACGCAAAGCAATGGCCTGTTTAGCGAAGCCGATCTGAATCGCGAGTTGAAAAAGCAGCAGCGTATTACGCCGCACATTGTCAGCCAGATCGTTGAATTTGCCGAGACGCGCAAAGGGGCGATGATCTTTGCCGCCACCGTCGAGCACGCGAAAGAGATAACAGGCCTGCTGCCCGCCAACGATGCGGCGCTGATCACCGGTGAAACCCCTGGCCCGCAGCGCGATGCCTTAATTGAGGCCTTTAAAAATCAGCAGTTTCGCTTCCTGGTGAATGTCGCGGTGTTAACAACCGGCTTTGATGCGCCTCATGTCGATCTGATTGCTATTCTGCGCCCCACAGAATCCGTCAGCCTCTATCAGCAGATTGTCGGTCGCGGCCTGCGCCTTGCGCCGGGTAAAACCGACTGCCTGATCCTCGATTATGCCGGTAACCCACACGATCTGTATGCACCAGAGATCGGCGCGCCAAAAGGCAAAAGTGATAACGTGCCGGTGCAGGTGTTCTGTCCGGCCTGCGGTTTTGCCAATACCTTTTGGGGAAAAACCACCGCCGACGGCACGCTGATTGAGCATTTTGGCCGCCGCTGCCAGGGCTGGCTGGAAGATGATGAAGGCCAGCGTGAACAGTGCGATTTCCGCTTTCGCTTTAAAAACTGTCCGCAGTGCAATGCGGAAAACGATATCGCTGCCCGCCGCTGTCGCACCTGCGACGCGGTACTGGTCGATCCGGACGATATGCTCAAAGCGGCATTAAAATTGAAAGATGCCCTGGTGCTGCGCTGCAGCGGCATGACGCTTAACCACGGTGCGGATGAGAAAGGCGAATGGCTGAAAATCACCTATCACGATGAAGATGGCGCAGAGGTGAGCGAGCGCTTTCGTCTGCAAACCCCTGCTCAGCGCACCGCCTTTGAACAGCTCTTTATGCGCCCGCATACGCGTACGCCCGGCGTGCCGCTGCGCTGGATTGTTGCGGCGGATATCGTGGCGCAGCAGGTGCTGTTACGCCATCCCGATTTCGTGGTCGCCCGTCTTAAAGGTCAGTACTGGCAAGTGCGTGAGAAAGTGTTCGATTATGAAGGCCGTTTTCGTCGGGCGCATGAATTACGCGGATAAGTGTGCTTTTAATTGATGTATCGGCTATTCGAGGATAGAATACCGCCCGCTTTTGCATCCGCAAAGCCGATCATCTGCCTGTTGCTGGGTCGCCTGTAACAGGAATTATTAAAGAGAGATTTAAATGTTTACTATTAACGCAGAAGTACGTAAAGAGCAGGGTAAGGGTGCGAGCCGCCGCCTGCGCGCAGCGAACAAGTTCCCGGCTATCGTTTACGGTGGAACTGAAGCGCCGATCGCTATCGAACTGGATCATGACAAACTGTGGAACCTGCAGTCTAAAGCTGAATTCTACAACGAAGTTGTGACTATCGCGCTCGATGGCAAAGAAGTAAAAGTGAAAGTTCAGGCTGTACAGCGTCACGCGTACAAACCGAAACTGTCTCACATCGACTTCGTTCGCGCTTAATCGCCGACAAGTTGTGAAAAAACCCGCTACGGCGGGTTTTTTTATGCCAGTGCACGGCGAAAAGCATGACGAAAACCTGCCCGCAGGCAGGTATCGAGAGTTTACTTCCCGCCCGACAGACGACGCTGCAGCTGATCGCGCAGATTCGGCGGCGTACCTTTAATCGTCAGGGTATCCGTCATCGGATCCCAGAAAATGCGTTCGCCAAGCAGTAGCGCATCAAAATTGATGGTCAGACCGCCGCCGCTGCCGGCATATTTGGTCAATTGACGCAGCGTACTGCGATCCGCCGGGAAACTCTCTTCCAGTTCATAGCCCTGGCCTGCGGTAAACTCTTCGAAGCTCACTTCGCTTACACCAGCCAGCTCTTTCGAGAGCGAGGCCAGCTCAATCTCTTCCCCCGCCTGCAATTGCTCATTGCAGTAGCTGTAAACCTGCTGGCGCACCGTCTGGCGCTCTGATTTATCCAGATCGGCCTGAGCGGTAAAATCATCGACCGCCTGCAGCAGCCCGCGGTTCTGCGCTTTGGCGTTCAGCCCCTCTTCAGCCCCGAGGAAATCCATAAAGAAGTCGGCGACTTTACGCCCTACCCGGCCTTTCAGGAAGGTGAGATAGCGCGTTGATTCCGGGTTGGTTTCCCACTCCGTCAGATCGATACGCGCCACGATATCCGCATGGTTAATGTCCAGATAGTGCGTGGAGCTGATATCCAGATTTTCATTGACGCGCATGCTGCTTAAGTTGTTCAGCACCGCAACCAGCAGATATTCCACCGCCAGGTAGCGATAGTGACAGAACAGCACAATTCCGCCGTCGGCGAACGGGTATTTCGCCAGTTCATCACGTAAGCGCCCGGTTGCCGCGCGGCTAAAGGCCAGGAACTCCTCTTCGCCCTGACGCTGAAGACGCAGCGCCTGCGCCAGTTCGCTGTCGGCATTAAACAGGCCGTAGGCTTTGTTTTTCGCGCTGTAGACCCGGTGCAGTTCGGCCACCATCTCTTCAACAGGCGCTGTAGGTTCAAGCAAAGAATCGCGCAGCACCAGTTCAAGGGTTTGCTCATCGCGTTTGATAAGCTGATGCAGGGCAATCTGGTTGATGTCCAGACTCATGATAAACTCTCCTTTTAGACCGGCGGTATTCAACCACCACCAACGCGACTGTGCAACTGCTGATAAAAAAGCAGAAAAAAAGCTGTTGCTACGGTAATATGTTGCCCTTTCATGAACAGACTGATTTCGATTTATGCCACAAATCTCCCGCTACAGTGATGAACACGTAGAACAGCTCCTTAGCGAACTGGCTAACGTGCTGGAAAAACACCAGGCTCCGACCGACCTGTCCCTGATGGTGCTGGGCAATATGGTGACGAACCTGATTAACACCAGCGTCGCGCCAGCGCAGCGTCAGGCTATCGCGAAGTCGTTCGCGCAGGCGTTACAATCGTCTATTGGCGACGACAAAGCGCATTAAGGGAAATAGCGACAATTTATGGTGACTCATCGTCAGCGCTACCGTGAAAAAGTCTCCCAGATGGTTAGCTGGGGGCACTGGTTCGCGTTGTTCAACATTTTGTTGGCCATCGTGCTCGGTAGCCGCTATCTGTTTGTTGCCGACTGGCCGACCACCCTCTCCGGACGAATTTATTCTTATTTGAGCGTGGTCGGGCATTTTAGCTTTCTGGTGTTTGCCACCTATTTACTGGTGCTGTTCCCGCTGACCTTTATCGTTATGTCCCAGCGGTTGATGCGGGTGCTCTCGGCCCTGCTGGCAACCGCCGGAATGACGCTGCTGCTGATCGACAGCGAAGTGTTTACCCGTTTTCACCTGCATCTCAATCCGGTGGTCTGGGAGCTGGTGATTAACCCGGACCAGAACGAAACTGCCCGCGACTGGCAGCTGATGTTTATCAGCGTGCCGGTGATCCTGCTGATTGAGATGCTGTTTGCCACCTGGAGCTGGCAGAAGCTGCGCAGCCTGACGCGCCGCCGCCATTATGCGAAACCGCTGGCCGCCTTTTTCTTCGTCGCCTTTATCGCAACCCATGTGATGTACATTTGGGCTGACGCTAATTTCTATCGTCCGATTACCATGCAGCGGGCGAATTTACCTCTCTCCTACCCGATGACCGCACGCCGATTCCTGGAAAAACACGGGCTGCTTGATGCGCAGGATTACCAGCGCCGCCTGGTGGAACAAGGCAATCCCGAAGCGGTTTCGGTGCAGTATCCGTTAAGTGAACTGCGCTATCAGGATATGGGATCGGGCCAGAACGTTCTGCTGATTACCGTCGACGGCCTCAACTATTCGCGTTATGAAAAACAGATGCCGCAGCTGGCGAGCTTCGCCGAGCAAAACGTGAACTTCACACAGCATATGAGCTCGGGCAACAGCGCGGACGATGGCTATTTCGGCCTGTTTTACGGCATTTCCCCAAGCTATATGGATGGCGTGCTGTCGGCGCGCATCCCGGCGGCGTTGATTACCGCTTTCAACCAGCAGGGTTATCAGTTAGGCCTGTTCTCCTCCGATGGCTTTAGCAGCCCGCTTTATCGTCAGGCGCTGCTGTCGGATTTCTCGCTGCCCGCCGCCAAAGCGCAGAGCGATGAAGAGACCGCCAACCAGTGGATCAACTGGCTTGGGCATTATGCCCAGGATGATAACCGTTGGTTCTCGTGGATTTCCTTAAACGGCACCGCCACGGTTGATATGACGCAGCCCGGTTTTGCCCGCAAATATGGCCGCGCCGCCTCACAGGTGGATGCGCAGATCGCCCGCGTGCTTGACGCTCTGCGCGCCGCCGGTAAGCTCGACGACACGGTGGTGATTATCACCGCCGGTTACGGCATCCCGGGAAGCAAAGAGGACAGCCATTTTGAGTGGTCGCGCAGCCATCTGCATGTACCGCTCGTCGTGCACTGGCCGGGCACCCCGGCGCAGCGGATCGTTAAGCTTACGGGCCATAAAGATATTATGACTACCCTGATGCAGCGCCTGCTGCACGTCACTACGCCCGCGAATGAGTATTCCCAGGGTCAGGACTTGTTTAACGCTGCGCGCCGTCATAACTGGGTTACCGCGGCGAATAACAGCGTGCTGGCGATTACCACACCGGAACTAACGCTGGTGCTGAATCAGAACGGGAATTACCAGACGTGGAATACGCAGGGTGAAAAAATTCACGATCAGAAACCGCAGCTCAGTTTACTGCTGCAGGTTCTGACGGATGAAAAACGTTTTATCGCTAACTGATTGATTAATTATGAATCACTCAGCGTGTCCTTGACTTGCAATCAGCGATGAAAAGGGTACTATTAGCGCCACATGTCGGCACGTAGCGCAGCCTGGTAGCGCACTGTCATGGGGTGTCAGGGGTCGGAGGTTCAAATCCTCTCGTGCCGACCAAATCATCATTCTGGATGTATCTACTACATACGGAAACCCCACAAAAAACCGCATACTTTTTGAGTTTGCGGTTTTTTTGTTGCCTGACTCAGCGAGTCGCTCCTCTAAACCACCCGCAAAAAGAGCGTGATATCGAAGAACTAAGACGAGAAATTTGTTTCAAGAACGTGGCGTGTGCTGAGGAAATGCCAGCATCTCGTTGCGAACGTCTTAACGAAATCTGGCACTTCGATGGGCTTATTCGCAAGTTATATGTGTGCGTTCAGCACTTCCCTCGATCCATGCTGAACATTTTTTCGCGCTCGCCGGGATTTTCAACGTAACCGTCTTTTTTGTCCCTTTAAACTGACAAACAAGAAACATAGCGGTGTTGCGTGCTTTAGCCGCAGCCTGCGAATCACTCAGTGTCCATACAGCAGCTTCATCGGAATCAGGCATCAAAGAACCCATTTCTTCTGGGGGCCCTTCAAATACATCAAGATTAAAGAGCGGGTATTGCTTGTGATTTTCTGTTAGAGACTGTGGGCACTCGATTTTTTCAGCATAGCTGAGTCCGGAATAAAGCCAGAAAATAGCACTTAAGGCGAGCGCCCTTTTACTCCACAACATAGTAATTCCCTCCGACGTTTTCAGGGCGCGGCTTAGGTACAAATTCATATTCCACTTACTCCCGTAGTGAGATCTATGCGTCTATTGCGGGTTATCACGCCGCTAGTGTATGGTCCGTGCACAATGGCGCAATGCTCCGGCAGACCGTAGTGCCCCTTCTGACACGTCACTGGACGGCTCGTAAATCTCGCCTGGCTTCCCTTTTGATATGTCTAAATTAAACTCCACACCCGGGAATCTATCTCTGGTAAAAACGACCAGTGCCCTGAATAACATCGGAACTAAAACTTTAAACTACCGAATGTATATAATGAAATTTTAGCTAGCCATAAGTCTTTGTGATTTATAGAAAAAATAATGATTTAACCTTGATACATACTGCAATCATTAATAGTAAGCAACAGCAAGAAAAACCCACCAAAAATGTATAGTAGAGCGGTTTCAGGCTACTTATAGAAGCGTAATGTTCACTTTTCTGGGCAAAGTTATAGGCCTGGCTATTCTTTTCTAAAAAAAAGATCCTCTTCTTTTCTTTTAGGTGTAGAAAAAAATAACTTATTAGCGGAGAGCCGAAGTAACCCATATTGCAATGCAATAAATAAGGAGGAGGGAAAGTATGATTCTTTTGAAAATCGGAAATCAATTTGCGGTAAGTAGTTCTATTGGAAAAATAGAGTAGTATGCTGATTAGCAGGCAAAGAGAAGGAAATATGATTAAGATCACAATTGCTGACTTCACTCTTCAAATTCCCATATATTCATAAATTGTATCCATCGCAAAGTCGCTTGCTTCAGCACCTGCATAACCTGCAACTAACGAGCCTACTGCCGCGCATACAACTGCGCCGGTACCTGCTGTGGCGACACCTATAGCTGTACATACTGCTAATCCAGCAAAGGACCCCGCTGCACCCGCCCCTACCCCGGTTAAAGTTGAAGCGCCAAACTTACCATATTCTTTGAACGCTGTTCTTTTGCATTCGCTTTCACGCCCCTTAGTACAAGCGCTCACCACATTGTTCGTTGTGCCAGCAAAAGCAAACCCGATTCCAATATAGCCTCCCGTTTTTAAAAATTTAGCTGCTTTCGCCGCATTCCCAACATAACTTGAATAACCGGGTATCCCTCCGAGTCCGACGGTAGACCATTCATAAACTATGGAACGGCTGGAAAGATTCAAAGCCCTACGCATATCTTCATAGGGCTTAAACTTCACCGCATTGCGGATCAAAGATTTCAACAAAGGTTTATTCACAAGTTCTTTTAGCTGGTTGAACAGTTGGTTACGTTCAACAAAGAACTGCTGGCTTATCAGTGTTCCTTGGCTTCGGAATTGATTCTGGTAACTTATTTCTATTTTTTTAAGGGTAGTTTCTATCTCAGAAAAGTATTTTTCTCCCGCGTCACCTATGGTGCCGAAAATTTTATCGCCTGCACTGGTGAGGGCAGCAATCAAACCGTAATGTTGCTGCATAAAGCTAGCTTCGTCAGAGCTTACCCCAACAAAGGCATTATTAGTTTGTTGTTTCGCCTGCCGAAGAGCGTTGAGCATGTGCATGGTTTGTGAAGATCCAGGGTCCGCTACAATCATGATCTGCCCCGGATTCAGCCAAGGCGTATCAACATTATTCTGCATAAAAAGGCGAGCCGCTTCGGAGCGGCTGTCACGAAAAAGCATCCGCGCCTGGAAATCAAGAGTGCCAGGCTGTTGGACAACACAGTATGCAGGTGCCAGATTGCGTGGCATATTCCCTCCCTCCTCTTAAAGAGCCAGTAGTGATGAAATTGAGAGTAGTTACCGTAACTTATTAATGAAGACTACTGAATACTGTAAAGAATTCTAGCGGCTTAGGCAAAAAATGGTGGTATTCATAACTGATGAAAATAGCGGTCCATCGGTAACGAACAAGACAGCGGTACTAAAGCTTTAACCCCGCAAAAATTTGAAGAAATGCTGATGCGACAGATGTCTAACTGTTTTTATGCAAGGCTCTTGCAATGACTTCCGCTGGTTTTATTCGCCTAAGTGAACGATATTACATATTCATGTCGCAGATACATACGACTGAGTATCTCTTGTTCGCCGATGATTGCTGTAGTTTTTTAAGGAGAGGGTATGAAGCCAGTTGAAGAAGTGATTAACGATTTGCAGTGCCGTGCCTTAGCGTATGAAATCATTTTTCAGTCCATTTTTTCTGAACTGCCGCAGTTTTTTAAAGAAAAAGCGATAGAGAACGTCGAATTGAACTTCAAAGCCTTTGAAGCGGGTGCCCAGTCTGAAGCAGGGAAAGCCAAGCTTGAAGCGGCAAAAGCGGTAGCTGCCAGAATTACAGGCGCGAAGCGCTAGCGAGCCGGTTGCATATTATGCGCGACGGATTGATTCCTGACAGCGGTTCGGTCAACCGATCCTAAGTGGATCGGCATTAATCCGTTTGTATGGCTGCGCGATAGCGAAGGTGAAATCCTTATCGCGCATCAACGACGCTACAGTTGATCACGCTGCCGTCGGGATAAGTCAGCTTAAAGCGCTGCCCGTTCACCGGAACGGCTTTATCGGACAGTGACAGCGAATAGCCGTTGGCTAACAGCTTTGTCGATTCATCAACTTCAAACTTGCGGGTATTAACGGTCCACGCCGGGTTCAATTTTTTACCGCGCCCGTTGATGCACTCGGCTTTGAGGGTATAAATCTCTTTGCGCGCGTCGACGGGATCCTTGCTATCAAATTGATCGAAAACATTGGGGGTTTTAGCCTGGCTATTTTTTGCAGCCGCTTCTGCCCGGCGTTTAGTCGGCTTACCTGTCGTCGCCGTCTGTAACTGATTTTTAAGCGTAGCGATCTGCTTATCTTTATCGCTTAGCTGCAGTTGCAGCGCGTCAGAGGAGTGATGCGCCACCGCGCCGCCAATGATATACGCCCCCGTGCACGCAACAATGCCCAGCACGAGCAGCCTGGTTATCCTGCCGCGCAACGCCCCCAGTTTTTGCCCCTGCTCCTGTGAAGTACGATGCCAGTGGCTCGCCTGTTCTTGCGCTTCGCGCAGCGCGGCCGGGTTACCTGCGGCGGCTTTTAAGGCGTTTTCCAGCTGCGCGTTCTTGCGCCGCTGCTGGTCAAATGCGCGTTTCAGTTCAGCATATTCCGCCTCCAGCACGGCACGCTCATCCGCCGTCCCCTTACTCACTAAAAAGGCGTTTGGGTTTACGCCCTCGCTTTGCATGGTCGCAGCGGCCATTTTGAGCGCCTGCGCTGCCTCATTGGCGCTGGAATTATTCAGCGCTTTGCCAATCAACTTTTTTATCTTCTCCGTCATCTTCCTTCCCGGATGGACGTTTTTATCAGTAACCCATTGTAGTCAAAAGCGCAGGGATAAAAAAAACCGCAACCCAGCGGTTACGGTTTTCAGTTAACAAGCAGGCAATCAGAGGGCGATATCCGCCACCGTTTCGCCGTCGTTATGCGGCTGGGTAGTCGGTTTGCGCACCGGCGGGGTAACGTCCGCCACCAGTGATTCATCGCATTTAAGCCCGAGGATCTCGCTGGTGTAGCGCAGCTCCTCGTCGGCGGCTGCAATATTGCCGTTCAGCTCGGTGCCAAAAGAGGGGATGATCTGTTTCAGCTTCGTCTGCCAGGCCTCTGAGGCGAAGCGTTCAGGGAACACTTTTTCCATTAGTTCGAGCATAATCGGCGCGGCGGTCGAGGCACCAGGCGATGCGCCAAGCAGCGCGGCAATGGTGCCCTCTTTATCACTCACCACTTCGGTACCGAGGCGTAAAACGCCGCCCTTACCTGCCTCGCGTTTAATAATCTGCACGCGCTGGCCCGCCTGCCACAGACGCCAGTCCTCTTTCTGCGCCAGCGGATAATATTCGCGCAGGGCGTCAAAGCGGTCATCTTCATTTTGCAGCACCTGGTTAACGAGATATTTCACCAGGCTGAAATTGGTCATCCCGACGGTTAACATCGGCAAAATGTTCGACGAGTTGGTCGAGCGCAGCAGATCCCACAGGGAGCCGTTTTTCAAAAAACGCGTCGAGAAGGTGGCGAAGGGACCAAACAGCAGTACGCGTTTGCCATCAATAATGCGCGTATCAATATGCGGCACCGACATCGGCGGCGCGCCAACGGTCGCCTGACCGTAAACTTTTGCCAGGTGGTGATTGACCACCGCCGGGTTTTCCGCCACCAGAAATTGTCCACCCACGGGGAAACCGGCATAGTCCGCCGCTTCCGGAATACCGGAGGCTTGCAGCAGTTTCAGCGCCGCGCCGCCTGCGCCAATAAAGATAAATTTGGTTTTTATAACCTGCTCAGCACCGCTTTTCAGAGAGTGCAAGGTAACGTTCCAGCTGTTGTCCCCATTGCGCTTAAGCGCGCGCACTTCGGTGCCGAGCTTGAGAGAGAAGTTCTCTTTTTTCTGCAACGAACCAATCATCTGCCGCGTCAGCTCACCGAAGTTCACATCGGTACCGATTTCAGTGCGGGTGGCGGCAACTTTTTGCCCACTGTCGCGCCCTTCCATTACCAGCGGTGCCCACGTTTTAATTTGTTCGGCATCTTCGGAGTAGCGCATACCGCGAAACAGGGAGCACTGCTGCAACGCTTTGTAGCGCGCACGCAGGAAGTTGACGTTGTCGTCGCCCCAGACGAGGCTCATATGCGGTACGGTATTGATAAAGGAGCGCGGTTCGCGCAGCACGCCGGTTTTCACCTGATGCGCCCAGAACTGGCGGGAGATACGAAAGGCTTCGTTGATTTCGATGGCTTTTTTGATACTGACGGAGCCATCCGCGCTGCGCGGCGTGTAATTAAGCTCCATTAGCGCTGCATGCCCGGTACCGGCGTTATTCCAGCCGTTAGAGCTCTCTTCTGCCAGCGCATCCAACCGTTCTACCATCGTTATCGACCAGTTGGGTTCGAGGTCCTGTAACCAGGTTCCCAGGGTGGCGCTCATGATCCCACCACCGATTAAAAGCACATCTGTTTCCTGCTCGTTCGATGCGGACATTTTTGCTGCTTTTGAGACAGCATTAAGCCCGACAGCCATCGAAAACAGCCTGGCAGTCATTCTTTTCATGATGATATTGCCTTACTTTTAGTGCTGCTTTATTCGCATTTATTGAGGGTCAAGTTGTTAACACCCTTAACGTAGCACTTACAAAGTGAGATTTAAATAATGTTTAAAGATTAAATTATCATTGTATAAATGTTACTAATAAGTTGATTTTTTGCATTAGTTTTAACGCTAATTTCTGGTCAGCGAACCGCAAAATCTGCTATCATCCCCCGCTTTGTCGAACGCATGGATGGCGTTTGTCGTTATTTTGGCAACTCTCACCTGCGAATCTTTATGACCGAAAAATCAATCCAGTCAGCAAACCGGGTCGTTGACGTCCTGCGCTCCCCACAAGCCTTAACGCGTGAAGCACTGGCGGGTGTCATCACCGCGCTGGCGCTCATCCCGGAAGTGATCTCCTTTTCAGTGATTGCGGGCGTCGACCCAAAAGTCAGCCTGATAGCCTCGGTGGTGCTGTGTCTTGGCATGTCGTTACTCGGCGGCCGTCCGGCGATGGTCACTGCGGCAGCAGGGTCAGTCGCGTTGGTTATCGGTCCAATGGTTCATCAGCACGGCGTGGAATACATTTTGCCAGCGGTTTTACTGGCGGGGGTTATCCAGATTGTGTTTGGTGTCACCGGTATGTCGCGGTTGATGCGCTTTATACCGCACGCGGTGATGACCGGATTTGTCAACGCGCTGGGGATTTTGATCTTCTTCGCCCAGGTTCCCCATTTCTGGCAAAAAGAGCCGCTGATCCTCGCCCTGTTCGCCTTGACCATTCTTATTGTGCTGTGGCTGCCGCGCTGGTTTAAAAGCATTCCCGCGCCGCTGGTAGCGATTGTGCTGCTGACCGCTTTTACCGTCTTTAGCGGGCAAAAACTGCCTGACGTAGGCGATGAGGGGTCCATGCAGGGCGGTTTGCCAGGTCTGACGCAGTGGCTGGTACCGTTTAATCTGCACACCTTAAGCATTATCTGGCCCTGCGCCCTGAGCATCGCCTTTGTCGGGCTGATGGAGTCTTTATTGACCGCCAAACTGGTTGATGACCTGACCCATACGCCGTCGCATAAAGGGCGGGAAAGCGCCGGGCTTGGCGTCGCTAATATTCTGGCGGGTTTTTATGGTGGGATTGCCGGGTGCGCGATGATCGGCCAAACCATTGTTAACGTGGAGATGGGGAAAGGCCGTACGCGTATTTCGACGCTGGCCGCCGCGCTGGTATTGCTGCTGCTGGTGACCGCGTTAAGCGAGGTGATGGCGCAAATCCCGATGGTGGTGCTGGCGGGGATTATGGCGATTGTCGCCTTCAAGACCTTTAACTGGGGCAGTATAAAGCCCGCTACGCTGAAACATGCGCCGGTTGCCGAAACGCTGGTGATGCTGGTTACCGTCATTGCCACCGTCGGCACCGGCAACCTGGCGATCGGCGTGGTCGCCGGGCTGGTTACTCTGGCGATAACGCCGCCGGCGCTGCGGGAAAAGTCGCTGTTTAAAGCAAAAAAATCGTCGCCAGTCCAAGAAAAATAAAGAAGCCGCCGGTGTCGGTGATGGCGGTGATCATCACGCTGGCACCGACCGCCGGGTCGCGCCCCAGCCGGGTCATGATCATCGGGATTAATACCCCCATCAGCGCCGCCATCAGCAAGTTCAGCACCATGGCCAGCGTCATCACGCCGCCGAGTGCCGCATCGTTATACAGCCACCAGGTGATAAGGCCCATAATGCCGCCCCACACCAGCCCGTTGATCAGCGCCACGCCCATCTCACGCAGAATCAAAAAAGAGAAGTTGCCCGGCTGAATATTCTGCAGCGCCAGCGCGCGCACGATCATGGTGATGGTTTGATTCCCGGTGTTACCGCCGATCCCGGCGACAATCGGCATCAACGACGCCAGCGCCACCAGCTGTGAAATGGTATGTTCAAAACCGTCGATCACCCTGGAGGCGATAAAGGCGGTGCACAGATTGGTCGCCAGCCAGACCCAACGGTTTTTCACCGCTTTGGTCACCGGGGCAAACACATCCTCTTCAGCGCTTAAACCGCCCATCTGACGCAGATCGTTATCGGTCTCTTCATACAGCACATCGACAATTTCGTCGACGGTCAACCGCCCCATCAGCATGCCGTTTTCATCCACCACCGCGGCGCTGAGCAGGTTGTCGCGCTCAAAAGTACGCGCCACTTTTTCCGCATCGTCTTCCGGGGAAAAGGTGACAGGATCCGCATCCATCACTTCACTTACGCGCCGTCCGGCGGTATTGAGCAGAATGGTTTGCAGCGCCAGCTCGCCAACCAGCCGGTTATCACGGCCAATAACAAAGATTTTATCGGTGTTCTCCGGCATCTTGCCAAGACGGCGCAGATAGCGCTGCACCGCGGCCAGGGTTGCCTCGGAGCGTACGGAGATGACTTCAAAGGCCATAATCGCGCCGACGCAGTTTTTGCTATAGCGCATCACCTGACGTACGCGGGCACGTTCCGTTGGCGGCAGCGTCGCCATCAGCCGTCCGGTGAGATTTCGCGGCAGATGCTGCACCAGCCAGATCTGCTCATCGATATCCAGCGTCTGCAGCGCATCCAGCAGCGCGCGGTCGCTCATCTCATCAATCAGGTCATCCCAGACGTTTTCCGAGGCTTCAAGCAGCACTTTCCCGCGCTTATCATCATCAATAAGGCGCCACAGCGCATGGCGCTCCTCTACCGGCAGCGCTTCAAGGGTATCGGCTAAATCCGGCGGCGGCAGGTGCGAGACCAGCACCTTCACTTCCGCGAGATCGTGCTCAAGTTCGGCGCTGTCGACCTGCTCGACAAGGGTTAACTCGCCAAGCAGCGCGGCGGTAAGGGGTTTATGAGTGATCAGCAGCCAAATGAGCCGTGCACGCTCTTCGTCGCGCAGTTTGACGCTGTTCTTTTTAATCACTGACATGGGTCGATCCCTGAATGTGGCAAAACGCTTTGAAGCCAGAGCGGAGGAGCCTTAAGCATAGCGGGAGGTTGTGTAAAAAATAATAAACAGCGGTGGCGTTTGGCGAAAAAATCGGCAAGCGCCGCCGGTTGAATAAAGCGGAAATCAGATCAGGCGGTGCGGGCTACCGCATCACGGGAAGCCAGCGCGCGCTCTTCCCCCACCAGTTCGCTCAGCTTGCCGTTACGCATCTCCAGCAGGCGATCGGCATGCACGAAGTAGTGGTCGTCGTGGCTGATGGCAAAAATGGTTTTGCCCATCTGCTGCATCAGCGGCAACAGTACCTGGTAGAACTCACGGCGGAAGTGGGGATCCTGATCCGCCGCCCACTCATCCAGCAACAAAATATCGCGCTCTTCCGCCAGTGCCAGCAGCAACGCGACGCGTTTTTTCTGCCCTTTCGACAGCTTCAGATTGAGGATCTTGCCCTCCTTCAGCTCCAGCTTGTGCGACATTTTCAACTGCATAAGCCACTTCTCCACCAGCACCGGAGACGCCGGTTTGCCCTGCGGCCCTAACAGTTCGTCAAACAGCCAGACATCGGTAAACACCGCCGAAAAGAGTTGGCGATAATCTTCCGGTTTATCCTGCGCCAGCGGTTTACCGTCCAGCAGGATCTGGCCCGAAACCGGCTGATACAGACCGGTAAGCAACATGGCTAACGTCGATTTGCCGCTGCCGTTACCGCCAATCAGAAACACCAGTTCGCCACGCTTCAACGTCATATTGACAGGACCGATGGCAAAATCGTTGTCCTGGTATTTAAAGGTTACCTCACGCAGTTCCAGAGTTTGCCAGTTCGGCAAAGCTTGCGGGCGCGGAAACGCCGCTTTATAGGGCGCCAGCGCAAACTGTTTCAGTTTTCTGAATGCGACCTGCGCACTAAGCAGCGTGGGTAAAGCCCCTACCGCTGAGAGCAGCGGCGTGCGCAAGAAGAGCAGCGTCAGCGAGTAGGTAGCGGCAACGTTGGTATCTGCCCAGCCGAGGCTGTTTGCCATCCAGAACACCAGACCGATAGCACCCAGCATCATGATGTTCGACCAGTTCACCGCGCTTAAATGGAACGTGTCGGCGCGGATAATATGGTGGCGATACTCGCGCGCATCCGGCAGGTACATCTGCTCAAAGATGTGCTCTGCGCGTTCGCGGTTGAGATTCAACTCTTTACGCCCTTCGAGCACGGTCTGGAAATCGTTATATAACTTGTCTTCTGTTTCGCGCAGCGTCGCCATATGTTTGTACACCCGTGAAACCAGCACAAACCCGCCCCAAATGGTCAGCACCATCCACAGCGCGGTGATCAGCAGCATCTTGCCCGAAAGGGTGGCGAGGTAAATGGCGGACCCTAGCGTCAAAATGATCCCCTGCACCAGCTCCGGCAGGCGGACAAAGGCGATAGTGATATTGCGCACATCGCTGGTCAGCCCGGCCAGCAGCGAGGCGCTGCCCAGCTGTTCGATTCGTTCGACGGGCGTGTCGAGGAGGCGCTTGATAAATTCGCTACGCAGACGAAAGACAAAATGGTGACCGAGGGTCGTCAGCGCCAGCTGTGAACCCAGCGTGACCGCCATCAGCAGCAGCAACAGACCGAGAAACTCCGGCAACACCGTCAATGACATATCGACGGTTTCAATCAGCCGCTGGTTAATAAACGCAATCAGGCCGATACCAAAGGCGGCGCTGGCAAGGCTAAGCGCCAGTACACCGACGAAGGGCCAGCGATACTGACGCCAGACAAGAATGAGCAATTCCATAACAAAACCCGGTCAACAAAATCAGCCAGCAGTTTAAACGGCTAAGGGTTTTCATCAAGAATAATTCTTATTTTTGTTCGCTATTACCCGCCTGGCGGAACGTCAGGTTGTAACGGCACTCGCCCGTAAGCGGGTGATAGCCGTTTTTCAGCGGTGCGATGCCGTGGTAAAACAGCCGCGATTCACCGCCCCAAACCACGATATCACCGTGTTCCAGCAGCAAACGTTTGAGGGGATCGCTGCGTTTCAGGCCGCCAAACTGAAAAATGGCCGGCAGACCCAGCGACACCGAGACAATCGGCGCGCGCAGATCCGGTTCATCTTTATCCTGATGCAAAGACAATTTCGCGCCGGGCGCGTAGCGGTTGATAAGACATGCGTCGGGGCGGAAATCCGGGTAGCCCGCGGCTTCACTGGCCAGCTGACACAGGGCTGAAAAGACCGTCGGCATCGCAGGCCACGGCTGCTGCGTTAAGGGATCGACCGGGTCATACAGATAACCGCGGCGATCGGTGGTCCAGCCGAGGTGCCCGCAATTGGTCATCGCCACCGACATAGTATAGCCGCCGGGCGTCACCATATGGCGCAGCGGCGACTGGCTCACCACCTGCGCAATGGCATTCATCAATGCGTTATCCTGCGCTAAGGCAAAGCGCCGCAAGATAACGGCCCCCGGCGCAAGCGGCTCTTGCCAGGGTTGTTCACCGCTAAACAGATCGAGCATTAGGTCTCCTCTTTATGGCGTTCTCGTTGTAGCAGCTGCGCTTTACGCGCCGTGCCCCAGCGATAGCCGGATAGCGCGCCATCGCTGCGTACTACCCGGTGGCAAGGGATGACAATCGCCAGCTTGTTGGCGGCGCATGCGCTGGCGACCGCCCGCACGGCTTGTGGTTTACCCAGCCGGTTGGCCAGCGCCTGATAACTCACTGTTTCACCCGCCGGCACTTCACGCAGCGCCTGCCAGACCTGTAACTGGAATGCGGTACCGCGCAGATCCAGCGGCAGCGTAAACGGGGCATCGTCATGATCGAGCCGTGCGATAACCTGGGCCACGCGCTGGCTGAACGCTGCACTGCCCTGCGCGGGCCGGGCGCGCGGGAAGGTTGAGCGCAGTTCGCTAAGCAGTTGTTCATCGCTGTCGGCCAGCAGAATGGCGCAGATCCCCCGTTCGCTCTCAGCCACCAGGCAGCGGCCAAGGGAACAGTCGCTCAACGTGTAGCTGATATCCGCCGCATCGCCGCCGCGACGAAACTGCTGCGCCGTCATGCCCAGCGATGCGTCCGCCTGGCGATAAAAACTGCTGCTATCGGGAAAACCCGCCGCCAGAACCGCGTCGGTCACGGTATCGCTGGTTGCCAGCGCGTTGCGCAGGCGTCGGGCGCGCCAGGCCTGCTGCCAGGCTTTTGGCGTCATGCCGGTGACGGATTTAAATAGCCGATGAAAATGGTAAGGGCTGAGCGCCACTTCACTGGCCAGTTGTTCAAGGGAAATCGGCGCGTCCTGTTCCAGTAAACGGCAGGCTGTCGCCACTTTATCGAGGCGCTGCTGCTGCGGGTGCGCTTTATCCGGCTGGCAGCGTTTGCAGGGGCGAAACCCCGCGTCCAGGGCGCTCTGGATATCAGGGAAAAAACGCACATTCTGGCGCAGCGCATGGCGCGCCGTGCAGGAGGGTCGGCAGAAAATACCGGTGGTTAACACGGCAAAGACAAACTGACCGTCGGCGTGCGCATCACGCGCTAAAACCTGCTGCCAGCGCTGTTCATCTAATAAAGTGGTGTCGTTCATGTCAGGCTCCTTATCTAAGCTTAGCCTCACTGTGCCTCTCTGGTCATCTTCAGGCACCCGCAATCTTGCGCTTTAATTTTTTTCTTTTAGCAGGAACGCGGAAAATTGCGGCGACATCCAGCTGCGGAACCCTTCGCCCTCTTTAATAATCATCATCACCGCCAGCCCTTCCCGCTGCACCACCTCTTTCGCTTTATCGGTGCCGAGCACCATCAAGCCGGTATCCCAGGTATCCGCTTCCAGCGCCGTGGGGGCGATAACCGTTACCGACACCAGCTCATGCTGAATGGGCCGTCCGCTACGCGGATCGATAATGTGCGAAATGCGTTTGCCGTCCAGTTCGTAATAATTACGGTAGCTGCCGGAGGTGCTGATGCCATGCCCGTTGATATCAACGATCGCCTGCGCGACGTTCTCGCGATCCGTTGGTTTCTGAATGGCCACGCGCCACGGCTGGCCTTGTGCATTCAACCCCCTGCTGGCTAACGCGCCGCCGACCGAAACCAGGTAACGTCCGATACCCTGCTGCTCCATTAAACGCGCCAGATGATCCGCCGCATAGCCTTCGCCTACCGTCGAGAGATCGACAAACAGATCCGGCAGATCCTTTTGCAAGAACTGTTCACCGGCACGGTTAATCACCGTGAGGTGAGCTAAACCGGTGCGCGCTTTCGCCGCATCAATTTGCGCTTGATCCGGTGTCTTCACCGGCTGTTTATCGGGGCCGAATCCCCACAAATTCACCAGCGGTCCGACGGTAATATCCATTGCACCATCGGTTTTTTCACCCACGCGCAGGGCAGTGGTGATAATGTCCGCCATCGCGGCGCTGACGGGCCACGGCGCGGTGCTGGTGGAATGATTAAACTGCATCAACGCGGAATCACCCTTCCAGGTCGACATCAGCCGGTCGTCACCATCCAGCTGCGCCTGGATTTTCTGCTGCAGATTTTTCGCCTGTTGCGCGTCAATATCCACCAGGCTCACGCGCCAGAAAGTGCCCATGGTTTTGCCTTCCAGCACCGTCGGCTGCGCCTTACTACCGGTATCACAGCCGGTCAGAAGCAGTAACGCCGCGACGAGCCCGGCACGAATAAACGTCATCTTTATTTCTCATTATCAGTTAATTGGCGCAAGCCTACACCAAAACCGGCGCGTTGACCGGGACAGGAAACAAAAAGGGGCCTCGCGGCCCCTGAATCATTAAGGTGGTTAATTTAGAACTGGTAAACCACGCCCAGCCCTACGACGTTGTCGGTGGCAATGCCAGCGGAGCGGGTAAAGTCGTTTTCGTCCAGCAGGTTGATTTTGTAATCAACGTAGGTGGACATGTTTTTGTTGAAGTAGTAGGTCGCGCCAAGATCGATATATTTCAGGATATCCTGGTCACCGTAGTTAACCGTACCGATGTTGTTGCTGATGTCCTTGCCTTTAGACTGCAGGTAGGCGATGGACGGACGCAGACCGAAGTCGAACTGATACTGCGCAACCACTTCAAAGTTCTGCGCTTTGTTGGCAAAACCGTATGCGGTGGTCGGGTTACGACCGTTAGAAGTACCGAAACGGGTGGCGTTATAGGTCTGGGAGTACTGTGCCGCCAGGTAGATGTTGTTGGCATCATATTTCAGGCCGCCGCTGTACACTTCAGCGTGCTCGCCGTCACCGTACAGATTAGCACTCGCTACGTTCTGGTCAGCAGTACGTTTGGAAGAGGACATTGCGCCACCCACGCTGAAGCCTGCGCCCAGATCGTAGGTCAGTGACGCGCCGTAGCCGTCGCCATTCTGGTTCAGCAGGCTACGACCGTTAGTGTTCTCACCGCCGGTGCTGCCGTTTTTACCCTGATACTGCAGGGCAAAGTTCAGGCCATCAACCAGACCGAAAAAGTCGGTGTTACGGTAGGTTGCAACGCCGTTAGCACGGGACTGCATAAAGTTGTCGGAGCCGTAGGTATCGCCACCGAATTCTGGCAGCACGTCGGTCCAGGAAGTCACGTCATAAATGACGCCGTAGTTACGACCGTAGTCGAAAGAACCCGCATCAGCCACGCGGATACCGGCGAACGCCAGACGCGTCCAGGCCTGATCGCTTGCGCCTTCTTCTTTGTTCGCCTGAACGTTGTATTCCCACTGACCGTAGCCGGTTACCTGATCGTTAACCTGGGTTTCGCCTTTGAAGCCAAAACGCACATAAGTCTTATCACCATCAGAACCTTTGTCATCAGAGAAATAGTGCAGACCGTCTACTTTGCCGTACAGATCTAATTTGTTGCCATCTTTATTATAAATTTCAGCTGCATTTGCTGCACCTGCGACCAGCAGAGCCGGAACCAGCAGGGAGAGAACTTTTACTTTCATTTTATAAACCCTCTGTTATATGCATTTTTATTGCCACTGCGTGCTGACTAACCCTCTAATCAGCTGGCAAAGCCATTGTCCTTAAAAAAGAGAAATAATCCAACGAGAATATGATACGAAAATTTCGAAGATGTTTCATAATGAATGATAGGTGTTTCAATTTGTAAAAAACAGGGAACTTTTTTCCGCACAAATCGCTAAAGGAATACGCATTAATGGTCAAGAATTAATAAAAACAATAATAAAAACAATATATTGAGATATAGTTATTTTACCGCACTCAATGCAAAACCTTCTTTTTCAATCGCAACTAAAATATTCAGCGCTATCATCATTAACTTTATTTATTACCGTCATTCGAATCTGAATGTCTGTTTACCTCTTTTGAAACCGAATGCGCGGCATTCGGTTTTTTTTTACCTTTCTTTACGCAAGGTGAATAGCGCAGGCGAAATAGTCACTATTTGTAACGACTATTAAGTAATCATTTGATATGCAAACCGTCCATCGGTGACATAATGTGCAGTTGAATGCTTTGTTATTAGGTGCGATATTCCTGCAACTGCGCCACAAATATCTGTACTATCCCTTCTATTTGTGCACATCCGTTAATGAAGTGAAGAAAAGCACATATCCCTGCTCTTTTCGTGGCTAAAGCGGAAAAGAGAATCTGGAAATTCACCCATTACCCGATATACTGCCTGCTGTACACAGCACTGCAACACAACATCAATACGTTCGCCGCGGTTTTTTTGGCGGCTTTTACGGCTTGGCAGCAACATTGTCTCAGCGCGCGCTGAGTGTTATCCGCAGTGTTGTCATAACGGGTTCCACACAAGAATGAGTCGATCGGACACAATGATCCCTGGCAAATTTTCCCTGATACCGGGCAACATCACCCGTTACTTCCTGTTGTTGATTATCGTCCTGCTGGTAACAATGGGGGTGATGATCCAGAGTGCGGTCAACGCCTGGTTAAAAGATAAAAGCTATCAAATCGTCGATATCACCCATGCTATTCATAAGCGTATCGACACCTGGCGCTACGCGACCTGGCAGATCTATGACAATATCGCTGCGGCTCCTGCCGCTTCAGCGGGCGACGGCTTGCAAGAAACGCGTCTGAAGCAGGATGTCTACTACCTGGAAAAACCGCGACGTAAAACGGAAGCGTTAATTTTTGGCTCCCATGACGGCTCGACCCTTGAAATGACGCAGCGCATCTCGAACTATCTCGACACGCTGTGGGGCGCGGAAACGGTTCCCTGGTCGATGTACTATCTTAATGGCCAGGATAACAGCATGATCCTGGTGTCAACACTGCCGCTCAAGGATCTCTCCTCCGGCTTTAAAGACACCACTATTAGCACCCTTGTCGATTCCCGCCGAGCCGAGATGCTGCAGCAGGCTAACGCCCTTGATGAGCGTGAGAGCTTCTCTACGTTGCGTCATCTGGCCTGGCAAAACGGTCACTATTTCACCCTGCGCACCACTTTTAACCAGCCCGGCCATTTGGCAACGGTGGTCGCATTCGATTTACCGATTAATGACCTCATCCCACCCGGCATGACGCTGGATAGCTTCCGTCTCGATCGTGACTCCACACAAAGCAGCGCGAGCAGGCAGGATAAAGAAGCCACTGACAGCGCAACCGTGAACTTTAATAGCTCGCGGATTGAAATCTCCTCGGCGCTGAACGGCACCGGGCAGCGTCTGGTCTGGCAGGTGCCCTTTGGCACGCTGCTGCTGGATACGCTGCAAAATATTTTGCTGCCGCTGCTGCTGAATATCGGCCTGTTGGCGCTGGCGCTGTTCGGTTACACCACCTTTCGCCAGCTGCCGGGGCGTAAGAGCGACAGCCTGGTCGCGCCCGGCGCAAATAACGAACTGCGGGTACTGCGCGCGTTCAATGAAGAGATTGTCTCCCTGCTGCCGCTGGGGCTGCTGGTACACGATCAGGAAGCGAACCGCACGGTATTGAGTAATAAAATCGCCGATCATCTGCTGCCGCATCTGAATTTGCAGAATATTACCGCCATGGCTGACCAGCATCAGGGGGTGATTCAGGCCACCATCAATAACGAGCTGTACGAAATTCGCCAGTTCCGCAGCCAGGTAGCCTCGCGTACGCAGATCTTTATTATTCGCGACCAGGACCGCGAAGTGCTGGTGAATAAAAAGCTTAAGCAGGCACAGCGGCTGTATGAGAAAAACCAGCAGGGTCGCGCTACCTTTATGAGCAATCTTGCCGAATCGCTCAAACAGCCGGTAAAAGCGCTGGCCAGCGAAGCGGCGGCCCTGCAAAGCCAGGAGGGTAACCTCGTTGCCGATCACGCCGATCGGCTGGTACAGCTGGTGGATGAAATTCAGCTGGCGAATATGCTGGAGAGCGATAGCTGGAAAGGGACATCTACCCTATTCTCCATCCAGGATTTGATTGACGAAGTGGTGCCGGAAGTCCTGCCGGTGATTAAACGTAAAGGCCTGCAGCTGCTTATCAATAACGCATTGCCGGCAAATGAAGAGCGTCATGGCGATCGCGATGCGTTACGGCGCATCCTGCTGCTGTTGATTCAGTACGCCGTCACTACCACGCAAATGGGTAAAATTACCCTCGAAGTCACCCGGGATGAATCGGCGGAAGACCGCCTGACCTTCCGTATACTGGATACCGGCGTTGGCGTTAACGCCAGCGAAATTGATAATCTTCATTTTCCGTTCCTCAACGATACTCAGGGCGATCAGTACGGCAAAGCGAACGCCCTCACCTTCTGGCTATGCGATCAGCTGGCGCGTAAGCTGGGCGGCCATCTCAACATTAAAGCGCGGGAAGATTTGGGCACCCGCTATTCACTGCATGTTAAAATGGCGGCCCGTGCGCAGCAGGCCGAAAGTGAAGAAAAACTCCTCGATGATGTGGTAGCAATGATCGATATTACCTCTAATGAAATCCGTAATATCGTGGTTCGACAGCTGGAAAATTGGGGAGCGAGTTGTATTTCCCCGGATGAAAGGTTATCAAGTCAAGAATATGATCTTTTTTTGACAGATAATCCGTCTAATCTTACTGCCTCAGGTTTGCTTTTAAGCGATGATGAGGCAGGCGTGCGGAAAATTGGCCCAGGCCAATTGCGCGTCAATTTTAATATGAGCAACGCAATGCAGGGAGCAATATTGCAGCTCATTGAAGAGCAGCTGGCGCAGGAGGATGTACCGGAGTCGCCTTTGGGGGGCGACGAGAACGCCGAGCTCCACGCCAGCGGCTATTACGCGCTGTTTGTTGACACAGTACCGGATGATGTTAAGAGGTTGTATACTGAGTCGGCGCTGCGTGATTTCGCTGCGCTTGCGCAGACGGCACACCGCCTGAAAGGGGTGTTTGCCATGCTTAATCTGGTACCTGGTAAGCAGTTGTGTGAAACGCTGGAGCACTTAATTCGCGAGAGTGATGCTCCAGGCATAGAAAATTACATCAGCGACATTGACAAGTACGTCAAAAGCTTGCTGTAGCAAGGTAGCCTAATACATGAACAATATGAACGTAATTATTGCCGATGACCATCCGATTGTACTGTTCGGTATTCGCAAGTCACTCGAACAAATCGAATGGGTTAACGTTGTCGGTGAATTTGAAGACTCTACAGCGCTGATAAACAACCTGCCGAAACTTGAGGCAAACGTATTGATAACCGATCTGTCAATGCCGGGCGACAAATACGGCGATGGCATTACGCTTATCAAATACATTAAACGTCACTTCCCGACGCTGTCGATTATTGTTCTGACCATGAACAATAACCCGGCGATCCTGAGCGCGGTGCTGGATCTCGATATCGAAGGCATTGTGTTGAAACAGGGCGCACCGACAGACCTGCCGAAAGCGCTGGCGGCACTGCAGAAAGGGAAGAAGTTTACCCCGGAAAGCGTCTCCCGACTGCTGGAAAAAATCAGCGCGGGCGGTTACGGCGACAAACGCCTGTCACCGAAAGAGAGCGAAGTACTGCGTCTCTTCGCTGAAGGTTTCCTGGTAACCGAAATTGCCAAGAAGCTGAACCGCAGCATCAAAACCATCAGTAGCCAGAAGAAATCAGCAATGATGAAACTGGGTGTTGATAACGATATTGCCCTGCTGAACTACCTCTCGTCAGTGACCCTGACGCAAACGGATAAAGATTAATCCCGCAACCCCGGCAACCGCCGGGGTTCTTTTTTGCTTAACTGCGGCTGTTGCGTACCCGCGCGGCATAGGCCGCCAGCGTTTGTTTCAGCACATCCAGCGTCACCGGCTTCGACAAACAGCTGTCCATGCCCGACTCCAGACAGCGCTGCTTCTCTTCCGCCAGCGCGTTAGCCGTCACGCCAATCACCGGCAGCGTCAGCCCTAACTGACGAATACGCTGCGTCAGACGATAACCGTCCATATTCGGCATGTTGACGTCACTGAGCACAATATCGATAGGATTCTTGCTGAGTACATTGAGCGCATCTACGCCGTCATTGGCGGTTTTGCACTGATACCCCAGCGATCCCAACTGATCCGCCAGCAGGCGGCGGTTGATCGGGTGATCGTCGACCACCAGGATCATCATATCGTCATTACGGGTTTCACGGGCCTCAACCGGCTGAACATTGACCGCTTGCGGCTCGACAACCTGCACGCGATAAATCCGTCCCAGCAGCGTCAGCAGATCGTGCGGCGAGGCAACGCTGTGTAACCACTCTCCCGGCGCGCGCTCAACGGGGATACCGATATGGCGACGGCAGAAAATAATCACTGCACGACCGGTCCACGGCTGCGCGAGGTCATCATCGGTAATCAGCGTATCCTGGTTGCCCAGCGCGCGCCCATCGTACTGCTGAACCTGGATGCCGTTCCACTGCAGCAGCTTCTCCAGATAGCCCGATAGCCACGCATTGCGTACCGCCAGCCAGCAGGTCGTTTCCGCCAGTCCATCGACTTCAGCGCGAACAGGGGGCGCTGCGCCATAAAGGGGAATACGAATGGTGAACTGGCTCCCCATACCCGGTTCCGTATCGACCGAGATATCGCCGTCCATCATGTTGACGAGTTTTTCACAAATCGCCAGACCCAGCCCGGTACCCTGGAAATTACGCTGCACGCCGGTGCCCACCTGGAAGAAAGGATCGAACAAGCGCACCACTTCCTTACCCGGGATGCCAACACCGGTATCGCGCACGCGGATACTGAGGTAATCCTCATCGCGATGCACATGCAGCACGATACAGCCGATATCGGTGAACTTGATCGCGTTGCTTAACAGATTGGAGATAACCTGCTGTAAGCGCATCGGATCGCCGTTCAGCGCCAGCGGCACATCGGGTTCAATAAAGCAGTACAGCCCGAGCTGTTTGCGCACCACCAGCGGCAGATAGTTGGCGGTGATATGGCTCATCACTTCGCGGGGAGAGAATTCACGCGGCTCGATTTTCAACTGCTCAGATTCAATTTTCGAGAAGTCGAGGATGTCGCTTATGATTTTCAGCAGCAGGCTGGAGGAGTTGTTCATCGCGGTGACCAGCCTGTCGACCCCTTTCGGCAGCTCTTTGGTTTGCAGCAGATCGAGGTTACCGATAATGCCGTACAGCGGAGTACGTAGCTCATGGCTGACGGTAGCGAGGAACATCGATTTCGACTGGCTTGCCTGCTCCGCCGCCTGGGCCATCTCCTGCAACGACTCTTCCATTTTCACGCGGGCAGAGACATCCACCAGCACGCAAATCGCCACGTTTTCATTGCGATAGCGTGAATGGACAAAGCTGATTTGCAGATTGGTATTATTGCTGGTCAACACATCGACAAAATTGACCTGCTGCCCGCAGATGATTTGCGTCAGCCGCTGCCGGTCTTCATGCGTCAGCATATTGAGATAGTTGTGCGCCAGCTCATTACTGAGAATGTTGGTTCCGTCCTGGGTGCGCAAGATACAGATCCCCACCGGCGCAGAGGCAACGATTTTACGGTTGAACTGCTCATGCTCTTCCAGCCGCTGGGCATCGTTCTCCGCCGGAATAAAGATCCGTCGCTCATACATGCGCGCCAGGGTAAACAGCGCCACGCCGACCAGCACATTTAGCAGCACGGCGTTGAGGATCAGCATGCGAATACGTTCCAGCACCATATCTACCGGAACCGAATACACTACGCTCAGGGACGACGGCGGTAGGGTCTTTTTCAGGATCAGCTCACGGAAACCCGACGTGTAGCCAAACCATGAACGCTCCTGCATCCATCGCGGATCGACGGCAATAGCGCTATCCTGAGCGGTCAACGAGACCAGCGAATGGCCGTTATCATCGATAATGGTCACCCCCATCGGCAGGCTGCCGGGGGTAAAGAAGTTTTCCATGCGGATCGACTGCTCGGTGCCGAGCATCGCTTGCAGGCGATTACCGAGGTAAACCGGCGTCAGCGCATAAAAGTAACCGATTCCCGGACGCGGGCCCTGGGTCATCCAGTAGAGATTATTACTGCGCTCGTCCTGCGGTGCATTGCGGAATTTAACGATGCGTTCATGCAGGCTTTTCAGCGTGTCGTCACGCTCGACCGGCAGATCGCGCAGACCAAAATCGGCCATACAGAGATTGTCACTGCCGATCAAAAACACGCGATTGAGATCGTAGGCCGCAGAGAAATTATCCCGCCAGTAGCGCATAAACCACGCCAGCGACTCCAGCGAACCACGCCATGAGCTGCCCATGGCAGAACAATCAGAATCGGGAAATAGCGGTAAAAATGTCGGCACTTCGGTTTTATCGTCGCGGCTACGCGACGTGAGAATGCCGTTTTCCGCCGTCAGGCGATTTTCAGCGATGTACTTCAGCTCTTTCATCACATCGGAGGTACGCTGAATATAGCGCTGCGCCTGGTCAGAACTGAGATTGAATTCCTTGCGAATTTCCGACTCTTTATCATGCAAGGCGTTAACGATATAAAAGACGGAAAATAGGGTAATTAACAGCCAGAGCAATAGCGCCAGCGCCCTGAATAAATAACGGGAGACTTTCAGGGTACTGCGAAACGAGACGAGGTATTTCAACCGGAGAAACTCCGCCACAAGGAAGTTAAAAAAGAGTGTGATTAAAGTAGCGATAAATCGCTAAGGCCGCAAGGCAATGAAAAAGGGCCGGAAACCGGCCCTCGTTACGCGTTACTCGGCGTCGTCGTCCGCCACGTCGTCGTCGGTGTCGACTTCCGGTGCGATGTCATCGTCACCTTCCGCCACGCTGCCGTCGATGGAATCAAGCTCTTCATCATCCACCGGCTCAGCAACACGCTGCAGACCCACCACGTTTTCATCTTCCGCTGTACGGATCAGAATTACGCCCTGGGTATTACGCCCTACCACGCTGATTTCAGATACCCGCGTACGCACCAGCGTACCGGCATCGGTGATCATCATGATCTGGTCGCTATCAGCAACCTGCACCGCGCCCACCACCGAACCGTTACGCTCGGTCACTTTGATGGAGATAACGCCCTGGGTACCACGGGATTTGGTCGGGTACTCGGTTTCTGCGGTACGTTTACCGTAGCCGTTCTGCGTCACCGTCAGGATAGCGCCTTCACCGCGAGGAACGATCAGCGAAACCACGCTGTCGTTTTCCGCAAGCCGAATGCCGCGTACGCCGGTCGCGGTACGACCCATCGCACGCACGGCGCCTTCTTTAAAGCGCACAACTTTGCCGGCGGCGGAGAAGAGCATCACTTCATCGCTGCCCGAGGTCAGATCGACGCCAATCAGCTCATCGCCTTCGTTAAGGTTAACGGCAATAATCCCGGCAGAGCGCGGACGGCTGAACTCCGTCAGCGCCGTTTTCTTCACCGTACCGCTGGCGGTCGCCATAAAGACGTTGACGCCCTCTTCGTACACGCGGACCGGCAGAATCGCGGTAATACGCTCATCCTGCTCCAGCGGCAGCAGGTTGACGATCGGACGACCACGCGCGCCACGGCTCGCTTCCGGCAGTTGGTAAACCTTCATCCAGTACAGGCGACCACGGCTGGAGAAGCAGAGGATCGTGTCATGGGTGTTGGCCACCAGCAGGCGGTCAATAAAGTCTTCTTCTTTGATGCGCGCGGCCGATTTACCTTTACCACCGCGACGCTGGGCTTCGTAATCGGTCAGCGGCTGATACTTCACATAGCCCTGATGCGACAACGTCACCACAACATCTTCCTGGTTGATCAGGTCTTCGATGTTGATATCGGCGGTATTCGCGGTAATTTCGGTGCGACGCGCGTCGCCAAACTGTTCGCGAACCAGTTCAAGCTCTTCGCGGATCACTTCCATCAGACGCTCAGCGCTGCCGAGGATATGCAGCAGCTCGGCAATCTGCTCCAGCAGCTCTTTGTACTCGTCGAGCAGTTTTTCATGCTCAAGGCCGGTCAGTTTCTGCAAACGCAGATCCAGAATCGCCTGCGCCTGCTGTTCCGTCAGATAGTATTTACCGTCGCGGATACCGAATTCCGGCTCCAGCCACTCCGGACGCGCGGCGTCATCGCCCGCACGCTCCAGCATGGCCGCCACGCTGCCCAGATCCCACGCCTGCGCGATCAGACCCGCTTTCGCTTCCGCCGGCGTTGGCGCGCGGCGAATCAGCTCAATAATCGGATCGATGTTCGCCAGCGCAATCGCCAGCGCTTCGAGGATATGCGCGCGGTCACGGGCTTTACGCAGTTCGAAAATGGTACGACGGGTCACCACTTCACGGCGGTGGCGCACAAACGCGGCCAGAATATCTTTCAGCGGCATGATCTTCGGCTGACCATGGTGCAGGGCAACCATGTTGATACCGAAGGAGACCTGCAGCTGCGTCTGGGAGTAGAGGTTGTTCAGCACCACTTCGCCCACGGCATCGCGTTTGACTTCAATCACGATGCGCATGCCGTCTTTATCGGACTCATCGCGCAGGGCGCTGATGCCTTCGACGCGTTTTTCTTTCACCAGCTCGGCAATTTTCTCGATCAGGCGCGCTTTGTTCACCTGGTACGGAATTTCATGCACGATGATGGTTTCACGACCGGTTTTCGCGTCAGCTTCCACTTCCGCGCGCGCGCGAATATAGATCTTGCCGCGACCGGTGCGATAGGCTTCTTCGATGCCGCGACGACCGTTGATAATCGCCGCCGTCGGGAAGTCCGGCCCCGGAATGTGCTCCATCAGCCCTTCAATGGTGATGTCTTCATTGTCGATATAGGCCAGGCAACCGTTGATCACTTCCGTTAGGTTATGGGGCGGAATGTTGGTCGCCATACCCACCGCGATACCGGACGAACCGTTGACCAGCAGGTTCGGGATCTTGGTCGGCATAACGTCAGGAATGCGTTCAGTGCCGTCGTAGTTATCGACGTAATCAACGGTCTCTTTTTCCAGATCGGCCATCAATTCATGGGCAATCTTCGCCAGGCGGATTTCCGTATAACGCATCGCCGCCGCGGAGTCGCCATCGATAGAACCGAAGTTGCCTTGACCATCGACCAGCATGTAACGCAGCGAGAACGGCTGCGCCATACGGACAATGGTGTCATACACTGCGGAATCACCATGGGGATGGTACTTACCGATTACGTCACCAACGACACGGGCTGATTTTTTGTAGGCTTTATTCCAGTCATTGCCCAATACGTTCATGGCGTAAAGTACGCGACGGTGAACCGGTTTCAGGCCATCTCGGACGTCCGGAAGCGCACGGCCAACAATGACCGACATCGCATAATCCAGATAGGAGCTCTTAAGCTCTTCCTCAATGTTAACCGGTGTAATTTCTCTCGCAAGGTCGCTCATCTAACCGCTATCCCTCTACTGTATCCCGGATTCAAAGGTCGCAAATTATAACACAACCGCTTAGAGAGAGGTAAACCTATAACACCCCGGTAAAGGTTTATTCATGCCGTTGGCCTGATATACTCAGCGGTCTTATTGATAGAGGAGTTATTGCGCCGATGAATGCCGAAAAAACGCCGCTTACGCAGAATGTGGATCATGCTGAAATCGCCAAATTTGAGGCGGTCGCCTCACGCTGGTGGGATAAAGAAGGCGAGTTTAAACCCCTGCACCGCATTAACCCGCTGCGTCTGGGCTATATTGGCGAACACGCGGGCGGCCTGTTCGGTAAGAAAGTCCTCGATGTCGGCTGCGGCGGCGGCATTCTGGCCGAAAGCATGGCGCAGGAAGGCGCAGACGTTACCGGGCTGGATATGGGCTTTGAGCCGCTGCAGGTGGCGCGCCTGCATGCGCTGGAATCCGGCGTACAGGTGAATTACGTACAGGAAACCGTTGAAGAGCACGCGGCGAAACAGGCGCAGCAGTATGATGTGGTGACCTGTATGGAGATGCTGGAGCATGTTCCGGATCCGCAATCGGTGGTGAAAGCCTGCGCGCAGCTGGTTAAGCCCGGCGGTCACGTCTTTTTCTCCACCATTAACCGTAACGGTAAAGCCTGGCTGATGGCGGTGATCGGTGCGGAATATGTCCTGCGCTTAGTGCCAAAAGGCACCCATGACGTGAAGAAATTTATTAAACCTGCGGAGCTGTTAAGCTGGGTCGACGAGACGGGGTTACAGGAGCAGCACATTACCGGGCTCCATTTTAACCCGCTATTGAACAAATTTACCTTAGGGCCGGGCGTGGATGTGAATTATATGTTACATACCACGGCAAAAAACGACTAAGGTCATGCGTTAAAGTTATAAAAGATTGCGCAGGGTCAAACCGCGCAATCGCCTTTCTCGATGAAGAAATCAGCACTCGATCAAAATTTGATTTTTTTTCTTAGATTATTGACATGCCCGCCAGGCCTTACAGCATGAGGAGTTAGGTAATCTTACCAGGTTGCAACCTCAATTTAACCTCAAAATCAACTCTTGTACTGAAAAGAATCCTTACTAGAATACTCACCATATAGCGTTTATCTTATCGCAAACCCCCTATATATAGTATTCACCCATAAAGCTAAACACAGCAACGAGATGTGGGTATATGGGGGGATATTTTCTATTTCACGGACAGGTAATCACATGAATCAGAGTCTGCTGGTGACAAAGCGTGATGGTGGCACTGAGCGCATCAATCTCGACAAAATTCATCGGGTGCTGGATTGGGCCGCAGAGGGGCTGAGCAATGTTTCCATTTCTCAGGTTGAGCTGCGTTCACACATTCAGTTCTATGACGGTATCAAAACGTCAGATATCCACGAGACCATTATCAAGGCCGCCGCGGATCTGATCTCCCGCGAAGCGCCGGACTACCAGTACCTGGCGGCGCGCCTGGCGATTTTCCACCTGCGTAAAAAAGCCTACGGCCAGTTTGAACCCCCTGCTCTGTTTGATCATGTGAAGAAAATGATTGAGCTGGGTAAATACGATCATCATCTGCTGGAAGACTATACGGAAGAAGAGTTCCAGCAGATGGACGGTTTTATCGACCACTGGCGCGATATGAACTTCTCCTACGCTGCGGTGAAGCAGCTGGAAGGCAAATACCTGGTGCAGAACCGCGTCACCGGTGAAATCTACGAAAGCGCACAGTTCCTCTATATTCTGGTGGCCGCCTGCCTGTTCTCCGGTTATCCGCGTGAAACCCGTCTGGACTACGTAAAGCGTTTTTATGACGCCGTCTCGACGTTCAAAATTTCCCTGCCGACGCCGATTATGTCCGGCGTACGCACGCCGACCCGTCAGTTCAGCTCCTGCGTACTGATTGAGTGTGGCGACAGCCTGGATTCTATTAACGCTACCTCCAGCGCGATTGTGAAATACGTTTCCCAGCGCGCCGGTATCGGTATTAACGCCGGTCGCATTCGTGCACTGGGTAGCCCGATCCGTGGCGGCGAAGCGTTCCACACCGGTTGTATCCCGTTCTACAAACACTTCCAGACGGCGGTGAAATCCTGCTCGCAGGGCGGCGTGCGCGGCGGTGCGGCGACGCTGTTCTACCCGATGTGGCATCTGGAAGTGGAAAGCCTGCTGGTGTTGAAAAACAACCGTGGCGTAGAAGGCAACCGCGTGCGTCACATGGACTACGGCGTACAGATCAACAAACTGATGTATACCCGTCTGCTGAAAGGGGAAGATATCACCCTGTTCAGCCCGTCCGACGTGCCTGGCCTGTACGATGCCTTCTTTGCTAATCAGGACGAGTTTGAACGTCTGTATACGCAGTATGAAAAAGACGACAGCATCCGCAAACAGCGTATTAAAGCGGTGGAACTGTTCTCGCTGATGATGCAGGAACGTGCCTCTACCGGCCGTATCTACATTCAGAACGTCGATCACTGCAATACCCACAGCCCGTTCGACCCGATGGTTGCGCCGGTGCGCCAGTCTAACCTGTGCCTCGAAATCGCTCTGCCGACCAAGCCGCTGAACGATGTTAACGACGAAAGCGGTGAAATCGCTCTCTGTACGCTGTCTGCCTTTAACCTTGGGGCGATTAAAAACCTCGACGAGCTGGAAGAGCTGGCGACGCTGGCGGTGCGTGCCCTTGATGCCCTGCTGGATTATCAGGATTACCCGATCCCGGCGGCGAAACGCGGCGCAATGGGCCGTCGTACGCTGGGTATTGGCGTGATTAACTTTGCTTACTGGTTGGCGAAGAACGGTAAACGTTACTCCGACGGCAGCGCCAATAACCTGACGCACCAGACCTTCGAAGCTATTCAGTACTGGCTGCTGAAAGCCTCTAACGAGCTGGCGAAAGAGCAAGGCGCGTGCCCGTGGTTTAACGAAACGACCTACTCGCAGGGTATTTTGCCGATCGACACCTACAAGAAAGATCTCGACGGCATCACCAACGAGCCGCTGCATTACGACTGGGAAGCGCTGCGCGAGTCGATCAAAACCCACGGCCTGCGTAACTCTACGCTTTCCGCGCTGATGCCGTCAGAGACCTCTTCGCAGATCTCTAACGCCACGAACGGTATTGAGCCGCCGCGCGGACATGTGAGCATCAAAGCGTCGAAAGATGGCATCCTGCGTCAGGTAGTGCCGGATTACGAACAGCTGAAAAATGCCTATGAACTGCTGTGGGAGATGCCGAATAACGACGGTTACCTGCAACTGGTCGGCATTATGCAGAAGTTTATCGATCAGTCGATTTCGGCGAATACCAACTACGATCCGACCCGTTTCCCGTCGGGTAAAGTCCCGATGCAGCAATTGTTGAAAGACTTGCTCACCGCCTACAAGTTTGGTGTGAAAACGCTGTACTATCAGAACACCCGCGATGGAGCGGAAGATGCGCAGGATGACATGGCACCTTCTATCCAGGACGATGGCTGCGAAAGCGGCGCATGTAAGATCTAACTAAGGGGCGGGGAAACCCGCCCTTTTTTTCGCAAGACAGGACACTCACTCCATGGCATACACCACATTTTCACAGACGAAAAACGATCAGTTGCAAGAACCGATGTTCTTCGGCCAGCCGGTAAACGTGGCGCGCTACGATCAGCAAAAATATGACATCTTCGAAAAGCTGATTGAGAAACAACTCTCCTTCTTCTGGCGTCCGGAAGAGGTTGACGTTTCCCGCGACCGTATCGATTTCCAGGCGCTGCCGGAACACGAAAAGCACATCTTTATCAGCAACCTGAAATACCAGACGCTGCTGGATTCTATTCAGGGTCGCAGCCCGAACGTAGCGCTGCTGCCGCTAATCTCCATCCCGGAACTGGAAACCTGGGTTGAAACCTGGGCGTTTTCAGAAACTATCCACTCACGCTCTTATACTCATATCATTCGCAATATCGTTAACGATCCGGCGGTGGTATTTGACGATATCGTCACCAATGAGCAGATCCTCAAGCGTGCGGACGGTATTTCGCGCTTCTACGATGAGCTGATCGAAATGACCAGCTACTGGCATCTGCTCGGCGAAGGCACGCATAACGTCAACGGTAAAACCGTGACCGTCAGCCTGCGCGAGCTGAAGAAGAAGCTCTATCTGTGTCTGATGAGCGTTAACGCGCTGGAAGCAATCCGCTTCTATGTCAGCTTCGCCTGCTCTTTCGCTTTCGCCGAGCGCGAACTGATGGAAGGCAACGCCAAAATTATTCGCCTGATTGCCCGCGACGAAGCCCTGCATCTGACGGGTACCCAGCATATGCTGAACCTGCTGCGCTCCGGCGTCGATGATGCGGAAATGGCCGAGATTGCCGAAGAGTGCAAACAGGAGTGCTACGACCTGTTTGTGCAGGCGGCGCTGCAGGAAAAAGAGTGGGCGGAATACCTGTTCCAGGGCGGTTCGATGATTGGCCTGAACAAAGATATTCTCTGCCAGTACGTGGAGTACATCACCAATATCCGCATGCAGGCGGTCGGGCTGGATCTGCCGTTCCAGACCCGTTCCAACCCGATTCCGTGGATCAATACCTGGCTGGTTTCCGATAACGTGCAGGTTGCGCCGCAGGAAGTGGAAGTGAGCTCCTATCTGGTCGGTCAGATTGACTCTGAAGTCGATACCGACGATCTGAGCAACTTCCAGCTCTGATGAGCCGCGTAACGCTAAGCCTTTCCGGCACGCACGTACAGTGCCGGGATGAGCACCCTTCCCTGCTGGTGGCGCTCGAATCGCATCAGGTGGAAGTTGAATATCAGTGCCGGGCCGGATATTGCGGCTCCTGCCGCTGCCGTCTGGTAGCAGGCCAGGTCGACTGGATTGCCGAGCCGCTGGCCTTTATCAACGAAGGGGAAATTTTGCCCTGCTGCTGCCGGGCGAAAGGCGATATCGAAATCGAGATGTAAAAAAGGGCCTGTACTGGCCCTTTTGTTTTTACTCTTTATTCAGATTTATTCAGAAACCGCACCGCTTTGTCGGGGAAGTCGGTAAACAATCCCTCAACGTCCGCCTGCTGATACAGCACCTTATACAGCTGATTGACATCGCTGGCATACGGCGGAAGCTGATCGGCGCGCACGGTAAACGGATGCACCTGCAAATGGCTGGCATGGGCTTCTTTCACCATCGGCGTGAGCTTCACATTGCCCGGTTTCGAGCCTTCGGCTACCAGCATATGGTAATCGGGACCAATGCCATCGGCGTACTGGGCGATTTGCTTCATCGCGCCTGGTTCAAACATCCAGTCATAGCTGTAGTTGACCCATTTGCCGTCCGGCTGCTTCTGCTGGGTTTCATTCCATTTGGTATAGGCAATCAGCTGCACCAGTTTGAGATCCATCCCCATTTTCGGTTCAAGCTCATTTTTGATCCGCTTGAGTTCGGCGGCGTCAAAGCATTGCAGATAGACCTTGTCCTGCTTGCTGGTGTAGCCGTACTTTTTCAGCACTTCCAGCGTTTTCGCCGCAATGTCTTTGCCTTCCTGATGGTGGAACCACGGTGCTTTAATCTCCGGGTAGATACCGATATTTTTGCCCGTCGAGTGGTTCAGCCCCTGCACAAACTCGATCTCGTCTTCGAAAGTGTGAATACGGAAATCGGATTTACCCATCGGGAAACGCCCCGGATAAACCTGGGTTTTCTTGCCGTTTTCCACGTCGAAGCCTTCAGTGAACTTCAGCGAGCGGATCTCATCCAGCGTAAAGTCGATGGCATAGTAACGCCCGTCTTTGCGCGCGCGCTGCGGGAAGCGCTCGGCGACATCCGTTACCCGGTCGAGATAGTGATCGTGCAGGACAACCAAATGGTCATCTTTGGTCATCACCAGATCTTGTTCCAGATAATCTGCCCCCTGCGCATAGGCCATCGCTTTCGCCGGTAAGGTATGTTCCGGCAGATAGCCGCTGGCACCGCGGTGGGCGATAACGATTTTATCGCTGGCCAGCGCCTGGCTGCTTAACGCGCCTGCCAGCAGCAGGCTCAGGGTAATGCGACTGAAAGTGCTTTTCATCTACTGTCTCCTTAGTGACGACGCGCCTGCATTTCCGCATGGTGACGCTTCTCGCCTATCATCACGATAATCAGCAGTAAAACGGCGAGGATGCTGCCGCCAATCATCACCATAAAGCCACCGTCCCAGCCGAAGAAATCGACGGTATAGCCGACAATGGCGCTGGCGGCGACGGAGCCGCCAAGATAACCAAACAGGCCGGTAAAGCCCGCTGCGGTACCCGCTGCTTTTTTCGGTGCCAGCTCCAGCGCATGCAGACCGATCAGCATGACCGGGCCGTAGATTAAAAAGCCGATTACGATCATACAGGCCATATCAACGTGGGGTTGCCCCGGCGGGTTCAGCCAGTACACGATTGTCGCAATGGTCACCAGCGTCATAAAGAACACCCCAGTGGCACCGCGATTGCCGCGAAAGACCTTATCCGACATCCAGCCACACAGCAGCGTGCCCGGAATCCCCGCATATTCATACAGGAAATAGGCCCACGAGGATTTATCCAGCGCGAAGTGTTTGACCTCTTTCAGGTAGGTTGGCGACCAGTCAAGAATGCCGTAACGCAGCAGGTAGACAAAGACGTTCGCCACCGCGATGTACCACAGCAGTTTGTTAGGCAGGATGTACTGCATGAAGATCTGTTTGGCCGTCAGTTCCTGTTCATGCTTTTCGTTGTAGTCATCCGGGTAGTCGTTTTTGTACTCTTCAATCGGCGGCAGGCCGCAGGATTGCGGGGTGTCGCGCATCAGCGCAAAGGCAATAATCGCCACCACGATCGCGCCAAACGCCGGCATATACAGCGCCGCATGCCAGTCGTTAAACCACGCCATCCCCAGCAGGAACAGCAGTGGAGGAATACCGCCGCCAACGTTATGGGCACAGTTCCACACCGACACAATGCTGCCGCGCTCTTTTTGCGACCACCAGTGAACCATGGTGCGCCCGCACGGCGGCCAGCCCATTCCCTGGAACCAGCCGCACAGGAACAGCAACACAAACATCACCATGATGCTGGAGGTGGCCCAGGGCACAAAGCCCATAAACAGCATCACCGCCGCCGCCAGAATTAACCCGGCGGGCAGGAAAACGCGCGGATTAGAGCGATCCGACACCGAGCCCATAATGAATTTCGAGAAACCGTAGGCAATGGAGATCCCGGACAACGCGAAACCGAGATCGCCACGGGAAAAACCTTGTTCAACTAAATAGGGCATCGCCAGCGCAAAGTTTTTGCGCACCAGATAGTAGGCGGCATAACCGAAGAAGATGCCGAGGAAAATTTGCCAGCGTAATCGACGGTATAAGGGATCAACTTGCGCGTCGGGTACACGCGGCTTGTGGGGGGAAGGTCTAAAAATACTCAACATAACGGCCTCCGTGGCGCGGTAAAACTCATATCTTTTTATTTAATGAGTGAAAACGAACATAACTCGAGGTATTCGCGGCGGATTGTAGTGAAAGTTTTAACCAGAGCAAATGAGTTGTCGCATACATTGTTACAGAAATATGACAAATGTCTAACTTCGCGCATGAAAGCGCGTTTCATTTTCGTTTTTTGCTCGAATATGCGCGATATCAAACAAACCACAATCATAGTATGGCTAAATGGTTTCTAAGGAACGTTGACCAGAAGGACGCGAAGATGCCCAACTCCAGTGACTATGATGCGATTATTATCGGCGGCGGCGCGACCGGTGCCGGGATCGCTCGCGACTGTGCCCTGCGCGGGCTGCGTGTGGTATTGCTTGAACGCCACGATATCGCCACCGGCGCGACGGGGCGCAATCATGGCCTGCTGCACAGCGGCGCGCGTTATGCGGTGACGGATAATGAATCAGCCCGTGAATGTATTGCGGAAAATCAGATCCTTAAACGTATTGCCCGCCACTGTATAGAACCGACGGACGGGCTGTTTATTACCCTGCCGGAAGATGACCTGGTCTATCAAAGCCAGTTTATTGATGCCTGCCAGCAGGCGGGTATTCCGGCGCAGGCTATTTCACCTAACGATGCGCTTCGTATGGAGCCAGGCGTCAATCCGGCGCTGATCGGCGCGGTACGCGTGCCGGACGGTACGGTCGATCCGTTTCGCCTGACCGCCAGCAATATGCTTGATGCCCGCGAACACGGCGCGAAGATTCTTACCGGCCATGAAGTGTGTGGGTTGATCCGCAATGGCGACCGCGTGAGCGGCGTACGCCTTTTTCATCCCGCCAGCGGCGAAACGCAGGAGCTGTATGCGCCGGTAGTGGTTAACGCCGCCGGGATTTGGGGTCAGCGCATTGCCGAATATGCCGATCTGTCGATTCGCATGTTCCCGGCGAAGGGATCGCTGTTAATTCTCGATCACCGCATTAATCAGCACGTTATTAACCGCTGCCGCAAACCCGCCGACGCCGACATTCTGGTGCCGGGCGATACCATTTCCCTGATTGGTACTACGTCAACGCATATTGATTACGCCGACATCGATAACCTTCGCGTTACCGCCCAGGAAGTGGATGTGCTGCTGCGGGAAGGGGAAAAATTAGCCCCGGTAATGGCGAAAACACGTATTTTGCGCGCCTACGCGGGCGTACGGCCGCTGGTTGCCAGCGACGATGATCCGAGCGGGCGTAACGTCAGCCGGGGAATTGTATTAATGGATCATGCCCAGCGCGACGGGCTGGAAGGCTTTATCACCATCACCGGCGGCAAACTGATGACCTACCGGTTGATGGCCGAATGGGCTACCGATGCGGTCTGTCGCAAGCTGAATCACAGCGCGCCCTGCACCACCGCCAGCGCGCCGCTCCCCGGTTCGCGCGAACCGACAGAAACGGCGCTGAAAAAAATTATCTCTCTGCCCACACCGCTGCGCGGCTCTGCGGTTTATCGCCACGGCGATCGGACGCCGGCCTGGCTGGGCAGCGATCGGCATAACCGCAGCCTGGTCTGCGAGTGCGAAGCGGTAACCGCCGGGGAAGTGCAATACGCGGTCGAAAACCTGAACGTTCATTCCCTGCTCGACCTGCGCCGCCGCACCCGTGTTGGCATGGGCACCTGCCAGGGCGAACTGTGCGCCTGTCGCGCCGCCGGCCTGCTTAACCGAATGCATGTCACCAATGAACAGGAGTCCGTTGAGCAATTGAAGGGCTTTTTGAACGAACGCTGGAAAGGTATCAAACCCGTCGCCTGGGGTGATGCGCTACGTGAAAGCGAATTTACCCGCTGGGTTTACCAGGGATTATGCGGTCTGGAAAAGGAGGCGGAAGATGAAATTTGATACGGTGATTATTGGCGGCGGGCTGGCCGGGTTATTGTGCGGCATCCGTCTGCTGGAAAACGGCCAGCGCTGTGCCATTGTCAGCCGTGGCCAGAGCGCACTGAGCTTCTCCTCCGGCTCGCTGGATTTGCTCTCGCATTTACCCGATGGTCAACCCATCGCGACCCTGGACAGCGCGATAGACCAGCTACAGCAGAATTACCCCGAACATCCCTATGCGCTCCTTGGCGCTGAAGCTGTTCGTCACTATGCGCACCAGACGCAGACGCTGCTGGCGGATTGCGGGCTGGCGTTACAGGGCGATATCGCTACGCCGCATCAACGAATTACGCCCCTCGGTACGCTGCGGCAAGCCTGGCTTAGCCCAACGGAAGTGCCCGTTAAATCTGCGGCCAATCCGCGTACCGGCGTGGTCGGCATAAGCGGTTTTCTCGATTTTCAGCCGCAGCTGGCCGCCGGCGCGCTGCGTCAGCGCGGCATAGATGCCCACGCCGAAGAGATCGAATTGCCGCTGCTGGATCCGTTGCGCGATAACCCCAGCGAGTTTCGCGCGGTGAATATCGCCCGCCTGCTCGACGTACCAGAACATTTCGATGCCCTTTACGAGGCGCTGAAGCCACTAAGCCAGCAGTATGCGATGCTGTTTCTGCCCGCCTGTTTTGGCCTTGCGGATAACCGCGTCTTTACGCAACTTAATCAGCAGCTGGCCTGTCCGCTGCATCTGCTGCCGACGCTCCCCCCTTCCGTACCGGGTATGCGCATGCAGAGTTTATTGCAGCAGCGCTTTATTCGCAGCGGCGGCAGCTGGATGCCCGGTGACGAAGTGCTGCGGGCCGATATTATCAACGGCCAGGTCATGCAGCTGTGGACCCGTAAGCATGAAGATATTGCGCTGCGCGCCCGCCATGTGGTGCTCGCCAGCGGCAGTTTTTTCAGTAATGGATTGATTGCCGGACGCGATCGTGTGCGGGAGGCGGTATTCGATCTCGATGTTCTGCAAAGCGCGGAGCGCGAAAGTTGGTATCGCGACAATGTCTTCGACAGCCAGCCATGGCAACAATTTGGCGTACAAACCGATGGGCAACTGCACGGCCTGCGTCAGGGCAAACCGGTGTCGAATCTGTATGTGATTGGTTCCGTGCTGGGCGGTTTCGATCCTATTGCCCAGGGATGCGGCGGCGGCGTTTGCGCCGTCACAGCCCTTTATGCCGCACAGCAAATTTGCGCACAGGGAGGCGAATAATGAACACGCCGCAGTTTGAAAGCTGTATCAAATGTACCGTTTGCACCACCGCCTGCCCCGTCAGCGGCGTCAATCCCGCTTACCCCGGCCCGAAACAGGCCGGTCCCGATGGTGAACGCCTGCGGTTAAAAGATGCCGCGCTGTATGACGACGCGCTGAAATATTGCACCAACTGCAAACGCTGCGAAACCGCCTGCCCGTCCGGGGTGAAGATTGGCGATCTGATTCAGCGCGCCCGCGCGCAGTACGCGCCGAAAAAGCTCTCTATCCGTAATGCCATTCTCAGCCATACGGATCTGCTGGGTACGCTCTCAACGCCGGTCGCACCGCTGGTCAATGCGGCAACCTCGCTGAAACCGGTGCGCAAGTTGCTGGATGCGACGCTCAAAATCGATCATCACCGCACGCTGCCGAAATACTCCAGCGGCACCTTTCGCCGCTGGTATCGCAGCGTCGCCGCCCGTCAGCAGGAATTCACTCAGCAGGTGGCGTTTTTCCACGGCTGCTATGTCAATTACAACCATCCACAGTTAGGTAAGGATCTGATCCGCGTGCTGAACCATATGGGCACCGGCGTCCAGCTGCTGGAACGGGAGAAATGCTGCGGCGTGCCGCTGATTGCCAATGGCTTTTACGACAAAGCAAAAAAACAGGCGCAGTTTAATGTCCACGCGCTGGAGCAGGCCATCGGCAGCAAGGGATTACCGGTCATTGCCACGTCATCGACCTGCGCCTTTACGCTGCGTGATGAATATCCGCACCTGCTGGACGTGGATAACAGCCATTTGCGTGCGCATATTGATTTAGCCACGCGATGGATCTGGCGCATGCTGGATGAAGGGAATGATTTACGCCTGAAAACGACGCCGCTGAAAGTGGTTTATCACACGCCCTGCCATATGGAAAAAATGGGCTGGACCCACTATACGCTGGAGCTGTTGCGACGTATTCCGGGGCTGGAACTGACGGTGCTGGACTCGCGCTGCTGCGGTATTGCCGGAACCTACGGCTTTAAAAGCGAGAACTATCCTACCTCGCAGGCAATTGGCGCGCCGCTATTTGCGCAGATTGAGGCCAGCGGCGCAGATTTGGTGGTTACGGATTGTGAAACCTGCAAATGGCAAATCGAGATGTCGACCAGCAAACGCTGTGAACATCCCATTACGCTGCTGGCAAACGCATTAGGGTAACGGCGCGCCGTTACCCTTAACCGTTACTCTACCGTCAGCGTGTCAACCACATTGATCCAGCCGTGATCGCTGGCAATGTCTTTACCTGCCAGCCAGCGGCGCAGAATATTCAGCGCCATCATGGCGCACACTTCCTGGCGCACCGCCAGCCCGTGACGATTGACGTTGAACTTTACCCGCAGCGCGCGGGTGCCTTCCGGCGTTGCCAGCGCGAAGTTAAGATGATCCTCTTCCAGACCGGTTACCGTTAATGCCAGCCCGGCGAGATGACGGTTGCGCAGTTCGGTGGTCCAGCGTGCGCTTTGTGCCAACTCTTCTGCCTGCGACGGCAGCACTTCACTGGCCAGCAGAGGCGCACCGGCGCGAGAAAGCTGCAGCGCCACCAGCCCACCGGTAAACTGCTCACTCAGCGTCAGGCTCAATTGGCGTTCACGCAGGGTCGCGGCGAGTGCCGCCGGTAAACCTTCGGTGCCTTCAAAAATTAAGCTCTCGCCGGCAACCCTTTTCACTTCCGGCCACAGCGCTTCCATTGCCGCACGGTGCTCTGCCGGACCGGTTAGTTTTAATTCAATAATCGGCATCGAAGAGCGATAGCCCATTACCACGCCCGGCGGCAGTGGCAGATGTTGCAGGCTCTGCGCCAGATCGCTTTCGGAGCGTCCGAAGGTGGTTAAACGCAGGCAAACCGGCGGCGACGGCAACGTAAAGCGCTCACGCAGACGCGGCAGAATTTCCTGCTCAACCATTACTTTGAATTCTGACGGCACGCCCGGGGTAAAGAACATCAGGCAGCGGTTCAGCTGCAGGGCAAAGCCACAGGCGGTGCCGACCGGGTTATCAACCAGTTCGGCGCTGGCGGGGATCTCAGCCTGTTTGCGGTTGCTCGGTGCCATGATGCGACCGCGTTCGCTAAAGAAGCGCTCCATCTGCGCCAGCCACGCTTCATGCAGCACCAGTCCTTCACCTTTCGCGGTGGCGGCGGCCAGCGCGCTGAGGTCATCGCTGGTGGGCCCTAAGCCGCCATTCACAATCAGTACATCCGCGTGCTCGCTGCGTTCACGCAGAACAGCGACCAAATCATCCAGATTGTCGCCCACGGTATTACGCCGGGTGAGCGGCAGACCGCTATTAAAGAAAAAATCTGCCAGCCAGGCCGCATTGGTATCCACTATCTGGCCATGCAGCACTTCATCGCCGGTCGATAGCATCTCTACATTCAACATTGTTAACTCCTGCAATCGAGGTTGAAACACTATAGCGCATGCGCAGAGGTAAAAACGGAGTGAAACAGGCGCGGCAGGGTGCCGCGCCGGAGGATTAGAAACCGGCACTGACGCCGACATACGGGCCGTCGGCAATGGCGTTATCACGACGCCCCTCTTTACCGGTCAAATTGATGTAGCGGTAACCAGCTTCGACGGTCAGCGGGCGCATAATGGTATAACGCGCACCGGCGTTCGCTTCCTGGTACTCTTTCACGCCGCTGGAGAGGGAATCCGGTGAGTAGTAGTATTCGCCAAACAGGCTGAAGCCGCTGGCAATATGCCACTGTAACCCGCCGCCAACGGCAATGGCGTAACCTTTGCTGCCGACATCCGGATTAAGATAAATGCCTTTACCGCCAACGGTGGCGAGGAAAGGACCGAGCGGCAGGTTATAACCCAGGCCGAGACCGGCGATATCACCGTCATCTTCGCTGTGTGCCCAGTTACCGCTGACGGCGATACCGCTGGTTTCTGTACCCATACCGAAGCCAAGGTTGGTGTAATCTTTGCCAATCTGTCCATGCAGATTAATAGCCTGCGCGCCAGCAGAGACCAGCAACAAGCTGGCTAAACCTAATACAGCAACGTTCTTCATTTTTTAATTTCCGCACATAACGGGCCCAATGCCCAAAAGCCTCTGATTGTACGCTTAATTTTCTGGCAGAAGAACGATTAAAAAGGCCCGTCCGGAGAGATTCGGTCACTTTTCCCGCAGCGGGATCGACAGGGTGAAACAGCCGCGCTATCTGGCATTGCGCCTAACGTTAACCGTGGCGGTAAGTTTCTCGCCGGGGCGCGTTATTCGGCGCTAGCCCCAAGCCCGGCTACCCATTCGGTGACCGCCTGGCGCGAGATCTTGATACCGCCTGTTTTCAGCGCTGCGGGCAAGGCCAGCCAGCGTACCGGCTGCTGGAAACGGGCCAGTTTTTCAGCCACCCACTGGCTTAGCGCATCGGCATTTATCTCGCCTGCGCACTCCACCACCGCCACCGGACGATGCCCAAATTCGGCATCATCAATCGGCACCACCAGCACCTGCTGTACCTGCGGATGGCGGGCGATAATGCGTTCTACCTCTTCAGGCTGAATGCCTTCGCCGCCGCTGAAAAAGAGATTATCCAGACGGCCGCGAATGGTCAGACTCCCATCTTTCCACACGCCGCGATCGCGGGTGGCAAACCAGCCTTCACTGTTCGCCAGCGGCATCAGTTCGCCGTCGCGCCAGTAACCAGACGCCATACTGGCGGCGCGCAGCCACACCTCTTCATCGACAATTTTTATCTCGCGCCCCGAAAGCGGGTAACCCACATCCGGCTGGCCGTCGGCCTCTTTTGCGCATACCGTCGAGGCAAACTCCGTTAAGCCGTAGCCACACCAGCAGCGAATGCCGCGCTGGCTTGCCTGCTGAGTGAGTTCTACGGGGATCGCAGCACCACCGAGCAGTACCGCCTTTAGCGAGACGGCGGCCTTGTCATTCAATAAGCGCCACAGTTGGGTTGGCACTAGCGAGGCGTGACTGCAGCCAACCAGCGCCTGCTCCAGCGGCACGTTTTGCCGCACGGTAATCCGCGCACCGGCCGACAGCCAGCGCCAGAGGATCCCCTGCCCGGAAACATGAAACAGCGGCAGAGAGAGCAGCCAGTCATCTTCTGCACGAAACGGAATCAAGGCCAAAACGCCCTCGGCGCTGGCAAGATGCGCGGCACAGGTGTGCACCGCCGCCTTCGGCAAGCCGGTCGAACCGGAGGTCAGCGTCATGGAGGCCAGCCGCTGCGGCTGCCAGTCAACGGCATAATCGCCGTCAGCTTCGCGTAAGGACAGCGAGGTTAAACCGTCATAGGCCGCGTGGGATTCCAGATCGATAGCAAAACGCAGCGTAAGCTGCGGCAGCAGCGCCGCCAGTAACGAAGCGGGCAACTGCGGGTTAAGGGGTAAAATCCGCGCACCGCACTGTAACAACGCCAGCCATGCCAGCAGCATATCCGGTTGATTGCGGGCGCGTAATAGCACGCCATCGCCAGGCATAACGCCCTGGCGGGCGAAAGCGCTGGCCAGCCTGTCGATACGCAAACAGAGCTCACGCCAGTTCAGCGTGTGCTGATCGAGGCGAATCGCCGCCTGCGAAGGGCGGTTCCGGCGCCAGTGACGCCAGGGCCAGTCGGAAAAAGTCATCGTAAGGGTTCCAGCGCATCCACCTGCAGGCAGGGTAAATCACTCTGCGGCCAGCGGCGCAGCAGCTGAGTTTTCATCAATTGCAGCGTATCCAGCCCCGGCACCGTACCCGGCGTCAGCCAGGCAGCTATGCGCGCCAGCTGCGTCAGACCGAGGCTCGATTCGATAGAGGAGCTAATTACCACCGTCAATCCCAAAGCTTTTGCCGCCGCAACCTGCTGCTGAACCTTGTGCAAGCTGCCCGTCAGCATTGGCTTGATAACCACAGCGCCTACGCCGGGCTGCTGTTGAAAATAAAAGTCCGCGTCACGCAGGCTTTCATCCCAGGCAAGGGTAATACCGGTCTCCTCGGCGAAAGCCAGCGAATCTTCACGCGTCTTGCAGGGCTCTTCGAGAAAAGCAATGCGCGGGCGGTATTGTGGATTCACATAGCGGGCAAACTGCCTGGCTTTCAGCGGCGTCCAGGCGCGATTGGCATCGAGGCGCAACTGCAGATCGGGGATCGACTCCAGCAGTAAATTAACCACCATGCCGTCGCGCACCGCTTCATACAGCCCGACTTTCACTTTCGCCAGTTTCTCGCCCGGCAGCGCGGCCAGGGCGGCGAAAAGCTCGTCAGGATCGCCGCTACAGAGCATCGCGGCACGATAATCCGCCGCCTGCGGCAGCGCATCAGCGAGTTCAGCAAGGGCGCAGCTCAGGCCAAAGGCGGCGGAGGGCTGAGCGGGCAGCGCTGGCGTTTCACCAGAGAGCCAGCAATCAACCCAGCCGATTACCAGCGGCTGAACCTCGTCCAGCGTCTCTTCGCTAAACCCCGGCAGCGGGGAAATTTCGCCCCAGCCTTCGCGCATGCCCTCTTTAAGATGCACAAACAGGCCATCGCGCGTTTTCAGGCGCCGCTCACGCAGCACCACACCCGCGTCAAGCGGGATTTGCCAGCGGTAAACCTGCGCCTGTCGCATTATGGATTCCGTTTGAATTTGCTGAAATCGGGCTGGCGTTTTTGGTTAAACGCGTTGCGGCCTTCCTGCCCCTCTTCCGTCATATAGAAGAGCATGGTGGCGTTACCGGCAAGCTCCTGCAGGCCCGCCTGGCCGTCGCAGTCAGCGTTGAGGGCGGCTTTCAGGCAGCGCAGCGCCATCGGGCTGTTTTGCAGCATTTCACGGCACCAGCGCACGGTCTCTTTTTCCAGATCCGCCAGCGGTACTACGGTGTTAACCAGTCCCATATCCAGCGCCTGTTGCGCGTCGTACTGACGGCAGAGGAACCAGATTTCACGCGCTTTTTTCTGCCCGACAATGCGCGCCATATAGGCAGCGCCCCAGCCGCCATCGAAAGAGCCGACTTTCGGGCCGGTCTGGCCGAAAATGGCGTTTTCCGCCGCGATGGTCAGATCGCACATCATATGCAGCACATGGCCGCCGCCAATGGAGTAGCCCGCAACCATCGCCACCACCGGTTTCGGGCAGGTGCGGATCTGGCGCTGGAAGTCCAGCACGTTGAGGTGGTGGGTGCCAGAATCATCCTGATAGCCGCCGTAATCGCCGCGTACTTTTTGATCGCCGCCAGCACAGAAGGCTTTATCCCCTTCACCGGTCAGAACGATCACGCCAATACTGTCGTCATAACGCGCATCCGCCAGGGCCTGGATCATCTCTTTAACCGTCAACGGACGGAACGCATTGCGCACCTGAGGGCGATTAATGGTGATTTTGGCAATACCGTCGGCAGATTTCTGATAACGGATATCGCTGTAGCCTTCAGAACAGTCTTGCCATTCAACCGGCGCGTAAAGCATGCTTTCATCAGGGTAGATCATAGTGGGTCCTTTATCTCAAGACGCAGAATTCGCGCCAGGGCGGTGGCAACGGTAGCGGGATTTTCCCGGTGCGCGTTGTGCCCGGCGGCAGGAATGGCGTGACAGCGGCGGGAGACTTGCGTCGCCAGCGCCTGAAATTTACTGTCATGTTCACCGTATAAATAGTGTATCGGGAAAGGCAGTTCCCGCAGTGCAGCGCGCAAATCGGGCTGGCGAGCAAGGGATGTTGCTTCAAGCATGGCCGCCAGCGACGCACCGTTGTTGCGGCTGCGTAAAGCCACCAGCGCGCTGCGCTCGGCGTCGCTTAATGAGGCAAAAACCGGCTGTCGGTACCAGGCGTCAAACACCTCCGGCAGCGGTTGCTGACGAAAACTCGCCGCCCATTGGCTATCGTTAGCGCTTCGCTCGGCGCGGGCCTCTTCCGAGGTCAGTCCAGGATGCGCCCCTTCAACAATCACCCCGCACAGCCCGGCGGGCTGCTGGCAGGCGTGAAACAGCGCAACGCGGCCGCCGAGGGAGTACCCCACCAGCCAGTACTTTAGTATGTTGTAACTATCAAGCGTAGCCCGCAGCAGCGCATCCAGTTGTGCAAAAGAGGCAACCTGAATATCCGCCGACGCGCCGTGTCCGGGCAGATCCAGATAGAGGCGAGGCAGCCTGTCCAGGGTTTCGCCTGCGGGCTGCCACTCGCGGTTATCGCCGGAAAAGCCATGCAGAAACACCAGCCACGGCTGCGACTGGTTTCCGGGCATGGCCTGACCGTGGAGGATCACAGTTGGCTTACCTGCGCCAGCAGCGTTTGCAGCGTCTGCGCGCCGTCGGTGGCGTTAACCACCAGTTCAATAACGGTGGCTCCCGGTTTAGCCCATGCGTCGTCCAGCGCCTGCTCAAGCTCAGCCCAGTTTTGCGGGCGCTGGTAACCGAGGCTGAACATCGCCGCCGCGTGGGAAAAATCGATATTCTGCGGCATCAAATAGAACTGCTCGCGCTCGGCGGGCGGCGTAGGCAGTAATGAGAAAATTTGCCCGCCATTGTTATTCACCACCAGCAGTACGAAGGGAGCGGAAGCCTGACGCAGCAGCGCCAGCGCGTTGAGATCGTAAAGGGCAGAAAGATCGCCAACGATAGCCAGCGTCGGCCGGGCGGTGGCGCGCTGTACGCCTGCGGCTGTCGACAACAGGCCGTCAATGCCGCTCGCACCACGGTTGCTGTACACCGGGTAACCTGCCGGGAGCTGGCTTAAGGCATCCACCAGCCGTACCACCAGGCTGTTACCCAGAAAAAGCTGGCCCTGTGCGGGTAAATAATCCGCAATGCGGTGCGCCAGCTGCGCCTCGCCAAAACTCTCCCGCTTAGCATCCACCGCTTGCCACGCTTGTGCAGATAGCGCCGGAATTGCCTCATACCAGGGGGCGCGCGGCTCCGCCGGATGCAGCGCCAGCCAGTCGGCGACGCTGGCTATAAGCCTCCGTCCGCGATGATGAGCGGGATCGAGCCGCCCTGGCAGCTTATCGATCAGCCAGTACTCTTGCGGCTCGCAGGTCGCCTGCCACTGCAACAGACGTTTACCCGTCAGGCTGCTGCCAAACTGCAGTACGATTTGCGCCTGCTGCAGTTCTGCTACCGCCCGGCCATTGCCGAGCCACAGATCGGCACAGGGTAATGGCTGCCCGGTTTGCGAAAGCGCATCGCCAATCAGCGGCCAGCCGAGTGTGCTGGCCCATTCTGCCAGCTGAAGGCCTTCTTCGGCGCTCATGCGTCCCGCAACGATCGCGCCGCGTTTTTGACGCCAGAAAAACCAGTCGCGCTGCTTTTCGCACGCTATCGCGCCCGGCGCACGCAGCCACGGCGACTCCGCCTGCCACCAGTCGCCCAGCGCCTGTTGCCAGCCAAGACCGGTCTCATCCATTTCACCGTACAGAGGTTCGGCGAACGGGCAGTTAATATGCACCGCGCCGCCCGCTAACGATCCCAGCAGATTATCGATAGCCGAGACCAGCCAGCGGGCAGGAATATCCTGCGACGGGCGCGGCAGCGCGAGCGCTTCGGTAGGATGTGAGGCGAAGATGCCCGGCTGGCGAATGGCCTGGTTTGCACCGCAGTCAATCAGCTCCGGCGGTCTGTCCGCCGTCAGCAGAATCAGTTTTTCACCGGTTAAACCGGCTTCGATAAGCGCCGGATAGAGATTGGCGACCGCCGTCCCGGAGGTGACAATGACCGCCACCGGCTGATTGCTGGCCTTGGCCAGCCCCAGCGCGAGATGGCCTAAACCACGCTCATCAAAATGGGTGTGATGGATAAAGGCGGGATTTTCCGCCGCCGCAAGGGTTAAGGGGGTGGAACGCGATCCCGGGGCAATGCAAACATGCCTGACGCCGTGACGGGTAAGGGCTTCGAGGATCACCGCCGCCCAGCGCCGGTTAAATGAGCTTATCGACATGAATTTGTCCGGTATCAATATTACGGCTTAGTATAAATAATCAGAAAGGGTCTATTTTTGATATGGGTCGGTTATGCGTACGTAAGTTTTAATAAGGATCGCAAACCTGCCGCTTTATTCTCGATTTCCTGCCACTCAAGTTCCGCATCTGAACCAGAGACAATGCCGGCACCGGCATACAGACGGACGGTTTCGCCACTGACCTTTGCCGAGCGCAATGCGACGCAAAACTCACTTTGCGCCCGCGACAGATACCCCGCCGAACCGGCATACCATTCCCGCTGAAAGGGTTCATAGCGCGCAATAAACGCCTTCGCGTCTAAACGCGGCAGTCCGGCGACCGCCGCGGTTGGCTGCAGCATCTGCAGGCAAAGAGCATCATCCTGGCTGTGCAGGAAGGTCCAGATACAGCGGCGCAGATGCTGCACCTTACGCAAGCGGACCACCTGCGGCGGCAGCACTTCCAGCGCGCCGGTTTGCTGCTGCAAACGCTGGCAAATATCTTCAACCACCAGCATATTCTCGCGCTGGTTTTTATCATCGCGCATTAACCAGTCGGCAAGCTGCTGCGCCTGCTCATCGTCTTCACGATTGGCGACCGTACCGGCCAGCGCTTCTGTACGAAGCGCATTGCCGCGCCGCCGCCACAGCCGCTCGGGCGAGGAGCCGAGAAAGGCAGTTTGCGCATTAAACACCAGCATAAAGTGAAAACAGTGATGATTAAGACGGCGGCTGGCGGCCATCAGCGCGGCGGCATCGACGGGATGGGCAAAGCGGTAGTCCGTGGCGCGGGCGAGGACCACTTTATCCAGCTCACCGCCTTCAAGTTTGCTGAGCGCCTGTTCGATAAGCGTCTGCCAGCCATCGCGCTCGGGAACGTGCTGTTGCTCAAGGCAAGGTTGCTGGATCTGTGCCAGCGGTGCAGGTTCCACTAACGCCGCAAGAAATTGTTGCGCGCTAAGTGCGTCATCCTGCAACGAAGTCTCGCTCCACAGATAGAGGCGTAAAAAGGCGCGCCCGGCTTCCCGTCGCCACTCCAGACGTGGCAAAAAGAGCTCGCCCTGCGCCGGGTCAAAGGCATTGAGCCCCCAGACGCGCACATCGTCGCCATAAGGTTGTAGAAACTGTTGTGCCTGGGGCAGTGAAGAGAAACGACGTAATGCGCCAAGGGCGGCGGCTTCGTCTTCACCGCTACGCTGCTGCCAGTAGAATTGCGGCCAAATGTGTTGGCTGGCAAGCCAGGCAAGCGGATCAAAGGCGTCGTTTAACGGGAAAGGGGCATCAAAAAAACAAAAGCCGGGTAACCGGGAATCGATTTCGGTCAGGCGCAAATGTAAGTGTGATAGCGCAGAGGAAATAGAGTACACGCGAGCCCCTCCCTGTTAAAAACCACATAGTATACGGGGTACTTAGCGTAATAACAGTACCCCCTTCCAGGGAGGGGAAGTGAAGCTTTAGCGGCGAGCTAACAGCAGACCGAGCACCATACCAACGGCAGCACCGACACCAATGCCCTGCCACGGTTTTTCATGCACGTAATCATCGGCAAGATAAACCGCTTTTTTCGCACGGTAGTAGTAGGTATCCGATGCGCTGCTGACGCGATGTTTAACGTCGTTCAGCGCCTGCTCGGCACGGGCTTTCAGTTCAATGTACTTTTGATCGGCGGGATCGCCTGAGGAGCGAAGAATTTCTTCCAGCGTTTCGCTCAGCAGGGTCAGGTCGTCATCAATATGTGATTCATAAGAGTGATTAGTCATCTTTTTTCTCCATGTTATGCACCTGTTGTCCGCTAACTATAGACAAAGGCTAGCGGTTACGCCTGGCGGATCTCCCGCGCCATTCCCACGTGTGGAATACCGTCTTCGTCATAAACATCGGTAACGGGCACAAAGCCAAAGCGACCATAGAAAGATTGCAGATGTGCCTGCGCGCCCAGGTACAGCGCGTGCTGCGGCCAGTGCTGCTCGCAGGAACGCAGCGCACATTCCATCAGCTGATAACCCAGTTTTTGACCGCGCACCCCGGCGCTGACAATCACCCGGCCGATGGTAATCGGTGATAAATCATCGTTACTTTTCAGAATCCTCGCATACGCTACCAGCCTGTCGTCCTGCCAGCCGAGGATATGGCGGTTCTCACCGATCAGGTCATCACCATCGATATCGAGATAGGGGCAAGTCTGCTCAACAACAAACACTTCACAGCGTAATTTCAGCAGCGCATAAAGCTCGGCGACGCTTAATTCGGAATGGTGCAAATCTTGCCAGCGAATCATCTTCTTCTCCTTATTTATAGTCACCTCGTTATACTAGATTCTTTTCCTTGCGGGCAAAGATTGTGGAACTGATTTTCTTAGGCACTTCTGCGGGCGTACCGACCCGGGCGCGGAATGTTACGGCCATGCTGCTCAATTTGCAGCACCCGACCCGTGCCGGACTCTGGCTATTTGATTGCGGCGAAGGCACCCAGCAGCAGATGCTGCGCACCGCCTTTCACCCCGGTAAGCTGGATAAGATTTTTATCACCCATCTGCATGGCGATCACCTCTTCGGCCTGCCCGGGCTGCTGTGCAGCCGTTCAATGGCGGGCAACGTTCAGCCGCTACAGATTTATGGCCCGGCGGGGATTCGCGAGTTTGTTGAAACCACCCTGCGTCTCAGCGGTTCATGGACCGATTATCCACTGACTATCGAAGAGATCACGCCGGGACAGGTGGTTGACGACGGCCTGCGCAAAGTGACCGCTTACCCGCTGGCGCATCCGGTGGAGTGTTACGGCTACCGTATCGAAGAGCACGATAAACCCGGCGCGCTGGATGCCGCGGCGTTGAAAGCAGAAGGCATCCCGGCAGGTCCGCTATTTCAACAATTAAAAGCGGGCAAAACCGTTACGCTGCCTGACGGGCGCACGGTGAATGGCGCAGATTATCTGGCCCCGGCTGAAAGCGGCAAGAAGATAGCCATCTTTGGCGATACCGCACCCTGCCCTGCAGCCGTTGAACTGGCGCAAGGGGTTGATCTGCTGGTACATGAAGCCACCCTTGAGTGGGCAATGGAAGAGAAAGCCAACAGCCGCGGGCACAGCTCCACGCGCCAGGCCGCCCAGCTTGCCGCCGCTGCCGGCGCGAAACGGCTGGTGATCACCCATCTCAGTTCACGTTACGATGATAAGGGGAGCCAAATGATGCTTGCCGAGTGCCAACGTGACTTTTCACAGACGTTCCTGGCTGAAGACTTTGCGGTAGTTCACATTTGATTTGAATTTAGGCACTCTGCACTCTATTTTTTCGCCACCATGCCGATAACAGTTTTACGCAGGCATTTCCTATTGAGGGCATGATGGACAATTTCCAGAAAGACATCGATGACAGGGCGAATCTTACTCTGTCGAACCGGTTTGAGCTGTTGCTGTTTCGCCTTGGCACATCGTTAGATGCCACCAAATCTGAATTATTTGGCATTAACGTGTTCAAGTTACGTGAAATCGTTCCGATGCCCAATTTTACCCGTCCGGCCGGGATGAAGCCGCCGCTTATGGGAATGGTGAATATCCGCGATCAGGTGATCCCGGTGATTGACCTCTCTGCGGTGGCCGGCTGTAAGCCTGCAAGCGGTCTGAACATCCTACTGATTACGGAATATGCCCGAAGCGTGCAGGCATTTGCCGTTGAGTCCGTGGAAAATATTATTCGCCTGGACTGGAAACAGGTGCACACGGCGGAAAAAGCGATCAACGGTCGCTATATCACCAGTATTGCCTGCCTGGATGAAGATAAGGATACCAACAACCTGGCGATGGTGCTGGACGTTGAGCAGATCCTGTATGACATCGTGCCTGCGGATCATGACGTACACGGCGAACATGTGCCGGACAAGAAATTCAATATGAAGCCTGGTGCGGTCGCTATCGTGGCGGAAGACTCCAAAGTGGCGCGCGCCATGCTGGAGAAAGGGCTTAACGCCATGCAGATCCCGAACTCTATGCATATTACCGGTAAGGATGCGTGGGAGAAGATCCAGCAAATCGCACAGCAGGCCGATGCTGAAGGCGTGCCGATTAATGAAAGGATCTCAATGGTGCTAACGGACCTTGAGATGCCGGAAATGGACGGCTTTACCTTAACGCGTCTGATTAAAACGGATCCGCGTCTGAAGAACATTCCGGTGGTGATCCACTCGTCGCTCTCCGGTAGCGCTAACGAAGATCACGTACGTAAAGTTCAGGCCGATGGCTACGTGGCGAAGTTCGAGATTAACGAACTCTCTGCGGTTATTCAGGAAGTGCTGGATCGCGCCGCTAACAATGTTCGCGGCCCGCTGATTAGCCATCGCGAGATTTTATCGACCCCGTTGCTGGCGAAGTAACCCCTCCGCTTTTCCTTTTAAAAGCCCATAAAAAAAC
>NZ_JXAG01000054.1 GCF_000814905.1 Enterobacter sp. Bisph1
CGAGGCTTACATAATCGGCATCGCCAGTTGCACAATGCTGATTAACGGCTGCGGGTAGATACCCAACAGCAGCACCAGCAGCGCGGAGATCAACACCACAATCCCGCCGGCGCTGTAGGCCCAGTTCGACGGCGCATCACGATTCAATTGCTGCGGCGCGTTGAGGTAAAGACTGACGGCGACACGCAGGTAGTAGTACAAACCAATCGCCGAACCGACTACCACGGCGGCGGTCAGCCACCACAGGTGCGCCTGGACACCGACGGCCAGAATGTAGAACTTACCGATAAAGCCAAGGGTCATCGGAATCCCCGCCAGCGAAAGCATCATCACCGTCATTACCGCAGAGAGGATCGGACGGTGCCAGAACAGACCACGGTAAGAGTACAGCGACTCGGCATCCGGCCCGCGGTACGGGCTGGACATCAGGCTGACCACACCAAACGCGCCAAGGCTACTGAACAGATAACCCGCCAGGTAAACGCCAACGGATTCCATCGACATCTGGCCGCCCTGCAGGGCAATCAGCGCCACCAGCAGGTAGCCGAGGTGCGAGATGGAGGAGTAACCGAGCAGACGCTTGATGTTGGTCTGGCTCAGCGCCATCAGGTTACCAAAGATGATAGAGGCAAAGGCGATAAGACCCAGCACCAGACGCACCGCTTCACTTTCGCCTACCGGTGCATACAGGAACAGACGCATCAGCACGCCAAAAATGGCGATCTTGCTGGCGGTGGCGAGGAAAGTCGAGACCGGCGCTGGCGCACCCTGGTAAACATCTGGCGTCCACAGGTGGAACGGCACCAGCGACAGCTTAAAGCCCAGGCCTACAATCATCATGCCCATCCCCGCCAGAAGCAGCGGTTCGTGCAGCATGCCTTCGCCGAGGCTTTTACCTATCGCCACAAACGACAGGTTGCCGGTTTGCGCATAGACCAGCGCAATACCGAACAGCAGGAACGAAGAGGCGGCAGCGGACAAAATGGTGTATTTGATACTGGCTTCCAGCGAACGTTTCTGGCGGAAGGCGTAGCCCACCAGGCCAAACAGCGGCAACGAGATCAGTTCAATACCGAGGAACAGCGAGGCCATATGATTGGCGTTCGCCAGCAGAATCCCGCCGAGGGCGGCAATCAAAACCAGCAGGTAAAACTCTTCTTTATTATCGCTATACCCTTCCAGCCACGGATAGGCGAAGGTGCAGGTGGCGAGACTCGCCAGCAGCACCAGCCCAGTGTAGAGCATGGCGTAGCCATCGACGCGCATCATCGGGGTGACATCCATCGCCCCCGCCTGGCCGACGAACCACAAAGAGAGCAGCGCGACGTTCAGACCAATAACCGACAGAGTGGCATTGAGAAAATGGTTGCGTCGCCACGCAATGGAGAGCATCACAACCACCACCGTCAATCCGACGATTAGCAGCGGCAGCAGCGCAATCAGGTGTTGTGGAGTTATCGTCATGGCGATTTACGGCCTTGTAGTAGTAACAGAATGAACAAACCACTGCTGGATATTGCCCATCGCGGCATGCGATGTATCCAGAATCGGCTGCGGATAGAAGCCAAGCAGTACCAGAAGCACAACCAGGATCAGGATCATAAACAGCTCGCGCAGTGACAGCCCGCGCAGTTCCTGGCTGGCGAGTTCGCTTTTCGCTTTGCCGAAGTAGGCGCGATGCAGCATCGCCAGCGAGTAAACCGAGGCGAACACCAGGCCAAAGGTGGAGATAACCGTAATAACCGGCACCACCTGGTAGCTGCCGAAGAGGATCATAAATTCCCCGACGAAGTTACCGGTACCCGGCATCCCCAGCGTCGCAACGGCGAAGAACATCGACAGCGCAGGCAGCCACTTAATCTTGCTCCACAAACCGCCCATCATACGCATATCACGCGTGTGCAGACGTTCGTAAAGCTGGCCGCAGAGGATAAACAGACCCGCAGCAGAAAGACCGTGGGCGATCATCTGAATCACCGCGCCCTGGTAAGCGAGCTGGCTGCCGGTGTAGATAGCAATCAGCACGAAACCCATATGGGAAACGGAGGTGTAGGCGATTAGACGTTTGATATCGGTCTGGGTAAACGCCATCCACGCACCATAGAAGATACCGATCACGCCAAGCCACATGGCGATTGGCGCAAACTCTGCGGACGCGTTCGGGAACAGCGGCAGCGAGAAGCGCAGCAGACCGTAAGCGGCGGTTTTCAGCAGGATCCCTGCGAGGTCAACGGAACCGGCGGTCGGTGCCTGTGAGTGCGCATCCGGCAGCCAGCCGTGCAGCGGCACCACCGGCATTTTCACCGCAAAGGCGATGAAGAAACCCAGCATCAGCAGGTATTCAACGTTATGGGACATCGGCGTTTTCAGCAGATCTTCATAAGCGAATGTCCATACGCCGGTCGCGTTGTAGTGCACCAGCACCAGCGCCAGGATGGCAATCAGCATCACCAGGCCACTCGCCTGGGTATAGATGAAGAATTTCGTCGCCGCGGTAATACGCGTCTTCCCGTCGGAGGCTTTGTGGCCCCACAGCGCGATCAGGAAGTACATCGGCACCAGCATCATTTCCCAGAAGAAGAAGAACAGGAACATGTCGATGGCAAGGAACACGCCGATAACGCCGCCGAGGATCCACATCAGGTTCAGGTGGAAGAAGCCCTGATATTTCTCGATTTCACGCCACGAGCACAGCACCGCCAGCACGCCGAGGAAGCCGGTCAACACCACCATCAGCAGCGACAATCCGTCCATCGCCAGGTGAATGCTGATGCCAAAGCGCGGGATCCAGTCGTGTTTAAACTGTTCCTGCCAGCCCGGAAGACCGGTGGATTGCGTCAGAGAATAGCCACCCTGCAACCACAGTTGCAAAGAAAGCGCCAGCGTCAGTCCCATGGTGATCAGCGCTATCCAGCGCGGCACTTTCACGCCGAAGCGTTCGGTTTGCCAGCACAGGAAGCCGCCAATAAAGGGAATCAGAATTAGCCAGGGTAGTAACATGGCGATTTGTGTTCCTTGTTTAAGTCCGGCTCAGGCTATCTTACTCGTCATAGTGAACCCCGGCTGTGCTCGCAATCCTCACGTACTTTAGTACGCTCCGGTTGCTCTGCGCAGGCGGTGTCCACCCTGACTTCGCCGATAACGCCTGTCCATTCGGACCAGATTTTCAACGAATTTCTAAAAATTCTCTTTCGGTTGCAGACTGGCGAAACGCAGCGCGCTCTGCCAGTCGACAAACTCAGCGCAATACCATCAACAGACCCAGCACCACGACGGCGCCAATGCTCATTGATGCGACATACCAGCGCAGATAACCGTTCTCGCTAAACAGCAGACCTTTGCCTGCGAAGCGGGAAAGAATAGCCGGAATGTTCATCAGGGCATTCAGCGGATCGCTCTTCAGCAACCAGGCAACACCGAGGTAGGGCTTAACGAAGACACGATCGTAAAGCCAGTCGAAGCCCCAGGCATTGAACCACCAGGTTCCAAAGAAACGACCGAGCGGGCTGTTGGCAACCGAAGTCACCAGCGTGCGTTTGCCCAGCCACAGCCACGCTGCCAGCAGGATGCCGATAATCGCCACCGCGCCGGATGCCACTTCCAGCATCATCACGCTGCTGTGCGCAAGTTCGGTGGTTTCCGGCAGCACGCCTTTCAGCGGCGGCACGATCATCGCACCAACAAAGGTGGAGAGAATCAGCAGCACGATCAGCGGCAGATGATGGGTAATCCCCTTCCCTGCGTGGGCGTGAATTTGCTCTTTGCCATGGAAAACAATGAAAATCAGTCGGAAGGTGTACAGCGAGGTCATAAACGCGCCAACCAGGCCAGCAATCATCAGATTGATATGACCATTCGCCACGGCACCCGCCAGAATTTCATCCTTACTGAAGAAGCCCGCGGTGATCATTGGCAAGGCAGAGAGCGCCGCGCCGCCGACCAGGAAGCAGGCATATACCAGCGGAATCGACTTACGCAGGCCACCCATTTTGAAAATGTTCTGCTCGTGATGACAGGCGAGGATAACCGAACCCGACGAGAGGAACAGCAGCGCTTTAAAGAACGCGTGCGTCATCAGGTGGAAAATCGCCGCGTCCCACGCCTGCACGCCCAGCGCCAGGAACATGTAACCAATCTGGCTCATCGTCGAGTAAGCGAGTACGCGTTTGATATCGGTCTGCACCAGCGCGGCGAAACCGGCCATCAGCAGCGTGACCGCCCCGACAATACCCACCAGATGCAGCACTTCCGGCGTCAGCAGGAACAAGCCGTGAGTACGCGCAATCAGGTAGACGCCTGCGGTCACCATGGTTGCGGCGTGGATCAGCGCAGAAACCGGCGTCGGACCCGCCATCGCGTCCGCAAGCCAGGTCTGCAACGGCAGCTGCGCAGATTTACCTACCGCGCCACCCAGCAGCAGCAGCGTCGCCCACATCAGCGTCGTGCTGCCGTTAGCGAAGTGCTGCGGTGCCAGCTCCACCATTTCGCGAAAGTTCAGCGTGCCCAGTTCGTTGTAAAGAATGAACAGCGCAAAGGCGAGGAACACGTCACCAACACGAGTAACCACGAAAGCTTTCATCGCCGCGGCAAGGTTTTTTGGCTCGGTATAGTAGAAGCCAATCAGCAGGTAGGAGCACAGGCCCACACCTTCCCAACCGAGGTACATCAGCAGCAGGTTATCCGCCAGCACCAGAACCACCATGCTGGCGATAAACAGGTTGGTGTAGGCGAAGAAGCGGGAGTAACCCTCTTCACCACGCATATACCAGGAGGCGAACATATGGATCAGGAAGCCGACGCCGGTGACCACCGACAGCATGGTCAGTGACAGGCCGTCGAGCACCAGATTAAAGCCGATGTTGAAGTCACCAACGGCCATCCACGTCCACAGCGGTTTAACGAAAGGCTGCTGACCGTTGCTGAAGAAATCAACGCCAGCCCAGGCGGTAACCAGCGCCGCCAGTCCAATCGAACCCATCCCGATGGTTGCGGAGAGATTCTCCGACCAGCGGCCACGGGAGAACGCCAGCAGGACAAAGCCAAGCAAAGGAAAAATTATGGTTAAGGCGAGCATGTTCATCCACGCATCTCACTTACTGAATCGATATTCAGATTCTGGCGACGACGATGGAGTTGCAACAGCAACGCCAGGCCAATGCTCGCTTCCGCAGCCGCGAGGCTAATGGCGAGAATGTACATCACCTGTCCATCGGTCTGACCCCAATAGCTGCCGGCGACCACAAAAGCCAGCGCGGCGGCGTTAATCATGATTTCCAGCCCAATCAGCATAAACAGCAGATTGCGGCGGATAACCAGACCGGTCAGCCCCAACACAAATAAAATTGCCGCGAGGATCAATCCATGTTGCAACGGGATCATGCGCGCTCCTCCGTTTTTCTTTTCGCCCGGTCTTCCGCGCGATTGCTCAGCACTTCGCCTGGACGGTCTTCGCGCCCCAGATGGAAGGCCACAACCAGCCCCGCCAGCAGCAGCATGGAAGCAAGTTCCACCGCCAGTACGTAAGGACCAAACAGCGTGATACCGACGGCTTTCGCGCTAATCGCGTTGCCTTCAATACCCTGATCGTTGACGCCGAGGATGGCGTAAATCATCACCACCAGCAGCACCGCGGAGAGCAGCGCCGGGCCGACCCAAATTTGCGGTGATAGCCAGTTGCGCTCCTGCTCGACCACGCTATTACCGAGGTTAAGCATCATCACCACGAAGACAAACAGCACCATAATGGCACCGGCGTAGACGATGATCTCCAGCGCACCGGCGAAGTAGGCACCGAGGGAAAAGAAGACCCCGGCAATCGCCAGCAGCGAGACAATCAAATACAGCAAGGCGTGTACCGGGTTGGTATGCGTAATCACGCGTACCGTCGTCAGGATGGCGACCAGGCCACAGATATAAAAAGCGAACTCCATTGCCCCTCTCCTTACGGTAACAGGCCCTTGACGTCGATAGGTTTAGCTTCATTTTCCGCTTCACCTTTATCTTTGCCGTCGATTGCCATACCTGCCATCCGGTAGAAGTTATATTCCGGGTATTTGCCCGGACCGGAGATCAGCAGATCCTCTTTTTCGTACACTAAATCCTGACGTTTGTACTCGCCCAGCTCGAAGTCCGGGGTAAGCTGAATCGCCGTGGTCGGACACGCTTCTTCACACAGGCCGCAAAAGATACAGCGTGAGAAGTTGATACGGAAAAACTCCGGATACCAGCGTCCATCCTGCATCTCCGCTTTTTGCAGCGAGATACAGCCAACCGGACAGGCAACGGCGCACAGGTTACAGGCTACGCAGCGCTCTGAACCGTCCGGATCGCGCGTTAACACGATACGGCCACGATAGCGCGGCGGCAGATAAACCGGCTCTTCCGGGTACATACGCGTTTCGCGTTTGGCGAACGCATGCAGGCCAATCATCCAGATACTACGAACCTGGGTGCCGAAGCCCACGAGTAATTCTTTTAAAGTCATGGTCTTTTCACCCCTTATTGCGCTTGCCAGAGAATGACAGCCGCCGTTCCCAGCAAATTAATCAGCGTCAATGGCAGGCAGATTTTCCAGCCGAAGGACATCACCTGGTCATAACGCGGACGCGGCAGCGCGGCGCGAATCAAAATGAACATCATCATAAAGAAGGCGGTTTTCAGCGCGAACCAGATGAACGGCGGTAACAACGGACCCTGCCAGCCACCAAAGAACAGCGTGACCATCAGCGCGGAAATCGTCACGATACCGATGTATTCACCGACGAAGAACAGACCGAACTTCATGCCGGAGTATTCGATATGGTAACCATCCGCCAGTTCCTGCTCGGCTTCCGGCTGGTCAAACGGGTGGCGGTGACACACCGCCACGCCGGCGATAGCAAACGTCACGAAACCAAAGAACTGCGGAATCACGTTCCACAAACCCGCCTGGTTGTTGACGATGTCGGTCATATTGAATGAACCGGCCTGCGCGACCACGCCCATCAGGGAGAGGCCAAGGAACACTTCATAGCTCAGGGTCTGGGCAGACGCACGCATCGCACCCAGCAAGGAGTATTTGTTGTTACTCGACCAGCCCGCGAACAGCACCGCGTAAACCGCCAGACCCGCCATCATCAGGAAGAAAAGAATCCCGATATTCAGGTCGGCCACCACCCAGGTCGGGCTGACCGGCACAATGGCGAAGGCTAACAGCAGCGAGGTGAACGCGATCATCGGCGCGAGGGTAAAGATAACCCGGTCGGAGAAGCGCGGGATCCAGTCCTCTTTAAAGAACATCTTGATCATGTCCGCGACCAGCTGGAGCGAACCGCCCCAGCCTACACGGTTCGGTCCGTAACGGTTTTGAAACAGACCGAGGAGTCGACGTTCGCCAAAGCTCATGAACGCACCGCAGGTCACCACCACCAGCAGGATGACGACGGCCTTCAGAATGCTTAACAGAATGTCGATAACATCCGGTGTTAACCAGCTCATGCTTGCGCCTCCTGCAGATTTTCAAGACGTGCTCCGGCGAGAACCGGCGCAATGCCAGGCATCCCCATCGGCAGACCTACCTGCCCTGCCGCCAGACCTTCGGAAACCTGCAGCGGCAGGCTCAGGGTCTGACCTTCATAGGTGAAGGCAATGCGCGCACCAGCATTAACGCCAAGCTTCGCCGCATCCGCTGGATTGAGCTTGATGTACGGCTGCGGCATGCGGCTCTGGAATACAGGAGCACGCTGCGACAGTTCGTCGCTGCCGAACAGGTGATAGTAAGGCGCAATACGCCACTTGCCATCCTGCGCTTCAAAGGAAGCCGGAACGGTGGTAAAGAAATCCAGACCGGTTGCAGAAGCTTCAATCAGGCGTACGCCCGGATCGCCATGACGTAGATGCCCGCCCACTTCGTCCTGGAATTTGTTCCAGGCCTGCGGGGAGTTCCAGCCCGGCGCCCACGCAAAGGGGATTTGCGAACGCGGTGCGGACGGCTGGTTGTTCCCTTCCATTGAGAAGGCGAACATGGTGTCTTTGTCCTGCGGCTGACGCGGTTCGTGCACGCTGATATTGGCGCGCATTGCCGTGCGTCCGCTGTAGCGGTGCGGCTCACGGGCCAGTTTCTGACCACGAATGCGGAAGCTGGCATCCGGCGCGGCCTCTTTAATGCCCGCCAGCTGCGGCAACGCTTCGACCACCGCATCAATCACATGATCGAGCTGGGTCCAGTCCACTTCGCGGTTGAGCACGGTGCTGTGCAGGGAATGCAGCCAGCGCCAGCTCTCCAGCATCAGGGTTTTGTTGTCGTAGTAGGCCGGATCGTAGACCTGGAAGAAACGCTGAGCGCGCCCTTCGTTATTGATAACCGTACCGTCGCTTTCCGCGAAGCTTGCGGCGGAAAGCACCAGATGGGCGCGGTCCATAATCGCCGTGCGCTGGTGATCAACTACCAGCACCAGCGGCGCTTTTGCCAGCGCCGCGTCAACGCGGGCGGCAGAGGCGTGACGGTGCAGATCGTTTTCCAGCACCACAACCGCGTCCGCACTGCCGCTTTCCAGCTCAGCCAGCGCGTCATCGAGGCTGCCGCCGCCGATAAGACCGAGGCCCATACTGTTAACAGAGCGGGCGATCATGGTGATACCGACATCGGCACCGCGGCCTTTCAGCGCTTTCGCGACGTTAGCTGCCGCTTCTATTACGGCGGCGCTACCGGCGTTGGTCCCGGAGATAATCAGCGGTTTTTTCGCCCCGGCCAGCGCCTGAACGATAACATCCACTTTGCTCTTCAGGTCGTTGCTCAGACCGTCGACCGCCGGGGAAGCTTCATCCAGCGCATGGGCGATGGCGAAACCTAAACGCGCCTGATCTTCAACGGGTGCACGATAGGTCCACGCCGCGATATCGTCCAGACGCGTGCTGTCGATGTTGGTGACAAACAGCGGGTGTTTAGCGCGCTGACCGATGTTCATGATCGCGGCAATCTGCCAGTCGGCGACTTTTTGTGCCGCTGCCATTTCACGGGCTTTGCCTTTCACCGCCTGACGCACCGCCAGCGCGGCGCGCGCGCCGGTCTGGGTGACATCTTCGCCGAGGATCAGCACCGCATCATAGGATTCGATTTCGCGCAGCGCAGGGGTATGGATACCGCCCTCACGCAGCACTTTCAGAGCCAGTTCGAGACGTTCCTGCTCGCCTTTGGCGATACCGGTATAGAAGTTTTCCGCACCGACTAAAGCACGCAGCGCGAAGTTACTCTCGACGCTGGCGCGCGGGGAACCGATACCGATCACTTTCTTCGACTGACGCAGAATGTCCGCCGCACCCTGCATCGCCTGCTCGGCGTTAAGCATAATCAGATCGTCGCCGCGACGCTGCACTGGTTGGCGCGGGCGGTCTTTCAGGTTGACGTAGCCATAGCCGAAACGTCCGCGATCGCAGAGGAAGTAGTGGTTAACGGTGCCGTTGTAACGGTTTTCGATGCGACGCAGTTCGCCATAACGTTCGCCCGGGCTGGTGTTACAACCCAGTGAACACTGCTGGCAGATGCTCGGGGCAAACTGCATATCCCATTTACGGTTATAACGCTCGGAGTGGGTTTTATCGGTGAACACGCCGGTCGGGCAGATTTCCACCAGGTTACCGGAGAATTCGCTCTCCAGCGTACCGTCTTCCGGGCGACCGAAGTAGACGTTGTCATGCGCGCCGTAAACGCCCAGATCCGTGCCGTCCGCGTAATCTTTGTAATAACGCACGCAGCGATAACAGGCGATACAGCGGTTCATTTCATGGGAGATGAATGGACCGAGATCCTGGTTACGGTGCGTACGTTTAGTGAAACGATAGCGACGGAAGCTGTGACCGGTCATCACGGTCATATCCTGCAGGTGGCAGTTGCCCCCCTCTTCGCAGACCGGACAGTCGTGCGGATGGTTGGTCATCAACCACTCAACAACGCTTTCACGGAACTGCTTCGCTTCGTGATCGTCAATGGAGATAAAAGTACCGTCGGATGCCGGTGTCATACAGGACATTACCAGGCGGCCACGCGTGTCTTCCGCGTTTTGATATTGCTTTACCGCACACTGGCGGCATGCACCCACGCTCCCCAGCGCCGGATGCCAGCAAAAATAGGGAATATCAAGGCCTAAAGAGAGACACGCCTCAAGAAGGTTGTCCGCTCCATTTACCTCGTATTCTTTGCCGTCTACATGAATAGTAGCCATTAGCATGCTTCCAGTTGTCCTGGTCAGCGACCAGGAGTTAATCAAAATTCTCTTCGCGTCCCTTCATCGCATGATGAAAGGAGAACCATTACCAGCGCGCTTTCAGCAAGTTTGGCTGGATACCGCCAATTGCATGGGTATTGCTGAACTGCTGCTTAATGCCCGCTTCAAACTCGTCGCGGAAATATTTAATGGCGCTCTGTAACGGTTCAACGGCACCTGGCGCATGGGCGCAGAAGGTTTTACCCGGCCCGAGTTGTCGACACAGTTGCTCAAGTGTCTCGATATCTCCAGGCTGGCCTTCGCCGCGCTCCAGCGCACGCAGGATCTTCACGCTCCACGGCAGACCGTCGCGACATGGCGTACACCAGCCGCAGGACTCGCGGGCAAAGAACTCTTCAAGGTTACGCACCAGCGATACCATGCCGATTTCATGGTCGACGGCCATCGCCAGCGCGGTGCCGAGACGGCTGCCCGCTTTACCAATGCTTTCGAACTCCATCGGTAGATCCAGGTGCGCTTCCGTCAGGAAGTCGGTTCCCGCGCCGCCCGGCTGCCAGGCTTTGAATTTCAGGCCATCGCGCATGCCGCCCGCATAATCCTCAAGGATTTCACGCGCGGTAGTACCAAACGGCAGTTCCCACAGGCCCGGGTTTTTCACGCGACCGGAGAAGCCCATCAGTTTGGTACCGGCATCTTTGCTGGTCGAAATGTTCTGATACCACTCGACGCCGTTGGCCAGAATCGCCGGAACGTTACACAGGGTTTCGACGTTGTTGACACAGGTCGGTTTACCCCACACGCCGGAGCTGGCCGGGAACGGCGGCTTAGAACGCGGGTTGGCGCGGCGGCCTTCCAGCGAGTTAATCAGCGCCGTCTCTTCGCCGCAGATATAACGTCCTGCGCCGGTGTGGACGATCAGTTCGAAATCGAAACCGCTGCCGAGGATATTTTTGCCGAGCAGACCGGCTTCGGTTGCTTCGGCGATTGCGCGGCGCAAATGCACCGCCGCTTCAATATATTCCCCGCGCAGGAAGATGTAGCCACGGTACGCTTTCAGCGCGAAGGCTGAAATCAGCATGCCTTCCACCAGCAGGTGCGGCAGCTGTTCCATCAACAGACGGTCTTTATAGGTGCCCGGCTCCATTTCATCGGCGTTACACAGCAGGTAACGGATATTCATGGATTCGTCTTTTGGCATCAGGCTCCACTTCAAACCGGTGGAGAAGCCTGCGCCGCCGCGGCCTTTCAGACCGGAGTCTTTCACCGCGTTGACAATTTCATCCGGCGCCATCCCGGTCAGCGCTTTACGCGCCCCGGCATAGCCGTTTTTGCTCTGATACTCTTCGAGCCAGACCGGTTGTTTGTCGTCGCGTAAACGCCAGGTCAGCGGATGGGTTTCGGGAGTACGGATAATTGTTTTCATTTATACCGCTCCAGTAGGTCAGGGATCCCTTCCGGCGTCAGATGACTGTGGGTATCTTCATCAATCATCATGTTCGGGCCTTTGTCGCAGTTGCCAAGACAGCAGGTCGGCAGCAGCGTAAAGCGGCCATCAAAGGTAGTCTGACCCGGTTTGATCTTCAGGTGACTTTCAATCGCCGACTGAATGCCCTGATAGCCGGTGATATGGCAAACCACGCTATCGCAGTAGCGAATAACGTGGCGGCCCACCGGCTGGCGGAAGATCTGGCTGTAGAAGGTGGCCACGCCTTCGACGTCGCTCGCCGGAATGCCCAGCACATCGGCGATGGCGTAAATTGCGCCGTCCGGCACCCAGCCACGCTGTTTCTGAACAATCTTCAGCGCTTCAATGGACGCCGCACGCGGGTCTTCGTAGTGGTGCTTCTCGTGCTCAATTGCCTCACGCTCTGCCGCACTCAGCTCAAAAGCCTCGGTTTGTGGTTGTTGATTCTCGTGCATAATTAGCGATCCACATCTGACATAACAAAATCGATACTACCCAGGTAGACAATTAAGTCCGATACCAGGCTGCCACGGATCGCCGACGGAATTTGCTGCAGGTGCGCAAAGCTCGGCGTACGTACGCGGGTACGGTAGCTCATGGTGCTGCCGTCGCTGGTCAGGTAGTAACTGTTAATACCCTTGGTTGCCTCAATCATCTGGAAGGATTCGTTGGCCGGCATCACCGGGCCCCACGACACCTGCAGGAAGTGAGTAATCAGGGTTTCGATATGTTGCAGCGTGCGCTCTTTCGGCGGCGGCGTCGTCAGCGGGTGATCCGCTTTGAACGGGCCTTCCGGCATATTATTGAGGCACTGCTCAAGTATGCGCAGGCTCTGGCGCAGCTCTTCCACTTTTAGCATCACGCGGGTATAGCAGTCGCTCACGCCACCGCCGACGGGGATTTCAAAGTCGAAGTTCTCATAACCGGAGTACGGGCGCGCTTTACGCACGTCGAAGTTAATGCCGGTGGCGCGCAGGCCCGCACCGGTGGTGCCCCACTCCAGCGCCTCTTTCGCACCGTAAGCGGCAACGCCCTGCGAGCGGCCTTTCAGAATGGAGTTACGCAGCGCGGCTTTCTCGTAAGAAGCCAGACGTTTCGGCATCCAGTCGAGGAACTCGCGCAGCAGACGATCCCAGCCACGCGGCAGATCGTGCGCCACGCCGCCAATACGGAACCAGGCCGGGTGCATACGGAAACCGGTGATCGCTTCCACCAGATCGTAGATTTTCTGACGATCGGTAAAGGCAAAGAACACCGGCGTCATTGCGCCGACGTCCTGAATAAAGGTGGAGATATAGAGCAGATGGCTGTTGATGCGGAACAGTTCTGAGAGCATAACGCGGATCACGTTGACACGATCCGGCGTGGTAATACCCGCCAGTTTTTCCACTGCCAGCACATAAGGCATTTCGTTGACGCAGCCGCCGAGATACTCGATACGGTCGGTATACGGGATATAGCTGTGCCAGGACTGGCGCTCACCCATTTTCTCCGCGCCGCGATGGTGATAACCGATATCCGGCACGCAGTCGACGATCTCTTCGCCGTCCAGTTGCAGAATGATACGGAACGCACCGTGCGCAGACGGGTGGTTCGGGCCGAGGTTGAGGAACATAAAGTCCTCGTTTTCGGTGCCGCGCTTCATGCCCCAGTCTTCCGGCTTAAAGGTCAGCGCTTCCATTTCCAAATCCTGTTTGGCTTTGGTCAGCTCAAACGGATCGAATTCGGTCGCGCGCGCCGGGTAATCTTTACGCAGCGGGTGGCCCGTCCACGTATGCGGCATCATGATACGCGTCAGGTGCGGGTGACCATTGAAGGTCACGCCAAACATCTCCCAGGTTTCACGCTCATACCAGTTGGCGTTGGGGAAAAGTTTGGTCAGAGTCGGCACGTTCAGATCGTTTTCAATCAGCGCCACTTTCAGCATGATGTCGCGATTGCGATCGATAGAGATGAAGTGGTAGAAAACGGAAAAATCCGCGGCGGGTAACCCGGCGCGGTGGGTGCGAAGACGTTCATCCATGCCGTGTAAATCAAACAGCATGACATACGGTTTCGGCAATTTCTTTAAGAAATCGACAATTTCCAGCAACTGCTCACGCTTCACCCAGACAACGGGTACCCCGGTGCGGGTCGCCTGAACGGTAAAGGCATCCGGCCCAAAACGGTTGCGCAATTCCCCAATGACCGGATCATCTTGATGATCCCGGGTCTGCCATGCGGCTTCTTGCGCAGTTAAATCGGTCATATTGTTCACCATTGCAAAGGGTCCGTGGTGACTGTTGGGTAAGGCTTCGCGTTATAGGATTAGTGAAATGCGAAGATTCTTCCATTACCCACAGGCGCAAATTAAATCTCGTCCGGCGTACGCAGGTTGGTCACGGCGATACGCTCGCCACGTTTACGCTCGCGTTCTGACTGCATATTGGCGCGATAAACGCCCTGATCGCCAACCACCCATGAGAGCGGGCGACGCTCTTTGCCAATCGACTCCTGCAGCAGCATCAGCGCCTGCATATAGGCTTCAGGACGCGGCGGGCAGCCTGGGATGTAAACATCCACCGGGATAAATTTGTCGACGCCTTGTACCACCGAATAGATGTCGTACATGCCGCCAGAGTTCGCGCAGGCACCCATGGAGATAACCCACTTCGGCTCCAGCATCTGGTCGTAAAGGCGCTGAATGACCGGCGCCATTTTGGTAAACACGGTACCGGCCACCACCATCAGGTCTGCCTGACGCGGGGAGGCACGCAGTACTTCCGCACCAAAACGCGCAACGTCGTGCACCGCCGTAAACGATGTCACCATCTCTACGTAGCAGCACGACAGGCCAAAGTTGTATGGCCAAATAGAGTTTTTACGGCCCCAGTTCACCATATCGTGCATAGCGTTTTCGAGCTTGCCCATGTAGACGCTACGGTTAACTTCTTGTTCCAGGGGGTCGGTTACGATCTCCTGTTTCTGCAGGGGGTAACGGTCGTTCTCACCGTTAGGATCTATGCGGGTGAGCGTATAATCCATCTTATTGCCTCGCGGTTAGCGTTGACTGTCAGTGTAGCTGTTAGTCTCTGGGTTGATTTGCTCACGGCGCGAACGCACGGGCGTCCAATCCAGCGCGCCAATACGCACCAGATAAACCAGACCAGCCAGCAGCACTAATATAAAAATTGCGGCTTCGACAAACCCGACCCAACCACTCTCGCGAATGGAGGTTGACCATGCGTACAGGTAAAGCGCTTCCACGTCGAAGATGACGAAGAACATGGCCACCAGGTAGAACTTGGCGGATAGACGTAAGCGAGCGGAACCGACGGAGTCGATACCCGATTCGAAAGGAACGTTTTTGTGCCTCGCGCGTGCGCGACCGCCCAAAAACCGACCGCCGATCAGCATCAGGCAACACAGGCCAATGGCGACAATAAGAAAGATAGCGAATGCCCAGTGATGAGCGATGATTTCAGTGGATGTTGACATACGCATTGCTTAACTCAAAAGGTAGCGCTATTTCCTCTGCTCTTGCTGGCAGATGACGCCACATCGATTCACGGGGAGGAATAAAAAACCACACATTACCTGTGTAAAAGGCGAAAAGCAGCCAAATGATGTGGGTTTTTACTCCTTTCTATAACCTTTTGTCAACTTTAACAAAAGTTTCCTCACATTAGTTTACATCGGCATCAACCCATTAACATTTAGTGCCGTTTTCTTGAACGGCTTCAAATTTTTCCAAGAAAGATCCGGCTGTTGAATCGTGTCCGTTGTGAGTTTTAACACATATAACCCTCTTATTTTGACAGGATTCTCGGCGGATTCCTCCCCCTCTACGGGAGTATTTTCTTGATCTGAGACACGCTTTTGTTAATTCATCTGATGAAACAGCAACAATCTGTGTTGATTTTTAACATGACCAGCGTGTAAGGAAGACTATAGATGAAAAAAAGAGATTATGCCGTGAAGGAAGTTAAGTTATTGAAAGAAGAAATAATTTATGAGGGAAACACTTTGTTACGCAGCAATCTGTATGAAAAATGAACCGATAACCGATTTTTTATCGTCAGCGGTTCATTTTTGCACTTACATTTTGTTACCAGAATTGGTAGGGAATGTTAGCCAAAATCCCCTTCAACAATCAGTGGATCGCCTCCCCCTTCCGGAGTACCGCCGCCGTAATGCCAGGGATTCTGATAGTGTTCCATCGCCTGGAAAATCACCTGCGCCAGCTCATTTTGGCTGAGGGGATTGTAGCTCAGGAGATATTCTGTGTCCGGCAACAGCGGTAATCCTTCGGCCCTACCCAGCACGCGTAGGTCGGGGCTCATCATCTCAACCGGTCGCGCCGTGACGCCGAGACCCGCTTTGACTGCCGCTTTTACCGCCGATAGCGTCGACGCAACATACGCCATCCGCCAGGGGATATCCGCCGCGTGCAGCGCATTAATCACCATATCGCGGAACGGACTCGGTTCATCAAGCAGCACCAGCGGGATCGCCTCGCCTTTTTGCAACACGAATTCCGCCGAGCAATACCAGTGCGTGGGCGACGTGCGCAGCGTCAGGTAATCGTACTGGCCTGAGCGATTCGTCGTCACCATCAGATCCGCGTCATACTGCGGTTGACGATCGACGGAGAAGGGATTGCGCTCCACGCGCACATCCAGCGCCAGCTTCGGGTAGACGGAGCTAATACGATTAAGCAAAAACGGCAAAATCGTATCTGCTGACTCGTCAGACGCGCCGATGGTTAACACGCCATGAAGATTGCTAAACATTAGCGACGTGCATGCTTCGTCATTGAAACGCAAAATCTTCCGCGCATAGCCCAGCAGCTGGATACCGTGCTCTGTTAACAGTTTATTGCGCCCATGACGGGCAAAAAGTTCTTTTCCCACTAATTGTTCAAGCCGCTGCATTTGCTGACTGACAGCGGATTGGGTGCGACAAACCGCGGCAGCTGCCGCAGCAAAGGTGTTCAGATCGGCGACCGCAACAAAAGTTCTCAGCAGATCGAGGTCGAGATTCAGTATCGGACGATTTGCATTTATCATATTTTTTCACTTACGGGTCGTTCGCGCGGCGTGACCCGGGTTTATGCTGTGCTCGTAAGATTAAGTAATTCCATTTAAAAAATGCATCCAGCAGTAACATCACCAGGTAAAACCTGGTAGTAAGTTCGGCTATTTTTAGTTCGCTGATTAACACAAGCTGAACATACTGGCTTTATTTCGCCTACGCCCATTCCTTTTAGATATATAAAACAAGCCTGAGCGCGTTATTCCTTTTAAAAAAGCAAGCTGGCGCAGCGTTCAAAGGCTAATACACAAAGCTGTCGCAAACAGAACCGGGCTATATAACGGGACTGGATGAAAAGCGAATAATAACCATTAGCTCATATTAACGAATAAACCCTGGTTTATGTATGGCCTTTCGTGCCGGTTCCTTTTCTTGCCCTGCGAGTTTATCCTAAAACCTTTATATTTATAAGCATTATTGCGAACAAACTAAAGTCAACTTACGGCCCTTTTGACAATAAGATCTTATTTATATTACTGATCGTCATCGTTACCTTTCTCAATATTAAATAGCTATAGATTTAAAGGCATCCTAAATATTAATAAAACTTAACATTGTGTTTACAGCCGTCGCTATTATTAGCCGAATAAGATATGCATACCTTATCAGGTTCATGATCCCGCCTGCAGGCTGTTTTTCCCTCAGCCTACTCGGTACATCTGGCAAAAACGACAGCTTTTCGGTGGTATAAAATGATGAAAATAAAAATCATTTCAGAACTTAACACTGAAAATATATTAAAAGTCAGATAAATTAAAAAACAAACGCCGGGACAAACAGTTTAAAAATCGTTAAGCATGGGAGACATTGCGGCGAAATGATCTTCTGTTAACCCTTCAAAAGGGGCGGTTGTGAGAGTACATTATTCCGTGCTCACTTCCACGGCAGGCAGTGGCTATATTAGCTAAAAGGTTACAGGTTCATGTCCTCCATCGAAAAATCCAGCAAATTAGATAACGTCTGTTACGACATTCGTGGCCCGGTTCTGAAAGAGGCAAAGCGTCTTGAAGAAGAAGGTAACAAGGTTCTTAAACTCAACATCGGCAACCCTGCCCCCTTCGGCTTCGAAGCACCGGATGAAATTCTGGTCGATGTGATCCGCAACCTCCCCAGCGCGCAAGGCTATTGTGACTCAAAAGGCCTTTATTCTGCGCGTAAAGCTATCATGCAGCACTACCAGGCGCGCGGCATGCGCGAAGTGACCGTTGAAGATATCTATATTGGCAACGGAGTTTCAGAACTGATTGTGCAGTCGATGCAGGCCTTGCTTAACAGCGGCGATGAAATGCTGGTGCCTGCGCCGGATTATCCGCTGTGGACCGCTGCGGTTTCGCTCTCCGGCGGGAAAGCGGTGCACTATTTATGTGATGAGTCGGCGGGCTGGTTCCCCGATCTCGACGATATCCGAGCCAAAATCACCCCGCGTACCCGCGGTATTGTGATTATCAACCCGAACAACCCTACCGGCGCGGTCTACTCGAAAGAGCTACTGATGGAAGTGGTTGAGCTCGCTCGTCAGCACAACCTCATTATTTTCGCCGATGAGATTTACGACAAAATTCTCTATGACGAGGCGCAGCATCACTCTATTGCCGCGCTGGCACCGGACCTGTTTACTATCACCTTTAATGGCCTGTCCAAAACTTATCGCGTGGCCGGTTTCCGCCAGGGCTGGATGGTGCTAAGCGGACCCAAAAAACACGCCAAAGGGTATATTGAAGGGCTGGAGATGCTGGCGTCGATGCGCCTGTGCGCCAACGTTCCGGCACAGCATGCAATCCAGACCGCTCTCGGCGGTTATCAGAGCATCAGCGAATTTATCGTGCCCGGCGGTCGTTTGTATGAACAGCGTAATCATGCGTGGGAGCTGATTAACCAGATCCCCGGCGTTTCCTGCGTAAAACCGAGCGGCGCACTGTATATGTTCCCGAAAATTGATGCTAAACGCTTCAATATTCACGATGACCAGAAAATGGTGCTCGACTTCCTGTTACAGGAAAAAGTGCTGCTAGTCCAGGGTACGGCGTTTAACTGGCCGTGGCCGGATCATGTACGTATTGTCACGCTGCCGCGTGAAGACGATCTGGAGTTGGCTATTTCGCGTTTTGGTCGTTTCCTCTCCGGTTACCACCAGTAACCGATGCCGGGGGAGGATTTGCATCTTCCCCCACTCTCTGCGCACAATGGTTCAGGTCGCAGTCACAGACAAGGTTAACCATGAGTCAGAGCCACTTTTTCGCCCACCTTTCCCGCCTGAAGCTTATCAACCGTTGGCCGCTGATGCGCAATGTGCGCACGGAGAATGTCTCCGAACACAGTCTACAGGTGGCGATGGTCGCCCATGCGCTGGCGGTGATTAAAAACCGCAAGTTTTCAGGCCAGGTTAATGCCGAACGCATCGCGCTGCTGGCGATGTACCATGATGCCTCTGAAGTGTTAACGGGCGACTTGCCAACGCCGGTGAAGTATTTCAATTCACAAATTGCGCAAGAGTATAAAGCCATCGAGAAGATAGCTCAGCAGAAGCTGGTTGAGATGGTGCCGGAAGAGCTACGGGATATTTTCGCGCCGCTGATCGATGAGCATCACTACAGTGTTGAAGAAAAAACGATAGTTAAACAGGCGGACGCCCTGTGCGCTTATTTAAAATGCCTGGAAGAGCTTTCCGCCGGTAATAATGAATTCTCGTTAGCTAAATCGCGGCTGGAGAAAACGCTCGACGCGCGCCGTAGCCCGGAGATGGACTATTTTATGCAGGTTTTTGTGCCGAGCTTCCAGCTGTCGCTGGATGAAATTAGTCAGGATTCACCGCTGTAACCTTGAGCCGGGGCGAACCCCGGCGCAACATTAAAAAGGAAACAGCACCGGGATCAGCGCCACACATACCACCATCACCAGCAGGGTGAACGGCACGCCGATTTTCACAAAATCGCTAAACTGGTAGCGCCCCGGCCCAAGCACCAGCGTATTAACGGGTGATGAAACTGGCGTCATAAACGCCGCCGATGCCGCCATCGCCACCACCATCGCAAACGGATAGGGCGATACTCCCATCAATTTAGCCGCCGCCAGTGCGATAGGTGCCATTAATACTGCGGTAGCGGTATTAGAGATAAATAAACCTATCGTCGCGCACATCACGAACAGACAAATCAGCATCAGATGCGGGCCGTAGCCGCCGCCGATATCCATCAGCCCCTTCACAATCAAGTTAACCCCGCCTGTTTTTTGCAGGGCCAGCGCAAAGGGCATCATGCCGACGATTAAAATAATGCTCGGCCAGTGCACGGATTTATAGGCGCTTTCCACATCGATACAGCGGAATTTGCCCATCAGCATACAGGCAATAATCGCGGCAATAGGATTAGGGATTTCGTCCGTCAGCATCAAGGCCACCATTAATACCAGACAGAAAATAGCATGGGGGGCCTGGCTGTGCGCCGGCGAAGCTGCGCTCTCCTCAACGGGCAGATTGAGCACCACAAAGTCCCGGCCATGAGCCGCTAACTGGCTAATCAGTTTCCAGTTCCCGACCACCAGGAAAACATCGCCAAGCTGCAATGTCACATCCGTGACCGCGCCTTCCAGCGCTTCGCCGTTACGTTTTAGCCCAACCACATTCAGACCGTAGCGGGTACGAAAAGCGATTTCACGCACCGTCTTACCAATCAATTCCGAATCGGGGATCAATGAGACTTCAGCCATTCCCACATCCAGCGCCTGATCGGAAAAGTACTCGCCGCGCAGGATCATCGGTTCCAGCTGTTGTTCCGCGCAAAACTCACGTAAATCGACGTCGGCGGCGGACATATCAATCAGCAGCACGTCGCGGGCGCGAAATTCCGATACCCCGTTAACATTCACAATCACCCGACGAAAATGTCGCCAGCGCTCAACGCCGATAATATTGGCGCCGTAGCGCTCACGCAGTTGCAAATCGTCAAGGCGCTGGCCAATCATCGGCGAACCGGGGCGGATCGCCAGACGGCGCGCGCGTCCGGCAAGACGATACTCTTTGACAAGATCGCGAAAACTGCGACGTTTCCAGCTTCCCCCTGCCGCCGCGTCGCTCTCCCCTCTCAGCATAAAACGCATCAGTAGCATGTAAACAATGCCAAGCAGCAGGATAACCAACCCTAAAGGCGTGACGCTAAAAAAGCCGAAGCCTGCATAGCCTTCGCGCAGCAGCTCGCTGTTAACCACCAGATTTGGCGGCGTCGCCACCAGCGTCATCATGCCGCTGATAAGCCCGGCGAAACTCAGCGGCATCATCAGCCGCGACGGTGAAATTTGCATGCGCATTGAGACGCTAAGCACTACCGGGATAAAGATCGCTACCACGCCCGTCGAGCTCATAAACGCGCCAAGCCCGGCAACGGTCACCATCAGCAGCACCAGCATTTTTACTTCGCTGCTGCCTGCCATGTTGACCAGCCAGGCCCCCATTTTGGTTGCCACGCCGGTGCGCACCAGCCCGTCACCGATAATAAACAGGGCGGCAATTAACACCACATTTGGGTCACTAAAACCGGAGAAGGCTTCAGAAAGGGTCAGCGTTCCGCTCAGGACAAAGGCGACAATGACAAACAACGCCACCGCGTCCATGCGCACTTTACCCGTCGCGAAAAGCACCACCGCGATGCCGAGCAGGCACAGCACCCAAATCAGTTCACCGTTCACAACGCATCCTTGTTAAATGAAAGTGGGAATAAGCGACGAAAACCCTGCTTGCGCAGGGTTGTACCATCGGTTCAGGCCTTGATCGTCACCTCAACGTTGCCATCCGGCAGTTTCGCGACAATCAGCGCTTCGAGGGTGGTAAGGCGGAAATCCACTTCATCGAGCCGCGGCGCGTCAGCAGGGACATTTACCGCAATCACATGACATCCTGCGGCAAGCCCCGACAGGATCCCCGCAGGCGCATCCTCCACCACTACGCATTCTTGCGTCGTCAGTCCTAAAAGCTCTGCGCCAAGAAGATAGGCATCCGGCTCAGGCTTGCCGCGCTTAACCTGCTCGGCGGTGACAAACACTTTCGGCGTCGGCAGACCGGTTGCGCGATGACGGGCGTGAGCGACGGGCACGGAACCCGATGTAACGATAGCCCAGGGGATGCTGGCTTCATCTAACTGCTCAAGCAACGCAATCGCGCCGGGCAGCGCGGTAATGCCGGTGGTATCCGACGCTTCAAGCTGCTCGAGCCAGCTAAACTCAGCGGCGATTTCCGCTTCGGATTTGCCGGGCAAAAAATGCCGCAGTGAAGTGATGGCTTGCTTACCGTGGATAAAATTCAGCACCTCATCATGGTCGATGCCAAATCTGTCAGCCCAGGTGCACCATGCCCGCTCGACGGCGGGCAGGGAATTTACCAGGGTACCATCCAGATCGAATAGAAATCCTTTGCACTGCACGCTCGCCTCCTCAGGCATTAATAATCTGATTAATTTCGTTGCTGCTCAGGTGGTACTGACGCGGGCAGGAGTGCCAGACGCTTAACATGCGCTGATATTTTTCCCACATTGGGGTTTGCGCATTAAAGCCGTGGGTGCCGGCGTCGAAATGAGTATAGCGGCCTTCGATATTGACCATAAAACGCACATAGCCGAGATAGCGCGCTTCCGTCGCGGCATCGAAACCGAGGAACGTTACGCGACGCTCATCGATGGCGTTAGCGTCTTTCAGGTTGGTCCAGGAGACATGCAGCGCGTGATACATCTCCATAATATCGATAACAATGCGGCAGGTTTCTTCTGTTAGCTCCCCGAACTCGCGATCCAACTCGCGCATTTGCAGGCCATAGCCGCGCTCAACAATGGTCTGCAAGCGGCGATAGCGCTCCGCGTTAGCCGGATCCATCATGGTCATCATTTTGTACTGATTGGATAAGATCAGACGTTGGGCATTAGTCATTTCCATCTTTCGACTCCTGTGGCACAGCGGCGCAATAAAAAAGATGCCTTGAGTTTAGCGGGTAGAAAAGACAGCTTTCTTGATTTGCCGGGGGTGTTGGGTGGAAGAGCATGAAAAATAAAAAAGAAGACATCGCAAAAATGCCTTCTTTTATAAAGGGGGTTAAACCCGCTCGAAATCACAAATCATCAAGAAAAGTTTTATCCAGCTGTTTAAATGCGCGCTTTAGCGTATCCGCCAGCGCCTGGTAATCGGGTTTACCTTCTACCGGCGCTAATGCCTGGCCCGCCTCCTGCAGTTTGCCGCGCACTTCATAAAACCAGTGCAGAATCGTCGGCGGCAGCGGCGTGACGGAACGCTTGCCCAGCCACCACAGCCCCTGCATCGGCAGGCTCAGCGCAAAGATGGCGGTGGCGACAGCAGGACCCAGTTGTCCACCAAGGGCAATTTGCCAGCACAGGGTAAACACCGCTACCGGCGGCATAAAGCGAATGGCATAGCGCGTGGCGCGGATAACGCGGTTTTCAACGAATATCGGAGCGAGGCGCTTTTCCATAGGCCAGGTCTTCGCGTAGTGCTGTCCTCGACGGAACAAACTAAAAAAACCGGCGGGTCGATTCTCAGAAGTGGACATGGCTTTACCTCAACTTCACGTATAAAAATTAAAAATTTTGTGCAAAACAACAACTGTGAATGACAACGTTAAAATTTTTTGTCATTCCCGCTTGCTATCGGGTATTCTGTGGCGGCCTGACCGGCCATTAGACGATAAACGTTAAATCGTCAAATTTAAGCTCATTATGCCACTGTCTGAAAATTGCGCAAAATAGCTTAGAATTTTATGTATTCTTCTCATCATGCCAGAAACTAAACCGGGCATGATGTTAATCATAAATGTCAGCGTCAACCTGCGCTACGCTGTGCGACTCACTGACCTTTTTTTAGCCACGTATCATAAGTAGGTACTTCCATGTCGAGTAAGTTAGTACTGGTTCTGAACTGCGGTAGCTCCTCACTGAAATTCGCAATCATCGATGCAGTTAATGGTGACGAGTACCTTTCTGGTTTAGCCGAATGTTTCCACCTTCCTGAAGCACGCATCAAGTGGAAAATTGATGGCGGTAAACAAGAAGCGGCTTTAGGTGCAGGTGCCGCTCACAGCGAAGCGCTGAACTTTATCGTTAACACTATTCTGGCACAAAAACCAGAACTGTCAGCACAACTGACGGCGATCGGCCACCGCATCGTGCACGGTGGCGAAAAATACACCAGCTCGGTGATCATCGACGAATCCGTTATCCAGGGTATCAAAGATGCAGCCTCTTTCGCACCGCTGCACAACCCGGCTCACCTGATCGGTATCGCCGAAGCGCTGAAATCCTTCCCGAATCTGAAAGACAAAAACGTGGCGGTGTTCGACACGGCGTTCCACACCACCATGCCGGAAGAGTCCTACCTGTATGCGCTGCCGTACAAACTGTACAAAGAGCACGGCGTTCGTCGCTATGGCGCACACGGCACCAGCCACTTCTACGTAACTCAGGAAGCAGCCAAAGTCCTGAACAAACCGGTTGACGAGCTGAATATCATCACCTGCCACCTGGGTAACGGTGGTTCCGTTTCCGCTATCCGTAACGGTAAATGCGTTGATACCTCAATGGGTCTGACCCCGCTGGAAGGCCTGGTGATGGGTACTCGCTCTGGCGATATCGACCCGGCGATTATTTTCCATCTGCATGACACCCTGGGCATGAGCGTTGAAGCGATCAACAAAATGCTGACCAAAGAGTCCGGCCTGCTGGGCCTGACCGAAGTCACCAGCGACTGCCGTTATGTAGAAGATAACTACCGCGATAAAGAAGACGCGAAACGCGCAATGGATGTCTACTGCCACCGCCTGGCGAAGTACATCGGTTCCTACACGGCGCTGATGGACGGTCGTCTGGACGCCGTGGTCTTCACCGGTGGTATCGGTGAAAACGCGGCCATGGTACGCGAGCTGTCTCTGGGCAAACTGGGCGTTCTGGGCTTCGAAGTAGACCATGAACGTAACCTGGCAGCCCGTTTCGGTAAGTCTGGCTTTATCAACAAAGAAGGCACCCGCCCGGCTGTTGTTATCCCGACCAACGAAGAACTGGTCATCGCGCAGGACGCGAGCCGCCTGACTGCCTGATAACACACACCGCCAGCCCACGCTGGCGGTGCTGTTTTGTAACCCGTCTTGCATGACGGTAACGAAAGAGGATTAACCGTGTCCCGTATTATTATGCTGATCCCTACCGGAACCAGCGTCGGCCTGACCAGCGTCAGCCTTGGCGTTATCCGTGCTATGGAACGCAAAGGCGTTCGTCTGAGCGTCTTTAAACCGATCTCCCAGCCGCGCGCCGGCGGCGATGCGCCTGACCAGACCACCACCATTGTGCGTGCGAACTCCGGTTTGACCACCGCTGAACCGTTGAAAATGAGCCACGTTGAGTCGCTGCTCTCCAGCAACCAGAAAGACGTGCTGATGGAAGAGATCATCGCTCGCTACCACGAAAGCAGCAAAGATGCTGAAGTGGTGCTGGTTGAAGGCCTGGTCCCGACCCGTAAACACCAGTTCGCGCAGTCGCTGAACTTCGAAATTGCCAAGACGCTGAACGCGGAAATCGTGTTTGTGATGTCTCAAGGCACCGACACGCCAGAACAGTTGAACGAGCGTATCGAACTGACCCGTAACAGCTTCGGCGGCGCAAAAAACACCAACATCACCGGCGTTATCGTTAACAAACTGAACGCCCCGGTTGATGAACAAGGCCGTACCCGCCCTGACCTGTCAGAAATTTTTGACGACTCGTCGAAAGCGAAAGTTATCCATATCGATCCGGCTAAACTGCAGGAAGCCAGCCCGCTGCCGGTGCTGGGCGCTGTGCCGTGGAGCTTCGATCTGATCGCGACTCGCGCAATCGATATGGCGCGTCACCTGAATGCGACCATCGTTAACGAAGGCGATATCAAAACCCGCCGCGTGAAATCCGTCACCTTCTGCGCACGCAGTATTCCGCATATGCTGGAACACTTCCGCCCGGGTTCTCTGCTGGTAACGTCAGCAGATCGTCCGGACGTGCTGGTTGCTGCATGTCTCGCCGCGATGAACGGCGTTGAAATCGGTGCCCTGCTGCTGACCGGCGGCTACGAAATGGACGCCAGCGTACATAAACTGTGCGAACGTGCTTTCGCTACCGGCCTGCCGGTATTTATGGTGAATACCAACACCTGGCAGACCTCGCTGAGCCTGCAGAGCTTCAACCTGGAAGTACCGGTTGACGATAACGAGCGTATCGAAAACGTGCAGGAATATGTAGCAGGCTACATCAATGCCCAGTGGATCGACTCCCTGACCGCTACCTCCGAACGCAGCCGTCGCCTCTCTCCGCCGGCTTTCCGTTACCAGCTGACTGAGCTGGCGCGTAAAGCGGGCAAACGCGTGGTTCTGCCGGAAGGCGACGAACCGCGTACGGTGAAAGCCGCCGCTATCTGTGCAGAACGCGGTATCGCTACCTGTGTGCTGCTGGGTAACCCGGACGAGATCAATCGCGTCGCCGCCGCCCAGGGCGTTGAGCTGGGCGCGGGCATCGAAATCGTCGATCCGGACGTGGTGCGCGAAAGCTATGTGGCTCGCCTGGTTGAGCTGCGTAAGAGCAAAGGCATGACCGAAGCCGTCGCCCGCGAACAGCTGGAAGACAACGTGGTTCTCGGCACGCTGATGCTGGAACAGGACGAAGTCGATGGCCTGGTTTCCGGTGCTGTTCACACCACCGCGAATACCATTCGTCCGCCGCTGCAGCTGATCAAAACCGCACCGGGCAGCTCGCTGGTCTCTTCCGTGTTCTTTATGCTGCTGCCGGAACAGGTTTATGTTTACGGTGACTGCGCAATCAACCCGGATCCGACCGCTGAGCAGCTGGCAGAAATCGCTATCCAGTCTGCGGATTCCGCTATCGCCTTCGGTATCGAGCCGCGCGTGGCGATGCTCTCCTACTCTACCGGTAACTCCGGTGCGGGTAGCGATGTTGAGAAAGTGCGTGAAGCGACCCGTCTGGCACAAGAAAAACGTCCTGACCTGGTCATTGACGGCCCGCTGCAGTATGACGCCGCCGTTATGGCCGACGTTGCGAAATCCAAAGCGCCGAACTCGCCGGTTGCAGGTCGCGCTACCGTGTTCATCTTCCCGGATCTGAACACCGGTAACACCACCTACAAAGCGGTACAGCGTTCTGCCGACCTGATCTCCATCGGGCCGATGCTGCAGGGTATGCGCAAACCGGTTAACGACCTGTCTCGTGGCGCGCTGGTTGATGATATCGTCTATACCATCGCTCTGACCGCGATTCAGTCCTCGCAGCAGTAATCTGCGCTGACCGACAGTAAAAAGGCGACTGAATAGTCGCCTTTTCTATATCTGCTTCTGTGCAGCAAAGCCATTAAAACGCCGGCTGCGCCGAGGTTGTAAGCGTTAGCGAGGGGCGCTAGTCCGCTTCCTGGGCCGTGGCGACATCGTTGCTGGCATTGCGCGTCATCCATAGCGCCAGCGCTTTAAGCGAATCATTGGTGAACTCGTCGCAGCGGGCGGTGATCTCTTCCGGCGTCATCCAGCGAACTTCACTGACCTCCTCTTCCTGCAAGGCGAACGGCCCGTGAGAGACGCAGCTGAACAACCCGCCCCACACCCGACAGTGTTGATCTTCAAAATAGAACTGGCCGTGCTCGGCAAACGGCACACCGGCGATACCTAACTCCTCTTCCGCTTCACGGCGCGCAGAATCCAGCAGGTTTTCCCCCGCCTGCACCACACCGCCGGCGGTGGCGTCCAGCATCCCGGGCATAAAATCTTTTATTTCCGTTCGGCGCTGCACCAGCACTTTGCCCATTCCATCATGCACCACTATGTAGGTTGCGCGATGACGCAGACACTGTGCCCGCATTTGCTGCCGGCTGGCCTGCGCAATCACCTCATTGTCTTCGTTGACAATATCGACCCACTCCATGCCTGCAAAATGACTCTGTTCCACCATCGGGAAATCTTCTCTCTATGGCGCTCTTTTGGCGCGTTTCGGTTGAAAGGTAACTTACGGATTAATCGCTACCTGCGCAATAATCCGCTGATCATTAAGTGCGATAACGCGTAAGATATTCTCCTCCAGCATGCCGTAGCTGGCCGCATATCCACCTTTGGGGATACTGACCGAACCGGGATTGAAGTGGAAAATATCGCCGCGCTTCTCGGCTACCGGAATATGCGTGTGGCCATAAGCCAGCACATCGCCTGCCGCAAGCGGCGGCACGGCGTCTGCGCCGAACAGGTGGCCGTGTGTCAAAAACAGACGGCGCTCGGGCAGTAAAACCTGCTGCCAGGGCGCGGTAATCGGGAATTTCAACAGCATCTGATCGACTTCGCTGTCGCAGTTGCCGCGCACGGCGATAATCCGCCCGGCTATCTCATTTAAACGCTCTGCCACCTCTGCGGGTGCGTACCCGTCGGGTAAAGCATTGCGCGGCCCGTGATTTAGCACGTCCCCCAGAACAATCAGCCAGCGGGCATCACTGCGCGCGAACCGTTCCAGTACGCGTTCCGTCGCCGGTAACGACCCATGAATATCCGATGCAAACATCAGTTTCATCATTGCACCTCATGCGGAAGAAAACGCTCCATGATAACGGAAGTCGCCTGGCTTATCAGCCCGCGCGCTTAGCGGAAAGCGCAATAAAGCGCTGGACCGATGAGCGCTGCCACTGGAAGGTGGCGTAATCCGCCAGCCGCTCCGGTACGCTGTCGCCATTTAACACTAACCGATTGAGCATTAATGCCAGGTCAACGTCGGCGATACACCATTCACCAAACAGGTTAGGTTTACCGTGCGCCAGCAATTCATCAGCAACAGTGAACAGTTTAGCGGCACTTGCCTGCCCGGCAGGGCTCAGGGGCCCCTTTCGCGCACCGGCAAACACGACGGTGGTCGAGCGCTCCTCGCGAATGGGCAGCAAATCGCTACGCAGCCAGGCCTGAATCTGCCGGGCGCGTGCACGGTTGTGCAAATCGTGAGGATAAATACGCTGCCACTCCGGCGGGGCGAAACGCTCCTCAAGATACTCGTCAATCGCCGTGGATTCACTTAGGGTAAAACCCTCAATTTCCAGCACCGGAACCCGCTGCGTCAGACTAAATCCCGGCCAGCCGGGTGCCTGCTGCCCACCGTTTTCCAGATCGACGGTTTTCAGGGCGAAGGGCACGCCTTTTTCATGGAGCGCGACCCACGCCGACAGGACATAGGGGGAAAAATACGCTGTGTCAGACCAGAGAGTGATAGCCGATTCGCTCATAATGTTCTCGTTCGATTGTTGGTTTTTCTTTCAAAATATAACGTCCTGTGCGCCCTGTCACTTGAGGAAAGTTCACGCCCCAGAGGTAACACCTATACTCATACAGACTTCTCTCTTAAGGCATCACGGGAGCTTTGATGATAGACCTCTATTTCGCGCCTACACCAAACGGTCATAAAATAACGCTATTTCTCGAAGAGTCCGGGCTGGAATATCGCTTGATCCGTGTGGATATCAGCAAAGGCGACCAGTTTCGTGCCGACTTTTTGAGCATCGCGCCTAACAACAAAATCCCGGTCATTGTCGACCATCTTCCTGCCGACGGCGGTGCACCACTCAGCCTGTTCGAATCCGGGGCGATTTTGCTCTATCTGGCGGAGAAAACCGGCACATTACTCAGCGGCGAACTGCGGGAACGCCATACCACGCTGCAGTGGCTCTTCTGGCAGGTTGCCGGGCTTGGGCCGATGCTCGGGCAGAATTACCACTTTAATCACCTTGCCCCGCAACCGGTACCCTATGCCATTGAGCGCTATCAGGTGGAAACCCAGCGCTTATATCAGGTGCTGAACAAGCGCCTTGGGTCTGTGCCGTGGCTGGCGGGCAACCATTACAGTATCGCCGATATCGCCGCCTGGCCGTGGATAAACGCCCATGCGCGCCAGCGTATCGCGCTGGAGGATTACCCTGCGGTGTTTAACTGGTTTGAGCGCATCCGTACGCGCCCGGCCACGGAGCGGGCGCTGCAGATAGCGCAACAAGTCTGAGCCAAAGCTTAAGTGGTTAACCCGCTTAAAAATTGCTGCAAAATGTGCCTGCTATCGCACGCAGGCAGCACGGAGTCACTTATGCTGATGTTAGACAAACATCTCCCGGAGGGAAGCATGAAGATATTGATTACCGGCGGAACGGGTCTTATTGGTCGTCATCTGATCCCCCGCCTGCTGGAGCTAAAACATAGCGTTACGGTAGTGACGCGCAACCCCGTCAAAGCGCAACAGCTGCTTGATGCGCGGGTGAGCCTGTTAAAAGGGCTTAATGATCTGAACAACCTGAACGATGTTGATGCGGTAATCAATCTGGCCGGAGAACCGATCGCCGATAAGCGCTGGAGCGAGGAGCAGAAGCAGCGTTTGTGCAATAGCCGCTGGCAGATTACGCAGCGCATTGCCGATTTGATCAAGGCCAGCGATACGCCGCCAAAGGTGCTGATTTCCGGTTCGGCTTGCGGTTATTACGGCGATCTCGGCGAAGTGGTGGTTACAGAGGAGGAGCCGCCGCATAACGAATTTACCCATAAACTGTGCGCCCGCTGGGAGCAAATCGCCTGCGAAGCGCAAAGCGATCGTACCCGGGTTTGCCTGCTGCGCACCGGCGTGGTGTTCGCGCCTAAAGGCGGCATTCTTGGTAAGCTGCTGCCGCTGTTTCGCCTCGGTCTTGGCGGGCCAATTGGCGATGGTCGGCAATATCTGGCGTGGATCCATATTGACGATATGCTCAATGGCATCCTCTGGCTGCTGGATAACGATTTACGCGGGCCGTTCAATATGGTTTCGCCTTACCCGGTGCGTAATGAGCAGTTTGCCCATACTCTCGGCCATGTACTGCACCGTCCGGCGGTTATGCGCGCGCCAGCGTTTGCTATTCGCATGATAATGGGGGAATCCTCCGTACTGGTGCTCGGCGGCCAACGCGCGCTGCCAAAACGCCTTGAAGCCGCCGGTTTTGCCTTTCGCTGGTACGATCTGGAAGAGGCGCTGGGGGATGTCGTTCCCTCCTAATTTTCGTGGCATTCGTCCCGCTCTTGTGGTGGTAAGCTAGCACCGCTTCCCACTGCAAGGGTCATGTAATGACGTTGTACACACCCCGCTTTACCCTCTCTTCGTTTCAGGAATCCGACTGGCCGTTCTTTCTGCACCTGCGATCGAACGAAAGCGTCATGCGCTATATGGCGGAAATCGCCTCGCAGACGCAAATCCGTACCCTGTTTGACGATCGTCTGCACGACAGCAACGCCTTTATTATTCGGGACGGGGATAATGTCGTGGGCGATATTGGCCTGCGTATCAGCCAGCACAATCCCCATGAGGCCGATATTGGCTATGCGATAGCGCCTGCGGCACAAGGGCGTGGCATCGCATCGGAAGCCCTGCAAGCCCTCTGTGAGTATGCTTTTTCGCAACATAACGTGGCTGCGCTAAACGCGTGGGTACTGGCGGAAAATCAGGGCTCCGTGCGGGTACTGGAGAAGAGCGGTTTTAACCGCGTGCAGGTGCTGGAAGGGGTTTATCTGCTCGCGGGCGAGTATTACGACGACTGGGTTTACCGGCGGGAAAAATAAGCAGGAAGATGGCGGCTACCGTCATCTTCCCGTGGTGAGGCATTATTTCAACGAACCTTTCAGGAACTGTTGCAGACGCGGGCTTTGCGGATTGCCGAACAGACTATCCGGTGGGCCCTCTTCTTCAATCTTGCCTTGATGTAGGAAAATAACGTGGGTGGAGACATCGCGGGCAAAGCCCATTTCATGGGTTACCACCACCATCGTTTTACCCTCTTCCGCCAGCTTTTGCATAATGCGCAGCACTTCGCCCACCAGCTCCGGATCCAGCGCAGAGGTGGGTTCATCAAACAGCAACACTTCCGGCTCCATCGCCAGCGCGCGGGCAATAGAAACGCGCTGCTGTTGCCCACCCGAAAGGTGCACCGGGTATTTCTGCTGCTGCATGGCATCTATGCCGACCTTCGCCAGGTATTTCACCGCGCGTTCGCGGGCATCCTGTTTACTCAGACCCAGCACCTGAATCGGCGCTTCCATAACGTTTTCCAGCACCGTCATATGGCTCCACAAATTAAAGTGCTGGAATACCATCGTCAGGCGGGTGCGCAGCAGACGCAGCTGGTTTTTATCGGCCACTTTCAGTTGACCATCTTTGTCACGCACCAGGGTGATATTTTGCCCGTTCACCACGATCGTGCCTTCGCTCGGTTTCTCGAGGAAGTTAATGCAGCGCAAAAAGGTACTTTTCCCGGAGCCGGACGAGCCGATGATGCTGATGACATCACCCGCATTCGCCTGCAATGACACCCCTTTTAACACTTCATGGGCGCCGTAATGCTTGTGGAGATCGGTAACGTTTAATTTATTCTCAGACATCGTGTTCTCAGTGCGTCGAAGAGGGTTTCATATGCTGCAACCAGCGCTTTTCCGCTTTGCGAAACAGGCTAATCAGCACATAAGAGATAATCAGATACAGTACCGCAGCAAGACCGAAGGCGGTAAAGGGCTGGTAGGTCGCCGAGTTAATATCGCGGGCGATTTTCAGCAGATCCGGTACCGTCGCGGTAAAGGCCAGCGCCGTCGAGTGCAGCATTAAAATCACTTCATTGCTGTAGGCAGGCAAGGCGATGCGCAGCGCCGAAGGCAGGATAATGCAGCGATACATTTTAAATGACGAGAAACCATACGCGCGCGCCGCCTCGATTTCGCCGTGGGGCACCGAGCGGATTGCACCGGCGAAAATTTCCGTGGTATAGGCACAGGTATTAAGGGTCAGCGCCAGCACCGTACAGTTCAGGCCGCTACGAAAAAAGGCATTAAGCAGCTCCGTTCCTTTCACCACTTCCAGCGTGTACATCCCTGAGTAGAACACCAACAGCTGCACATAGAGCGGCGTCCCGCGAAACACATAGGTGAAAAGCCAAATCGGAAAGCAGATATATTTATTGCTGGAGACGCGCCCGATAGCGAGGATCACCGCCATTGCGCCGCCCATCACCACTGATGAAATCAGCAGCCACAGGGTTACCGCCACGCCGGTCATTCGATAGCCGTCGCTCCACAGCAGAGATTGCCAGTACTCCTGAATAATCTCGATCACAGGTCAGCCCTCTTTACACCCACGGAGTAGCGACGTTCGAGCAGCAGCAGCACACCATTGGAAGCCGTGGTAAAAATGAGATAGATCACGCCGCAGACGATGGCGAAATAGAACGGCTCCCAGGTGCTTTTCCCGGCAAGCTGGGTAGCTTTCACCACATCTTCCAGCCCCAGCAGCGAAACCAGCGCCGTGGCTTTGAGGATCACCTGCCAGTTGTTGCCAATGCCCGGCAGCGCGTAGCGCATCATCGCCGGAAACAGGATTCGGCGGAAAGTCTGGCGGCCCGTAAAGCCGAAGGCGGTTGCCGCTTCGATATGCCCTTTCGGTACGGCCATAAAGGCCCCGCGGAAGGTTTCGGTGAAATAGGCGCCGTAGATAAAGCCTAAAGTAATTATCCCGGCGACCATAGGATCGATATCCAGCTGTTCCATGCCCATCGCATCCGTAATGGTGTTGAGGGCAATTTGCAGTCCGTAAAAAATAAGCAGCATCAGCACCAGATCCGGCACACCGCGAATGAGCGTGGTATAGCCTTCAAAAATCAGCGCCAGAAAGCGGTTTTTCGAGAGCTTCGCTCCCGCACCGGCCAGGCCAATCACCACCGCCAGCACCACGGAACTGAGGGCCAGCTCCAGCGTGACAAGCGCGCCTTGTAAAATAACTTGAGAAAACCCGTACAGCATGCTGCCTGTCCTGTCGTATGTGGTGTTTGCCGTGTCTCTTCCCCTTCCGAGTGGAAGGGGTCGCACGTTAAGCACGGGCGGAATTAACCACCGTAAACATCAAAATCAAAGTATTTCTTCGCCAGCTTTTCGTAAGTGCCATCAGCGCGCATCTCGGCAAAGGCTTTGTTCAGCGCATCGCGCAGTTCGGTATCGCCTTTACGCACGCCCATGCCGGTGCCGACGCCAAACAGTTTTTCGTCTTTGATCGACGGGCCGCCAAATTTATAGGCTTTGCCCATCGGCGTTTTCAGGAAACCTTCGCTGGCAGCGACTTCATCCTGGAACGCGGCATCGATACGGCCTGCGGTCAGGTCAGAGTAAATATTGTCCTGTCCCTGATAGGAGACGATTTCAACGCCTTTCGGTGCCCAGTGCACGTTGCCGTAGGTTTCCTGCGTCGTGCCCTGCAGCACGCCAATACGTTTGCCTTTTAATTTGTCCAGATCCGGCTCTACCGCAGAATCTTTCGCCACCACCAGCCGTGAATCCGCCGCGTAGAGTTTGTCGGTGAAATCAATCTCCTGCTGGCGTTTTTCCGTAATAGAAAGGGACGACATAATGGCGTCGATTTTTTTCGCTTTCAGTGACGGAATAAGCGCATCGAGCGGGTTTTCAACGAAGACGCATTGCGTATTAATGCGTTTACACAGCTCTTTTGCCAGATCGATATCAAAACCCACCAGTTCCCCCTGCGCATTCTTCGATTCAAAGGGGGCGTAAGTGGGATCGGTACCGATGCGTAATTTTTGCGGAATAGCGGCGAATGCTGTGGAAACGCTGGATACAGCGAGCAGCAGAGAAAGAGATAACACCAATTTTTTCATCATTATCCTCAACAGACTGTCTTATGTAAGGGAATTCTTATAACAATACGGTAGCGTTATCGTGCCATTATATGGCCCGGCATGGCAAAAGATTATGCCGGGGAAATGGCTTAATTTGCAGTGTGATTGCTTAACTATGCATCAATGCACCATCAAAGAGCAGGTTGCGCACCACTGTGGAACATTTACCGTATCTCTGCACCATGCACAGTTTCTACATGGCGCAGAGTTTCCCTTCCGATCCCTCACGGATCGGCAGTCTTATTCGCCGTAGACGTTAAAGTCGAAATACTTTTTAGCGAGTTTGTCGTAGGTGCCGTCTTTACGCAGTTCGGCAAAGGCTTTATCAAAAGCCGCTTTCAGCTCGGTATCATCTTTACGCATACCGATCCCGGTGCCGTCGCCAAAGTATTTTTTATCTTTTACCGACGGACCCGCAAAGGCGAATTCTTTCCCGGCTGGCTGTTTTAGGAAGCCTTCGCTGGCGGCGACTTCATCCTGGAACGCAGCGTCCAGACGGCCAGCGGCGAGGTCAGAGTAGATCAAATCCTGGTTTTGATAAGCCACCACGTCGATGCCTTTGCTGCGCCAGGTATCATTGGCAAAACCTTCCTGGGTGGAGCCCTGCAGTACGCCTACGTGTTTGCCCTTCAGCGACTCCAGCGTCGGCTGAATCGGTGAGCCTTTGGCGGCAATCAGGCGCGAATCGGCAGCGTAGAGCTTGTCCGAGAAGGCTATCTCTTGTTGGCGTTTTTCCGTAATCGATAAAGAGGAGATAATGGCATCGATTTTCTTCGCTTTCAGCGACGGGATCAGCGCATCGAAATCGCTACCTACCCAGGTACATTTCACGTGAATGCGCTTGCACATTTCATTACCGAGATCGATATCAAAGCCCACGAAGTCCCCTTTCGCATCTTTCGATGAGAATGGCGCGTAAGTGGCGTCCGTCCCGATACGTACCGTCTGGGGAAGCGCTGCAGAGACGCTGGCTGTTACTGACAAGCCCAGCAGTAAAGAGAGCGCGAGAACCGTCTTCTTCATACATTACCCTCAAGTATTCTGTTTTTATTGTGTATTGCGTTGTGTTGTGTGTTGCTGCCATTACCTTGCAGGTCTTATGCCAGTTTCCCGCAGGCGGTAAAACACGGCGTTAAATATGTTAATAAAACGTTGCAAAGTTGCTTAATGATGAAAGATAGCAGCTCTGGTGAACGAACCGCAGGGGAAAGGCAGGGAAAAGAGAATTAAATGTTGAGGATATGATCGCGGTTGCAGAATTGCCCCAAAAAAGCGCATGCCGACGGGCAGCGCACTATTTTGCGACATTGCTCCCTTGCCAGCGGGTAAAAAGGTCCTGCGGCAACTCAATATCGAACTGATCCAGCACGCGGTTCACGGTTTGATCGACAATGTCCAGTACGCTCTGCGGACGATGATAAAACGCCGGTACCGGCGGCATAATAACCGCGCCAAGTTCCGCCGCCTGGGTCATCAAACGCAAGTGTCCCAGGTGCAACGGCGTCTCGCGCACGCACAGCACCAACGGGCGACGCTCTTTCAGCACCACGTCCGCCGCGCGGGTCAACAGGCTATCGGTGTAGCTGTGGACAATGCCGGAAAGGGTTTTAATCGAACAGGGCAGAATCACCATGCCAGCGGTTTTATACGAGCCGGATGAGATGCTGGCGGCAATATCGCGGGCGTCATGCACGACGTTGGCCAGCGATTGCACATCGCGCAGGGAGTAGTCCGTTTCCAGAGAGAGGGTTTGCCGGGCAGCCTGACTCATCACCAGGTGGGTTTCTACGTCGGCGACATCCTGCAGCACCTGCAGCAGGCGCACGCCATAAAGAGCGCCGCTGGCGCCAGAGATGCCCACAATGAGTCGTTTCATGATTGTTGCCCCTTTGCTATCGGACGAACTTTGCCTGAATATAGAGGGCGTTGCAACTGCTTGCGCCCCTCAAGAGAGGGGCGCGCGAGGATTAACCTTCGTTGTGCATCTCTAAACTTTCTACTTCGTTCTGCAGCTGCACCGCTTTGGCATCGTCGTTACGCAGGGAATCGAGATAATCGAGGTACTGCTGATCGACATCTTTGGTGACATAAATCCCGTTAAACACCGAACATTCGAACTGCTGAATATCCGGGTTCTCGGCGCGTACCGCGTCAATCAGATCGTTCAGATCCTGGAAAATCAACCCGTCAGCACCAATGATTTGGCGAATTTCATCCACTTCGCGACCGTGAGCAATCAGCTCATTCGCCGTTGGCATATCGATACCGTAGACATTCGGGAAGCGAATTTCCGGCGCAGCAGAGGCGAGATAGACTTTCTTCGCCCCGGCTTCACGGGCCATCTCGATAATTTGCTCGGAGGTGGTGCCGCGCACGATGGAGTCATCCACCAGCAGGACGTTTTTATCACGGAACTCGGCGCGGTTAGCGTTGAGCTTGCGGCGTACTGATTTACGGCGCAGCTGCTGGCCCGGCATGATAAAGGTACGGCCAACGTAGCGGTTTTTCACAAAGCCCTGGCGGTAGGGCTTGCCGAGGATGCGGGCGATTTCCAGCGCGATATCGCAGGAGGTTTCCGGGATCGGGATAACCACATCAATATCCAGATCTTCCCACTCGCGGGCAATTTTCTCGCCCAGCTTGGTACCCATATTGACGCGGGCGCTGTAGACGGAAATTTTATCGATAAACGAATCCGGACGGGCGAAGTAAACGTATTCGAACAGGCAAGGATTGCTGACCGGGTTATCGGCACACTGGCGGGTAAAGAGCTGACCTTTTTCGGTGATATAGACCGCTTCACCCGGCGCGATATCGCGCAGGAACTCAAAGCCCAGCGTATCAAGAGCCACGCTTTCCGAGGCCACCATATACTCTGTGCGCCCATCGCCAATCTCGCGTTTGCCCAGCACCAGCGGGCGAATACCGTTCGGATCGCGAAACGCAACCATGCCGTGGCCGATAATCATCGCCACACAGGCATAAGCGCCGCGGATTTGGCGGTTAGTGGCGGCAACGGCGGCAAAAATATTGTCGGCTTCCAGCGGATAGTGACGGAAGTTGTCCAGCTCGCTGGCGAAGATATTGAGCAGGATTTCAGAATCCGAGGTGGTGTTAATGTGACGGCGCTTCTCTTCGAACAGCTTCTTACGCAGTTCGTGGGCGTTGGTCAGGTTGCCGTTATGCGCAAGGGTGATGCCGTACGGGGAGTTAACGTAAAAAGGCTGGGCTTCGGAGGCGCTGGAGCTGCCCGCGGTGGGATAACGTACGTGACCTATTCCCATATTGCCCTGCATCCGTTGCATATGGCGGGCTTCAAATATGTCACTGACCATACCGTTCGCTTTACGCAGACGGAAACAGTTATTGGCATCAATGGTAATGATGCCCGCAGCATCCTGCCCACGGTGCTGAAGCACCGTCAACGCGTCATAAATCGACTGGTTTACCGGCATAAAACCGGCGATACCGACAATACCGCACATACGTCTTTTCCTCGTTAAGAGTTTGGTTGATTAGGCGTAACGCAAGCCGTTTAACGAAGAACAGCACCACCGCCGACGCGTACCATAGTACGCACAGGGTTAGCGCTGTCCCGGTTTAACGAGGCTCAACAAACAGCCTAATTAACCAAACTCTAAGCCACATCGCAGAGCTTACACCCTGGGCAAGAAACTCGACGAGCTTTGCAGATAGTCAAAGAACCATCTGATAATGAAGCTGAACTGCGGGATAAGCTGCGACTTTTGCCAGTCTTCGCTTTTCGACAGGCCCGTAAAGGTATCCAGAAAGAACAGAATGGCGGCGACGATCAGCGCACCGCGAAGCGCACCAAAACAGATCCCCAACACCCTGTCTGTACCCGACAGGCCGGTTTTCTCCACCAGCGTACCGATAACATAGTTAACGATAGCGCCAACAATCAGCGTCGCGATAAACAGCGCGGCGATGGCAATACCATTGCGCACCAGTTCATCTTCAAAGCCCGTAAACCAAACAGACAGGTAAGTGTAGTAATGACTGGCGACAAAGAAAGCACAACCCCATGTCACCAGCGATAACGCTTCACGAACAAAGCCGCGGATCAAGCTTACCAGACAAGAAAAACCAATCACCGCAATGATGGCGTAATCAATCCAGACCATATGTGTCCCACGATTTTACGCCCTGTCGTCCAGTTCGGGGCGCATTCTAACAGAAAAAGAAAACGTTTGCGTAGGGATTTCCTTCCCCCGCGGAAATAAAAATGGCGCTGAAAAAATATTCAACGCCATCGCCAGGTTAGCCTCTTTGGGCATGCTGATTAAGGGGTTTTCTCGCCGCGTTATAGGATTTTTTGCGCTATAAAACGGTGAGGTTTAGCCCTCAATTCGCACTGTAATTCATCACCACGCCGCTTAAGCCCGAAATCTGTTTAAGCTCGCCGAGGGAGTCTTTCAGTTTGTCCCGTGAAGCATCCGGTCCTACCAGGATGCGGGTGATTTTACCCTGAACCGGTGTCGTCGGCGACGTATAAACGCGATAGCCTGCGCTACGCAATTTGCCCACCACTTCATTCACTTTATCGGCGTTCTTTAACGCGCCCAGCTGCACGACATACGCTTTGCCGGTCGGCGCAGATTTATCCTCCTGCGCTTTCACCGGCGTTTCGCTTGCCGCCGTCTGCTGCTGCGCGGCGGGCGGCTGGGTCTGCTGCGGTTTCGGCTGCGGCTTGTCAGCAGGTTTCGCTTTTGGCTTCGGCTGTTCTGTCGGCGGGCTGGTAATGACCGCTTCCGGGCTGCCGTTGGCCGCCAGGCGCGATGACGCCAGCGATGGCGCTGCCGCGTCGCCGGCGCGCACCTCTTCCGCCGCGCCTTCTGGCGGCTGTGCCGGCAGGGCCTGCGTTGCCGCAGGCATCATATCCGGCTCATCACGATCGCCGGGTTTCGGCACCAGCGGGATCGCCGCGAACTCATCCTGATAATGCTTTTTCTGCCCGTCGAGCAGCCCGGGGAGAATAATCACCCCGAGCGCGACCAGCACAATGGTACCCATTAAACGGTTTTGAAACTTACTTGCCACCGGTTCTCCCCGCCTCCTCCATTGCTTCCATGACATGCGCTACCGTGTGGAACGAGCCACACACCAGCACCGTATCGCAGGCGTCGGCGTCCGCCATTGCCGCCCGCCAGGCCTGCGCAACATCCGGCCATGCACGACCGGATTTCAGGTGCTCAAGCAGCTGCTCCGCCGTCGCACCGCGCGGCCCTTCCAGAGGGGCACAATACCAGCTATCGACCACCGGCTCCAGACAGGCGAGCGTCCCGGCGATGTCTTTATCATGCAGCATACCGATCACCGCCAGCACGCGTCCGGTTTTTGGCTGTGCCGCCAGACGCCCGGCAAGATAGCCAGCGGCGTGGGGATTGTGGGCAACGTCGAGGATCAGGCGTGGCGACTCGCTCACAACTTCAAATCGGCCGGGTAAAATCGCGGCAGCGATGCCGTCCCGAATAGCCTGCTCGCTCACCGCCAGTTTGCTGGCACGCAGCGCGGCCAGCGCCGTCGCGGCATTAGGCTGCGGCACGCGCGGCAGCGGCAGTCCGCTCAGCTCGCCCTGCGCATCGCGAAAGCTCCAGCTGTCCGCATTCACTTGATAATGCCAGTCAACGCCGCAGCGCATCAGCAGTGCGCCTTTTTCCTGCGCAACCTCGGCAATGGTGTATGGCATATCCGGCTCGCCGACTACGGCAGGTTTGCCAGCACGGAAGACGCCTGCTTTTTCGCGACCAATACTTTCGCGATCCGGGCCAAGCCAGTCCATATGATCGAGGGCGATGCTGGTGACGGCGGCCACATCAGCGTCGACAATATTGGTGGCGTCCAGGCGCCCGCCAAGGCCGACTTCCAGAATCACCACGTCAAGCTGTGCCTGTTTAAACAGCCACAGCGCCGACAGGGTGCCGTATTCAAAATAGCTCAGGGAAATATCGCCGCGCGCGGCCTCAATCTCAGCGAAAGAGTGGGTATGCGCACTCTCGGCCAGCTCTTCGCCCTGCACGCGCACCCGTTCGGTATAACGCACCAGATGCGGCGAACTGTATACGCCAACGCGATAGCCCGCTGCCATTAAGATAGCTTCAAGCGTACGACAGGTCGTGCCCTTACCATTGGTTCCGGCAACGGTAAAAACAAAGGGTGCGGGACGGAGCACATCAAGACGCGCCGCCACCTGGCCTACGCGCTCAAGGCCAAGATCGATGGTTTTACTGTGCAGGTTTTCCATATAAGAAAGCCACGCGTTCAGAGGCGACGTGGCTTGCAGGGTGTTTTTAGGCTCCATGATTCCCTCTACTCTCTTCGTTTCCATAAGCAAAAAGGCAGAGCCTGTAAGCTCTGCCCTTTCGGTGTTATCAGGCTTCGCCTTCCTGACTATCCGGGGAAGGAGTCACCGTACTCACGGGTATTTCCTCGGGATCCGGCGCGGGCAGATTCATCAGCTTCGCCAGAATACGCGCCAGCTTCAGGCGCAATTCAGGGCGGCGGATAATCATATCAATCGCGCCTTTTTCGATGAGGAACTCGCTGCGCTGGAAGCCCGGCGGCAGTTTCTCACGTACAGTCTGTTCAATCACGCGCGGACCGGCAAAGCCGATCAGCGCTTTCGGTTCAGCAATGTTCAGATCGCCCAGCATCGCGAAGCTTGCAGAGACGCCGCCCATTGTCGGGTCCGTCAGCACGGAGATATACGGTAAACCGCGCTCCTGCATTTTTGCCAGCGCCGCAGAGGTTTTCGCCATCTGCATCAGCGACATTAGCGCTTCCTGCATACGCGCGCCGCCGGAAGCGGAGAAGCAGATCAGCGGGCAGTTATCTTCCAGCGCCTGCTCGACCGCACGCACAAAACGCGCGCCAACGACCGAGCCCATAGAGCCGCCCATAAAAGCAAATTCAAACGCCACTGCGACAACCGGCATGCCGTGCAGCGTGCCCTTCATCACCACCAGCGCGTCTTTCTCGCCGGTCTCTTTCTGCGCCGTCGCCAGACGATCTTTGTATTTTTTCGAGTCGCGGAACTTCAGCACATCTTTCGGCTCAAGTTCGCTACCCAGTTCTACCAGTGAACCTTCATCCAGCAGGCTATGCAGGCGATTACGCGCTGACATCCGCATGTGGTGGTCACATTTCGGGCAGACCTCAAGGTTACGCTCCAGCTCGGCGCGATACAGCACCTGGCCGCAGCTGTCGCATTTTGTCCACACGCCTTCAGGAATGCTCGCCTTACGGGTGGGGGTAATATTGCTCTTAATTCTTTCAATCCAGCTCATTGATAACCTTTATACATGAACCTGGTAGCCCATAAATGGTGCACATTAAAACATAACGGTTCGCAACTTGGGATAAAAAAGTGGTCGAACCGCCACTGAGTTACTATTTTGCCTGCCGCGATGCCGCACGACGATGACGGATAACTTCAAACACACCGGGAAGTATAGACACTACGATAATTCCTACAATCAGCAGCTTAAGATTGTCCTGAATCATAGGGATGGTGCCAAAGAAATAGCCAGCGTAGGTAAACAGTAACACCCACAGCAGTGCGCCCGCTACGTTATAGAGGGCGAAATGGCGATAGGACATATGGCCCATACCGGCAACAAAAGGCGCAAAAGTACGCACAATCGGCACGAAACGCGCAAGGATAATGGTTTTCCCGCCGTGCTTCTCGTAAAACTGATGGGTTTTATCGAGATAGCTGCGACGGAACACTTTCGAGTTCGGATTACTGAACAGGCGCTCGCCGAACAAGCGTCCAATGGTGTAGTTCACCGCATCGCCAACAATCGCGGCAATCAGCATCAGTAACACCATCAGATGGACGTTAAGATCGTTGGTCTCCAGCGACGCCAGCGCACCGGCGACAAACAGCAGAGAATCCCCCGGCAGAAACGGTGTCACCACGAGGCCAGTTTCGCAAAACAGAATCAGAAACAGAATCGCGTACACCCACATGCCATATTGCGCGACCAGCTCCGCCAGATGCACATCGATATGCAGGATGAAATCAATAAGGAAGTGTATTAAGTCCATGTCGAATTATGCCTTTTTCAATTGCGACTAGTCCGCCAGGAAGAGCGGACCCATAGGCATAGCGGGAAGTTCGTATCGCGCGGGATAATCCACCGACACCAGGTAAAGCCCTTCCGCTTTTGCCGTTGCTGCCGCCAGCGTTCTGTCCTTGACCGCCAGCAGTTCTGCTATCCAGCTCTCCGGCTGGTTGTGGGCACCTACTTCCATCAGGCTGCCGACAATATTCCTGACCATATGATGTACAAAGGCATTGGCTTTGATATCGACCACAATATAGGCACCAAACCGGCTGACGTTGATGTGCATCAGGTTGCGCCACGGCGTGCGCGACTGACACTGCACCGCGCGAAACGAGGTAAAGTCGTTTTCGCCCAGCAGGCTTTGCGCCGCACGATGCATCCGCTCTGCGTCAAGGGGCTGGTGATAATGCGTTACGCCGTGGCCGAGCACCGCCGGACGTAATCGATGATTGTAGATGACGTAACGGTAACGGCGAGCCGTGGCGCTAAAACGTGCATGAAAATCATCGGGCACATTTTTTACCCAACGCACCGCGATGTCACCAGGTAAATTCGCATTTACCCCCAGCGTCCAGGCCGCATCTTTACGCAGCGCGGTGGTTTCAAAATGCACCACCTGCCCCGTTGCGTGTACGCCCGCGTCGGTACGACCGGCGCAGAAGACGTTAATCGGCTCGTTGGCGACCTGCGAGAGCGCTTTTTCCAGCTTCTCCTGCACGCTGCGCACTTCCTGCTGACGCTGCCAGCCGTAATACTTGCTGCCGTCGTACTCAATGCCAAGAGCGATTTTGTAGATCGGCGCTTTCAGCTCGTCCTGCATCAGTACAGATACTCCTGCACCAGTTTTTCAGCGATTTTTACCGCCGTCAGCGCGCCGCCAAAGCGCACGTTATCGGCGACCGACCAGAACAAGACCTGTTCCGGCATCCCGTAATCGTTACGCACGCAGCCCACAGAGAGATGCGCCTGGCCGGAAGCATCGCCGACCTGGGTCGGGAAACTGGTCGCATCGGAGAGGGCGATATCCTCAAAACGGCCGAACGCGTCGCGGGCTTCTTCCGCCGCCAACGGGCGCATAGCTTCAAAGCTCACCATCTGTGCATGACCGTAAAACACCGGCGACTGCACACAGGTTGCCGAGATCATCAGCCCTTCGTCCTGCAAAATTTTACGCGTTTGATCGATGATGGCTCGCTCTTCACGCACGCTGCCTTCGCTATCCGGCAGCAGCGGCAACATATTAAACGCCAGCTGACGGCCAAAGTAGTCGTCGTCATCAATCGGGATACCGTTCAACAGCTTGGCGCTCTGCCCCGCCAGCGCATCCACCGCCTGTTTGCCATTGCGCGAAACAGACAGCATGCTGGTGACGTTCACCCGCGAAAAACCACCTTCATCAATCAGCGGTTTCAGCGCCACCAGCAGCTGCGTGGTGAGGCTGTCCGGCACGGCAATGATGTTACGGTTACGGTAATCCGCCAGCACAAAGGGATTAATGTCCGGTACCACCAGCGGGACATCCGGCTCCAGCGCAAATAAACCGCTGGAGTCGATAACCAGGCAACCTGCGTTGGTTGCGTCTTCAATCCAGCTCGCCGAGGCCTGCGCGCCAGCGACAAAAAAAGCCAGCTGCGCCTGGGTCCAGTCAAACTCAGCGACATCTTGTACACGTACGGTTTTACCGGCATAGCGCAGGTTTTTACCGATGCTGTCGCCATGGCCCAGGGCATACAGTTCGCCTACCGGGAACTGGCGCTCCGCCAGCGTATCGAGCAAAGCTTCCCCGACAGCGCCCGTCGCGCCGAGAACGGCAATATTCCAGCCTTCAGACATGGTGATTTACTCCAGAAAAAGCGTCCCCGCCGCGATTCGGCAGGGAGCAAAAAGATGTCATTAACCTACCGGGTGATGCGTGGCGTTGAAGCCAAGCTTTTGCAGCAGCGCGGCTGCATTAGCGTCATCACACTGCACAGACAGCGATGACCATTCGCGGCGCTCAAGATAATTTTTACGCAGCTTGTCAAACTCACCCGGCGTGCCCGCTACTTTTCGCAGCAGCGCATCGTCGCGGCGCACATCATACACCAAATGAACCAGCCTTTTTAGCGTTGACTGATCGAGGGGGCCATGCAGCGTGATGCGGCCAAATTCCGGGGCGGGCAGCAGCGTGTCTAACGCCACCTGCCGCGGCTGGTCTAAAAAAACGCTAAACGCTTCAAAGACCTGCGTGGTGCCGCGCGCTTTTCCTTCTAATGTGTAGCCAGCAATATGGGCTGTACCAATGTCGACGCGGCTCAGCAATTCGACGTTGAGATCCGGTTCCGGCTCCCAGACATCCAGCACTACGCTGATGGCCTGTCCGGCCTGTAGATGGCGCAGCAGCGCCGCATTGTCTACTACCGGTCCGCGACAGGCATTTATCAGAATAGTGCCAGGCTTTAAGCGCGAGAGCAGCGCATCGTCCGCCAGATGCAGCGTTTTATACGGCCCGTCTTTAAACAGCGGCGTATGGAAGGTCAGCACATCGGCTTCACGCACCAGTTCATCTAGGCTGCGAAAATCCCCTTCGTCCCCGCGATCGGCACGCGGCGGATCGCACAGTAAGGTGCGGATCCCCAGCGCTTCCAGCCGCGCCTGCAGACGACCGCCAACATTACCAACGCCGACAATGCCGACGGTGCGATCCTGCAGCGCAAAGCCGTCGCGCTCGGCCAGCATCAGCAGTGAGGAGAAGACATACTCGACGACCGCAATGGCGTTACAGCCAGGCGCAGCGGAAAAGGCGATCCCGGCCTGTTGCAGCCACGCCTCATCCACATGATCGGTCCCGGCTGTCGCCGTACCGACAAATTTAATGCCCGTATTTTTTAATAAATCCTCATTCACCTTCGTAACGGATCGCACCATCAGGGCGTCCGCATCGGCCAGTTCCGCCAGCGGGATCGGGCGACCGGGAACCGCTTTTACCTCCCCCAAACGACGAAAAAGATCGTGGGCGTAAGGCATATTTTCATCAACAAGGATTTTCACGCTTCAGTACCTGTTTGAGAACGGGAGTTGAGCGCGCAAGTGTGCCATAATCTCGCGGCCGGGCATACCCGCAATGCCGCTACCGCCACGCGAGAATAGTAAGAGGAAACCATGATTCAACCCATTCCGGGTGCCCCCGCGCGCCCTCCCGGGCACGAGCCAGTGCAGAACGCCAATCGCCCTGGCGAGCAGCCGTTATCAACCATGCAACGCACGGTGCTGGAGCGTCTGGTTATTCGCCTGATAGCCCTTACCCAGCAGCAGAGCGCTGAAGTATGGGCGGGGATCAGGCACGATTTAGGGTTGAAGAACGATGCGCCGCTGCTCTCGCGCCATTTTCCGGCGGCGGAACAGCACCTCAATCAGCGCGTTGAGACGGCCACGCAAAATCATGCTACTCGCCAGGTCATATCACAGCTGACGGAGCTATTGAGTCAGGGTAATAATCGCCAGGCGGTGAGTGATTTCATTCGCCAGCAGTTCGGCCAGACGGCGCTAAGCCAGCTGACGCCGCAGCAGCTTAAAACCGTGCTGACGATGCTGCAAAATAACCAGATAACCATTCCTCAGCCGCAGCAGCGCCCGGCGACCGAGCGTCCGCTGCTGCCTGCGGAGCACAACTCCCTTAACCAGGCGGTCACCAAGCTGGCGGCGGCGACGGGGGAATCCGGCAAGCTAATCTGGCAATCAATGCTGGAGCTGTCGGGGGTGAAAAGCGGAGAGCTGATTCCGGCGAAACAGTTCGCGCCGCTAATGACCTGGCTGCAGGCGCGACAGACGTTAAGCACCCATCCTGCACCGACGCTACAAATTATTCAGACCGTGCTGAAACAGCCGCTGGATGGCAATGAGCTGCGTGGTATTACCGAGTATGCGCAGCAAACGTGGCAGGCAACGCCGCAGACCATCCTGACCCCGGCACAGGTGCAGGACATTCTCAATCAGGTCTTTTTACGCCGCACCGAGCGGGCGTCCGGGATGTTTGAGGTGCACGACGTTCAGCCGATCTACCTGCCGTTTGTCGCGCCGATTGTTGATGCGGTTAAAGCGGTTTCCACCCGTCCGGGTTTTTTCTTTATCGTCCTGATGATCGTGGCGGTTCTCTTCTGGCTGGTCAGCTAAAAAAATCCCCTCCGGCGGAGGGGATACGCACTTACAGATTGTCACCGTTATGCTTGATCACATCCTGGTACCACCAGAACGATTTTTTACGGCTGCGCGCCAGCGTACCGTTACCGTCGTTATCTTTATCGACATAAATTAAGCCGTAGCGTTTTTTCATTTCGCCGGTGCCCGCCGAAACCAGATCGATACAGCCCCACGGGGTATACCCCATTAAATCAACGCCATCTTCCACCACCGCTTTTTTCATTTCACGCAGGTGATCACGCATATAGTCAATGCGGTACTGATCGTTCACTACCCCGTCGCTCTCCGGCTTATCAATCGCGCCAAAGCCGTTTTCGACAATAAACAGCGGCAGCTGATACATATCGTAAAAATAGTTCAGCGAGTAGCGCAAGCCAACCGGGTCGATTTGCCAGCCCCAGTCTGACGCTTTGACATAGGGATTCGCCACCAGGCTTTTACTTTCGTCATAATCCAGCTGCGGATTATCTTCCGTCGCTTTGGTGACGAAGGACATGTAATAGCTAAAGCCGATATAGTCGACGCGCCCGCGAGTGAGGATCTGCAAATCCTCTTCGGTGATATCGAGTTTGAATTCGCGGCGGGCAAAATAATTAAGCAGATGCTGCGGGTAAGAACCGCGCACGTGCACATCGGTAAACCAGTAGCGACGGTGCATCGCTGATACCGACATCATCATATCGTTCGGTGCGCAGGTGAGCGGGTAAATCGGACACATGGCGATCATGCAGCCAATTTTGAAATCCGGATTGATTTGATGCCCGGCTTCCACCGCCAGCGCGCTCGCCACCAGTTCGTAGTGCGCCGCCTGGTACATGGTCACTTCACGATCTTCACCGGGCTTATATTTCACCCCCGAGTTGGTGAACGGCGCGAAATCCTCGTGGTAGTTGGCCTGATTGTTAATTTCGTTAAAGGTCATCCAATATTTCACCTTGCTGCGATAGCGGGTGAAAACGGCCTTCGCGAAGCGCACAAAAAAGTCGATAAGTTTGCGGTTGCGCCAGCCGCCATATTCGGTGACGAGGTGATAAGGCATTTCGAAATGGGAAAGGGTAATGACCGGCTCAATATTGTATTTCAGGCACTCATCAAACAGGTCGTCATAAAACTGTAGACCGGCTTCGTTTGGCTCCAGTTCGTCGCCTTTCGGGAAAATGCGCGTCCAGGCAATGGAGGTACGAAAGCATTTAAAGCCCATTTCGGCAAATAGCTTAATGTCTTCCTGGTAGCGATGATAAAAATCGATGGCGTCATGGTTGGGGTAATTTTTGCCCGGCAGTACACCGTCGGTAATTTCACGCGGCACACCGTGTGCGCCAGCGGTCATCACATCGGCAACGCTAATCCCTTTGCCACCTTCCTGCCAGCCGCCTTCCAGTTGATGCGCGGCAACGGCGCCACCCCATAAAAAGTCTGCTTTAAAACCAGACATATCTCTCTCCTTTCGCTCAATGGTGAACAAAGGATAAACAAGCCCGCGACGACATGACATCGCCGCGGTCGCGTTTTGTGAAACCGGTTGCAGAGTTTAGCTTTCGCTACTCACCTTCGCAGGTGAACGGAAAGCAATAAGCGTTACGACGATGCCCGTTACCGCCGCGACGGCCGCGGCAAGAAACACCGAGGGATAGCCCAGGGAGGTTGCCAGCAGACCGGTCAGCGGGCCGGTAAAGGCGTAGGAGATGTCCTGAAACGCCGCATAACCCCCAAGTGCGGTGCCGCGCACCTGCGGCGGGACGCGTTTCACCACCTCCACGCCCAGCGCCGGGAAGATAAGCGAACACCCGCAGCCGGTTAACGCCGCGCCGAGCAGCGCCATCCACGCGCCGTGCGCCTGCCATAACAGTACCAGGCCGACGGTTTCAATGGTCAGAGAGGCAATCGCTACCCTCACGCCGCCAAAGCGGTCCGGCATCCAGCCAAACAGGATGCGCATCAGCACAAACGCCCCGCCAAACGCCGTTAAGGTAAAACCCGCCATCGGCCAGCCGTTACTGGAGAAATAGAGGGAGACGAAAGTGCCAATCACGGCAAAACCCACGCCCTGCAGCGCCAGTCCCAGCCCCGGCTGCCAGATAAGTCCGACGACGCTAAGCAGAGAGGGACGCTCGCCCGCATGGGCCGGGACTTTACGCACGCTGCCGTTAAACGCCCAGGCGACAAAAGGTAAAACGATAGTGGTCGCGGCCAGGGCGGCAAAACCGAACCGACTGTGAATCAATAAACCCAGCGGTGCGCCCACTGCCAGCGCGCCGTAAATCGCCATGCCGTTCCACGACATCACTTTACCGGAGCGGGCCGGGCCAACCAGCCCCATCCCCCAGGTTAGCGTGCCGGTCAGAAGCTGGCTTTCACCAAAGCCGAGGATCAGGCGTCCGACAATCAATAATAGAAATTTGACTATCGGCTCAACGGGTAACAGCGCCGCCAGCAGCCACGCAACGCCCGCCAGCGCGCAGGCAAACATTCCCTGCAGCGCCGAGCGCTTTGCGCCGAACTGATCCGCCAGCCGCCCGGCATAGCCGCGCGTTAAGACGGTGGCAAGAAACTGAATCCCCACCGCGATGCCGACCATGGTGTTGCCATAGCCAAGCTGCTGGTGGACAAAGAGCGGGATCACCGGCAGCGGCAAGCCAACGGTCATATAGGTCAGAAATACCGCAAACGCGATACGAAACAGCGAGACATTCGCTGACGAGGAACCAACAGAGTGAGTTTCAACAGACATGCATTACTCCATAACGCAGAGTAAGGCGGGATGAGAAAATACCACGCCCCCTCTACCTGAGTGTCAGGATTAAGGTGCGTTGGTTAACGTTGAACGCTTACGCATTATCATAATGATAATGTTGCGAAAGGAGTTTGCCTGCGCGCCATGGGGATTGTCAACGCATAAAAAAAGGGAGCCTCAGGCTCCCCTCAGTCATCTGTAATACGTTACTGCAGTTTACGCATCACCAGCGTAGCGTTGGTGCCGCCAAAGCCGAAGCTGTTGGACATCACGGTCGTCAGTTTCTGCTCGGTCGGTTTGGTGACGATGTTCAGACCGGCAGCCTGCTCGTCCAGCTCTTCGACGTTAATGCTCGGCGCGATAAAGCCGTGCTCCAGCATCAGCAGCGAGTAGATGGCTTCCTGTACGCCCGCAGCGCCCAGCGAGTGGCCGGTCATCGCTTTGGTTGCCGAGATAGCCGGGCTGTTGTTGCCAAACACTTCACGGATGGCTCCCAGCTCTTTCACGTCGCCAACCGGCGTTGAGGTGCCGTGGGAGTTCAGGTAGTCAATCGGCGTATCGACGCCGTGCATCGCCATCTTCATGCAGCGCACTGCGCCTTCGCCTGACGGAGCAACCATGTCCGCGCCGTCGGAGGTCGCGCCGTAGCCGACGATTTCCGCATAGATATGCGCGCCGCGCGCCAGCGCATGCTCCAGCTCTTCAACCACCACCATACCGCCGCCGCCGGCAATAACGAAACCATCGCGGTTCGCATCATAGGTACGTGACGCTTTTTCCGGCGTTTCGTTATATTTGGTTGAGAGTGCGCCCATCGCGTCGAACTCGCAGGCCATTTCCCAGCACAGCTCTTCGCCGCCGCCGGCAAACACGATGTCCTGTTTACCCAGTTGAATCTGTTCTACCGCGTTACCGATACAATGTGCAGAAGTGGCGCACGCGGAACTGATGGAGTAGTTAACGCCGTGAATTTTAAACGGTGTCGCGAGGCATGCAGAAACGCCGGAAGCCATCGCTTTGGTCACCACGTACGGGCCAACAGCTTTCAGGCCGCGCGGGCTGCGCATGGCGTCAGCGCCGAATACCTGGTATTTCGGTGAGCCGCCGCCGGAACCTGCAATCAGGCCAACGCGCGGGTTATTCTGGTAGACCTCGTCAGCGAGGCCAGCGTCGGCGATCGCCTGTTCCATCGAAAGGAATGCATACACGGAGGCGTCGCTCATAAAGCGCACTACTTTACGGTCGATGAGGCCAGTGGTATCCAGTTTGACATTGCCCCACACGTGGCTGCGCATGCCGGAATCCTTCAGCTCCTGAGAAAATGTGATCCCTGAGCGTCCTTCACGCAGAGATGCCAGGACTTCCTGCTGGTTGTTACCAATGCTGGAAACGATGCCCAGGCCAGTAATCACTGCACGTTTCATTCAATACCCCTAAGTCGCACTAAATTAAGTTTCGAGTCGCAAGATAGCGTACACTTGTACGCCGAACAAGTCCGATCAGACATTTTCCGAGGAAATTTGCACCTTTCTTAGTCCCTCGTTAAGATCGTGCCACTGCCTGATGCACGAGTAACTTACGTGAAACAAACCGCTATACAATCTGCCAACCTTGAATTCAACGCTGAGGGTACACCTGTTTCCCGAGATTTTGACGACGTCTACTTCTCTAATGATAACGGGCTGGAAGAAACACGTTATGTTTTTCTCGCCGGAAACCGTCTTAAAGCACGTTTTCCCGAACATCCACGCCCCTATTTTGTGGTGGCAGAGAGCGGATTTGGCACCGGTCTGAATTTCCTCACGCTCTGGCAGGCGTTTGCGACTTTTCGCGCAGCGCACCCCGACGCTACCCTGGAAAGATTACATTTCATCAGTTTTGAAAAATTTCCTCTTACTCTCCAGGATTTGCGTAAAGCCCACGCACACTGGCCGGAACTGGCTCCGCTGGCCGAAAAATTACAGGCCCAGTGGCCGCTTGCCTTCGCCGGTTGCCACCGCCTGCTGCTTGATGAGGGCCGGGTGACGCTGGATTTATGGTTTGGCGATATTAACGAGCTCACTGACCAACTCGACGATTCACTGAATCAGTGCGTTGACGCCTGGTTCCTCGATGGGTTTGCGCCAGCGAAAAACCCGGATATGTGGACGCAGAATCTGTTTCAGGCGATGGCGCGTCTGGCCAGGCCCGGCGGTACGCTGGCAACCTTTACCTCGGCAGGATTTGTCCGGCGCGGTTTGCAGGAAGCGGGCTTCACCCTGCACAAATGCAAAGGTTTTGGCCGCAAACGCGAAATGTTGACCGGGGTGATGGAACAAGAACTTACTTCACCCGCCCGTGCGCCATGGTTTACCCGCAGCGCTACCGCGCAGCGTGAGGTTGCCGTGCTTGGCGGAGGAATTGCCAGCGCCCTGCTGTCGCTGGCGCTGCTGCGTCGCGGCTGGCAGGTCACCCTCTATTGCGCCGACGACGCACCGGCGCAAGGCGCCTCCGGCAATCGCCAGGGCGCGCTCTACCCGTTGTTAAGCGCCCACGATCCGGCGCTTGCCCGTTTCTTCCCGGCGGCCTTTACCTTTGCTCGTCGTTTGTACGATGCCCTGCCCATTGAGTTTGATCATCAATGGTGTGGTGTCACGCAGCTTGGCTGGGATGAGAAAAGCCAACATAAAATCGTTCAGATGCTGACGCTGGATCTGCCGACAGAACTCGCCCGGCGCGTTGACAGTGAAGAGGCGCAAGCCCTTTGCGGTGTCGAAACCGGCTGCGGCGGCATCACTTACCCCGCCGGAGGCTGGCTCTGCCCGGCGCAGTTAACGGCAGCGGTGCTGGCCCTTGCCTGTGAGCAAGGTTTACAGATCCATTATGGCTACGATATGGCGCAGTTAATGCCTGAAAACGATGGCTGGCAGCTCCATTTTCACCATGGCGAGCAGCGAGAACATGCAACGGTGGTGCTGGCGAACGGACACCGTATCAGCGACTTCGCGCAAACGGAAAAGCTGCCGGTATATCCGGTCGCAGGCCAGGTCAGCCATATCCCTACCACGCCACAGCTCGCCTCATTGCGCCAGGTGCTCTGCTACGATGGCTATTTGACCCCGCAACATCCTCATCACCAGCAGCACTGTATCGGCGCCAGTTATCATCGTGGAGCAGTAGAAACGGCCTACAGCGAGGCCGATCAGCAGCACAACCGTCAGCGTTTGCTCGACTGTTTGCCGCAGGCTGAATGGGCTAAAGAGGTAGATGTGAGTGCGGGCGAGGCGCGCAGCGGCGTACGTTGCGCCACGCGCGATCACCTGCCGATGGTCGGCAACGTCGCGGATTACGCCGCCACGCTGAGCGCCTATGCCACGCTGGCTGAACAGCCTGCCACGGCGGTAAGCGCGCCGGTATATCAGGGGCTGTTTATGCTGGGGGCGCTGGGATCGCGCGGGCTATGTAGCGCCCCGCTGGCGGCTGAGATTCTGGCATCGCAAATGAGTAATGAGCCCATTCCGCTGGACGCTGAAACGCTGGCGGCAATGAATCCTAATCGTTTGTGGGTCAGGAAGTTACTGAAGGGCAAAGCGGTGAAATAGGGTTTTCCCTCTCCAGCAGAGAGGGAAATGGCCACTTAGTGGGATTTTGCCTGCTGATACAGGTTTTCCCACATGCCGAGCACCAGCGCCTGATCGCGCGGCGATAGCTCTCCCGCCTGAATCGCGGTTTGCACGCTGGTAGTGACTTTGCCGTGCAGGGTTTCCGGCGCATGGTCATCGCCGCCTTCCAGTTCCGCCACCGCCAGCGTCAGGTGGCCGCGCAGATAACCGCCCGCGAACAGCTCATCATCACTGGCGTGGTCCACCATGTTATCAATTAACGCCAGAATGCGTGATTCAAACTCCGCGATCATCTCTCTTCCTCTTTAGAAAATATGGCCTTAAAAATCTTCCGGCCACGGGAACTGTGCTGCCGCTAAAGGCGGCGTCTGATAATAATCCTGTAGTGCTTTAATAAAACGCGCCGGGCGCGCCGGGATCCCCTGCTCCAGGTAGGTCATCACCTGTTGATGAACGCGGCGCTGAAAGACGATGCGATCCGGTTCAACATCCCCTTCCAGGTTGTCACAGCTGACGTTAAACGGAAAACCCGCCGCCACGCAGAACAACCAGTCAAACGCCTGGGGTTTGACTTCGACATCTTCGAATTTGCCCTGGGTTGCCGCATCGCGGCCATCGGGGCAATACCAGTAGCCAAAATCTACCAGTTTGCGGCGTTCGGCACCGGCGATGCACCAGTGGGAAATCTCATGCAGCGCGCTGGCATAAAAACCGTGAGCAAAGACAATGCGGTTGAAAGGCGCGTCCGCATCTGCAGGAAGATAGATCGGTTCGTCGTCGCCTTTAATCAGACGGGTATTAAAATCGTCGGCAAAGCAGCCGTCGAAGAGATCAATTAACTGTTGGTAGTGGTGCGTCATACGTTCACCCCCAGAAACTGGAGGATCTCCTGGCCGTGACTGTCATAGAGAAGTTTCGCACTCATTACCGCCGAGACAATCACAATCATCGGCCTAATGAGTTTTTGCCCTTTACTGAGCACCAGGCGCGAGCCCATGCGCGCGCCCAGAAATTGCCCGGCCAACATAACAAAGCCGGTGCCCCATACCACTTTGCCGCCAATAATAAACAGCAGCAGCCCGCCAACGTTCGAGGTGGCGTTCAATACTTTGGCATGGGCGGTGGATTTTGCCAGGTTGAACCCCGCAAGGGTGACAAACGCCAGCGCATAAAACGAACCGGCGCCGGGACCAAAAAAACCGTCGTAAAAGCCAACGCAGCCACCGGCGATAAGGGCAAAAGGCAGCCCGTACAGACGACGCTGACGATCTTCCTCGCCTAAACGCGGCATTAATAAAAAGTAGAGACCAATACAGATAACCAGAATCGGCAGGATCTGGCGCAGCACCTCGGATTGCACATGCTGGACCAGCAGCGCGCCGCTGGTGGATCCGATAAAGGTCATCAGGATATTGAGTTTCTGGTCGGCGAGATTGACCACTTTACGCCGCACAAAATAGAGCGAGGCCGACAAAGAACCGCCGCAGGCCTGCAGTTTATTGGTTGCCAGCGCCTGCGCTGGCGTCATCCCCGCTGCCAGCAGTGCCGGCACCGTTAATAGCCCACCGCCGCCCGCCAGCGCATCAATAAATCCGGCTAACAGCGCGACAAAGAAAAGCACCGCCAGCAGCAGCGGCGACACCGTAAAAAGTTGTTGAAAGAGTTCCATCAGAGCGCGTGTTCATCCAGTAAAGCCTGACAGGACGGCGGCAATGGCGGCGGCGTCTTTTTCTCAGGCGGGGTGCTACCCGGTTTCGCCGGTTCAAACCAGCTTTGTAATTCCGCCCCGCAACCATCGCCCGGCGGCGGCAGCGGTTGATCCTTACACTCAAGGCTATCGGCCGGGCAGCGCAGGCGCACATGCATATGGGCACGATGCTGGAACCACGGACGGACTTTACGCAGCCAGTCACGATCGTTGCCCGCATCGAGGCATAACTGCTGTTTAATGGCCGGGTTGACAAAGATACGCGTGACATCGTTATCTTCCGCCGCCAGCTTGATCATGCTGCTGATTTCCGGCTTCCACAGCGCAGGCACGACCCGTTTACCATCGAGGGAAACTAAATCCAGCGCCTGCGGTTTTAACAGCTGTGCCGCGCTCCAGCGCGCTTTTGGCAACTGCAGGAAAATGTCGACATCGAGACCCGATTGATGGCTGGCGTGTCCGCCATTAAAGCGCCCACCGGCGGGCATGCCCATATCGCCGACCAGCACCGTGCCCAGCCCCAGGTCGTGCACCTGAGTACTTAAGCGCTGGATAAATAGCACCAGATCGGGATGGCCGAAATAGCGTCGTTGATCCGTGCGCATTACCTGATAATTATCCGCTTGCAGCGGCAGCGCATGAGCGCCAACGATACAGCCATTGGCAAATTCGCCAATAGATTGCGGCTGACCCGCCACGGGATGGGTGAGTTTTTGCCACGGCGTTGCCGCGACGGTCGCGGCGCTCGCCAGTAGGGCAAACAACATAATTGCCGTTCTTTTCATCATTACCAGCGTGGAACAGTGGTTATCACATCAGCGTTTTGTCCGCGCTGACGCAGAAAGTGATCCATCAGCACAATTGCCAGCATCGCTTCCGCGATAGGCACGGCGCGAATGCCGACACAGGGATCGTGACGCCCTTTGGTGATCATCTCGACTTCATCGCCAAAGCGGTTGATAGTCCGCCCCGGCACGGTGATGCTGGAGGTCGGTTTCAGCGCGATATTGGCGACAATTTGCTGCCCGCTGCTGATGCCCCCCAAAATGCCGCCTGCGTGATTGCTCAGGAAACCCGCTTTGGTGATTTCATCGCGATTTTCACTGCCGCGCAGTTTCACCACCTCAAAGCCGTCGCCGATTTCGACGCCTTTTACCGCGTTAATGCTCATCAGCGCATGGGCAATATCCGCATCGAGACGGTCAAACACCGGCTCGCCAAGACCTGCTGGTACGCCATCGGCAACCACCGTCACTTTTGCGCCAATAGAGTCGCCCTCTTTTTTCAGGCCGCGCATCAGCTCATCCAGCGCCTCGATTTTGTCCGGATCCGGGCAGAAAAACGGGTTCTGCTCTACCTGATCCCAGGCTTTGATCGCCAGCGGAATATCGCCCATTTGCGTCAGGCAGCCACGAATGGTGATGCCGAACTTCTGCGCCAGATATTTTTTAGCGATCGCCCCCGCCGCCACGCGCATTGCCGTTTCACGGGCGGACGAGCGTCCGCCGCCGCGATAGTCGCGCAGACCATATTTTTGTTCGTAGGTGTAATCCGCATGCCCTGGACGGAACACGTCTTTAATCGCGCCGTAATCCTGCGATCGCTGATCGGTATTCTCAATCAGCAGGCCAATGCTGGTGCCGGTGGTCAGGCCTTCAAACACGCCGGAAAGGATCTTCACTTGATCAGGTTCACGGCGCTGGGTGGTATAGCGCGATGTGCCGGGGCGACGGCGATCAAGATCGTGCTGCAAATCCGCTTCGCTCAGGGGAATGCCCGGTGGCACACCGTCAACAATGCAGCCCAGCGCCGGGCCGTGGGATTCGCCGAAAGTGGTTACGCGAAAAAGTTGTCCAATTGTGTTGCCTGCCATCACGGCTCCCTTGTTTTTGTTAATGTTGAGCGTCGTTTAGTCTTTGTAAATGCTGAAGTGTTCGCGGGCGGCGATAAGCTGCGCTTTGGTTAACATAAAGACGCCATCGCCACCGTTATCAAACTCCAGCCAGGTGAACGGAACGTCGGGATATTGTTCCATCAGATGTACCATGCTGTTACCCACTTCACAAATCAGGATGCCGTGGTCAGCGAGGTAATCCGGCGCGCAGGCAAGAATGCGTCGCGTCAGCTTCAACCCGTCGCTGCCGGAAGCCAGGCCAAGTTCCGGCTCGTGGCGATACTCCGACGGCAGATCGGCCATATCTTCTTCATCAACGTATGGCGGGTTGGTGACAATCAGATCGTACTGTACTTTCGGCAGGTCGCGGAAAACGTCGGAACGAATAGGCGTAACCTGATGGATAAGCCCGTGCTGTTCAATATTGTGCTCGGTCACCGCCAGCGCATCCATAGAGATATCCACGGCGTCCACTTCCGCTTCCGGGAAGGCGTACGCGCAGGCAATGGCGATACAGCCGCTGCCGGTACACATATCAAGGATATGCTGCGGCTGATGGTCAATCAGCCCGGCGAAGTGATTGTTAATCAGCTCGCCAATCGGCGAACGCGGCACCAGCACGCGCTCATCAACATAGAATTCGTGGCCGCAGAACCAGGCTTTATTGGTGAGATAAGCCACCGGAATACGTTCGTTAACGCGGCGGATCACTCGCTCAACAATGCGGTGGCGCTCACTGGAGGTCAGGCGCGCGCTACGCATATCTTCGGGGATATCGAGGGGCAAATAGAGGGTAGGCAACACCAGCTGCACCGCTTCGTCCCACGGGTTATCAGTGCCGTGGCCGTACCAAATATTCGCGGCGCTAAATCGGCTCACCGCCCAGCGCAGCATGTCCTGAATGGTGTGCAGTTCGTTCACTGCTTCGTCGACGAAAATTTTATCCATGGTATCCCCCAGGCGCATGCACGCATTAAATTCGGCGGCTAGTTTGCCACGAAGGCGGCGATAAATCAGCATCCTCTCTCCTCTGCGTGAGGGAAAAATCGATTTTGCTGCACCGCGGGCATAACGAGTCGGGTACACTAACAGAAAGAGAAGATGAGATGCGCAGATGAAAAAGAAACCATCCTTGAGCGAGGAGGAACAGGCGCTGTTCCGGCAGTTAATGACGGGTACGCGCCAGATGAAGCAGGACACTGTGGTTCATCGCCCGGTACGCAAAAAAGTGACAGAAGTGCCGGTAAAACGCTTATTGCAGGAACAAGCCGATAACAGCCACTATTTTTCCGACGAATTCCAGCCGTTGCTGAACGCTGAAGGCCCGGTGAAATATGTGCGCGAAGATGTCAGCCATTTTGAGCTGAAGAAGCTACGCCGCGGCGATTATTCGCCGGAGCTGTTTCTCGATCTGCATGGTTTAACCCAGCAGCAGGCGAAGCAAGAGCTGGGCGCGCTGATTGCCGCATGCCGACGCGAGCATGTGTTTTGCGCCTGCGTGATGCACGGCCACGGCAAGCATATCCTTAAGCAGCAAACGCCGCTGTGGCTGGCGCAGCATCCGCATGTGATGGCGTTTCATCAGGCACCGAAAGAGTACGGCGGAGACGCGGCGATCCTGGTATTAATCGAAGTAGAAGAGTGGCAGCCGCCGGAACTGCTTTAACCGCCAGAAACGACAAGAGCCGCTTAAAGCGGCTCTTTATCTTTCATGGTCCGGCGATTCAGATGGCTTTCGGCATCCTCAGATTGCAGGGACTCATTTGCCAGTTAAAGACACCTTTACCGTCTCCTTCCAGCGTGACGCTGGCGATGGCGGAGGTGGTGAACATTGGCGGCGCTTCACCCGGGCAGAGCTCGGACACCAGGTAACCCACTAGCGGCAGGTGGGAAATCACCAGCACGGCAGAAGTACCTTCATTTGCCAGCGCCTGCAGGTAGGCACTAACAAGACCAATATCGCCACAGGGCGTAAGTTCTGGCAGAACATCCACGTTATCAGGCAGGTTCATACACTCCCCTACCTTATCGAGCGTCTGTTCAGCACGTAAAAATGGGCTGACCAGAACACGTTCGATATCCACTTTTTGACCTTTCAACCATGTTGCCATTTGACGGGTTTCGTCGCAGCCACAAGGGGTTAAGGGACGAACCGAGTCGCTGGCTGCATCGAGGGCAGCGTCGCCGTGACGCATGATAAAAACTTGCATATTGCACCGCTTTTGTTAACCAGAATCATTAATACTTTCACCGCAAAATCATTTCACGACATCGGAAAATATTAATGGCCGGGCATTGTGCCTGATCCATTCGTTGAATGAAACGCTGTTTTTTACCTCAATGGCGCAAGTATAGTCAATCACTGATTATTAAATAACCGTAAAGGCCCTGAGGGATAACAGAATTACTTTTTTAGACACTCACTGACACGTCCAGTTTCTCAGTTGGCCAAAAAGTTACGCCTTGTTCCGCCATGCGTTTCAGCGGTTCGCAAGGGGCAAAACGTTCGCCGTACTGCGCCTGAAGGCGCTGCATCGTCGCCACCACTTCACCGATACCGAGGGCGTCCATATAATGGAACGGCCCGCCCAAAAACGGCGGAAAACCGATGCCAAACACGGCGCCGATATCACCATCGCGCGCGCTGCGAATGACCTGTTCGTCAAAACAGCGGGCGGCTTCGTTAAGCATCAGCATTACACATCGTTCGGCGATCTGCTGCTGCGCGAGCTGGGGACCTTCGGAAACACCAATTAAGCGATAGATGGAAGGGTCCGGCTGTTTGTTGCTTTTACGCCCTTTCGCCGGGTAAAGATAGAAACCCCGCTCATTTTTTCTCCCTTTGCGATCGTCATTCAAGATTGCATTCACAACGCTTACAGGCGCGCTAAATCGCTCGCCCCAGGCAGCTTCCAGTACCGGGATAATTTTGGTGCCGGTATCGATCCCAACTTCGTCCAATAGCTGGATGGGGCCTACCGGGAAACCGAATTTCACCAGCGCCCGATCGATAGTTTCAATGCGCTGCCCTTCGTTCAGCAGACGCATGGCTTCATTGATATAGGGCGCGAGAATACGGTTGACGTAAAACCCGGCTTTATCAGCCACCACGATCGGCGTTTTGCCCTGCTTTTTCGCCAGCTTCACGGTAGTGGCAATCGTCTGCTCATCGGTTCCGGCGTGGGGAATAACTTCAACCAGCGGCATTTTCTCCACCGGGCTGAAATAATGTAAACCAATTACTTTTTCCGGGCGCGCCGCGTTGGCAGCAATATCGCCGATGGGCAAGGATGAGGTATTGGAGGCAAAAATAGTGTGCGGCGCGCAGTGGGCTTCGATTTCGCCAACCATCTTCTGCTTCAGCGCCAGATCTTCAAATACCGCTTCAATCACCAGATCGCGATGGGCAAAGCCACGATAATCGAGCGAGCCGGAGATTTTCGCCATCTGGCCGTCGCGCTCGGCGGCTTTTAGGTGGCGGCGACGCACTTTCTTGTCGAGCTGCTGCCAGCTGTACTGCAGCGCATGGTTAATGCCTTTGGCGCTGATATCTTTAATGCGCACCGGTAAACCGGCTTTGCTGGCGGTGACAAACGCAATGCCGCCGCCCATTAGCCCACCGCCCAGCACACCAATCCCCTTCAGCGGAGCGGGTTCAACGCTGCTGCCGGGATCTTTTTTAATATCGGTACTGGTAAAGAAGAGATGGCGCAGCGCCTGGGACTGCGGCGTCATCGCCAGTTGACCAAAGGCGCGCGCTTCCGCGTCGTAACCGCTGCTGCGCCCCTGCGTAAGACCGGTTTCGATGACCGACAAAATGCGCGAAGCGGCAGGATAATTCCCCTGGGTTTTCTGCTCGGTTTTCTTCGCCACCATGCGGAACAGCAGCCTGCGGCCAAGAGGCCCGGCAAGAATACGCTCGCGCACCGGCAGCTGTCGCGCCACAGGGCGACCTTTGGCAACCAGATCCACCGCGGCTTGCAGCAAAATGGATTGGGGAACCACATCATCCACCAGCCCCACTTTTAATGCCTGGCGCGGACGTAACTGTTTACCGGTGAGGATCATCTCCAGCGCGGTACTCACACCAATCAGGCGCGGCAAACGCTGCGTTCCGCCAGAACCGGGCAGCAAGCCCAACTGCACTTCCGGCAGCCCAAGCACCGTTTTGCTGTCGTCGGTACAGATTCGCAGATGGCACGCCAGCGCCAGCTCCAGACCACCGCCGAGGCAAGGGCCATGGATTGCAGCAATCACCGGGATCGATAATGCATGGATTTCCGCCATCAACTGCTGACCCTGGCGGGCAAGTTCTTCCGCTTCTTTCGCCGTCTGGCAGCGGGCAATCATATTGATATCCGCCCCGGCAATAAAGTTGTCCGGCTTGGCCGAAATAAACACCACGCCACGCAGCGTTTTATTGTCACGGATCTGTTTTAAAATCCCGCGAACCTCCGTGGCGAACTCGGCCTTCAGGGTATTCATCTTCTCATGCGGAACATCAATGTTCACCACCGCCACATTGTCGGGACGGACGTGGAGAGTAAATGCCGATGTTGTGGTCATTATTCTGCCTCCAGAACCATTGCCGCACCCAAACCGCCTGCGGCACAGGCCGTTACCAGTCCAAAACCGCCGCCGCGACGTCGCAGCTCATGCAGAGTTTGGGTGATCATGCGCGCACCTGTTGCGGCAAATGGATGCCCGTACGCTATAGAGCCACCGAGCACATTGAATTTACTCTCATCCACTTCACCCGTGGCTTGCGCGCGCCCAAGCACTTCGCGGGCAAAGCGATCGCTGGCCATCAATTTCAGGTTACTTAAAGTTTGCGCGGCAAAGGCTTCATGCATATCAAAAAGGGTTATATCAGCCAGCGTTAATCCGGCTCGCTCCAGCGCCAGCGGTGTCGACCACGCCGGGCCGAGCAGCATATCTTCACGCACGCCGATGGCGGTAAAGGCGTAGCTGCGCAGGTAGCCCAATGGCACCAGCCCCAGCTCTTTAGCGCGCGATTCCGTCATCAGAATTACTGCCGCTGCGCCATCCGTCAGCGGCGTACTGTTAGCGGCGGTTACCGTCCCGTGTTTACGATCGAAGGCCGGGCGCAGCTTTGCGTAATCCGCCAGGCTTGAGTTGGTGCGTACGTTATTGTCTTTCTCAACGGGATCGCGAAACGGCGGCGCGTAGGCGGTCATCACTTCGTCCGCCAGTTTGCCTTCCGTCCAGGCCTGCGCGGCGAGCTGATGTGAACGATGCGCCAGCGCATCCTGTTGTTCGCGGCTGATAGCGTAGGTTTTCGCCATCTGTTCAGCGGTATCGCCCATGCGCAGGCCGGTCGAATATTCAGCGACCGCCGGAGGCACGGGGAGCAGATCGCGCAGACGCAGGCGCGAGAAAAGCTGCAGTTTCTGTCCCATGCTGCGCGCTTTGTTGGCATCCACCAGCGTTCGCGCCAGTTTTTTACTGACGCCTATCGGCAGTACTGAAGAGGAGTCTGCACCACCGGCGATACCGGCGCGGATGGTGCCCGCCAGCAGGCTTTCGGTGACGTTGGCTACCGCCTGGAAGCTGGTCGCACAAGCGCGGCTGACGCTATAGGCGTCGGTATGGACGCTCATGCCGGTACCGAGCACGATTTCGCGGGCGATATTGGGCGCTTCAGGCATTTGAACCACCTGGCCAAAGACCAGTTGTTCAATCACGTCGGGGGGAATTTCGCTACGCGCCAGCATCTCTCCTACAACCATCTTGCCGAGATCGATGGCCGGAACGCCGTGAAAAACGGTAGCCTGTCGGGCAAACGGGGTACGTAACCCACTGACAATGGCAATGCGGTCGCCCTGGCGGGTGACGAGCGGTAATGCCTTCATAACACTCCCCTGTTAACAGCGTAATACTTTAAGTGGTCTGACCTGATAACAGTCTTAACCAATTTTTTACATTTCGCCAATGGGAGGGGGAAAGAAATGGGAGCTAAGGCACAGAGTTTGTTAAACAAAACGCTCCCAAAGATTGGGAGCGTTGGCGGGACACTTAACGCAGACCGAGCTGGAAAATCAGGGTTTCCGCTTCGCAGGCGAAAACAAAATCGATATCCAGGCGCACACCGTCGGCCACTTCAGTAAAGGTCGGGGTGATTTTGCAGGGATCGGACTCTACGCCACGCGCTCTGGCGCTCAGCGCGGCCAGGGTTTCGTCCGCGTCGCGACGGTCAGCGAAAACGCGGCTATAGGAGGCGGTGCAGTCGGAGTTGTCCATAATGGTACCAACATCCATACAGCAGCAAACCGGGGTTTCATCAGCACTGCATTTACTCATTGAAAATTTCCTCTGAATTCGCACCCAAGGTGCCAGATAAACGTTGTACATATTTTACTCCCCGACTGATTCGGGCTCCAGTCGTTAATCCAGCCTGCGGCGTTAAGTGACCGAAATCACACTTAAAAATGATCTAAAACAAAAATGATCTAATCGGCTGATTAACACCGGGGGCAATTTTGCTGGGCAGATCCCGTTTCGAAGATCACATTGGTAAAATCTTATATACATACTTGCAACATTTGCGCTGGTCGGACCTATACTTCCGCCACTGGTCTGATTTGTGAGAAGTACCTCAGACCCTACACTTCGCGCTCCTGTTACGGTGCGTAACAAATTTTGAATAAAAATAAATCGATTTCGAATGAGGTTATGGTCATGAGCCAGAAAACCCGGTTTACCAAGTCTGCTCTGGCAGTCGCAGTGGCAATCGTCTCTACCCAGGCCTGGTCCGCAGGCTTTCAACTCAATGAGTTTTCAGCTTCTGGCCTTGGCCGGGCTTATTCCGGTGAAGGCGCAATGGCTGATGACGCGGGCAACGTCAGCCGCAACCCTGCCCTTATCACCATGTTCGATCGCCCCACCTTCTCGGGTGGTGCGGTATTTGTCGATCCCGATGTTAACGTGAAGGGCCGTTCTGTTATTGGCAACAATGCCAGCCAGGACAATATTGCCCCGACGGCATGGGTGCCAAACCTGCACTTTGTCGCGCCGATCAACGAGCAGTTTGGCTGGGGCGCGTCCGTCACCTCCAACTACGGTCTGGCGACGGAGTTTAACGACAGCTACGCAGCCGGCTCAATGGGCGGTAAAACCGATCTCGAAACGCTGAACCTCAACCTGAGCGGCGCGTACCGTCTGGATAACCACTGGAGCTTCGGCCTCGGCTTTGACGCCGTATACGCACGGGCGAAAGTGGAACGCTATGCGGGCGATCTGCCGCAAATCATTGGTGCCGGTCTGCCAGGCCTGGTGCAATCTGGACAGCTAACCGCGCAGCAAGCCGCCGGTCTTGCCTCTCAAGCGGGTCGCATCGGTCGTGATACACAAATTGCTCATTTGAAAGGCGATGAGTGGGGCTTTGGCTGGAACGCCGGCATCCTGTATGAGCTGGATAAAAACAACCGCTACGGGTTTACCTACCGCTCTGAAGTCAAAGTCGACTTCGATGGCGATTATAAGAGCAGCCTGCCTGCTACGCTGAATCCGATCAACGCAGCGCTGGGTCTGGGCTTGCCGTATGGTACAGGCGGAGCGACCACCAATGGTTCCCTCTCCCTGCACCTGCCGGAAATGTGGGAAGTCTCAGGTTATAACCGCGTTGACCCACAATGGGCGGTTCACTATAGCCTGACGTACACCAGCTGGAGCCAGTTCCAGGAGCTGAAAGCCACCGGTAACAATGGCCAGACACTGTTCTATAAAGATGAAAGCTTTAAAGATGCTTACCGCATCGCGCTGGGTACCACTTATTACATGGATGATAACTGGACCTTCCGCGCCGGTATCGCCTACGATGACAGCCCGGTTCCGGCAGACAAACGCTCCATCTCTATCCCGGATCAGGATCGCCTGTGGCTGAGCACCGGTGCGACCTATGCCTTTAATAAAGATGCCTCTGTTGATGCTGGCGTCTCTTATATGCATGGCCAGAAAGTGAAGTTCTCCGAAGGCCCGTATAGCTTCGAGTCTGTAGGACGTGCATGGCTGTATGGCGTGAACTTTAACTACGCCTTCTGATAACCCATCAGGCATAAAAAAAGGTGAGCGCAACTGGCTCACCTTTTTTATTGGTAGCGCTTATTGCGCATCGATATCTTTTAAATCGCCCTCGATCGCCTGCGCGTTCGGGTTCTCCTGCGGCTTGAGCTTGCCGCCGTTGGCAATAAAGTCGTGGCGCTGGAAGTAGGCTTCACGCACCAGTATGTACGGGTCGGAAGACTGGCGCAGCAGACCATCGGAATCGAGTAGCTGCGCGCGCGTTTCAATCCCTTCTACCGTCCATTTACCTACCGACAGCGGCCATGTCAGCCATGAAAGCACCGGATAGAGCGTATCCGCCATATCGCCCCCGTCTTCACGCAGGGTGAAGCTGCCATAGAACGGCAACTGGACATACGGACCGTAGCCGATGCCGTAATGCCCCAGCGTACTACCGAAACGGTGCGGTTCAACGCGCTGCAGTTTCGGGTTCGCCGCACCGGCGACATCCATCAAACCGCCCATCCCGAGCAGGGAGTTCAGGAAGAAGCGGGTAAAATGCACCATCCCCTGGTAGGGATCGCCTTTTAAAAAGAAATTCACCATGGTCGCCGGCTCTTCAAGGTTGCTGGTGAAATTGCTCAGACCATTGCGCGCTGGCTGCGGCACATAATCACGCCAGGCCACCGCAACGGGTCTAAGAACATACGGATCCAGCACGTTGAAGTTGAAGTTGTACATGGTGCGGTTGAATCCTTCCAGCGGGTCTGAACGTCCCTGCGGATCCTGACCGGAACTGGCACAACCGACCAGCACAGTAGTTGCCAGCGCAAGCGCTGACAGGCGAAATTTCATAGGTGTCTCCCTGGAGAAAATGGTCATCGCTACATGCCTTTCTGAATAACGCACTGGCGTTAAACGGCTTGCGCAGGTAATGTGCGACGCGTTGTTTCAGTGGGTATTCAGATATCTACTCAACGACTGAATGTCGTTGAGCCGCACCCAACACGCTTATAAGACTAATTTACTATTTTAAACACTCTTCAGGGAAATCGTATTGCCTTTGTTGCTTTTACGCCAATTTCAGACGATGCCGTCCCGGTGCCAGGACGAAACCCGCTACGCTTAAATTTTGTTGCCAATAGATAGAGAGAATAGCGAGGCCATCGTGGACAACCTTCAGGAAGAGAAAATCGACAAACACAGCGATGACATACAGGTAGAGAGCGACGAGAAGAAGAGTGGCAAGAAGATTGAGCTTGATGAGGAGCGCCTGCCCTCGCGAGCGATGGCAATCCATGAACATATTCGTCAGGACGGTGAAAAAGAACTCGAGCGCGACGCCATGGCGCTGTTCTGGTCGGCTATTGCCGCTGGCTTATCAATGGGTGCGTCGCTGCTGGCAAAAGGGATTTTCCATGTGCAACTCGACGGCATTCCCGGCGGATTCCTGCTGGAGAACCTCGGTTATACCTTCGGCTTTATCATTGTCATTATGGCGCGCCAGCAGCTGTTTACCGAGAATACCGTTACCGCCGTGCTGCCGGTGATGCAAAAACCCAGTTGGGTTAACACCGGCCTGTTAATGCGCTTATGGAGCGTGGTACTGCTGGGTAATCTGGTCGGTACGGCCATTGCCGCGTGGGCGTTCGAGTATATGCCTATCTTCGATGAACAGACCCGCGACGCCTTTGTTAAAATCGGTATGGATGTGATGAAAAATACGCCGCTGGAGATGTTTTCCAACGCTATTATTTCCGGCTGGATTATCGCCACCATGGTCTGGATGTTCCCGTCGGCGGGCTCGGCAAAAATCGTGGTGATCATTTTAATGACCTGGCTTATCGCGTTGGCGGATACCACCCATATTGTGGTGGGCGCGGTTGAGATCTTCTATCTGGTGTTTAACGGTACGCTGCACTGGAGCGAGTTTATCTGGCCTTTCGCCCTGCCGACGCTTGCCGGGAATATCTGCGGCGGTACCTTTATTTTCGCCCTGCTCAGCCACGCGCAAATCCGCAACGATATGATCAACGCGCGCAAAGCTGAAGCAAAGGCGCGCGCCGATGAGCAAGCCCGGCAGCGCGATAGCGAAGAAAATGAGGCATAAACGGTGAGAGATTAATCATCTGGCGGTCCGGGAGCTTAACGCTTTTAGTAGCGGTATTTTTCGGTAGCGGTGATGTTTCACTCGCCCTAAAGCCTTCGGATCGCAACAGTACGCATTGTGCCCAGTGTCATATGGCCGGTTTTAGCTGTCGCCCATTCCTTGGATCTACTCAGGCTAAAAACGGAAGCCGGCAAGATATGATTAAATTGACAAAAAAGCCCCAAAAGGGCTAGCATTCATTCATCGGATAAATAATCATTTGAGACCCGTGCATCCCGCAAGGAAGAACGTTGAACGCCAGCGAAATCCTCCTGACATAATTAACAAAAGTTAATGCATAAATTGTCAGGCTGAGAGCTGATACTTCGACGCGTAACCGGGAATTAGCCTGGTATGCGATGATGGGGCATCCGGCATAATCGATGCTGTAGCAGCCAGTACAAGGGTTCTTCTGAAACATATTCAGACAAATAAACTTATCGTTTTTTCTAACGGGTGCGTTATGCCATTGATTGAAGATTACACACCACCATCACCAGAATACCTTGCACAATTGAAAGAATTTCTCGGTCGGACTGGCGCACAAATGGCAGATCTGGCCGGTCTGGCTGGCAGCAACCACTGGAGGAAATATACGGGTGGTGAATCGCCAAGGGTGATGGGAATGCACATGCTCTTTTTTATAGCTGCACAATTAGCCTTAAGCGAAGAAGAGCTCGAAAAAGTTGTCGATAAGATGCGAGAACTTGGTGCCAATATTAACAAATAAACAGTAATTCATTTTGATGTAAAAAAGGATACGCATATACATGACCAGTTCGCATCCAGTGCAAGTAGTGAACAAAGCACTATATATGATAACATTCACACTGTTATTGTTAGTACTACCAACAGCATTCATTCATGAAAAAACAGCACGTGTTTTATTTTATTGGTGCGGTTATTCATCGCTAATTGGATTATTGTTTAACGCTTTAACAATCAAGCTAGCTCTTACTCAGAAAAATATTAGCCTGGTATTTTTATCTCTAACGTGCCTTTTCTTAGGCTGGTCCGTATTGTCTAAACACTTTTCCAATGACACTTCTGAACTCTTATTTACCCCAGGAAAAAGATGGTTAGTTGCAGCGGCTATTGCCTTGTACATTTTAAATATAAAGACGAAATTAAAACTACTCTCCAGCTCGAAAGTAATAATATCCATAATGGCTTTAGCTTTTATCGCTGCAAGTATATTTGGCATCATTCAAGGCCTGACGAGTGACGAGCGTATTTTACTTGGGATTAACAGGGCAACGTTAACAGCATATGCGTATAGCGCCTTTACATTATCTTTTTCTTCTTTGATTGCGCTCACATATAAAAAGAAGCATAAGTATATACTCCAATCTATTATCCTCGGTGTTTCAACGTATGTTATTTTCCTGACTCAGACGCGTGCAGCCATGTTTATTCATCCTGTGCTTGGGTTATTTTTGCTGCTTACATGGATGTATAAAGACAAAGTTCTTAGTCTAAAAGTATTAACTATCTCTTTCTTATCATTGATTGTAGTGATGGTCGCCAATTCAAATATTCTAATAACGCGATATGATTCTACCATGCAGGACATAACGCAATACAATCTTGGAAATGTCAATACTTCACTGGGCGTAAGGTTCAGTATGTGGAAGCTGGGGTTAATTACTTTTAGCGACTCCCCCTTTGGTCAGAGTGAAGTACAACGCAATAATAGCATTATTCATTATTTACAGGATAATAAAGAACAATCTGCTGCAACTGAGTATTTACAAATTCACCTGCATAATGAATTTATTCAGTACGCATCAATATTTGGCATTTTTGGAATACTTGTGCTAGCCTCTTTTTTCTATATGCTTATCTTTAAAGTAAGCCAACCGTCTATTATTGGACCTGTAGGCATATCTACTGTATCTATATTGTTATATGGTGCTACAGATGTTTTATTAACTTCTATCGAGTTAATAGTGATTTTCTCTACAACAATCATACTTTCCTGCGTAGTTTGTGGTCAGAAAGAAGAAGGTAATAATAAATGAAGGCCTACATCATCAACCTGGAGAGTGCTGAAGATCGGCGAGAATCAATGGAGTCCCAGGTTAAAAACTCAGGGCTTCGCTATGAGTTTATTCCGGCCGTGGACGGAAGAATCCTTCCTGCCGGCTTGCTCTCAATTTTAAGGAAAGAGCACAGCTACGCAGTCACGCCTGGAGAAATTGGCTGTTCCCTAAGCCATTTGACAGTTTATAAAGCTTTAACGGATTCCGATGATGACTGCGCATTAGTACTTGAAGATGATATATTCTTGCCGGACGATATTTCTCAGTTTATTAAAGAGATAGAAAATACCATTCCTAAAAACACTCCATGCGTTTATTTGCTATCTCACGTCAACCATTATAATGACAAAACGATTTTTAATTTATCTAATGGCCATGCGGTTCATGAAGTTTACAATGCCGCTTTTTCCCATGCATATATTATAAACAAACCCGCAGCACGCCTTCTCCTTGATAAGCTATTCCCTGTTTGGTGTGTAGCGGATCAGTGGCAAACTTTTATAGAGTTCGGTTTTATCCGATTATTTGGCGTTATCCCTGAATATATCAGCACAAATAGTATGTATGAGAGTGTCACTACCATCGGTAATCGAAGCGACAAAAAGACACAAGAAGAGAAAGCAGCGGCCTGGAAAGCTATTTATTCAAACCGCTCTCCTAAGGTTAAGGTGAAAAAAGCTGTGAATCTGCTTTTTTATAGGCCGTTTCAAAAAATCATCAAACAATAGTAAAAGCGGCGCTGGCACCCTTTCAGCGCCACTGATTTCTTCTGAGATCAACACTTGTCGGTCTGTCAGCTTTCGTTTCATCCATCCGGCTTAGCAGGCCCCCTCTTTTTTAAACCTGATAAGCTGGATTTTTCTTTATTAGTCGCCATCTCATATTCAAAAGTATATTCAGCACTGGTTAAACTTTCAAACCGTAGCAAGACGCAATTCTGAAAGACGAACGCCCCAGAGTAATAACAGTTGGTGAAGCACGTTATTAGACGAAACGATTTTATTATTTTTCTGTGCCAGCCATACTTTTGCCAGTTCGGTGTAAGTTAGCACCCTGCTTCCCGCCTCGGGCTTTTTACCAATGTTTTTTACATTGAGTTTGAAAATCTCGCATGATGAGAGTAGATGACGACTGATACACCAGTTCATCACAGAGCGTAGCTGCAGGAGGAGAACACGTGCTTTTTCTTATTCAGACTTTCTTGTTTGTCAAAAAACGAGCCCACGCTAATAGTTGAATGTTCGCCACCGGATAATTTTCAAACAGTGTATACATCGTGTTATATCCAAGTGATTTGTAAAGCGTCTGTGTTATTTTTTTAGCCCCATGACATACGTATGCCACCAGAGATCCAGGCATTCTTTGAGCGTCAGTATGCCATCTTCATGGGCAAAATAATTTTGGGGTTAACCCCCTCACTGTACATTGCGCGCATAGCGCCAACCATCACTCTGGCTTCTTTAAGTGATAGTGCCGGATAGCGCCCGATCGTAAGACGAACGGGCGTTCCATTCCAACGATAACGATACTGAAATGTTACGGTTCCTGTTGGCGTTACACGCGCACTAAGACCCTCTGCGTCCATTATTTCTGCCGGTCCGGTATAGGGTTTACCGCTAATGCTTTGCAGTTTGGTATCACTCCTGTACACAACCATTTTAACATTCTGTACGCAATGGCAAGTGAACAAAGCGATAATTTCGTACCACAAACGAACAAACAGGAAAGTTAAAGAACTAAAAACTTGAAGCATCACGGAAAGTTACGGTAGCATAGGAGCCAATGCGGAAATCTTCATACCGTCGTCGTCACTGTCCCCTTAGTTAAATGGATATAACGAGCCCCTCCTAAGGGCTAGTTGCAGGTTCGATTCCTGCAGGGGACACCAGTACATTTCACCTGCAATCCGGTCTCACTTTCCGCAAGCCTGATCCAGGGTTTATTCCCCTTCACTTCACATTTCTCATAACGCGCCCGGCGCTACGGTATCCATGAAAACAAACAGTAGCGAGATGCAATAATATTAACAATCAACGCCAGCAGCGAATATAAAAGTTTTTTTAGCAGCGGCATTTTCACCCAAGCGTCGATAATTACAGGTAATTAAATACCCTGCGGCCAGCACAGAACCGAAAAGCGTGGCGATTAGAATGGCACCGATGCTGTAAAGCTTATATTTTGGCGTAACGTTAAATATCACGTTATCATTTGATGATATGTGTTCCATACCTGGTATTGCCATTTTGCTATCCCTTTCAAAGTCGTGTTTATGCGAAATAGAGACTGCGTATTATTAAAAAATGTCACTTCTGTTTGATAGTGGCTTATTCTCCCCTTCTACTTACTGCGCAATATGAATGCGCTTTTTGATATTCTTGAGAAATAACGTAATCGTAAAGGTCATCATCACTAACCGCGACCAGGCCCCCATTTGCCGACATGCACCGTCGCCCATGCGCCTATTTGATTCGGATATTGCCATACACCCAATAAGGCTCCCAGGTTTTCAGCCAGCCAGATAAACCGATCAGGATAAATACCACCCGAAGCAGCATGGGTGGATGATGGCGAATTTTTAAATCAAACAGTTGCCAGCACTGGATGATATAGCTCCCTACCGCCGCATACATAAATCCGCTGAATCCAACTGTGAAATCTATACGACGTTGCTTCCAGGGGTGCTAACAATCATCCCTTTCGACTGCGCTGCCGTTAGCTAAATGCCAGCAAGTTGGGTATTTCACGGCCGAGATAATAGATTAATATTTGAAAAAATATCAAATAAATAGATCTTAATTCTTCGTTTAATAAATAATTAAGAATTTTCGTTTAATTCAAACCGGGTATTTGCTCTGCCATCCAGAGTTAAGGTGTCACAGAATCTTCTTTGTGCAGTGAAATATTTTGCTAATTAACACAACCGGCAAATTATTTATTAGTCGCAGTATAGCGTTGATTTAAAACATAGAAATGAGTAGAGACGTAGCGGAAATCGTAATCACAGCGAATACGACAAGCTAGTGAAGGATAACTACATCAAAGATGTGGTCATAAGGAGCACGTGACCAGCCAACACCCTGGTCACGCGTAATTAGCGTTTAATCACAAAACCGCAGGCAGCAGCGGCGCTAAGGAACGCCGGGCCAGGAGATCGATCGCACATTCAATATCCGGCGCAAAATAGCGGTCTTTATCATAATGCGGTACCTGCTCGCGCAGCAGGCTGCGCGCCTGCTCCAGCAGCGGGCTGGAGCGTAATCCTTCGCGCATATCCAGGCCCTGGCAGGCGGCCAGCCACTCGACGGCAATCACGCCGCGGGTGTTAGAGGCCATCTCCCACAGGCGGCGGCCCGCAGCGGGCGCCATCGAAACATGATCTTCCTGGTTTGCCGAGGTCGGCAAGCTGTCAACGCTATGGGGATGCGCCAGCGCTTTGTTTTCACTGGCCAGCGCCGCAGCGGTAACCTGGGCAATCATAAAGCCGGAATTAACACCGCCATTTTTCACGAGGAATGGCGGCAGCTGCGACATATGGCTATCCATTAATAGGGCGATACGGCGTTCGGCAAGGGATCCAATCTCGGCAATCGCCAGCGCAATATTATCGGCGGCCATCGCCACCGGCTCTGCATGGAAGTTCCCGCCGGAGATCACCTCGTTTTCGGCGGCGAAAACCAGCGGATTATCAGAGACCGCATTGGCTTCGGTTAACAGCACCTCAGCGGCAAAGCGCAACTGTGTCAGGCACGCGCCCATCACCTGCGGCTGGCAGCGCAGGGAGTAAGGATCCTGCACTTTATTGCAGTTGTGGTGCGATTGGGCAATGGCGCTGTCCTCCGTCAGCACATGGCGATAAAGCGCCGCCGCGTCGATCTGCCCGCGCTGACCGCGAGCAAGATGAATACGCGCATCGAAGGGACGGCGAGAGCCGAGCGCCGCTTCGGTAGTGAGCGCACCGCACACCACTGCTGAAGCAAACAGATCTTCCGCTTCAAACAGGCCACGTAAGGCGAAAGCGGTAGAGGTTTGCGTACCGTTAAGCAGCGCCAGCCCCTCTTTCGCCGCCAGGGTTATCGGCTGCAGACCGGCCTTCTCCAGCGCCTGCGTTGACGGCAGCCATTCTCCCTGCCAGCGCGCTTTTCCTTCGCCAAGCAGCGTCAGCGACATATGCGCCAGCGGGGCTAAATCCCCCGATGCGCCTACCGAACCTTTTGCCGGGATCCACGGATAAACGCCCGCATTGACCATTTCCACCAGCATCTGGATTACCTGTAAGCGAATACCGGAGAAACCGCGCGCCAGGCTGTTAATTTTTAATACCATCATTAAGCGAACCAGCGCATCATCCAGCGGTGCGCCGACGCCCGCCGCATGGGACAGCACCAGCGAACGTTGTAAATTCTCCAGGTCTTCCGTCGCAATACGCGTTTGCGCCAGCAGGCCGAAACCCGTGTTGATACCGTAGGCCGTGCGCCCTTGCGTCATAATTTCGTTGACGCAGGCAACGCTTTCGTTAACCGCGGCAAATGCGCTGTCATCCAGCGTCAAATGCACAGGCTGGCTATAGATGTCGCGTAGCTGCGCCAGGGTCAGTTTTCCAGGAGTAAGGGTTAAGGTGTTCATGCGTTGCGATGTCCCTGCGTTGCGGCAACCATAGGAAGATTGAGGCCCTGCTCAGCGGCGCACTCAATCGCGATTTCATACCCGGCATCCGCATGGCGCATAACGCCGGTTGCCGGATCGTTGTGCAGCACGCGGGCGATACGCGCCGCGGCTTCATCGGTTCCATCACAGACAATCACCATGCCCGCGTGCTGGGAAAAGCCCATCCCAACGCCGCCGCCGTGGTGCAGTGAAACCCAGGTCGCGCCGCTGGCAGTATTAAGCAGCGCGTTCAGCAGCGGCCAGTCGGAAACCGCATCGGAGCCGTCGCGCATCGCTTCCGTTTCACGGTTCGGGCTGGCGACGGAGCCAGAATCCAGGTGATCGCGGCCAATGACGATTGGCGCAGAGACTTCGCCCGTGCGCACCATTTCGTTAAACGCCAGCCCCAGTTTTTGCCGCCATTCGAGACCGACCCAGCAGATACGTGCGGGCAAGCCCTGGAAACTGATGCGCTCACGGGCCATATCAAGCCAGCGGTGCAGAGATTTGTGATCCGCGATCAGCTCTTTCACTTTGGCATCGGTTTTGTAGATATCCTGCGGATCGCCAGAAAGCGCCACCCAACGGAACGGACCAATACCGCGGCAGAACAAGGGGCGGATATAGGCCGGGACAAAACCGGGGAAATCAAACGCGTTGTCGACACCCGTCTCTTTCGCCATCTGGCGAATATTATTGCCGTAATCAAAGGTCGGGATCCCGGCTTCACTGAACGCCAGCATGGCGCTGACGTGCTCCGCCATACTGCGCTTCGCCGCCAGCACCGTGCCTTGCGGATCGGACGCTGCTTTTTGCCGGTACTCTTCCCACGTCCAGCCTTTGGGCAGGTAGCCGTTGAGAGGATCGTGGGCGCTGGTCTGGTCGGTGACCAGATCCGGGCGCACGCCGCGCTTCACCAGTTCTGGTAATACTTCAGCGGCGTTGCCGCACAAGGCAATCGAAACGGCCTGACCGGCGGCGGTATATTTCTTAATGCGCGCCAGCGCGTCGTCCAACGAGCTGGCCTGTTCATCGACATAGCGCGTGCGCAGACGAAAATCGATGCGGCTTTGCTGGCACTCAATATTCAGCGAGCAGGCACCCGCCAGTGTTGCCGCCAGCGGCTGTGCGCCGCCCATGCCGCCGAGACCAGCGGTTAATACCCAGCGCCCTTGCAGGTTACCGTTGTAATGTTGGCGACCCGCTTCAACAAAGGTTTCATAAGTGCCCTGCACAATCCCCTGGCTGCCGATATAGATCCAGCTGCCCGCAGTCATCTGGCCGTACATCGCCAGCCCTTTGGCATCCAGCTCGTTAAAGTGCTCCCAGGTCGCCCAGTGCGGCACCAGGTTGGAGTTGGCGATCAGGACACGCGGCGCATTATCGTGGGTTTTAAATACCCCAACCGGCTTGCCGGACTGCACCAGCAACGTTTCGTCATGCTCTAAAACTTTCAGCGCCGCAACGATGGCGTCGAAACACTCCCAGTCGCGCGCCGCGCGGCCAATGCCGCCATAGACCACCAGCGCGTTCGGGTTTTCAGCCACATCGGGATCGAGGTTATTCATCAGCATGCGTAACGGCGCTTCGGTAAGCCAGCTCTTCGCATTCAGCGTTGTGCCTCGGGGGGCACGGACGATTTGCTGACGGTTGAGGGTGTGCGGCATGGCGGTGTCTCCTGGGAAATGACCTTATCAGGTAAACACATATACTTGTCTATACAATTACGCGCAAGGCAAGATTTAACAAAAATGATACAATTTTATAATAGTGCGTCAGCAATCACGCTTTTACTGACGCCGGAGATCAGGAGCCGAAATGGCCCTGTAAGCGGTAGCGGTGGCCGGGGAAAAGCAGGCTGGCGTGAGAGACGATGTGGGAAGTGGACCAGGTACGGCGGCGAATCAGCAGGCACGGATCGTGCTCATCAATGTGGAGCAACCGGCACTCCTCAGCCGAGGCGCGCACGGCTTCGACGATATGCTCCCCTTCGGTAAGCGGCGCAATCAGCGATAAATAGGCGTGCGGCGTAGTGCGGGTGTAATCCTGTTGCAAATAGTCTGGCACGACAGCGGCGTTGACGCTGCGATCTTCAATCTGCACCGGGATGTCGTTTTCGAAATGCACCATCCGCGAATGAAAAATGGGCGTGCCCTCTTCCACTTCCAGCGCTGCGGCCTGAGTAAAATCCGCCCTTCTCTCTTCGAGGAGTAACACCTCGCAGCGGTGCTGATGATGGCGAGCGGTAATCTCATCGGCAATGCTGCGGATTTCAAACAGCGCCGACTGTCCTTTCGGCTCGGCCACAAACGTGCCGACGCCCTGCAGGCGCACCAGCAAGCCTTCATCGGTGAGCTCACGCACCGCACGGTTAATGGTCATGCGGCTAAAGCCAAACTGCGCCACCAGCTCGGCCTCCGAAGGGATGCGATCGTGTGGCCGCCAGCTGCCGTCGTAGATTTTCTCACTGATAGCCTGCTTCACTTTTTCATAAAACGGCACCGGCGTACCGGCAGATACCGAACGGGGACGAGGCGAAAACATAGCGCGAATGTTCCTTATAATTAAGTAAAGCATTGGGCGGCGAGTATACCGTGAATTTACAGCAGCCTTTAATGTTGCCACCAGTGTGCAATCTGCCACGCCAGCCGCGCTGCGACTTTTGCGCCCGCGCCCTGCGGGTCAAATAGCGGGTTAAATTCCACCAGATCGACCGCCTGCAGTTTACCGCTGCGACAGAGAGGCTGGACAATACGTAATATCACTGCCAGCGGAACCCCCAGCGCGGCGGGAGCCGATACTGCGGGCATTTCCCAGGACGGCATAACGTCGAGATCGATAGTCAAATAGAGACGGTCGAAGCGGGCAATATGGCGCGCGATCTCCGGCATTACCTGTTCTTCATAGGCGTTTAACACCGCCAGATCCTCAATCACCGTCACGTTTCGCCGAGCGGCTTCGTCCCACAGGGCCTGGGTGTTGGCCGCCGGGCTTGCGCCGATGCAGGTATAGTGAAATTCGCGCTGCTGCGCCTCGCAATGTAACGCCAACTGGCGAAACGGCGTACCTGAGCTTGCACGGGAAGCGTGGCGAAGATCGAGATGGGCATCGAGATTGATAATGCCGATTTGCTCACCGGGAAACGCATCCAGAATCGCCGAGCCGTGCGCAAAGGCCGTTTCATGTCCGCCGCCAAACACCAGCGTACGCATTCGCGCCTGCTGGCACGCCAGCACCGTATCGTGCAAAGCCTGCTGCGCCTCTTCCAGCCGATCCGGCTCGGCGCGGATATTGCCCAGATCAACCAGTTGGTCATGGCCTTTGTGGCTGGCCATTCCCGCCAGCGCTTTACGCAGCATATCCGGCCCCTGCGCCGCGCCGGGCCGCCCCTGATTACGTTTTACCCCTTCGTCGCACTCAAAGCCCAACAAGGCAATCTTGCCGCGCTGCGACTGCACGGAAATTTCACCGGGCTGGCTAATAGTCTGGAAGAGGCGCAGGGCATTGGCCGCTTCGGCGCTGTCATCACGCCCTTGCCAGACTGACGGATCAACGGGATGCCAAAGATTCATGCGCTCACCTCCCCGCGAAAAATACGCTGGTAAAGCGGATTGCGCCCCGGTTCATAGACCATTTCTACCGGATGCTGCGCATCCCAGACAATAAAATCAGCGACAAAACCTGGCGCAAGCTGGCCGTGGGTCTGTTGACGCCCCAGCGCTTGTGCGGCATGGCGGGTTACGCCTGCCCAGGCCTCTTCCGGCGTCAGGCCGAACTTCACGCAGGCCATGTTCATTGCCAGATGCAGGCTGGCAAACGGGCTGGTGCCGGGGTTGTAGTCGGTGGCAATCGCCATCGGTACATGGTGCTCGCGAAGCTGTTCCACCGGCGGCTTTTGCGTTTCATTCAGAAAATAGAATGCGCCGGGAAGCAGCACCGCCACCGTACCGCTCGCCGCCATCGCTTCAACACCAGCGGCGTCTAAATATTCGATATGATCGGCGGACAGCCCGTGATAACGGCTCACTAACTCCGCGCCGCCGAGGGATGAAAGCTGTTCAACGTGGCCTTTGACCGGAATGCCTGACGCCCGTGCGGCCAGGAACACACGCTCGGTTTGCGCCGGGCTAAAGCCGACATTTTCGCAAAACACATCCACCGCTTCGAACACACCTTTTTGCCACAATTCAGGCAGGATGGTGTCGCAGACCAGCGTGATGTACTCATCGCTACGCTCTTTGTACTCCGGCGGCGTGGCATGTGCCGCCAGTAAGGTACGGCTGATTTCCACCTGCGCCGTTTGCGCCAGCTCCCCCGCCACGCGCAGCATCTTCTCTTCAGTTGCCAAATCCAGCCCGTAGCCGGATTTGATCTCAAGGGTCGTTACGCCTTCATTGATCAACCGCTGCAGGCGCTGTTGCGCGCTGTGCAGCAACTCTGCTTCGCTGCTGTTACGCGTGGCAAGTACGGTGGAATTAATCCCGCCGCCCTCGGCGCTGATTTGCTGGTAAGAAACACCGTTAAGCCTGCGTTCCCACTCCTGCGCGCGGTTGCCGCCAAAGATCAAATGCGTGTGGCAGTCGATTAACCCGGGCGTTATCAACCGCCCGCCGAGATCCTCGCAGTTGAGTACATTAGCGGGCAGTTCACTCTCCGGCACCACGGCACGAATGCGCCCGTCACGCACAATAAGCGCGTGGGCTTCAAGCAGGCCGTAAGGCTGGGGTTGGGCGGGATCCATTGTGGCAAGGCGCGCGTTGCGCCAGATACGATCGGCAGAGGTAATGTCAGTCATCGGCTTCACTTGTCATGGGTTGTATAGACATATATTTGCATAATAGAAAAATTGTCAACCCGCATAAGGCGTCGTTTTGGCTGCACGTTCATCCATTTTCTTTCTCCTGCTGAACGATCTCTTAGCAGCACAACGCCTGCATCTTTTGCGTAAATTGTGATCTGATTCAAAAATTAGCCTTATTATTCAAGCGGAAATGAAGCGTTTCAGCTGCGTGGTATTTTTCGTCGCTCAGCGGCAATTTATTTAGCAATGAAAGTATTGTGTCGCCAAAGCCCGACACATCGTAAACCACTAAAATTAAATGAAAAAAAGGCTCTTGTAAGGGCAAAAAATTAGGCGTACATTAGCCCCCGTTTGGTGATGAATTCACCCAAAATTCTGAGATGGAGCTGTGGCCGAAAGGGAGATAATTCTCATTTTCGATTTGGCGTAGTTTCACCTCTCTATACTCAGTCCTGAATGGTCATGAATGCATACTTAGGTGTGCGGAGCGATGAACGTGAAATATTTCTTTATGGGCATTTCGGTGATGGTTATTGTGTGGGCCGGCACATTCGCCCTGATGATCTAACCTGAGCATAATGCTGTACAAAAAAGGAGCCAAAAGGCTCCTTTTTTTGTTTTTGTCAGGTAAAACTCTTATGGTTCGAGATCTTCCGCCGGGCTTTTCTGCGCAGTCGCCAGCAAGCCGTCGGCGCGGAACATCGCTTTAATGCCGCGCACCGCCTGGCGGATGCGATCGCGGTTTTCGATCAGCGCAAAACGCACATGGGTATCACCATAATCGCCGAAACCGACACCCGGCGAAACGCACACTTTCGCCTCTTGCAGCAGCTTCTTGGCAAACTCCAGCGATCCCATCGCCGCGTAGGGTTCCGGGATTTTTGCCCACACATACATCGACGCTTTCGGCATCTCCACCATCCAGCCCGCTTCGTGCAGCCCTTTCACTAACACATCGCGACGGCGTTTATACTGGGCGGCAATATCGCGCACGCACTGCTGATCCCCTTCCAGCGCGGCAATTGCCGCCACCTGTAACGGGGTAAAGGTGCCGTAATCGTGATAACTCTTAATACGCGCCAGCGCGTTAACCAGCACCGAGTTACCGACCATAAAGCCAATACGCCAGCCGGCCATGTTGTAACTTTTGGAGAGGGTGAAAAACTCGACGGCGACATCGCGCGCGCCGGGAACCTGCATTATCGACGGCGCTTTCCAGCCATCATAGACAATATCGGCATAGGCTAGATCGTGCACCACCAGCACATCGTAGCGTTTCGCCAGCGCCACCACTTTCTCGAAGAACTCCAGCTCAACGCACTGCGCCGTCGGGTTCGACGGGAAGCCCAAAATCATCATCTTCGGCTTCGGGTAGCTCTCGCGGATCGCGCGCTCCAGTTCATTGAAGAAATCGACACCTTCCACCAGCGGCACGGAGCGTACCTGCGCCCCGGCAATCACCGCGCCATAAATATGGATCGGGTAACTCGGGTTGGGTACTAATACGGTATCGCCATGATCCAGCGTCGCCAGCATTAAATGCGCCAGCCCCTCTTTTGAACCAATGGTGACAATCGCTTCGGTTTCCGGATCGATATCCACCTGATAGCGATCCTGATACCAGCGGGAAATCGCCCGGCGCAGACGCGGAATACCGCGCGAAGTGGAGTAACCATGGGTATCCGGGCGCTGCGCGACGGTGCAGAGTTTCTCCACAATATGCGGCGGCGTCGCGCCATCGGGGTTACCCATACTGAAATCGATAATATCTTCGCCGCGACGTCGCGCAGCCATTTTCAGTTCAGCAGTAATATTAAATACATAGGGGGGAAGACGATCGATACGCGTAAAACGGCGTTCAGGACTGAAGTCAGCCATAGATTCCTCGGAGTAACGTGAGCGCCCGGACCGTCCGAGCGACGTCGCCGCGCTTGCGGCGTGCTTAGAACATAGCCCGAAAAAAATCTCGCTGTCGAGGGGTTAACAAAAAAATAACGATGCCGGGTAAAAGGGGAACATTGAACGCAGAGCGAAAAACTACCATAGCCAGATAGCAGAAAACGGCTTATTAGATTTAACAATATGATAATAAAATAGTTACCTGAAAAGGCCGCCGTTTTGCCTGATCTTACGCCCCGGCTTTTGACTTTTTTAATCCCCTTTTACAAAAAAGGTTTTTCCCTATTCAGCGAATCAATGCTTTGGCTGGTCATATGCGCTGTGGTTTTTTATCATAGCTTTTTGACACCAGGCAATGAGTCCCCCGTGCACGAAATATTTGACATGCTCCTGGCGGTGTTCGACCGGGCAGCGCTGATGTTGATCTGCCTGTTTTTCCTGATCCGCATCCGCCTTTTCCGCGAACTGCTGCATAAAACGGCGCACTCCCCTAAAGAGCTGCTCGGCGTCACCGCCATCTTCTCCCTTTTCGCCCTGTTCAGCACATGGTCCGGCGTGCCGGTTGAAGGTTCGCTGGTGAACGTGCGCATTATCGCGGTGATGTCCGGCGGCATTCTCTTCGGCCCGTGGGTCGGCATTATTACTGGCGTCATTGCCGGCGTGCATCGTTACCTGATTGATATTGGCGGCGTCACAGCGATCCCCTGCTTTATTACCAGTATTATCGCCGGGGTGATGGCCGGGGTTATTAACCGCAAAGTCCCGAAAGCGCAGCACTGGCGCGTCGGCATTATCGGCGGCATGATTTGCGAAAGCCTGACCATGACGCTGGTGGTGTTATGGGCACCGTCGACGGCGCTGGGGCTGGATATTGTGTCGAAAATCGGCGTACCGATGATTCTCGGCAGCGTTTGCATCGGGTTTATTGTGCTGCTGGTGCAAAGCGTAGAGGGTGAGAAAGAGGCGATTGCCGGTCGTCAGGCGAAGCTGGCGCTGGATATAGCCAATAAAACCCTGCCGCTGTTTCGTAACGTTAATAGCGAATCCCTGCGTAAAGTGTGTGACATTATCCGCCGCGACATTGATGCCGATGCGGTGGCCATTACCAATGTCGATCATGTGCTGGCCTATGTTGGCGTCGGGGAGGACAATTATCGCGACAGCGACGATATTATTAGCCCGACCACGCGCCAGGCGATTAACAGCGGTGAAATCATCATTAAAAACAATGACGAAGCCCACCGCACGCCGCAAATCCATTCAATGCTGGTGATCCCGTTACGCGAACAGGGCATTGTCACCGGCACGCTGAAAATCTACTACTGCCATGCGCACCAGATCACCTCGTTATTGCGGGAAATGGCGGTAGGCTTATCGCAGATTATCTCCACGCAGCTGGAAGTTTCCCGCGCCGAGCAGTTGCGGGAGATGGCGAACAAAGCTGAGCTGCGCGCGCTGCAAAGCAAGATCAATCCTCATTTCCTGTTTAATGCCCTCAACGCCATTTCCTCGTCCATTCGCCTTAATCCGGACACCGCCCGGCAGCTGATTTTTAATTTATCGCGCTACCTGCGCTACAACATTGAATTAAAAGATGACGAGCAAATCGATATCAAAAGAGAGCTCTATCAAATCAAAGATTATATTGCCATTGAGCAGGCGCGCTTCGGCGATAAGCTGACGGTGATTTATGACATTGACGAAGAGGTGAGCTGCGCGATCCCCAGCCTGCTGATCCAGCCGCTGGTAGAGAATGCAATTGTGCATGGCATTCAGCCGTGCAAAGGCAAAGGCGTGGTCACCATCAGCGTGGAAGAGTGCGGCAATCGCGTGCGCATCGCCGTGCGCGACACCGGGAACGGCATCGATCCGGAGATGATCGCCCGCGTTGAGGCCGATGAAATGCCCGGCAACAAAATAGGCCTGCTGAATGTGCATCAGCGCGTGAAGCTGCTGTATGGCGAAGGGCTGCATATCCGTCGTTTAACACCGGGCACCGAAATAGCTTTTTATCTGCCGCGTCGGCCTACGCCCGCCCCTTTGTTGCCCTGACAGGAGAATGGAATGAAAGTCATCATTGTGGAAGACGAGATCCTGGCGCAACAGGAGCTAAGCTGGCTGATAAAAAACCATAGCCAGATGGAGATTGTCGCGACCTTTGACGACGGTCTCGATGTGCTGAAATATCTCCAGCACAATAAAGTCGACGCCCTCTTTCTGGATATCAATATTCCCTCACTGGATGGCGTGTTGCTGGCGCAAAACATCAGCCAGTTTGCCCATAAGCCGTTTATCGTCTTTATTACCGCCTGGAAAGAGCACGCGGTGGAAGCCTTTGAGCTGGAAGCCTTCGACTACATTCTGAAACCGTACCAGGAATCGCGCATTATCAACATGCTGCAAAAGCTGGAAGCGGCCTGGCAGCAGCAAACGGGCGCAGCGGCAAACGCGCATTCACGGGAAAACGCGACCATTAATCTATTAAAGGATGAACGTATTATCGTCACCAGTATTGACGATATTTATTATGCGGAAGCCCACGAGAAGATGACCTTCGTTTATACGAAGCGGGAATCTTATGTGATGCCGATGAACATCACCGAGTTTTGCAGCAAATTGCCGACGGCGCACTTCTTTCGCTGCCACCGCTCTTTTTGCGTCAACCTGGATAAAATCCGCGAGATCGAACCCTGGTTTAATAACACCTATATTCTGCGGCTGCGGGACCTCGATTTTCAGGTGCCCGTGAGCCGCAGTAAAGTTAAAGAGTTTCGCCAGTTGATGAATCTTTAAAGTACATAACCCAGCGTCTGGCGCAGATGCGCCCCCGAGCCGAGCAGCCCCGGATTATCATGCACGATCAGATAGACCGGAATATCCTGAACGTAGGATTTAAAGCGCCCTTTATCTTCAAAGCCGCCGCGAAAGCCGGAGGCGGTAAAGAACTCAAGGAAGCGCGGCACAATGCCGCCGGCGATGTAAACCCCGCCAAAGGTGCCGAGATTCAGCGCCAGGTTGCCACCAAAGCGGCCCATAATCACGCAAAACAGCGACAGCGCGCGGCGACAGTCGGTGCAGCTATCGTCCAGCGCGCGTTCGGTGATATCTTTCGGCTTCAGATTTTCCGGCAGGCGACCGTCGGATTTAACGATGGCGCGATAGAGGTTAACGAGGCCCGGACCCGACAGCACACGTTCAGCGGAGACGTGACCAATTTCCCCGCGCAGCTCTTCGAGGATAATCCCCTCTTCTTCACTGTTTGGCGCGAAATCGACGTGGCCGCCTTCGCCCGGCAGGCTCACCCAGCGTTTATCCACATGCACCAGATGCGCGACGCCGAGGCCGGTGCCCGCGCCATAAACCGCAATCGGCTTGCCCTCAACCGGCGCGGAACCGCCAAACTGGATCAGGTGTTCGGCTTTTAGCATCGGGATCGCCATCGACACGGCGGTAAAATCGTTAATAATTTCCAGATGGGCGAAGCCGAGGTTTTTCTTCATTTCAGCAATCGAAAATTCCCAGGTATGGTTGGTCATCGCCACCCAGTCGCCGGTAATCGGACAGGCAATCGCAATGCAGCCGTCCTCAACGCTAATGCCGTGCTCTTCAAGATAAACGCGCACCACGGCTTCCAGGCTTGGATAGTCGAGGCCGGAATAGGTTTTGGCGCGGGAGATCTCGCCGCTGTCGACATCGCACAGCGCTAAGCGCGCGTTCGTGCCGCCCACGTCTCCCACTAAAGCATACTTTGTCATTCTTATACGGCTCCGCTAAAGTCAGAATAAATCTTTGGCACACTGTAAATACAAGGCGCATTAACAACAATGACCATATCACGAGTGCCCCAGGATTATAGATCTTCATCACAGATTACCTTATAGGTTTACGCCTGGTTTCATCCTCTGCCGCCGGGCTTTGTTGCAAGGATAAAAAGATGCTGCATCCGCGTGCGAGAACGCTACTGTTATTGGCGCTGCCTGCGCTTATCATTGGCGTGGCGTCAAGTCTGCTATTAGCGTTGGTTATGAAAATTGCCGACCTGTTGCAATCGGTGTTGTGGGGCGGCCTGCCCTGGCGGCTCGGTATTGACGCGGATTCGCCGTGGTGGATATTGACTGTTCTCACTCTGACCGGCCTGGCCGTCGGTTTAGTGGTGCGTTACAGCAACGGTCATGGCGGGCCGGATCCCGCCAGCGTGCCGCTGATTGGCGCACCGATAGCGATCAACGCGCTGCCGGGGCTGGTGCTGGCGATGCTTTTAGGTCTGGCGGGCGGCGTCAGCCTTGGTCCTGAGCAGCCGGTAATGGTGATGAATATCGCCCTTGCGGTCGCGCTCGGCGCACGTATCTTTCCCCGCGTTGCGCCGCTGGACTGGACTATTCTCGCCTCCGCCGGCACCCTCGGCGCGCTGTTTGGTGCGCCGGTGGCGGCGGCACTGATCTTCGCGCAAACCTTAAAAGCCAGTGAAGACGTACCGCTCTGGGATCGTCTGTTCGCGCCGTTAATGGCCGCCGCCGCAGGCGCGCTCACCTCCGCGCTCTGTTCGCAGCCCGCATTTTCATTACCCATTCCTCATTATCCGCAGCTGCATATCGCGGACGTGTTCAGCGGCGCGGTGGTCGCGGTATTCGCCATTGCGCTGGGCATGGTGGCGGTGTGGTGTTTGCCGCGCCTGCACCAGCTTATGTCGCGTAACAATCCGCTGCTAACGCTGACCCTCGGCGGCTTTCTGCTGGGTCTGCTCGGCATTGCTGGCGGTCCGGTGACGCTCTTTAACGGGCTGGATGCGATCCAGCAGCTGGCGTTCGCGCAAACCTTAACGGTCAGTGATTATCTGCTGTTTGCGCTGGTGAAACTTGCGGCGTTAGTGATTGCTGCCGCCTGCGGTTTTCGCGGGGGACGCATATTTCCGGCGGTGTTTGCCGGGGTGGCGTTAGGTTTAATGCTGCATGAGCATGTCGACGCCGTTCCGGCGGCGGTTACCGTTTCTTGCGCCGTATTGGGGCTGGTTTTAGTGGTCACCCGCGATGCCTGGTTAAGCCTATTTTTGGCCGCCGTCGTCGTGCCGGACACCACTTTACTGCCGCTGCTGTGCATCGTCATGCTGCCCGCCTGGCTGCTGCTGGCCGGGAAACCGATGATGATGGTTCCCCGACGCGACAAGTAGTTATTCGCTATTGCGTGTCTCCAGCGCATGGCTGACTTCGCGCAGCAGATCCGGCAAGTCGGCCTGCGGCAACATCACTTCAATCAGCGCGAGCCGATGGTGATGCTCTGCCGCCTCCAGCGCTTGCGCCAGCTGCACCGTTTCACTGACGCGCCAGCATTCGGCCTGGCAATCCAGGCTTAAGGCCTGGGGAATTTGCGTCCAGTTCCAGCGCGCAATATCGTTGTAACGCTGGTGCGCGCCGTGGATCGCCCGCTCTACCGTATAGCCATCGTTGTTGAGCAATAAAATGATCGGTCGCTGACCGTCACGGAGCATTGAGCCCAGCTCCTGAATGGTCAACTGCGCCGCGCCATCGCCGCTCACCAGGATAACGCGCCTCTCCGGGCAAGCGGTTTGCGCACCGAAGGCAGCGGGCAGACAAAAACCAATCGACCCCCATAGCGGCTGCGTCAGCAATTCCACCTGGGCAGGCAAGCGCAAAGAGGCGGCGCCAAACGCGGCGGTGCCCTGATCGGCAAGTAAAATATCACCTGGGCGAATAAAGGCATTCAGGGTTTGCCAGAAGGATTGCTGGCTTAGTGTGCCCTGATGTGGCGCATGATTCGCCGCGGGCTCCGGTGCAGGCTCGAGCATGCAACGCGGGTTATTGCGACAAACCGCAATAAGGATATTCACCGCCTCCTGCATGGTGATACCGCTAAACCACTCTTCTCCCACCCGCGCGGCAAAAGGCTGAATATCAATAGTGCGACCTGGCGGCAACTGCTGGGTAAAGCCGGCGGTAATTGTGTCGCTAAAGCGCACGCCAACACAGATTACCGTATCTGCGCTCTCTATCGCTTCGCGTACTGGCGGCGGGCTGGCTGCGCCGCTGTAGGTGCCGACGAAACCCGGCTGCGTTTCATCAAACAGGCCTTTGCCCATCAGCAGCGTCGCGTGCGGCAGGGGGAAGTCCTTCATCCAGCCTTGCAGCATGTGCCGGACACCAAAACGCTGCGCCAGGAAATCCGCCAGCAGCGCGACGCGCGAGCTCTCACCGATCATCGCCTCGACAGTCAGGCGAAAACGTTCCAGCCGCCCTTCATTGCTTTGCAGCGCCGCCGGAGTGATAACGTTTACAGGCGGGACGGCCGCCATTTTGGCGATATCGACGGGCAATAGCAGATAACCCGGACGCGACTCCGTGAGCATGGTGCGGATCACGCGGTCAATTTCATAGCAGGCGTTTTGCGCCGTTAACAGCCCCTGCGCGGCGCTGACAGGTTCATACATGCGTCTGAAAGGGCTGAAATCCCCGTCGCCAAGGGTGTGATGCAGCAACTCTCCCCGCTGCTGAACGCGGCTGGAGGGCGCACCGACGATCTGCAATACCGGAACATACTCAGCATAACTACCGGCTATGCCGTTAATCGCGCTCAGTTCGCCGACGCCAAAGGTGGTCAACAGCGCGGCTGCGCCCTGGCAACGGCCATAGCCGTCCGCAGCATAGGCTGCGTTCAGTTCGTTTGCACAGCCAACCCAGTGGACTGCCGGATGTTGAATAACGTGATCGAGAAACTGCAGATTGTAGTCTCCCGGTACGCCAAAAAGATGGTGGATGCCGCAACCGGCAAGCCTGTCGAGCAGATAATCGGCAACTGTATAGTTATTTTCCATTGCGTCGCGTCTCCGAATACTAACTTTATCTGAGTATTAGAGAACTGTGATGAGAGTCCAGAAAGCACACGATATTGAAAGTGGAAAGCAAGCTTTACGACAGGCGGCGGTGTAAGCTCATTCAGTGTAAACGCATACACTGATAAAAGGAGTCCCTGCATGGTTTATCTGGCCGATGCCGCGCGCTATGAAAAAATGACTTACCATCGCTGCGGCGACAGTGGGTTAAAACTGCCGGCAATTTCCCTTGGTTTATGGCACAACTTCGGCGATTCAACCCTGCTGGAGAACAGCCGCCAGCTGCTGCGGCACGCTTTTGATCTTGGGATCACTCATTTCGATCTGGCGAATAACTACGGGCCGCCGCCGGGCTCGGCAGAGAGCAACTTTGGTCGTATTTTGCAGGAGGATTTTCTGCCGTGGCGCGACGAACTGATTATCTCGACCAAAGCGGGTTATACCATGTGGGATGGCCCGTACGGCGATTGGGGCTCACGTAAGTATTTGATTGCCAGCCTCGATCAGAGCCTGCGGCGCATGGGGGTGGAGTATGTCGATATTTTCTATCACCACCGCCCGGATCCTGAAACGCCGCTGCGCGAAACCATGCGCGCCCTCGATCATATTGTGCGTCAGGGCAAGGCACTGTACATCGGGCTTTCCAATTACCCGGCTGCGGCAGCGCGGGAAGCCATCGACATTTTGAACGATCTCGGCACGCCATGCCTGATTCATCAGCCTAAATACTCGATGTTTGAGCGCTGGGTGGAGGCGGAATTGCTGGAAGTGCTGCAGGAAAAAGGTGTCGGGTCGATCGCCTTTTCACCGCTGGCGGGCGGACAACTCACAGATCGTTACCTGCACGGTATACCGCCAGATTCCCGCGCCGCCAGCGGCAGCCGTTTTCTTAATCCGGATCAGCTCACCGAGGAGAAGCTGGTCACCGTTCGCGCCCTGAATGCGCTGGCGGAACGGCGTGGACAGAAGCTGTCGCAGATGGCGCTGGCCTGGGTGTTACGCAACGATCGCGTGACCTCGGTGCTGATTGGTGCCAGCAAGATAAGCCAGCTTGATGATGCGGTTGGGATGCTGGCAAACCGCCATTTCAGCACGGCGGAATGCAATGAAATTGAGACCATTCTCCGTGGCGCAAAATAACTTTCTTTTTAGCAAAACGTGCTGCTATTCATGATTTAGGAGTTCCGCCAATAATGCGGGGTTTCGCCGCCCCGTAATATTGTTGTAACAGGCCGTTTCGGCCCGATCGTGAAGGAGAAGAGCTATGTTCAGGTCACTGATTCTGGCAGCTGTATTAATGGCGTCTGCGCCGCTAGTCGTAAATGCTGGCGAAATCACCCTGTTGCCGTCTGTAAAATTACAAATTGGCGATCGCGATAATTACGGTAATTACTGGGACGGTGGCCGCTGGCGCGACCGTGATTACTGGGGCCGTCACTACGAGTGGCGCGACCATCGCTGGCGTCCGCACGATCGTGGCTGGCATCGCGGGTGGGATAAACGTGATGCTTACGAGCGCGGCTACCGCGAAGGCTGGAATGACCGCGACGATCGTCACGGGCATAAACATAAACACCGCCACTAAACGAGAAAGGAGCGCACGCGCTCCTTTCTCTTTTCTGTCTTACCGGTTAGATGCCAGCCAGGCTACCAATCAGCAACCAGCCATTTAACGCCACCACCAGCACGACAATCACCCAGCCGACACGCTTCACCAGCGGCGTATTGACCAGTTCACCCATTAGTTTGCTGTCGCTGGTTAAAATTAGCAGCGGCACCAGCGCCAGCGCAATACCGAAGCTCAGCAGCACTTGGCTCATGACCAAAATGCGCGTCGGATCGAGCCCCAGCCAGATAACAATAAATGAGGGCATCATGGTAATGGTTCGCCGCACCCACAACGGAATATGAAAGCGCACAAACCCCTGCATCACCACCTGGCCGGCAAGGGTTCCCACTACCGTTGATGACAGCCCCGCGGCCACCAGGCTCAGGCCAAAAATGGTGGCCGCCGCGTGGCTTAAAAGCGGTTCCAGGGTTAAATAGGCCTGATCGAGATCGGCCACGCCCGTATGTCCATTAAAGTGGAACGCCGCCGCCGCCGTCGCCATCATTGCCAGGTTCACAAACCCGGCGATGGTCATGGCAATGCCGACATCCCATTTGGTTGCAGAGTAGCGCTCACGGCGAGAGCCTTCATGCAGATGCTGAGTCAGGGAAGAGTGCAGATAAATGACGTGGGGCATAATAGTCGCGCCCAGCACGCCTGCGGCAAGAAATACCGCTTCGCTGCCCGGCAGACTGGGAATAACAATCCCTTTCGCCAGTTGCCCGAGCTTAGGCTGTGAAAACACCAGTTCGACAATATAGGCGGCGGCGACAAACAGCAGCAGGCCGCCAATCACCTTCTCCAGCGGTTTTTGCCCGCGCCGTTGCAGCATCAAAATCAAAAATGTCGCCACCCCGGTGAGCACCGCGCCTTGCAGCAGCGAAACGCCGAGAATGAGCTTAAAACCGATGGCGGCACCAATAAACTCCGCCAGATCCGTTGCCATGGCGATAACTTCCGCCTGCACCCAGTAGAACCACACCAGCGGGCGCGGATAGCGATCGCGGATCTGCTCCGCGAGGTTCTTGCCGGTGGCAATCCCCAGTTTGGCGGACAGTAGCTGGATAAGCATCGCCATAAAGTTGGCCCACACCACCACCCATAACAACTGGTAACCGAAGGTCGCGCCGGCCTGGATATTAGTGGCAAAGTTACCGGGATCAATGTAGCCAATAGCGGCAATAAACGCCGGGCCCATCAAGGCAAACCGTAGTTTGCGCGCTGCCCGCCCACTGTTATTCTCAACGCGACTACTGTTCATTTTTTGCCCCTAAATATAGCCTTTGCTATGTTTCATGCTAACAAAATGAGAATGATTATCAAGATCGTTTATTTGGATTCACCTGATTTCTCTGATAGACAGAAACAATAGAAGGGTTGAATGCAAGGATGGTGACAGCAACGACAACATTTGCCGCAGCGTTATGTTAAGAGTCTAGCAGCAAGACACAACTTTTCACGCTTTTACGTAACATAACAAGAATAGATGATGGATCACTAATTTTGAGTCCGGTCACAGCTCATTAATATACTGTGTGTTTGATCTCGTTTTCTTTTGTCTTGTTTCATAGAATGTGCACGAAAATCCTACCCGTCTCATATTTGGAGCAAATATGTCCCGCGTTTTGCACTTTGTCCTGGCGCTTGCTGTGGTGGCACTGCTTGCCCTGCTCGTAAGCAGCGATCGCAAGAAGATCCGCATTCGTTTTGTTATACAACTACTGGTGATTGAAGTTTTACTGGCCTGGTTCTTCCTGAACTCAGATGTCGGCCTCGGCTTCGTGAAAGGCTTCTCCGAAATGTTTGAGAAACTGCTCGGTTTCGCCAACGAAGGCACCAACTTCGTCTTCGGTAAGATGAATGATCAAGGACTGGCGTTCTTCTTCCTGAAAGTGCTGTGCCCGATTGTCTTTATCTCGGCGCTGATTGGTATCCTGCAGCATATTCGCGTGCTGCCGATTATTATTCGCGCGATCGGTACGGTGCTGTCGAAAGTGAACGGCATGGGCAAACTGGAATCCTTTAACGCCGTCAGCTCCCTGATTCTGGGTCAATCGGAAAACTTTATCGCCTATAAAGATATCCTCGGCAAAATGTCCCGCAACCGCATGTACACCATGGCCGCGACCGCAATGTCGACGGTGTCGATGTCCATCGTTGGCGCGTACATGACCATGCTTCAGCCGAAATATGTCGTCGCGGCGCTGGTGCTGAACATGTTCAGTACCTTTATCGTGCTCTCCCTTCTCAACCCCTATCGCGTGGATGAGAGCGAAGAAAACCTGCAGATGGCGAAGCTGCACGAAGGTCAAAGCTTCTTCGAAATGCTCGGTGAATACATTCTGGCGGGCTTTAAAGTCGCCATTATCGTTGCCGCGATGCTGATTGGTTTTATCGCCCTGATTGCCGGTCTTAACGCCCTGTTCGCCGCCGTACTGGGTATCTCTTTCCAGGGGATCTTAGGCTATATCTTCTATCCAATTGCGTGGGTGCTGGGCGTTCCGGCCCATGAAGCGCTGCAGGTGGCGAGTATTATGGCGACCAAACTGGTGTCGAACGAATTCGTCGCCATGATGGATCTGCAAAAAATCTCCGCGACCCTCTCTCCGCGCTCAGAAGGCATTCTGTCTGTATTCCTTGTTTCCTTTGCCAACTTCTCGTCTATCGGCATCATCGCCGGTGCGATTAAAGGCCTGAATGAAGAGCAGGGTAACGTGGTTTCCCGCTTTGGTCTGAAACTGGTCTACGGCTCTACGCTGGTGAGCGTGCTCTCTGCCGCTATCGCCGCGCTGGTTATCTGATTTAATGCTCAATAACCGGGGGGTTTCCCCGGTTATTTATTTCTTAAGCAAGCGGCTGCGGTTTACCGGATAAATAGCCCTGCAGATAATCAACACCCGCCCCCAGCAGCAACGCGCGCTGCGCTTCATTTTCCACATATTCTGCCACCACCGTCATCGATCGGGGCTTCGCCAGTTCGCAAATCGCTTTTACAATCATCGCATCCTGCGGGTCCTGCAAGATATCCCGTACAAAGCAGCCATCGATTTTGATGATATCCGCCTGCAGCTCTTTTAAACGTTCAAAGTTGGCATAGCCGGTACCAAAGTCATCAATGGCAATTTTGAATCCGGCATTACGCAATTGCTGAATGTTGTAAATGCTCGCTTCTGAATGGGAGAAAGCCTGCTCTTCAGTGATCTCAATAATGACCTCGCGCGGTGACACCGCGAAACGGGCGAACAGCGCCAGCCATTGCGCGGCAAACTCGTTTTGCATCAGCGAGAGAGGCATTAGATTGACCGAAAAACGTGCCCCCTCACCCTGGCCGGGATGCGCCTGCATCCACGCGAGCAGACATTCTGTAACCTGCATATCAAAGCGCGCGCCAAGATTGAACTGGGCGATAACCGGGATAAACAGGTTTGGGGGAATCAATTCATCATCAACCCTTAGCCGCGTCAGGATCTCCTGGTAACCCTGCCCTTGCGCATCGACAATTGGCTGGCCGTACAGCACGATGCCATTTTCATCGAGCGCCCTTTTTACCTTATTCAGCAGCAAGACGCGATCCGTGGTCTGATGCGTCACCACTTGCCGGCTGTTGGTCAGCGCCAGTACCTGCTGCTGCGCGCTCGCCTGTTCAGAAAGCCAGCTTAGCTGGCCCAGCATAGGGTGCAGCTGCGCGCCAGCTCCCTGCATCTCGCCCCAGGAGATACCAAATTCGATATCCAGCGCGCCTTTATTCCAGAAAATGCGCCGACTGTTTAGGTAGTTCACCATATGCTGCAAACGCGCCACGATTTCTGGCCCTTCGAGCAACAGCAAGAGTTCGCTGCCGGGCAGCTGAAAAAACTGCTCGCCTTTATGCAGCATCGGCTGAAGCTCGCGCGTGACGCTGCGTTTAACATGCACGCGCATCATCATGCCGAAATGGCGGCTCAGGAACTCGAGGTTTTTCATATGCAGGCAGCACATAATGGCGTTGGGCTGCTGCTCAACCTGCTTTTCCAGCGCACGCAAATTAGGTAAATGGGTTAACGGATCGCTCATCGCCTGTGCTTGCCAGCGCGTTTTGAGCCATTCACTGCGGTGAAAAACGCGCATCATATACAGCATGCAGACGGTAAAACAGATAAGCACTGACATAACAAAGGCCAGCGAATAATCCGAACGCGCGCCGTAAAATAGATTAATGTTGTGCGTCAGCAACATAAAGGTCGAAACGCCCCAGCTTATTGAAACCAGCGATGGGCTTAATTTGCTGATGCCTAAAGTGAAGATAATAAAAGTAACCGGCACCAGATAACCGGCAAAATAGGCGGATTTATAGGGCGAACATAAAATAATAACCGTGATGCTTAACGATAGAAACCAGCCCAGCGTAAAGAGACGCTTATTGCTGGAAAAACACGGCTTAACGCTTTTGCGCCATAATGTGCGGGCAAAGCGAGGGTGGAGAATCATCCGCAGTGGGTAATAGACAAGCAGGGTAAAAATAAGCGCGGCACAAATAAGACTTTGGATATCGATAATAGAATAAATGACCGACGCGTTGCCAAAAAACAGCGTTAAATTAACCGGATAGTGATACCAGGCACCGGCAATATACATCGACGCTTTAATTCCCATCGGGGCAATAAAGCCCAACCACAGGATGCGCACGCCCATATTTTTATTCGGCAATCCATATCGCCAGCGCGAACCCAGCTGCCAGCGCACAATGCCACAGCACAGCAAAACTGAAAATAACTGGCAGCCTAACAGCACCGCCGCTTCGTGGTACGGCAAATGAAAGCGAACTTCATTTACCCACCCACAGCCTAAAATGATCGGCGCTATTCCATGTCGTCCGAATAATAACAGCACCGCCAGCATCACGCTTATTGGCAGCCACGCCAGATAAACCTCATTGGTTTCAATCAGGGTGCGGGGAGAAATAATGCGAGAAACAGGAATCGCTACCAGGCATAACATTAACGCGAGGATAAATTTTCTGACGACGTTATAAATACTCTGTTTCATCAGCGTTAATTAGCCGCTCCTGGCCGGTCAAAAAGAGGGAGCCGAATGAAAGAGTTATCATAATATCAAAGACTCTAACCGCGGCGCGAAAAGCATATATTACTGTCGCCAGACCGGGCAGCCACGTTTAATTTTTCAGCAGATAACAGCAGAGATAAAAAGCAAAAACCCCCGCGTAAACGCGAGGGTTTGAAGGGTGGTGGAGCTAAGCGGGATCGAACCGCTGACCTCTTGCATGCCATGCAAGCGCTCTCCCAGCTGAGCTATAGCCCCACAATGTCGTTACGCGCCAATTCCGTTGGGTGCGGAATTTGGTGGAGCTAAGCGGGATCGAACCGCTGACCTCTTGCATGCCATGCAAGCGCTCTCCCAGCTGAGCTATAGCCCCATCGCGTAAAGCGTGTCGAGTTGACGGGCGGCATAATATGAATTCCCTTGCCAGGTGTCAACGGCAAAATCGCGCCGCATTATCCAACCGCTGAAAAAGCATGCAAAAAAGAGACATTGCGTGCAGGCTCGCAGCCAGTAGTTAAACATGTCACATTTTCCCGTAAAATGGTGCTATAACATACGCCACTAATTACCCTTACAACCATTCGGGAAATTACATGCTCAAGGAACGAATGACGCCAGAAGAGCTGGCCAGCCTGACGGGATACAGCCGGCAAACCATCAATAAATGGGTGCGTAAAGAGGGCTGGGTCACCTCGCCAAAGCCTGGCGTACAAGGAGGAAAGGCGCGTCTGGTCCATGTTAATGAACAGGTTCGCGCGTTTATCCGCAGCGCGCAGCGCAGTGAAGCCCCGCAAACGGCCACGCTTGATGCCAGTGATTCCTCACTTGAAACGTTATTAATGCAGCTGGCCAAAGAGATGACCGCCACAGAGCAGCACCAACTCTCTTCTCTCTTATTACGCGACGGCATTACCGGCCTGTTGCAGCGTCTCGGGATCCGCGAACAAAAATAATATGATGAAACTACCCAACAAAATGACCACCGAAGAGTTAGCGGATTTTCTCGGCGTCGCCAAACAAACCGTAAATCGTTGGATCCGTCAACAAGGCTGGCCGACGGAGCCGTTACCCGGCGTGAAAGGCGGACGCGCGAGGCTGATTCATATCAGCAAAGAGGTGCGCAGCTTCATTATGAAAACGCCCTCCATGCGCCATCATCAATCGCCTTATGCGATGGCTGAACCCGCGCCGGTCTATGCCAGCGGCAATCACTCCCTTAACGAAATTATCAACGTGCTGCAAAACATGAGCCCTGACGAACAAAAGCAGCTTGCTACATTGCTGGCGCGTGAAGGTATCTGCGGGTTTATGAGCCGCTTAGGTATCGAACAAACGGTAACGGAGTAAAAAAACCGGCCTCAGAAAAGGCCGGTTTTGTCTCAGTGCGTCTGTTGATGATTCTCTCGCCGGTAGGCTCCCGGCGGCTGATTAAAAGTGCGAGTAAAGATGCGCGTAAAAGTTTGCTGCGAATCAAAACCGTACTTCAAACAGATATCGTAAACCTTCTGATCGGTCGTTACTAAATCCTGTGCGGCGCGCGACAGCTTACGCTCGCGAATATAACGGCCCAGGCTCTCCCCTTTATATTGCAGGAACAAGCGCTGCAGATGCCATTTGGAATAGCCCGCGTGGGCCGCAATATCATCAATACGTAACGGTTGATGGAGATTATCGTCGATCCACTCGACGATGGTGTCGATAACCTGAGCGGAAATAGTCATACTGCGCTCCCCCTCTGCTCTTCGATTAATAAACGGGTTTATTCCCACCAGGCGCGGAAGACTTGTGCTTTATCAGCCACAAGCACCGGTTCGCCCAGCCTCGGTGTCAATAAGCGATAACCTCTACCCCGGCTTGCTACCGCCAGCCGCTTGTACGGGTCGTCCCAACTATGTTTCGCCAACACAAAACGCCCCGCATGGCCCGGCAGAACCCCGCGCGCGTTAAGATCCAGTGCCGCCTGTGCCGTCTCTTCCGGCATCATATGAATGTATTTCCAGTCTTCGTCGTACTGACCATTTTCCATAATCGCCAGATCGATAGCGCCAAACTGTTCGCCAATGGCTTTGAAGTGCGGACCGTAGCCACTGTCGCCGCTGTAGTAGATCTTTTGCTGCGGCGTCACCAGCATAAAGCTGGCCCACAAGGTCTGGTTACGTTTCAGGCCGCGCCCGGAAAAGTGGCGCGCAGGTAACACGTGCACCGCCAAATCCTCGCTGACCGCCACGGTTTGCTGCCAGTCCGCTTCATAAATCTTCGCCGGATCCATTCCCCAGTAGCGCAAATGGGAACCGACGCCAAGGGGTGTGATCACCTGCTTAATTTTCGGCATCAGCGCTTTGATGGTGGCGTAATCGAGATGGTCATAGTGATCGTGCGAGATGATCAGCAGGTCGATCGGCGGCATATTTTTCGCCGTCCACAGATCGTTACCGGCAAACGCTTTATTGAGAAAGGAAAACGGTGCCGCATAGTTGCTGAGAATCGGATCGATCAGTATGCGTTTGCCCGCCAGCTGTAGATACCACGACGAATGACCCATCCATACCATGGTGTCCTGTTCAAGGGGCAGGCTGGCAAGATCGGTGTGCACCGTTGGCAATTGCTGCTGCGGTCGCGCGTTTTCCCGTTTGGTAAAGAGGAATTCCCACCAGGCCGCCAGCATATTTTTCTTTCCGGTAAAACCCGGCGTCGGCAGCTGGTTGTGAAACTTGCCGTCACGGTAGTTGGCTGATTTTTCTACTGCCGTAAGTTGTTCGCCCTGCGGGAGCTGACCAAAACCGGCATTAAGCACAAAAGGTAAACTTACGGCGGAGGCAACGAGCATAACAAGAACCACGCTGAAAATAAGACGCTTCATATCCTGACCCGACGAAATCGCTCCCTTCCGTAGAGACGATGCTGGTAACACTTGATTATGAGTGAGTAAGCACTCATTATAGAAAGGGTTGCTCAACCGTCAAGATCATTTTCATTCTTTGATATTCGACGTTGCAGCGCCTTAAAGGGCATGATTCAATCGTGGTTTTTACCGTAAAAGAGGAAAAGTGTAGTGGCTCGTCCGAAGAGTGAAGATAAAAAACTGGCGTTACTGGATGCGGCAACCGAAGCTATCGCCCAATCGGGCATCGCTGCCTCCACCGCCCTTATCGCCCGCAACGCGGGCGTTGCGGAAGGAACGCTGTTTCGCTACTTCGCCACCAAAGACGACTTGCTCAACGCACTTTACCTGCATCTGAAAAGCGATCTGTGCGGCACCATGCTTGAGAACCTCGATCGTTCGCTTACGGATCCGAAACAGCACACCCATTCAATTTGGAACAGCTATATCGACTGGGGGATCCGTCATCCTAACGGCCATTGCGCCGTGCGCCAGATCGCCGTCAGCGACAAACTCACCGACGCCACCCGCCAGCAGGTCACCGACATCTTTCCCGAGCTGCATGAGCTTTGCCACCGCTCGGTACTGCCAGTATTTCTGACGGAGGAGTTTTCCCCTTTCGGCGACGCTATTTTTCTGTCGATGGCGGAAACGACCATTAGTTTTGCCAGCCGCGACCCGTCGCGCGCCAAAGAATTTAAACGCCTCGGCTTTGAGGCGATGTGGCGCGCGCTGGCCATTGAGGAGAAAGATGGACGGTAAAACGCTACATGCCAGCGCGCACCGCATTGCGCTCGAGCTGCCGTTTACTGAACACTGCTGGCCGTTTGGCCCTGAGCATGACGTGTTTAAAGTGGCCGGTAAGATTTTTATGATGACCACCACCGCCCACGGCAGACCAATGGTGACAATGAAAGCCGAGCCGCAAAAATCCCTGCTCAATCAGCAGATCTACCGCAGCATTGAGCCGGGCTACCATATGAACAAGAAACACTGGATCTCGGTCTTTGCCGGCGACGATATCGACGAATCCCTGCTCGCGAGCCTGATTCAGGACTCCTGGGATTGCGTGGTCGACGGTCTGTCGCGTAAAGATCAAAAACGCCTGCGCCCGCTTAAGGGTTAGCAGCCAGCCAGCTCAACGCCTTTTCGCCCGCCTCATCCACCGGCAGATACACCAGCAGCCGCGAACCGTTGCGCGGCGCGGAATACCAGTACATCTGCTGCAGGGAAAACTCGCCAAGCCGGGGATGATTAAAGATTTTTACCTTATTTTCCACCCCGCGCACGTCGAGATGCTTCTGCCAGAGGGCGGCAAATTCCGCCGACGCGGCGCAAAAGCGCGCCAGCTTCGCTTCCCACTCGGCATCACCACGGTGCTCCGCCATTGCCGCGCGAAAATAGGCCACAAAGGTCACTAACACGCTGTCGTCAAAACCCAGACGGCTGCGCCATTGCGGATGGGTCAGATAGAGATAGATACAGTTACGATCTTCCTCGGGGATGTCGTTAAAGGTGACGCCCATCAGCCGCTCAAAACCGACATTCCACGCCACAATATCGAAATTGGGTTTCTGAATACTTGCCGGTTGCGGTAACAGGCTATCCAGCAGGCGCCGGGTGCCTTCGCTTATCCCTTCGCACTGCGGCGTGGTTAACGCTTCCGTTGGCGTCAGTCCCGCCAGTAAAAAGAGATGACGGGTTTCCGTGGGCGTACACTGCAGGGCGCTGGCAATCGCCTGCAGCACCGCAGCGGACGGGTTAACGTCCCTTCCCTGCTCCAGCCAGGTGTACCAGGTTACGCCGACATCCGCCAGCAGAGCCACCTCTTCACGCCGCAACCCGGGCGTGCGCCGACGGGTACTGCGCGGCAGTCCCAGCCGCTGCGGATCGAGGCTTTCGCGCCGCGCACGTAAAAATGCCCCCAGTTGTTTGCGGTTCTCATCCTGCACCACCTGCGCCGGCAGTTTTTCGGCCATCAACGTCATCACAACCTCCAGCATGGTAGTGTCAGTACCAGTATAGGCAAGAACTGGTACCCGTTTTTCCATTAGGCGATGCTACGTCCATCCGATGAATGACGCAATGGAGCGACCATGAAAACGTCTGCTGTTTCGCCGGGCCGGGCAGGCCTGATATTACTGCTCACCGGGCAGATGCTGCCCTTAATCGACACCTCAATCACCAATGTCGCCCTCGATTCCATCACGCTGTCGCTGCACACCAGCGCGACCCAGCTGGCGTTGATTGTCGCACTATACGGCGTGGCCTTTGCCGTATGCCTGGCGCTGGGCAGTAAACTGGGGGATAACCTGGGACGCCGACGGGTTTTTCTTTGGGGCGTCGCGCTATTTGGCTTTGCCTCTTTGCTGTGTGGAGTGGCGAATTCTGTCGCCGCGTTGCTTGCTGCACGCACACTGCAAGGGATGGGTGCGGCGATGATTGTGCCGCAGATCCTCGCCACCCTGCATGTGACATTAAAAGGTAGCGCCCACGCCCGCGCCATCAGCCTTTATGGCGGCGTTGGCGGCGTGGCATTTATTATCGGCCAGATGGGCGGCGGCTGGCTGGTATCGGCGGATATCGCCGGTCTTGGCTGGCGCAACGCCTTTTTTATCAATGTGCCGATCTGCCTGCTGGTACTGGCCCTAAGCCGCCGCTATGTGCCGGAAACCCGCAGCGAAACGCGCACGCGCATCGACTGGCAAGGCACCCTTGCGCTGGCGTTGATCCTCTGCTGCCTGCTGTTCCCGCTGGCGCTGGGGCCGGAGCTTCACTGGCCGTGGCCAACTCACGCCGCCTTGCTGGCGCTGGTGCCGCTGGCCTGGTGGCTGCGCAATAGCGCATTGCAACAGCAGCAGGCCGGATTAACACCGCTGTTTCCACCGCGTTTACTTAAACTGCACAGCGTCCGTTTCGGCCTGCTGGTAGCGTTACTCTTCTTTAGCGCATGGTCAGGATTTATGTTCTGTATGGCACTAACGTTGCAGGCCGGTATGGGCATGTCGCCGTATCAATCCGGCAACAGTTTTATCGCCCTTGGCATCGCCTATTTTGTTTCTGCAGGCTATGCGCCAAAACTGATTGCCCGCTATAACATGCGCACTATTTTACTGACCGGGTTGGCGATTCAGGTTAGCGGTTTGCTGGCACTGATTGTCACACTGCAGCTCTCAGGTCGCACGGTGGGTGCACTGGCGCTGGCCCCGTCTACGGCACTGATTGGTTACGGCCAGGCGTTGATCGTTAACAGTTTTTACCGCATCGGCATGCGCGATATCACCTCCCAGGACGCCGGGGCGGGGAGCGCGCTGCTCAGTACATTGCAACAGGCAACCCTCGGCCTGGGTCCGGCGGTGCTGGGCGGGTTATTCCTGCATTTGGTCGGCCAGTCGCAGGGTAATTACAGCGCCGCGCTGAAGGGCTTTCTGGCAGCAGAAGTGGTGATGATGCTTATGCTGACGCTCGCCGCGGTCAGCGCGCGGCAGCAATTAGCGCCGCGTTGCCCGGCAAGCTTCTGAAAAGAAGCGCGCTTACCGCATACCCGGCATTGAGTGGAAGGCTACGGTTTTGCCGCTGGTAGATGCGCGATCATCCGCCAGCGAAACCAAATCTGCGCCAGCAATATCAGCACGCCGCCGACAATTTTTTGCAACGGCAGCCGCTCGCCGTACCATATCGAGGCGGCAATGACTGTTAACAGCGGCTCCAGCACCATAATGATGGCGGCGCTGGCTACGGCGGCGTATTTTTGCCCCTGCAACTGCAGGCCAAAGCGCAGGCTGGTAGCAATCAAAATGCTGGCCACCAGCCACAGCGCCGTGGTGCTGCTTACGGGCTGCGTCCAGGTTTCAAACAGCGCGGAAATCGTCAGCCCGGCAATGCCGGTAATCGCCAGCTGCACCGCCGTGAGCGGCAGCAGCGGCACTTCTCTGGCGCAGCGGCTGGTATAACAAAAGGAGATCGACTGCACGAAAGCGGTCAGTAGAAACCAGCCCTGGCTGGCATGAAAGGTGATGGGAAATTGCAGGCTTAACAGCGCGAGGCCGATCATGGCGACGGGCAAACACTCCCACCAGGCGCGCGCCGGGCGGTTTTTCATCATCCCCCACGCCACCAGCGGGACGAAAAGCATCGACAGACTCATAATAAACGCCCCTTCGCCCAGCGACGGCGTCGTCGAAACCGACCAGATCCACAAGCAGAGATTTAGCGCCAGCCAGCAGCCGCTTATCACCACCTGGCGCATTTTTGCCAGCGGAATGCGTTGTCGATAGCAAAAAGGCAGCAGCACCAGCGCGGCACAAAAAAAGCGCAGGCCAAGAAAAGCGAAAACCGGCATGCCGCTAATGGCTTCGCGGGAGAAGATCCACCCGCAGGCGGCAATCAACGTCGTTAATACCAAAAACAGATCGGCTTGTCGTTGTCGCGTCATGGCAAAGCTCCCTGGGCAATAAAAACGCCAGCGTGGCGGCTGGCGAAAGCGTGGTTGGCATGATGCCTGAATTATCAGGCGCTGGCGCGGGAAATATACCGCCACGCCATTAAGACGCTTTCCGGCGCGGCTTGTGGGTTATCGATGCGGTTTACCAGTAGCCGCAGCGCTTCACGGCCCATCGCCTGCGAAGGTTGCTCCACGGTGCTAAGGGGCGGCGTGACCATTTGTCCAAGGTCGGTGCCATCGAAACCGACCACCGCGATATCCTGCGGAATACTCAGCCCGGCTTCCTGAATAGCCTGCTGCGCACCGGCTGCCAGGGTATCAGAAATAGAAAATACCGCGTCGGGACGCTGGGGGGCAGCAAGCAGCTTCTGCATGGCCGTTTTCCCGGCGTTAAAGCTTAAATCACGGGCATATTCCACCTTCTGCCAGCCGAGTTGATGAGCCTGCAGGCCGCTCAGGTAGCCGTTTTCACGCAGCCGTGCATATTTATAGCTTAGATCGTGGTTGATCATCGCAATACGCTGGCAGCCGCGTTCAACCAGCCGGTCAATAACACAGCGGGCAGCATCAACATCATTAATTCCCACGCACGAGACGGTTCCCTCGTCGGCATATTCCGCGCACTGCACCCAGGGGGCAGAGCCTATCAGGGTGGTCAGCTCTGGCAGTCGTGCTAAGGCATCCATAGTGATGATGCCATCAACAATTTTACCCGACAGCAGATTCAGCGCCGAGCGCGAGCGGGCGATGTCCGCGCCGGAGTTGCACAGCAGAATGCGGTAACCGCTCTTTTCCGCCTCCTCTTCAATGCCCTTGACCACCTCGGCGCAAAACGGGTTGCCGATGTCGGACACCAGCACGAGGATCATTGAGCTGCGGGCGGTACGCAACTGACGGGCAAGCAAGTTGGGTTGGTAGTTACTCTCTTTGATGGCCTGCAGGACGCGTTCGCGATTTTTCGGCTTCACCGATTCGCTGTTATTCAGCACCCGAGAAACCGTCGCAACGGAGACACCTGCCAGCCTGGCAATTTTCTGAATGGACATAACAACAACTGATTCTGCGTTTAGCGGGAAAAGCCTGAGGCTACCACAGTTTAGCGTCAGGCAACATCTTCGGCCCGGCGAGCGGCAGCCCGCCGGGACAGAGAAAGCCTTACGCGCGTGCTGGCGTGCGGCGCAGCAGTTTGAAGGCGACAAACAAGAACAGGATCCATACCGGCAGCAGCAACGCCGACAGACGCATATCGTCCATCGTGCACATCAGCACGAGAATCATCAGCATAAAGCCAATGCACAGATAGTTACCGGCCGGGAAGATTAACGCCTTGAACTGCGACTCGCGTCCTTTACGGCGCATCGCCGCACGGAATTTCAGGTGCGCCAGCGAAATCATAATCCAATTCAGCAGCAGCGTTGCCACCACCAGCGCCATCAGCATGGCGAAGGCTTTTTGCGGCAGCAGATAGTTCACCAGCACCACCAGCGAGGTGATCGCAGCAGACAGGAACAAGGAGTTTACCGGTACACCCCGGCGGCTGACGCGGGTGAGAAAAGCGGGCGCATTCCCCTGCACCGACAAACCAAATAGCATGCGGCTGTTGGAATAAACACCGCTGTTATAGACCGACAAGGAAGCCACAAGAATGACGAAGTTCAGTGCCGATGCCACCAGATTACTGTCCAGTTCGTGGAAAATCATCACAAAGGGGCTGCTGTTGGATTTAATATCGATCCACGGATAGAGCGCCAGCAATACCACCAGCGAGCCGATATAGAACAGCAGAATGCGATACACCACCTGGTTTACCGCTTTCGGAATGGTGGTCTCCGGTTCGCTGGCCTCGGCGGCGGTAATGCCGATCAGCTCCAGCCCGCCGAAGGAGAACATAATCACCGCCAGCGCAAGAATCAGCCCGTGCCAGCCGGTAGCGAAAAAGCCGTTATAACGCCACAGATTATCGAAGCTGGCGCGCTCGCCGCCGTGGCCGGTAAACAGCATCCATAAACCAAAACCGATCATGCCGATAATCGCCAGCACTTTAATCAGCGCAAACCAGAACTCGGTTTCACCGTACAGGCGCACGTTAACGAGGTTTACCGCATTGATGATGACAAAAAAAACGGCGGTCCAAATCCAGGTGGGCACGTCCGGGAACCAGTACTGCATATAGATGCCAGCGGCGGTAAGTTCCGCCATGCCCACCAGCACAAACATCGCCCAGTAGTTCCAGCCTGAGAGAAAGCCAGCGAATGGCCCCCAATATTTATAAGCAAAATGGGAAAACGAACCCGATACCGGCTCTTCAACCACCATTTCACCGAGCTGGCGCATAATCAGAAATGCGATAATCCCGGCGATACCGTAACCGAGTAATACCGCCGGTCCGGCCATTTGAATGGCGGGCCCAATACCAAGAAAAAGCCCGGTACCAATCGCGCCGCCCAGGGCGATTAATTGAATATGACGGTTTTTCAAACCGCGTTGTAGTGTCGGCGCAGCTCCCGACGCGGCATCGGGTGTACTTCCCGCTGCCTGAGACGCGTTTTTCACGTCCTTCCCCTTTCTGGTTTTATTTAAAGGGGCACCTTTTAACATCTCCGCTGTGGGCTGGCAAGAAATGAACCGTAACGCCAGACGATCGTTTCCTTGCTGGTGAAGAGTGTCGGTGCTGGTTTAAACTTACATAATCGAGCATTTAAACAGCTCAAATAAATCAATACCGAGCATCAATTAACATCATCATGCAGAATAAACAGGCTATCTATTAATCCAACGCACCTTTCCTGGAGGTTATTTTTGAATATCGCTCATGTTGCACTCTGGACACGCCATCTCGACGCGCAGCGCACCTTCTGGCACGACTTTTTCGCCGCCAGCAGTAACGAGAAATATGTCAGTAAAAACCGCGCCGGGTTTGAATCGTACTTTTTATCCCTTGCCAGCGGTCCGACCATTGAACTGATGAGCGTGCCGGAACTCGCCGATGCGCCAGATACGGCAGAATTTGTCGGTTGGGCACATATCGCGATTAATGTCGGTAATGTCGACACCGTGAATGAGATGGCGGAAAAAGCTCGCCAGCAGGGCCGCTTAGCCAGCGCCGCACGCTGGACAGGAGATGGGTTTTATGAAGCGGTGATCCTCGATCCGGATAATAACCGCATCGAACTGGTAGCTGGGTAAAGAAGATGGGGAGCCGGTTCGGCCGAACTCCCCGTTAAGGTTACGCTTCGAGGCTAAACTGCTGGACGCTCTGCGCCAATTGCTGGGCCTGATCTTCCAGCGAGGTTGCCGCCGCGGTCATTTGCTGTACCAGCGAGGCGTTCTGCTGGGTTACACCGTCCATTTCGTTAACCGCAATGGTGACCTGACCGATGCCTTTGGCCTGCTCATCGGAGGCGCTGACTATCTCATTGATAATGGTCTGCACGGAATTGACCGCTTGTGTCATCTCCTGCATGGTATGCCCGGCATCGTTTACCAGTTGCACACCGGCTTCAACGCGCTTGCCGGACTCCTCAATCAACGCACCGATATCTTTTACCGCGTCGGCGCTGCGCTGCGCCAGGTTACGCACTTCGGATGCCACCACCGCAAACCCGCGCCCTTGCTCACCGGCACGCGCCGCCTCTACCGCGGCGTTCAAGGCCAGGATATTGGTCTGGAAAGCGATGCTATTGATAATGGCGGTGATATCGCCAATTTTCTTCGCGCTATCGTCGATCTTCGCCATCGTTTCTACCACCTGACTGACCAGCGCTTCGCCGCGGCTGGCAATCTTAGTGGCGTTGGCGGTCAGCGCCGTCGCCTGGTGCGCATTATCGGCGTTGTGTTTCACCGTGGCGCTAAACTGCTCCATACTGGCAGCGGTCTGTTCCAGCGCCGCAGCCTGCTGTTCGGTACGCGAAGAGAGGTTTATGTTGCCGCTGACAATCTCTCCCGCCCCCTGGCGCACGGAGTCGCTGGCCTCTTTGATCTGCCCAACAATCTGCCGCAGTTGCGATTGCATGGTATGCAGGGCAAAGAACAGGCTGCTGCGATCGTTCTCTTTTACCACAATCCGGTTATCAAGCTTACCGTCGGCAACCGCCAGCGCGATAGTTGCCCCTTCCAGCGGCTCACCGCCAATAGGTTTAAGCACTTTGCGGCTAAAGAGCAGGCCGAGCAGCGCGCACACCAGCAGGATACTGATAAAGCCAAGGATCACCGCGTAGGTTAGCTGGCGATTAGCCGCCGCCATCACCGAACTCACCGGTGCAACAATACCGAGATACCAGTTATCGGTACTGTTACCGATAGCCACCGGTTGCCAGGTAATTAGCGCTTTCTCGCCGAGGATCGGATCGTCCTGCTCCAGCACTGCTGAGGAGAAATTATGCGTGTCGCCCGGGTACGGCTTGTTGGTAAGGTTCTTATCCGGCCAGGAGATCACTTTTCCCGCGGTCGAGAGCAGTACCGCGTAGCCCTTCCCTTCCCACGGCTTGATTTGATTGATTTTCTGCTGCAAGGATGCCAGCGAGATATCCGAGGTGAGGACCGCATGGAGTTTGCCACCGCTGACAATCGGCGTGGCCACAGAGGTGAGCAGCGTCGGCACGCCGTTATAGGCATAGCTGTAGGGCTCAATAAGCGTATCTTTTTGGCTTTTCTGCGGCAGCAGATAGTAGTCACCCTGACCCGGCGTAAAAATTGACGTCAGCGGATGGAGTTTAAAATTACCGGATTGATCGCGATCGGTAAAGAAAGCATAGCGGCCTTTCGGTGCCTGGCCTGGTTTGTCCGCGAATTCTGCGTCGCGACCATCAAAGGCGTTTTCTTCGAATATCACCGACACGGAGAGGTAATCGGGGTTATCGCGCAGGGCGGAGATAAGCAGCTTATCCGCCACCTGGCGATCGGTGATGCCGGCTTCCGGCAGGGCAATCATGCTGTGACCCAGGTTATGTGCCACATCGCGCGCATAGTTGAGTTGCTGTTGGATATCCAGCGCCTCGCTTTCGGCAATTTTCTGCAGATACTGTTCAGCGCGATGTTTCTGTTCGCTACTGGACTGCCAGCTCAACACACCGATGGTGACGGCAAAACCGAGGGTGATGGTGATGGCGCCCGTCAGCAGCATTTGCGCGCGGGTGCTCATTTTTTTACTTACAGATTCTCTCGCCATTACGGCTCTCCTGGAGTCAGCCTTTTATATCGTTAATGTCCTTCAAGCACGGGCTCCCTTAACTTTCTCTATCGGCGATTAATTTTTGATCTTTAATTGTTAATAGAATGGTTATTGCGACGTCGAAGCGTCCTTTTCTGAGAGGAAACAATGGGCTGCAAAACAGTGAATTTTAGCGACAGTTAACAAAACCTTTAATGAGGCTTAAAACAGGATAATATACTGGGGTGGGATAAAGGAACGCGTTGGTCAAGCAGGCAGCCCCGGTGACAGACCGGGGCAAAGGGCATCAGCCGCGATCGTCTTTCGGGCCGAGAAAGTAAAAACCAAAGGGCAGCGAACCAATAATGGTGAACATCAGGCTATAAATGGCCACCCACGCGCCCTGCATAATAAACATGGTGACGGTCCAGGCTTCCATTGGCAGGTTGTATTGATCTTCAACGCCTTCAAAGGTCACTTTCGAAATGACGCTCACGGCGATGAGAAACACAATCACCACCGCGGTGAGAAATTTTTTCCCGTCGCGGGTACGCAGTTTTTCCAACATATAAACCTCCTGTCATGTGGCTTTTCTGTGCCGCGAGTGTAACCGATCTGCTGCTCATTTGTTGTCGAAAAAAAGTCAGGCGCTCGAAAGCGCCATTTTTTGCAACAGGCGGGAGGGACGCCCGCCTGCTCAGCCAGGCCTTAGAAATCGTAGCTCATGGAGACTTTTACCGTCCGCGGATCGCCCTGATAAATATAGGTGCCGTTGTCCTCGACGCTGGCCCAATACTTCTCATTAGTGACGTTATCGACGCCGACGCGCCAGACCATCTGATTCTTATCGGCGTTGAGATGCATCCGATAGCGCAGACCAAGATCCAACGTGCTGTAGCTGTCGAGTTTGCGAGTATTGGCGTTATTCACATATTGCGAGCCGGTATAGTTCACGCGTGCCGTGGCGGTCAGACCGTCAACGGGTTTGATGTCATACTCCGCGCCAATCACGCCATAGAAATTCGCCACGCCAATTGGTCGGTTGCCCTGATTCACGCCATCTTTGGTTTTCGTCAGCCCGGCATCCAGCCAGGTCGCGCTGCCGTTCAGGCGCAGACCGAGCACCGGCTCACCGAACAGATTCAACTCCACGCCACGGTTACGCTGCTCGCCATCCAGCCCATACATATTGGTGGTGCTGTTGAGAATGCCGGTCGGCTTTTTAATCTCGAACAAGGCCAGCGTACCGCCCACGCGGCCAAAGTCGGTTTTCACCCCGATTTCATTCTGTTTCGAGTGGGCAATACCGACGCTTTGATAACGGTTCTCTGCCGTCTTCGGCGCAACGCCGCCCGGCTGGAGCGCTTCGGTATGGTTGGCATAGAAAGAGACGACGTCCCAGGGTTTGTACACCACGCCGTAGGTTGGCATCCAGCGATCCTGGGTGAAGCGCGCGGTGGTGGTTTCCTCCCCGGTAGTGTTGCTGTAGTTTCGCACCCACAGCTTCTGATGACGCGCGCCGACGGTAAACAGCAACGTATCATCGAGTACGCCCAGCGTGTCGCTTAAGGTATAACCCTGGGAACGATAGCGCGCAGTGGTGAGAGGATCGTCGTAGTTGCCGCTGTGGGTCACATTCTCCGGTAGCGGGATATCCTTGTTGTCGTAGATATTCACCACCGGCAGTTTTTTCTGATCCGACTGGGTCCAGGCCACGCGGTCGCGTTTGATATTGGCCGAGTAGCCGACATTCACTTTATGGGTGACAAAACCGGTGGCGAAGTTGCCGCGCAGCCCCGCCATGCCGCTCCACGAGTCAGAAATTCGCACCGTATCCATACGGCTAAACGTGGCGTCGCCATTGTTGTTAAACAGTTTCGGTGCGCCATAGGTGCCATCTTCATGGGCATGCTGGCCACCGAACGCGCCATACGCCGTCCAGTCATCCGTGAGATCGTACTCCGCCCGCGCCAGGCCAAACTCGTTCTCCATATCGCTGTACGCCCATTGCTGGCTGTAGTTTTTGCGCGTATTCGGCAGCGTGGGAATGAAATCGACGGCGCTGATATTGACGCCCATTTCACCGCCGTGGACGGTTTTGTTCTGGTAACCCAGATCCAACGAGGTGCGCAGGCGGGAGCCACGATAATCCACACCAACAGAAGCTACCGTGGTACGGCGGTGATCATTTTCCACCGCCGCATCGCCTTCGCGGTGTAGCAGGTTCATGCGCACGCCAAACTGGTTGTTATCACCGTAGCGGCGACCGACATCCAGCGATCCGCCCACTTGTGAGCGGCTGGTATAATCCACGCCGACGCGGGTAAGCGGCGTATCTTCCGCATGTTTCGGTTCAAGGTTGATCATTCCGCCGACGCCGGACCCGGCTGAACCGTTCAAAAGCGCATTCGAGCCTTTAAAGATCTCCACGCGCTCCAGCATCTGGGTATCGACAATCTGGCGCGGCACGATACCCGCCAGCCCGCCCATCAGCATATCGTCGCCATCCAGTTCGAAACCGCGAATACGGTAGGTTTCTGCGAAGTTACCGTAGCCCTGCCCTACCTGCACACCGGCGTCGTTGCTGACCACATCGGCAATGGTCTTCGCCTGCTGATCCTGCACCAGCTTTGAGGTGTAACCAATAACGTTAAACGGCACATCCATTGCTTTTTGCTCGCCGAGCATGCCAAGACGGCCGCCGTGCGCAATTTGTCCATCCAAAAAGGCGGGCACCAGATCATTGCCGCCCGGCGTAAACTCGCTGTTCGCGGTGGATTGCACCACCAGCGTCTCTTCCCCGGCGGGCTTCGCGCTGGCGTCAGTCGCCGCCTGCGCGCTATAGCTAACCGAACCGATGACCAGCGCAAGCACTGTCTTGCGCAAAGGTGTGGCAGGATTTTTTTTGTTATTCATCATGATGCGTCGTTAAGAGACCAAAGAAACGGCCCGTTGCCGGGCCGACGTTATTATTTGTTGAGATCGATTCTGACCACGCTATCCGGACCGGTGGTGGAGTGATCTTTGTTAAAGCCCTGTTTGACGGTAACAAACAGCGTCTGGCCGTCAGCGGACAGCAGCAGACTGTTCGGGTGCGGCGGCAGATCCCAGCTCTGTTTTACCGCGTAGCTTGTTGCATCGAGGCTCAGCACTTTGCCGGAGTCGCGCTGGGTAATATAGATTTCATGTCGTTTGGCGTTGAATTTCACCGCCAGCGCATCGCCCGCAATCTCTTTCACCACTTTGCCGCTGTGAATATCCAGCACCAGCGTGGTTTTGGCTTTTGAGTTATCCGTTACCAGCAGACGGCCGGTATCCGCATCTTCAGCAATATTCAGCAGCAGCGCCGGTTTATCGCCCAGCGGTTTCCAGCGCTGTTCGATACGGTTATTACGCGGGTTGACCACCAGAATTTCCCCCGCACCGTTCGCCACGTACAGACGCTGAGTCTGTTCGGAGAAATGCAGACCGGTCACCCATTTGCCGGCGTTTTTGATCCGTGCTTTGACTTTCATCGTTTTGGCATTAACGACCCATACCAGCGCCGGATCGGCAACCGCACCGATATAGAGATTGCCGTTATGCAGCAGAATTTCACGCGCGCCGAAGGGCTTGTCTTTCTCGTTGCGTTCCGGGAACAGCGCGCGGGCCAGTACTTTGCCGGTGCTGGTGTCGATGGCGCTCACGCCGCCGTCGAGGGAGTTAGTGACGTAGACAGTTTTGCCATCCGGGGAAATCGTCATACCGAAGTTTTTCAAATCCGTATGGGTTGCGCCGAGGGTTTTCAGCGTCGTCGGATCCAGTTTGTAGACCACCCCGCCCTGCACATCTTTGAAGCCTTCCGCACTGGCAACGTACAGCGCGTCGCCTTGTGGGCTGAGGCTCATTTCATACAGTCCGCTCGCCAGCTCGCGTTTAACGACATTTGCAGGCAGCTGCGCCGCCGGTTTTTGTGCCTGAGCGACCGGTTGTGCTTGAGTGGTGTTATGTGTGCTGCAACCCGCCAGTGCCATAGCTGCCAGCAGAGCCAGTACGGACGTTTTCATTTTCATCGGGAGGATCCTTTACCGTTTATGTCATCAAGGTAGACGAGCGGCCGCGCCGCGCATCAGGTGCGCGATCGTTTATCAGGGCCGTGTGAACCCGGCGCAGCTCGTCACGATGTTTAGTGTTCCCTGTAAGTGAAGACTTACTGTTTTTGCGGGGAATCTCCTTGCTGCGCCCACAAACACTAAAGAGAATGAGAACTATACTCATTCTTCTTAATCGAGCAAGAATTATCGTTTCGTTTGCTTTTTGGTGGGTAGTTTTAGGGGGCGGTTTGGGGGGATGAAGGCGTACGAAAGATGGGGTTGACCGCGTTGATGATAAAGATTATCTTTCTCATTACCGAATAGTTGAGTCGATGACTCGGGTATTTGGTACGACATTGCTCACATTGCTTCCAGTATTGTTTGCCCGCGGAAAAGCGGGCTTTTTTTTGTTTTTATGGGGGTGGGGTTGAGCAGTTTTGTGGAATTGTTCAGTGTAGTGGAATTGTTCCGTTCAGTTTAGTGGGATTGTTCCGTTCGCTTAAGTGGAATTGTTCCGTTCACTTTATGTTGGGCAGCCACTTGCGATTCATTACACGTGAACGGGAAAAGGGGGGGACCGTGTATGAACCGGCCACATGGGTTACAGATCTGACCGGTCACATGGGTGACAATTTTTGAACTAATCGGCCCGGATTATACGATGGTTTCGTCTGTCATACCGGGCCAGTATGAGATCACCAAAACCAATTTCATCCAGGTCTTCTTTCACCTGCTTCATCCATACCCATTCTCCTCTGAGCGCCTCCGATAAAAATATTCGGGTACTGTTAAAAAACAAGTCACCTTTAATTGATACGCGCAGCACGCGGGCATTCTCCGGCACAGGCATTGTCTTAAGCGGCCCGGTGTAAATTCGTTCTGATGGGTACCAGACTGAGCGCGGAGTTCTTCCGCCCAGCGCCTTGTGCGGGCGTATTTCATTAAATTCCTCGCGCCAGGCATCCAGCCAGATCTGTTGCTCCTCCAGAGAAGTGAACTTTGCATGTCCCTTTAGTGCATCCTTCAGGGTCCGGTGCATTCTCTCATGCCGCCCATTCTCCGTAGGCTTACCTGGCCGGATACGCTCAGGCAGGATGCCGCATTTTATAAGCCAGACAGACATCTGGCTCAGCCCCCACAAACCTGCGCCAGCAAATGGTGGCCCATTATCTGTACGCAGCACATGAGGCATGCCGCAGTCACGGAAAACACGCTCCAGACAGGGAATAACAAACCGGCCATCAGGCATATAGGTGGCATCGCAGGCCAGTACAATCCTGCTGCAGTTGTCGGTCAGCGTAAAAGGGTGACACCAGCGCCCACCGGTATGGGTGTATTTACCCTTAAAATCAGCGCTCCAGACATCGTTGGGTCGGGCAGGTGTATGCAGTTCAGGACGTTGCGTGGATTTAAAAGCCGGTTGCCTGCGTTTTTTAACCAGACCGTGCAACCGGAACAGATCGCCAATCGTGCTGGCTGCGGGCACGTTACTGACATTCAGGTTAAGCAGGAGCTGTCTGATTTTTTCAGGCCCCCATAATGGATATTGCTGCTTCGTCTCCAGCAGGAGTTTAGTCATAGACTCCGGTGTGCATTTTTGTTGATGACGCGCCCGGGAACGGTCATCAAGAGAGGAGGCATCATTCGGGGAAAAACGGGCCAGCCATTTATAACCGGTTTTGCGGCTGATATTGAAACGGCGGCACACCTCGGCAACCGGAAGGTTGCCTTCAAGGCAGGCCGCAACAAACTGCAAACGTTGCATGGTAACAGTCTCATTCCAGGGCACGGTAAACCTCCATCAGATGCTTACCGCACTGTTATAACCTGTTACCCATGTGCCCGGTTTAAAGTGTTACCCATGTGGCCGGTTCATACA
>NZ_JXAG01000006.1 GCF_000814905.1 Enterobacter sp. Bisph1
TTTAAATTGAAGAGTTTGATCATGGCTCAGATTGAACGCTGGCGGCAGGCCTAACACATGCAAGTCGAACGGTAGCACAGAGAGCTTGCTCTCGGGTGACGAGTGGCGGACGGGTGAGTAATGTCTGGGAAACTGCCTGATGGAGGGGGATAACTACTGGAAACGGTAGCTAATACCGCATAACGTCGCAAGACCAAAGAGGGGGACCTTCGGGCCTCTTGCCATCAGATGTGCCCAGATGGGATTAGCTAGTAGGTGGGGTAACGGCTCACCTAGGCGACGATCCCTAGCTGGTCTGAGAGGATGACCAGCCACACTGGAACTGAGACACGGTCCAGACTCCTACGGGAGGCAGCAGTGGGGAATATTGCACAATGGGCGCAAGCCTGATGCAGCCATGCCGCGTGTATGAAGAAGGCCTTCGGGTTGTAAAGTACTTTCAGCGGGGAGGAAGGTGTTGTGGTTAATAACCGCAGCAATTGACGTTACCCGCAGAAGAAGCACCGGCTAACTCCGTGCCAGCAGCCGCGGTAATACGGAGGGTGCAAGCGTTAATCGGAATTACTGGGCGTAAAGCGCACGCAGGCGGTCTGTCAAGTCGGATGTGAAATCCCCGGGCTCAACCTGGGAACTGCATCCGAAACTGGCAGGCTTGAGTCTCGTAGAGGGAGGTAGAATTCCAGGTGTAGCGGTGAAATGCGTAGAGATCTGGAGGAATACCGGTGGCGAAGGCGGCCTCCTGGACGAAGACTGACGCTCAGGTGCGAAAGCGTGGGGAGCAAACAGGATTAGATACCCTGGTAGTCCACGCCGTAAACGATGTCTATTTGGAGGTTGTGCCCTTGAGGCGTGGCTTCCGGAGCTAACGCGTTAAATAGACCGCCTGGGGAGTACGGCCGCAAGGTTAAAACTCAAATGAATTGACGGGGGCCCGCACAAGCGGTGGAGCATGTGGTTTAATTCGATGCAACGCGAAGAACCTTACCTGGTCTTGACATCCACAGAACTTGCCAGAGATGGCTTGGTGCCTTCGGGAACTGTGAGACAGGTGCTGCATGGCTGTCGTCAGCTCGTGTTGTGAAATGTTGGGTTAAGTCCCGCAACGAGCGCAACCCTTATCCTTTGTTGCCAGCGGTTCGGCCGGGAACTCAAAGGAGACTGCCAGTGATAAACTGGAGGAAGGTGGGGATGACGTCAAGTCATCATGGCCCTTACGACCAGGGCTACACACGTGCTACAATGGCGCATACAAAGAGAAGCGACCTCGCGAGAGCAAGCGGACCTCATAAAGTGCGTCGTAGTCCGGATTGGAGTCTGCAACTCGACTCCATGAAGTCGGAATCGCTAGTAATCGTAGATCAGAATGCTACGGTGAATACGTTCCCGGGCCTTGTACACACCGCCCGTCACACCATGGGAGTGGGTTGCAAAAGAAGTAGGTAGCTTAACCTTCGGGAGGGCGCTTACCACTTTGTGATTCATGACTGGGGTGAAGTCGTAACAAGGTAACCGTAGGGGAACCTGCGGTTGGATCACCTCCTTACCTGAAAGAACCTTTCTCTGTAGTGTCCACACAGATTGTCTGATGAAAATAACGGGCAGTAAAAATCTCTGCAGGCTTGTAGCTCAGGTGGTTAGAGCGCACCCCTGATAAGGGTGAGGTCGGTGGTTCAAGTCCACTCAGGCCTACCAAACTTCTGCTGATGCTGCGTTGCGGCGACACTCACATACTGGAGTATGCTTCGTGTCACCACGCCTTGCCTCACCAGTAGTTAGGGTTGATGAGATTCGCCACGATGGGGCTATAGCTCAGCTGGGAGAGCGCCTGCTTTGCACGCAGGAGGTCTGCGGTTCGATCCCGCATAGCTCCACCATCTTTACTGCACGATACAAAAAAACTTCAGAGTGTACCTGAGAAGGTGCACTGCGAAGTTTTGCTCTTTAAAAATCTGGATCAAGCTGAAAATTGAAAC
>NZ_JXAG01000007.1 GCF_000814905.1 Enterobacter sp. Bisph1
TTACAAACGTCTTGATACTCTTCTGTAAAACATGACGTGTAATAAAGCGCACGCGTTAAACCCGCTTCTAACGTATCAATCGAATCCGCAACCATCTCTCCCGTGCCCGTTAAAACGCGATCGAACTGGAGCGCCAGAATTTTATTATCCTGTAAATAACCGATGACTTCATCGTCGTAATACATCCTTGCTCCTTGCCGGTTTTCATCATGGCCAATCTATCAACGTGCTGAATACAGGAGTCTTTCAGTATTAACTATGCAGGTAATAATAGGTTCTGGTTTTGGCAAAACAGCCGTGGCGTCTGTTTTTTGAACAGGCCACGTTATATCAACAGATACTCTCTCGCGCTATACAGTGGAGTACTGAAAATGCAGTTAATGAGACTGCCAGGATTTGCTACTGAGAGCACAACAGCATCAACTCGCATAACAATCAGCCACTGTTTTTGCTTGCGCACCAGTTGTAGTAGCTCCCATTTAAACCGGACACTTCATCAATAAGACATAGGCATAGATTTGTGTTTAAGGAGTGTCTTGTGCAAAGAATCGAAGTGATCGCTGGCGAGCAGAAGCTTGTGGGGAAAAAATCGGTATCAGCTCCGCTTTTTAAGGTTATCTCCTTTACGCCTGTTTCAGTAAATAACAAACTTGCTGTTATCTACGGTATCCGCCATTTAAGGGAAACGGGAGTGCGAGAAAAAGTTTTTTTAGCTTGCCGTTTTATTTCTGTGTATCAGGAAATTAGGGAAAGGAAGCAGGGATGAGCAAACGTGAAGACATTCTCGATGGGCGTGAATACAAAAGAAAATATGACTTGATCTATACCGAAGTCCTCTGCTGGATTGACCTTGGTCATGCTCATGGAACGGATATTGTCAGGCTGCTAAAGCAGATTAATGATGGTGAAGTTTCCGGTGCGGAAAGATATGAAGTCAGTTATTCCCAATCTATGAGGGATCCCACTCGTACGATCAATGTCGTTTCGCACGGCCACACCGTGGCGTACTACCGGAGTTTATGCAGGACTGTACGTCTCTGGGATGACTTTCGTTCCGGCATTGTCACTATCATTTCGCATAACGGAAATTACATTGATAAAGCCAAAGGAGGAAACCTGCCTTATGCGTAAACCGGCAAAGGTACTTTCCGTCGTTGTCGTATTTATTACCGGTTTAGTTGCGTTTTCATGGCCGTGGATAAAGATGATATTGGCTGGTAGTGCGCATTATTCAGAGCAAGATAGGCGGGAATATAATTTTTACACCCCGGAAGTGCTGAAAAAAATGCCGCGGATTTCACCTCGCTATAATTTCGTTTTTGCAAATATCACCGGTCCGGCAAAACATGTCTATGCCATAGAGTTTTACGGAACGGAAGATATCGATAAAATTGAAAGATATCTGGCGGCGCTTGGCTATATGCGACAGGGAAACTTTGATATTGATAAGCTCTGCTGGCAGAGTAAAGACGCTTCTGAAACGATCTCAATAACAACCATGAAGAGTGAAAAAGGAGTAGTTGTGCAATATATTATCGATTTTTCATGATAGCCCTGCTCGAAAGGCAATAATGAACGGGCTATACGCTGGAAGCGTTCAAAATCCCAATAATGATTTAGTACAGGCATCAATAAGACTATATCACCTTCTTTCAAACCGCAGATTTTCAGGCACAGGCGCGATCGTTCCAGGTATCGCGGTAGAGTATGTTGCCTTCCGTATATTTCCAGGTAATCGCTTCGTAACGCATTTCGAGGGTTTCCAGATGGGTACTGCTCATACCGCCGGGAGAAAGATGAGGCGAGACCGTGGTGATTTTGACGTTGTCCAGAATGATATTGAAATACTCCGCTTCGATACCTGATTCCAGGATGCGGTACATTTTGATGGTCGCTTGCTTCAATGTTCGGCCTTCGCACACGGTGCGGTATAAGAGAGGAGTGGTCTGGTCGAAATCTTTTACTACCGTGATGGGCCGATGAATGCGTGTACTGGTCAATTTTCCCCAGCTCGGATCGACGGGGATAGTGACGCCGTGGGTAAAAGATTTCAACTCAATCGAGCCTAAACGCAGCGGCATTT
>NZ_JXAG01000008.1 GCF_000814905.1 Enterobacter sp. Bisph1
CCGTTCGGCGCACCGCCTCAGACGCCCTCAGCGCATTTCTGCGCCCCCCGCCGGTTTTCTGCACCTTTCACCTATCCGTATCGTGAAAAAGACGCCCGATGATTTCTGCGCGGCTGCATGGCTATGCATGAGAGTGACTGGCGGACGGTTTCACACCAAATGAGCCGAAAAAGGACTGTTTCAGGCAGTTTTCTTCAGTGGTTCGTAGAACCACAACAGGTTTAAAAGTGGAATCCTTTGGCACCGCGCATGTATCACCCCGTTTATACATCGCCGTCGTGCCTGATCCCTAGAAAGTAAAACTGAAGACAGGAGCAGCACACACTTTACCCCCCTCTGATAAGGCGGTAGGCACATTTCCGAAGACACATAGACAGCATAAAGATGTATTACAAATGCACATCTTGTCCCGCGCGACGGACAGCCTCAAAAAAACTGAATCCCTTTAAATGGCCTGAAAACACTGGCAGGACACAGTGCTGGATCCAGCACCACACTGGATATAAATAAGTAACACAATCCGGCCACCTGGATGAATATCATGTGGTTGGATCCAGGCGTCCCTATACAGGTGTGTGTATCGGACATCAGTGTCGGATGCTGTGCTATTTAACTCACTGAAATAATGAGATAGCCACAATCTGGCGATATTGTAGTGCCGGATCCGACACCTGTGTGTCCGACAAATGTGCGACATTTCGCGCGACACCTGGAAATTGCCTGAAACATTTACAGTCATGCCACGGATATAAAAAAGATAAATAGGCAAGAGGCAGTCTTGCGTGGGGTGTGATGTTTTAACCCTAAAGGCACAAAGCGGCGATCGGGCTGCATGGACTGGCCGAAAAAAACAGGTTTTGGTTAAATCATTCAGTAAATCAGACAAGCCTCGCCGGCAACTGAGGCGTTCTCAGCGTTTCCAGAACTTCCACCAGGGTGAGTCCCGGGTATGCGTGTGCTCGATCAACAGCATTGCCTGTTTTAGGCTGTCGATGTGGGAATCCTTGGCTGAAACTAACGTTTGCAGGTGTACCACTTCCTGCCGGAGCTGCGCAATGACCTGTTCATTCTGCGTAGAAACGCCTGTCTCAGAGTGTTCATAAACCTGTGCAGCGACCTGTTCAGACGGACGATACTCAAGAGGTCCAAAAACACGGATAAGTTCGGCAACATCGACCATTCTGGCGTTTCTCGCCCCATGACAGGTGGACAGTTCACCTGTCTTAATCAACCTGTGCAGTGTTGTCCGACTTTTCCCGGTCAGCCGTGCGGCCTCACTGATCGATATTTTCGCCATTACCCTTCGTCCTTTAGATCATTTAACTGCACAAAGAGAGTCATACAGAGCACCTCTGCATCCTCATGAAGTTGGTCACACATGTCAGCCGCCATGTCGAGGTTGAGCTCATTGAGCTTATCCAGCAACAAAAGGGACTGCTCATGGATGAATTTCGCCATATTCAGAGCGGTGTTCTCTTGTTTAGTCATGAACAGGCCTAGTACGTACTGCTCAATGTGGAGACAGACTCCATTCTGCTTCCTCGCGCGTTCGCTCACAATGCTCGGTCACGGGTCTGCGGCAAGCAGGTGGAACACAGGGACAAGGCAGAAAAGGTGTGAGAGAAAAAAGCGGAGGGTACGCCAATGCCGTTTTCCATAGGCTCCGCCCCCCTGACAAGCATCACAAAATCGGACGCTCAAATCAGTGGTGGCGAAACCCGACAGGACTATAAAGATACCAGGCGTTTCCCCCTAGTGGCTCCCTCGTGCGCTCTCCTGTTCCTGCCTTTCGGTTTACCGGTGTCATTCCGCTGTTATGGCCGCGTTTATCTCATTCCACGCCTGACACTCAGTTCCGGGAAGGCAGTTCGCTCCAAGCTGGACTGTATGCACGAACCCCCCGTTCAGTCCGACTGCTGCGCCTTATCCGGTAACTATCATCTTGATTCCAACCCGGTAAGGCATGCAAAAGCGCCACTGGCAGCAGCCACTGGTAACTGATTTAGAGGAGATAGTCTTGAAGTTATGCGCCGGTTAAGGCTAAACTGAAAGGACAAGTTTTGGTGACTGCGCTCCTCCAAGCCAGTTACCGCGGTTCAAAGAGTTGCTGCTCTGAGAACCTTCGAAAAAACCGCCTTGCTGGGCGGTTTTTTCGTTTTTCAAAGCAAGAGATTACGGCTGTAACACACGGATCTCAAGAAGATCTTAAAATATGTGGAAAGGATTCTGCCTGACACCCCCCTCTCCATAGACACGATCGAACAAAAAAGCAACAAAAGGGATAAATTTAGGAGTTTTCCTACACCTAAATAATAGGTAAAATGTTTTTTTATTCGATTGGCTTTTAAAATGAAATACACTAAATCCGCAAAAATATTTATCATGGCTATTTTAATTTCATTCTTTTATTTAACTTATGCTTTAACAAATGTTGTTGGTATATAAAAATGGAAAACAATTCATCTGATATTGATTTTATCGAGCTATTTCTCCTTCTTAAGAAAAAAATCGTAAGCATTATTTTATTTGTTTTTTTATCATTGATTTTGTCATCTATTTTTTTGTTAATAAACAAAAATAAAGTAACTATAAAATACGAATTAAACATGGTCACTAATTCGCCAAGTATGATTATTAACTGTGATGATGATTTTTATTGCAAAGCGAATATCATACAATCAATCATAAACAATAAAAGCAAGTCCATAACATCAAACATAGATGAAAAAGAAAAAAAAA
>NZ_JXAG01000009.1 GCF_000814905.1 Enterobacter sp. Bisph1
GATTAACGCAGCAGGGACAGCATGGTCTGCGGAACCTGGTTGGCCTGGGCCAGTACGGAAGAACCGGCCTGCTGCAGGATCTGCGAGCGCGACATGTTCGACACTTCCGTGGCGTAGTCAGAATCCTGAATACGGCTGCGGGCAGAAGACAGGTTGTTCACCGTGTTGTTCAGGTTGGTGATGGTGGATTCGAAACGGTTCTGAGACGCACCCAGCAGGCTGCGCTGAGTATCTACCGCTTTAATGGCATCATCGATAGTGGACAGCGCACCTGTGGTTACAACCGGGGTACCTGAAGTGCCTGTTGGGGTCAGGACATCAAAACCGCTCGCTGTTACCTTACGATCACCTGAAGCTACGTTAGCATTCCCTGTACCAGCCGTACCCGTTGCATTGTACAGGTTCCATTTAGAGCTGTCGTTCATGGTGATACTGATGGTTTCACCATCTTTGGAGCCGACCTGGAAATCAAAGGTTTTAGCCGCAGTGTTTTTCAGGATTTTGGTGCCGTTGAAGTCAGTCTGTGAATTCACGCGGTCGATTTCGGCCAGACGCTGGTTAACTTCAGCCTGGATGGAGTCGATATCGCTTGCAGAGTTAGAGCTGTTCTGCGCCTGAACGGTCAGGTCACGCACTCGCTGCAGGTTGTTGTTGATTTCGCTCAGCGCACCTTCAGCGGTCTGCGCCAGAGAGATACCGTCGTTAGCGTTACGTGCAGCAACGGTCAGGCCATTGATGTTAGAGGTAAAGCGGTTGGCAATCGCCTGGCCAGCAGCATCGTCTTTGGCGCTGTTGATACGCAGACCGGAAGACAGACGCTCAATAGACGTACCCAGTGAAGACTGAGATTTGCTCAGGTTGTTCTGGGTCAACAGCGATAAGGTGTTAGTATTAATAACAGCCATGATAGTTATCCTTCAGTAATAGATGTAAGTTCCGGTATGCGCCTGCGGCTTCATCACCGTCATAATAGTTATCGACGGGATTAAGGATCTCTTTAGTTTTTTTAGTTTTAAACTGTATTAACAACAAACAGAATCACGCGTATTTATTAAAAAATCACGATAAAACAAACACATAAGAATAACTTTTTTTTGTTTTGGAAGCGGTCTAAACACTATTACATCAAGGGAGATTTAGCCTATCTATAAATTAGGGAGAATTTTTCAAGCCAAAATAGTTGTCACCACTGTGTTGGCACAAAATTACAAGATATTTATTCTCCCATCGGGTATGCACTGAGTCCTTCTCGCCCCCTTTGATTTCTAGTTTAACGTTCGCCGTTGCAACGCCGTAAAGTTACAAAACCCCCAGCCTGACTGGGGAGGTTCTAAAGACAATAAATATCCTCCGGCATAGCCGGAGGTTTTTCATATGCGCCTGTAAGGCTCTGTTACCAGCCGCGCCCTACCAGGCGCATAGCAATCTGACATTTGCATTTTGGATTACTTGCCGCCCGTAAACGGGCTTCCCGGATACGGGATGGATAGCTGCTCGCCAAGTTTATCCTGTTCAAGCTGCTGCTCTATGTACTCCTGTATCTTTGCCGTGCTCTTTCCCACCGTATCAACATAGTAACCTCGGCACCAGAACTCCCTGTTTCTGTATTTGAATTTCAGATCACCAAACTGCTCATACATCATCAGGCTGCTTTTACCTTTCAGATACCCCATGAAGCTCGATACACTCATTTTCGGCGGTATTTCGACAAGCATATGGATATGATCCGGACAGCATTCCGCTTCAAGGATGCGCACGTTTTTCCATTCACACAGCTTTCTTAAAATGCTTCCGATGACCCTGCGCTTCTGACCGTAAAAGACCTGCCGTCGGTATTTCGGTGCGAAAACGATGTGATATTTACAGTTCCAGCGGGTATGCGCTAAGCTCTTTTCGTCCCCATCGGGACCCCCTTTTGATTTCTTGTTTAACTTTTGCAGTTGCCAGACCGCAACGTGTTTTAACAAATCAAAAGGGGTTTTAATAACCGGCCTAAAGCTGAAAGCTTCACGGAACCCCCAGCCTAGCTCTGAGGAATCCCCAGTAATGAGCGGTCAATAAAAGACAGGCATAGAGTTTTGTGATCTATTGATTGTTCCACCTATTCAATGAGATCACCTCTATGCCTGCCCGCCAGGTATGTCAGAACTTCTTACGGAATGCTCTTGCGCCCTTTCACAGATACCGACAAAACGCTCTGCTGGATGCCACAGTTGCGTTAATCAACGGCGCATCACTCACACTGACCAGCATTGGGCGTTTTTTGCCAGGGCAGGCGCAGGTTAAAAATAAAATTAAGCGTGTTGATCGGCTGCTGGGTAATGAATCACTTCAGCAGGATATTCCACTGATTTTCAAAAATATTATCTCAATGCTGACGAGGCAGTTGCCCCTTTGCGTGATCGCGGTGGACTGGAGCGGTTATCCCTCTCAGGAATTTCATGTTCTCCGTGCCAGTCTGATTTGCGATGGTCGTTCGATTCCCTTATTAAGCTGGATAGTTCCGTCAGAAAAACAGCAAAATGCAAAGGTACAACTCGCTTTCCTTGATGCGCTTGCCGGAGCGGTGAACCCGGGGGCCAGAGTATTTATCATTACAGATGCTGGCTTCCAGAATGCCTGGTTCAGGCATATAAAGTTGCTGGGGTGGGACTTTGTGGGCCGCATAAGAGGCACTGTCAAATTCAGGCAACAAAGAACAGGCGAGTCCTGGTATCACGTGAGTGATATCAAAGCGGAACGGCATCCGGTAATCAGAGCCGGTACGCGGCCTGTACATCTCGGGGCGGGAATCCTGGGGTATACTGAATATGCCCGTTGTGACGGTCATTTTTATCTTCATAAGAAAACATCACAGCAACGTAAGTACAGGAATCCCCGGTGCCGTATCCTGCGTAAATCACAGATTAATGATGCCCGTAAAGCAGCGAAAGAACCGTGGCTTATATTTAGTAGTGCAGATGATTTTAAACCACGAGAAATCATGAAGTTATATAGCCGTCGAATGCAAATAGAGCAAAACTTTCGTGATGAAAAAAGTGAGCGGTTCGGCTTTGGCCTGCGTGGCAGTTACAGCCGTTCAGCCGGACGACTGCTGGTGCTGAGCCTGCTGGCGACACTGAGCACAATTGTGCTCTGGCTTATTGGGTTTCATGCAGAAAACAGAGGGTTACATCTGCGGTACCAGGCCAACAGCATTAAGTCGCGACGTGTTATCTCATATCTGACATTAGCGGAGAATGTCCTGCGACACTCTCCGCTCATTTTGAAGCGAGTAGCGTTAGACGCCGCTCTTAATCACCTTGCCAGAACCTACCGAAGTATGGTGCTGGTTTATTAGCGCTGATTTTGTGGGGATCCCTCAGCAGCCTAGCTGGGGGTTTTCTATAGACAATAAAAAAGCGCCGACGTGCGGCGCTTTTTTAATTGAGCGTAATCGAAGATTAACGCAGCAGGGACAGCATGGTCTGCGGAACCTGGTTGGCCTGGGCCAGTACGGAAGAACCGGCCTGCTGCAGGATCTGCGAGCGCGACATGTTCGACACTTCCGTGGCGTAGTCAGAATCCTGAATACGGCTGCGGGCAGAAGACAGGTTGTTCACCGTGTTGTTCAGGTTGGTGATGGTGGATTCGAAACGGTTCTGAGACGCACCCAGCAGGCTGCGCTGAGTATCTACCGCTTTAATGGCATCATCGATAGTGGACAGCGCACCTGTGGTTACAACCGGGGTACCTGAAGTGCCTGTTGGGGTCAGGACATCAAAACCGCTCGCTGTTACCTTACGATCACCTGAAGCTACGTTAGCATTCCCTGTACCAGCCGTACCCGTTGCATTGTACAGGTTCCATTTAGAGCTGTCGTTCATGGTGATACTGATGGTTTCACCATCTTTGGAGCCGACCTGGAAATCAAAGGTTTTAGCCGCAGTGTTTTTCAGGATTTTGGTGCCGTTGAAGTCAGTCTGTGAATTCACGCGGTCGATTTCGGCCAGACGCTGGTTAACTTCAGCCTGGATGGAGTCGATATCGCTTGCAGAGTTAGAGCTGTTCTGCGCCTGAACGGTCAGGTCACGCACTCGCTGCAGGTTGTTGTTGATTTCGCTCAGCGCACCTTCAGCGGTCTGCGCCAGAGAGATACCGTCGTTAGCGTTACGTGCAGCAACGGTCAGGCCATTGATGTTAGAGGTAAAGCGGTTGGCAATCGCCTGGCCAGCAGCATCGTCTTTGGCGCTGTTGATACGCAGACCGGAAGACAGACGCTCAATAGACGTACCCAG